>CALDEU010000047.1:0-55953 GCA_937942395.1 uncultured Collinsella sp. | reverse complement strand
CCATGCCGTCCTCCGTCGCCAGGAGGAAGAGCTCGACCTTCTCCCTGCTGTACATGCGAACCTCCAGTCCGGACCGCTTCACGGTCCAACTTTCTGTCCGCACCCCCATTCAGTCCCTATTTCACCGCAACTCATTTGGTGCAAAGTGACCTGTCCTCCTTGCACCAATTAGCTGGTGTGGCGCCAGCGAGGGTCGGTGAGTGTACGTGCCACACCCAGACCAACGGGCAAAAACGCCACAATGAGCACTGCACGCACAAACCAACCGAGCATATTGACCGTATCGAAGGTGCACATGTAGTACATCGAGCGATACAGATACAGGCCCGGCACCATAATGACAATTGATGGCACCGTGAGGGCGATACGTGGGTAGGTGAGCTTGACTTCGGCCAAGCTTGCCAGCAGTCCCGATACCAGCGCGCCGATAAACGCTGCCGCCTCGGGAGGCATTCCCGCGCTGAGGCCCAGGAAGGGAATCATCGTCGGCGCATCGACAAGGGTCAGACGCAGGGTATTGGACACGGCGCCGATCAGCCCAGCTGCCGCGGCCATCCTTACCGGGCTGTTGAACATCACCGAGAAGCCGAATACGCCAACGAAGCTCATCACCACGCGCAGGAGCGTAAGGGCAAGCGGCGAGAGACCGAGCGGCGCAAAGTCGTCCGGCGCCAGGCCAACACACTCGGCAACCATCCAACCTACGAGCGTCGCCATCACAATAATCGATACGGCATATGACAGACGTTCGATGCCGCTTCGCATATCGAGCTTTGCGATGTCGAGGCCTGCCGTAATGAGGGGAAAGCCGGGAATCACAAAGAGCATGGCGCCGATATAGCCTTCTTGGTGCGACATTGCCCCCGGAATGACCTGGCCAAGGCCGACCAATGCCAGCAGATATGAAACGCAAGCGAGCGCAACGCCGATCGTCAGCGCGCTAAACTGGCCAAGACCCTGCTTGAGAATATGGGAACGAGCAAAGTTGCCAACACCAGCGCCTACGAATGCGCAGGCCATCTCGATAGGGCCGCCGCCGAGCAAAAAGACGAAGGCGCCGCAAGCACAGGCTGCCGCAAGGCCCTGTTGCCAGGGAGAGTAATCGGGTTTTGAGCTCTCAACGGTCTTGAGCATCTCGTGGTATTCGTGTACCGTGAAGCGACGACCATAGGTCTCGATTTCCTTGAGGAAACTCTCCATCATCCAAATGCGATGGGTATTGACTCCCGTTGTGGGCAGGCTGACAACCTCGTTAAAGCAGTGGCCATCTTCGATGCAAGTGCACTCAAACGACAGAAGACTCAGGTCGACGTGAATCGTGACGCCGAGTACGGCAGCAACACGATTCATGGTATCGCGCACGCGCCAGGCACCTGTTCCGCTTGCCAGCATAAGCATGCCGGTGCGGCAGATGATGGATGACTTATCAGTGAGCGGCGCATCGACGGCAAGCTCATCGCCTGCCGTCACGATCTGGTGCCAGTCAGTTTTCATATGGAGCGCGCCGGCACGAACGCCGTGGTGCATGGGGGCTCTCGAAAGCAGCGAGTCAAGGCGCGAAGGCTGTGGGGGCTCCGCTGATTCACCCTCAACCTCATCAGCCTCTTCATCGACCAGATCAAAGGAATCAAGCGGCGCTGGCTCGCGACGGTCGATCAGCTCCTCGTCCTCATCATCAAAGTAATTGAACTGATCGAGCATGTCCTCTTCGATTGCACGCTCGCTCGCGTCGTCCATATAGACGCTCCCTTCCTGCCGACTAACCCCCATCCTAGGCAGCAACGGCTAAAGGAAACATAAAAGAGACGACTGTCATGCGAACCATGCGCGCAATAGCCGTGGGTAGTCGTTTAAGAACGTCCCCAATGACTACCAGTAACTCGACAAGGACTGTCCCCAAGTGCCAGCAGAAAAGGAACGTCCCTAAGTGCCAACCAGGGCAACACCGCAGATAGAGGACGGACAGCGAAAGCCCGCCAGAGCGAGCAAGGTGCCTTCAAGAAAAATGGCGCCGCAGGTTGAGCATAAGTCAGCGAGCGGGTCGCATTTGTGACAAGGTGACGTGAAACGAAAGGGCGCTGACCTTTTGGTCGCGCCCTTGAAGTTGAACGTCAGATTGTCCAAATGCGGCCCGCGCAGCGTCGAGCCGTTACGCGGTTCGTAGAACCGCGTAACTAGTTAGTACATCTTTGCGCCGGCGGGGATGGAGGCGTCGAGCTGGATCAGGTTGAGGCGCTCCTCGCCCTCCTCCTCGTGGACAGCGCTGATCAGCATGCCGCAGCTGGGAATACCCATCATCTTGCGCGGAGGCAGGTTGGTGATGGCGAGCAAGGTCTTGCCAACCAGGTCCTCGGGCTCGTAATAAGCGTGAATACCGGAGAGGATGGTGCGGTCGGTGCCGGTGCCGTCGTCGAGCGTAAAGTTCAGCAGCTTCTTGGACTTCTTGACGGCCTCGCATGCCTTGACCTTCACAGCGCGGAAGTCGCTCTTAGAGAAGGTATCAAAGTCGACGAACTCCTCAAACAGCGGCTCAACGGCGATCTTGGAGTAATCGAGCGTGGGCTTAAGCGACTTAACGAACGGGCTCGCGGCGTTGCCGGCCTCGGCAGCCTTGGCGGCAGCGGCACCGGACTGGAAACCCTTCTCGGGCTTCATGTGCGGGAACAGCAGCACGTCGCGGATAGAAGCCTGGTTGGTGAGCAGCATGACCACGCGGTCGATACCAATGCCAATGCCGCCCGCGGGAGGCATACCGTACTCGAGGGCGCGCACGTAGTCCTCGTCGTACTCCATGGCCTCGTCGTCACCGCCGGCCTTCTCGGCCATCTGGGCGGCAAAGCGCTCGGCCTGGTCGACCGGATCGTTGAGCTCGGAGAACGCGTTGGCGTACTCGTGACCGGCAATAACCAGCTCAAAGCGGTGCGTCAGGCGCGGGTCGTCCTCAAAACGCTTGGCAAGCGGGCTGACCTCGATGGGGTAATCGCACACGAACGTCGGGTTGACGATGGTGTCCTCGCCCAGCTCATCGTAAATCTCGGCGATGATCTTGCCAGCAGTCCACTCGGGCTTGATCTCCAGGCCCTTCTCGCGCGCGGCGGCAGCAAGCTCCTCGACCGGTGTGTCGATGGTGACCTGCTTGCCGAGCACGTCGGAGACGATGTCGGTCATGGGACGGCTGGCCCACTCACCAGAAAGGTCGATGGTCTGGTCCTGGTACTCGATGACCTCGGGGTTGCCGATGGCCTTGTTGGCAGCCTTGATGACACCTTGGGCGAGTGCCTTCATGCCCTCGAGGTCGGAGAAGGCACGGTAGGCCTCCATCGTGGTGAACTCGGGGTTGTGGGTAAGGTCCATGCCCTCGTTACGGAAGATGCGGCCGATCTCGAACACGCGCTCAAAACCACCGACGATGCAGCGCTTGAGGTGCAGCTCGGTGGCAATACGCAGGTAGCACTCCTGATCGAGCGCGTTGAAGTGGGTAATGAACGGCTTGGCAGTAGCGCCGCCTTGGATGGTCTGCAGGATGGGGGTCTCGACCTCCATGTAGCCGTCGGACTCCATAAAGCGACGGAAGGTGGAGAGAATCTGCGAACGCTTACGGAAGGTCTCGCGAACGTCGTCGTTGGCGATCAGGTCGACATAGCGCTGGCGATAGCGGGTCTCCTTGTCGGAAAGACCGTGGAACTTCTCGGGCAGCGGACGAACGGCCTTGGCAAGCAGGGTCGCGCTCTTAGGGGCAACGGAAAGCTGGCCACGCTGGGTGCGCACGACCACGCCGGTCACGCCCAGGATGTCGCCCAGGTCGAGGGCCTTGAGCGTACTCCAGGCAGCCTCGTCCATGTCGTTGATGCGGCAGAACAGCTGAATCTCGGCAGTCGCATCGCGCACGACGATGAACATGATCTTGCCCTGACCGCGCTTGGCGACCACACGGCCAGCGATCTTCACGACGTCCTCGGTGTCCTCGCCATCGGCAAGCTCGGCGTACTTAGCCTCGATATCGGCGACGTAGTCCTCAAGCTCAGAGTGCTCGGGATAGGGGTTCTGGCCCGCCTCGAACAGGGCGGCGCGCTTGGCCAGGCGGGTGGCGCGCTCGTCGTTGAGCGTCGATGCCTGATCGGCGGCGTTCTGGTTCTCTGCCATAAGTTAGCTCCTCAAACTAAAACGCTCCCCAGGATTCGGTCCCAGGGAGCGAAAACATACCTTTACGCGGGACCGTGGTCTAGCGTGCGATCTTGGCGATGGTGTAGACGCGAGTCTTGCCGGAAGGCGTAACGACCTCGACGGAATCACCCTCGCCGTGACCGATGATGGCGTGACCGACCGGAGACTCGTTGGAGATCTTGTGCTCGAGCGAGTTGGTCTCGGTAGTACCAACGAGCGTGACTTCCATGACCTCGCCGTTGGGATCAATCAGCGAAACGGTGGAACCGATGGAGACGGTCAGATCACCCGTGGTGGCAGCAACCTGAGCGTTGGCAAGAATGGCCTGGATCTCGGCGATACGAGCAGCATTCTGGGCCTGCTTGTCCTTAGCGGCGTCGTACTCGGAGTTCTCCGAAAGGTCGCCGAACGCGCGGGCTTCCTTGATGTCCTCGACGATCTCCTTGGCGTAATCGCCCTCACGCCAAGCGAGCTCCTCGACGAGCTTCTGGCGGCCCTCAGCGGTCAGTACGATCTGGCTTGCGTCCATACGGATATCTCCCCAACTCTGATCAAACAATCAACTGTCAACAAAACGAAAAAGACCGGCTAGCCTGCGGGCAAGCCGGTCAGGTGCTCACCCCAAAGGGATGGGACTACTCTGCGTCCGCGTCGCTGTCCTCTGCCTGCTTCTTCTTGGCAGCAGCGAGCTTGGCCTCGAGCTCAGCGATCTCCTTGTCCTCCTCGGACTGCTCGACCACGACCTCCTCGGCCTGCTTGGTCTCGGCCTTATCGTCGCCCTCCATACCCTCACGGATATTCTTGACGGTAGAGCCGAGGGACTTGCCGAGCTTCGGCAGGTTCTTGGGCCCGAAGATAATCAGGACAACGACGAGAATAATGATGAGCTCAGGAGCCCTCAGTCCAAACATGTAGACCTCCACAATACAGCGAGACAAGCTCGAATGAGTATACCGCGGGTATCGCGGTATCACAACAATAGCTAAAAAAAGGGACCGCAAGAAGCGGTCCCTCCTCATGCTCTGGTCGGGTTGACTGGATTTGAACCAGCGACCCCTGCGTCCCGAACGCAGTGCTCTACCAAACTGAGCCACAACCCGTTAGCTCGACTATAGTAACAAAGATTTCCGTCGTGTGCTAGAGAAATTTTTACTTCTTTGGCACTTCGACGCGAACCGTGTTGGGAATGAGCTCCGTCGCGCAGGACCACCAGCCGTTTTGCCGGGCAGCGTCGGCAAGCCTTTCGGCCGTGGCGGCGGTGACGCAAATGGCAAACGAGCAGGCACCCGATCCGCACACATCTACAGCAACGGTGCCGTCCTGCTTACGCAGCCAATCGAGAACCGTTTGAATCTGCGGCTCCATCTGTGCGGAAATGACACCCAAGTTGTTATGTATGAGCGCATATGCCGTCTCGGCATCACCAGCACGCAAGGCAGAAGCTATCGCGCCGGGCTTCTCCGCAGGCACCGGGGCCTCGTCAAAACGTCGATAGGCCTCAATTGTCGAAACGCTCGCCTCGCGCGGCTTGACCAGCACGACGGGCGTCGCGGGCAGCGCGGGGTACTCAGTTGCCAGCACGTCTCCCCCACCTACGCAGAACGCAGGACTCGCGTGCAAAAAGAACGGGACGTCAGCACCAATGCCTCGCGCAATATCGTCGAGCGCTGGGTCGGTGCGATCAATGCCCCAGAGCTCCGCCAAGGCGACAATGACCGCGGCCGCATCCGTCGAGGGGCCGCCCAAGCCGGCGCACAATGGGATGCGCTTCTCAATCGTCACGCAGATGTTTGCCTCGCGACCATAATGCTCGGCCATAGCAACCGCAGCCCGATACGCCGTATTCTTTTGCATGGGAAAATCTGATGCCGGAACCGTCTGGACGGTCAGCGCCTGCGCCAGCGTGACCGTCACGGTATCGGAAAGACCGACGGCCGCCATCAGGGAATCGACCCTGTGGTAGCCGCGGTCATCGCGCTCGGTATGAACCCCCAGGTAGAGGTTAATCTTTGCCGGCGCGGAAAGAGTCAGGGACCGATCGGTCACCGTTAATGCTCCTCGAGCTGATTGCCGAGCGGGGTAAAGATATGCTCGTCGCTCTCGGGGTCGAACAGCTCGACCTGACCGGTGAGGACATCGATATACTGGTAGGACTGACGCGACTTGCGACCGCGACGCTCGTCGACCTCGACGATAAAGACGGCGGGGTGGACGCTCTTGATGGTGCCCATGCGCTCGACAACGCGGGTGCGGCCCATGTTGGCCTTCACCTTGACGCGATCGCCCACCATATCGGTCAGCTTCTCGTGGATGTCGTCGACGTGATTGACTTCCATCTCTTCCATGAACAGGGCCTCCAGAAGGTGCAATTCAAAAATGGGATAATACCCCTAAGATAGACAAAACTCTAATACTATAGCACCCTGCTGCCGCCATACGCAAGTAGCTAAAAAAGCCCGGTCCCAAATTGACTACTTACAGACTATCGGTGTCCAAGACGATGGTGAATGGGCCGTCGTTGACCAAGTCGACTTTCATATCGGCGCCAAAAATGCCGTGCGCCACGTGTTCGACATCTTGACGAACGAGCGTCAGGAAGTACTCGTAGAGCTCGTTGGCAACATCGGGTGCGCCGGCATCCGTAAACGACGGACGGCGACCGTGGCGGCAGTCGGCGAACAGCGTGAACTGCGACACCACGAGCACCTCGCCGTCGACATCGGCAAGCGCCAAGTTGGTCTTGCCGTTCTCGTCCTCGTTGATACGCAACCCGCGGAGCTTGCCCCACAGCTTGTCGGCCTCGGCACGCGTATCGCCATGGCCCACACCCAGCAGCACCAGATAGCCGCGCCCAATTTTGCCCACGCACTCACCGTCGACCGTCACGCCGGCGTTGAGCACGCGCTGCACTACCGCACGCACGGCCTACTCCTCGCCCGTCAGTTTGGCGGATAGGTGCTCGAGCGCATGGAATCGATGGCTGATGGCGTTCTTCTCGTCCGCCGTCAGCTCGGCCATGGTCTTGCCCGGCGTGTCGACCGGCAGGAACAGCGGGTCGTAGCCAAAGCCGTGATCGCCGCGACCCTCGTGTGCGATAACGCCCTCGCAGGCGCCCTCACCATAGGTGACCAAACCATCCGTGTCGATGAGCGCGACGACGCTCATAAAGCGCGCAGTGCGGTCCTCGTCGGCCACGCCCTCCAGATTCACGAGCAGTTTGGCATTGTTGGCGGCATCGTCGCCGTGAACGCCCGCGTAGCGCGCGCTATACACACCGGGCTCACCATCCAGCGCGTCAACGACCAGGCCCGAATCGTCGGCAATGGCCATGAGCCCCGTCTCCTCGACCGCAGCCTGCGCCTTGATGATGGCGTTCTCCAAAAACGTCGTACCGTTTTCCTCGGGGTCCTCAAAATCGCCCAGCTGACCGAGCGCCACAAAGCGAACCTCGGGCATAACCTTGCCCAAAATGGCCTCGATCTCGGTGAGCTTATGGGCGTTGCCCGTTGCCACGACGATGGTCGCCGCCGGGTCGAGGGTGTCGATGTCGATCTTCTCAAGTGCCATGAGTGGTCTCCTTGTCTCTATAGCAATGCCGCGCCGAGGGCGACGAGGGCCTCTGCCTCTCCCCTCTCAATCAACGGCTGTCTTGTGCCTAGACGTCTCCGCAGATAAAACCTACCAAAATAAACCTGTCCCTTTTTGGCAGGTTAGGCGATGGCTTGGCGCTGAAGCTCGATGAGCTCGGCGATACCCTTGTCGCCCAGGTCGAGCAGGGCATTGAGGCGTTTGCGGTCGAAGGGCGCCTGCTCGCCGGTGCCCTGGAGCTCGATCATCTCACCGGTATCGGTGGCGACGAGGTTCATGTCGACCTCGGCATGGCTGTCCTCGGAATAATCGAGGTCAAGCAGCGTATTGCCGTCGACAACGCCCATGGAGATGGCAGCCACCTGGCCGGTAAGCGGGATGCGCTCGATCTTGCCCGCCTCGACCCACATGGCGAGGGCGTCGTGCAGCGCCACCCAGGCACCGGTAATGCTCGCTGTACGCGTGCCGCCATCGGCCTGAATCACATCGCAGTCAACGGTGACGGTGTACTCGCCGAGCGCCTTCATGTTGACGACGGTACGCAGGCTGCGGCCAATGAGGCGCTCGATCTCCATGGAGCGACCCTTGCGGTTGGCATGCTCGCGCTTGCAGCGCTTGCCGGTCGACGCCGGCAGCATGGCGTATTCCGCGGTCACCCAGCCGGCCTTAGCTCCCTTTCGCCAGCCCGGCACGCCCTCCTCGATAGTGGCGGCGCACAGCACGCGCGTGTCGCCGAACTCGGCCAAACACGAGCCGTGGGCGTGCTTCATGACGCCACGGGTGAGCTTAACGGGGCGCAACTCGTTGGCGGCGCGACCGTTGGCGCGGTTGACCTGCATGTACTCCATAGAAATATCCTTTCGGCAAAAGATGTGGCGAAGGCTCTGGCAACTGCCTTACATCTATTTCAGCTCATCGATATCGATATGTTCGATGCTCTTGAGCGGCTGACCAAAGATAAAGCTGCCCGCCACCGCAAACTCGGCAATGTTATCGGCCGTCGTGGCAAAACGATGCTGCGGCTCGGCGGCGTCGCCCGCCAGCTGCTCGCGGCGCGTGAGGATATCGGTCAGCTCGCGTGTGGTCTCCTCGGCGGAACTCACGACGCGCACCCCAGGCCCCAGCGCATGGCGGATAGGTCCCACCAACAGCGGAAAATGTGTACAGCCGAGCACCACGGTATCGATACCGTGGTCGCGCAGCGGCTCAACCGTGGCACCCACCAGCGCACGCACGGCAGGCGTATCGAAGATGTCCTCGTTCTCAAGCCACTGTTCCTGCAGATGTGCACCCGAGGCGAGCTCGTGTTCGACAACCTCGACAAAGCTCGAGGCAGGACAGCCGTATACATCGACGCCGGCATCTAGATCCTGAATGGCGCGCGTGTAGGCGCCCGAGCGAATAGTGAGGTTGGTGGCGAGCACGCCCACCCGGCGCGTGCGCGTGCTGTTGATTGCCGCACGGGCACCCGGCGCGATCACGCCAATCACAGGAACGTCGAGCACCTGCTGGGCCAGACGCAAGGCCGCAGCAGTCGCCGTATTGCAGGCGATGACCATAATCTTGACGTCGTGCTTCGAAAGCCAACGACCCGCCTGCAACGCAAATGAGCGCACCTCATCCTCGGTGCGCGTGCCGTAGGGGCAGCGTTTGGTGTCGCCAAAGTAGTAGACGGACTCGTGCGGCAGCGCCGTCGCAATCGCGCGCGCAACCGTCAGACCGCCCAAACCAGAATCGAACACGCCAATCGGGCGCGTGTCGCCTGCCGGATTCTCGATATCGGACATTACCTCACCAGTCTCTCTCGAAAAGACATGTCCAAGTGCGGCGGCGGCGCGCTACGAACGCGCCGCGACCAGCAGCTCTGCCGTCGCCGCCCAACCGTCGACAATTTTGCCGCGCGTAACGAAAGCGTTCTCGCAAGCAGCCAGGAACTCGGGTGCGCCGGCGCTCGTCAGGCCATTCTCGACCAGGCAGAACGTGCCCACGTGATCGGCCATGTAGAAGTCGGACTCGGAGTCGCCGAGCGCCAACGTCTCCTCGCGCTCGATCCCTAGGTGCTCGCAGAAGCGCGCAATGGCGACGCCTTTGTTGAGGCCCGCGGGGTTGATGTTGAATGCGCGACCGTCCTCGATGCAATCGAGCTCGAGCGTCGTCGGCTTGGACAGGTGAGTCAGATGGCCGTTGCAAGCCCAGATCAGACCGCAGCCGGCCTCGTCCAGGATGGCCTGGACCTCATCGTCGGGCACATCGCCGCGCATGCCGACGGTGACCTCACGGTACTTGTAGCCGGTCGACATGTCATTGTGATACTCGATCTTGTGCGGCCAGCGGGCAAGGATCTTCTCGCACACGCCGGTCTGCTCGATCACCTGGTGCGGAGTAAGGCCGCAGGCGGGGTCGTAAGGCATGTCGCCAGTCAGATACTCCCAATCGTTGGCTTTGAGGTCGTACATGACCAGGCCGCCCATCTCACCAATGTAGGAGTTGAGGCCGAGCACGCGCGCGTCCTCGTGGATCATGGTACGGTTGCGGCCCGAGGTGGGAACCACCTGAATACCAGCGCGAGCGAGCGCCACGACGGCCTCGACGAGTTTGGTCGAAGGGTTGCCGTCGTTGTCGCGCAGCACACACGAGCCGGGTGCGAGCATCGTGGCATCCAGGTCGGTAAAGACGTACTTGACCTTGGCCAAGCGCTCGCGTATCTCGCCCGAAAGCTCGGCAACGGTCGGCAGGGTGTTGTGGGACATGGTTACTCCGTTTACGTAGAAGGGTTTGGACTTGGACGGCATGTTTTGATTGAGGGAACACGCTTATGGCGACAACGCACTCAGGGCGCCGCCGCCATCATGGTTCATTAGTCAAACTGGGTAACATCGATCAGGCGATTGGCCAGCGAAAGGTCGCTCTCGATGGGCACGAACTCGTCGCCCACGTGCATGAGCTCCTCGTCACCCTTTGCCAGCAGCAAGACAATGGTGGGGGCATCGGGGTTGACGTACTCCTCGCGCGCCGCCTTGAACGCCGCATGCACAGCGGCTTCGCGATCGAGGATGATCTTGTTCGGCGTATCGTCGGGAACATGTTCGGCAAGCTCGCGACAGACCTTCATCGGGTCCTCGTGAGCCGGGTCCTCGTTGGCAAAGATCATCAGGTCGGAATATGGTGCGGCCTCGCGCGGAAGCTGCTCGCGGCGCTCCTGCGCCTTGCCGCCGGCAGCGCCAAACACCGCAATGACTGGACTAGCGGGAAACGCGCGCTTGACCGACGAGAAAAGCGAACGGAACGAAAGCTGGTTATGCGCATAGTCGACGACGCAGATCACGCGGCCGTCCTTCGACTCCACGACCTCCATACGGCCCGGCACACGCAGTTTGGAGAGGCCCTTCTTGATGGCATCGATACCGATGCCGATCTCGCGCGCAGCGGCGATAGCGACCAGCGCGTTCTCCACGTTAAAGTCTCCCGCGATACCCAGCAGGACCTTCTCCCCCGCCTCGGACTCGTCGGCACACAGGCCATGCAAGTTGAACTCGATGCTAAAGCCGACCATGCGTACGTCGCTCGCCCACAGGCTTGCCTCGGGATGCTCGACGCCAACGGTCACCAAGCGCTCGGCCGTCGACGCTGCCTCCAGCACACGGTCGACCTCTTCGGTGCCCAGATTCACCACGGCGGTCTTTGCCTGGTCAAAAATCCTGAGTTTGCTCTCAAAATAATCCTCAAACGTGGGGTGTTCGATCGGCGAGATGTGGTCGCGGCCGATGTTGAGGAAGCACGCCACGTCAAACGGCAGATTCTCGACGCGTTGGTACTTGAGCGCCTGGCTCGAGACCTCCATGACCATGGACTGGCGACCGGACGTGCGGCAGTTGGCGATATGGCGCCAGACCTCGGGGGCCTCGGGCGTAGTATTGGTGCTCTCGTAACACTCGATGCCATCGTCGGTACTCACCGAGCCGATCATGCCGCAGGACTCGCCCGCCGCCTTGATGATGGACTGGAGCATAAAAGCGGCCGTGGTTTTTCCCTTGGTGCCGGTGATGCCCACGATCTTGACGTCGTGGTCGGGACGGTCGTAGACCTCCGGCGGCAACAGGGCCATGGCCGTGCGAACGCTGTCCACGACCAGCATCGCAGCACCGCTCTCCTGCGCCAGCGGCTCCAGAGACTCGACCAGCGACTCCTCGCACACAAATGCGACGGCGCCCGCATCGAGCGCCATGCTCAAAAACGCGGGCTTAAAGGCAGCACCTTTGCAAAAGAACACGTCACCTGCCGAGACCGCGCGCGAATCAAACGAGCAGCCGGTCACAGCACGCTCGTCAACCTGCTCTGATGCGCGCAGCTCGCCGCACACATCGAGAAGCTTGGCAAGCGTATCGACCGTGGTCACGGTCGCGGAATCCGAATGGTGCATCTTTCACCTTTCTCAGCCATTTGGCAGGGACGGTTTTTATAGTAACTGAAACGCACCCACGCAAAAACGGCTCCCGGAGGAGCCGTTACGCGCAGGCGTTCGTAAGCCGAGGCTAGGCAGCCTGAACAGCGGGCTGGTCCTCGTCGATAAAGAAGCGCTTGTACCACACCAGGAACACGAGCGGCGTATAGATCTTGCGCTGGAAATCGCCCTTGCCCGCAAAGTGCAGATCGAGCAGGTGCATGAGCTCGTCGGTATCGAAGAACTCGCTTGCCCACGGCGCGGTGAAGTACTCCTTGACATAGTCGTACCACTTTTGCTCGCGCAGCCAGTAGACAATCGGCACCGGGAAGCCCACCTTGGGACGGGTGGCCCACTCATCGGGCAGCGACTTGTTGGCAGCGTGGCGGAGTACTTGTTTGTTGCCGTTCTCGTTGATGCGGTAGCGGTCGGGAATGTGCTCGGCGAACTCCATGACTTTGCGGTCCAGGAAGGGCACGCGCAGCTCCAGCGAGTGCGCCATGCACATCTTGTCGGCCTTGAGCAGAATGTCGCCCGGGAGCCACATGTTCATGTCCAGGTACTGCTTCTTGACCAGTTCGGGCTGACCCTTCACGCGTGCGTAGATGGGAGCGGCAAGCTCGAAGGCGCCGTCACCGGTGTTGTACTCGGGCTTGAGCACGCCGTCGACCTCGCGCTCCGGCCATACCAGAGCCTGTCCCAGGAACGACTTCTCGGGGATTTCGGCACCCTTGACCAGGAAGTTATGTCCCTTGAAGTACGGCATATGCAGCGCCAGGTTACCGAGCGCGCGACGGATGGGCAGCGGCACCATCTTTTTGTACTTGCGCACCGGGACCGTATCCTCGTAGTAGGCGTAGCCGCCAAAGAGTTCGTCGGCGCCTTCGCCCGAAAGCACGACGGTGACGTCTTTGCGAGCCATCTCGGCCAAGAACCACAGCGGCACGGAAGACAGGTTGGACTGCGGCTCGTCCATGTGATACTGGATGTCCTCGAGCGCACCGAAGAACTCGTCGGCGGTAATCATCTTGCGAACGTTCTCGACGCCGAGCTTATCGGAAAGCTCCTTGGCGTAGTTGGTCTCGTTGAAGTTCTTGTAGTCAAAGCCCACCGAGAAGGTCTTGTCGGGCATGAGGCAAGCGGCGATGTAGCTGGAGTCGACGCCACCGGAGAGGAACGACGCGACCTTGACGTCGGCGATGCGATGGGCCTCGACGCTCTCGTGCACGACCTCGTCCAGCTCATCGACATACTCTTCGAACGGCTTCTCGACGGCAGAGTAATCGCAATCCCAGTAGCGCTCGATGTTCATCTTGCCGGTCGGGATATCGACGGTAAAGTAGTGCGCCGGCGGCAGCTTGTAGACACCCTCGAAGAAGGTCTCCTCAGTCGCCGAATACTGCAGCGTCATGTACGGACGTAGAGCCTTTTTGTTGACCGCCTTGTGGAAGTGCGGGTAGTCCAGGAAGCTCTTGATCTCGGAACCAAAGAGCACGCCCGGAGCGCCGTCGCCCGCATCGGCCATGGGATAGTAGTAGAGCGGCTTGATGCCAAAGATGTCGCGGGCGCCAAAAAGCTTGTTCTTCTTTTTGTCCCAGATGACGAAGGCGTACATACCGCGTAAGCGATCGAGGACGGCCTCGCCCCACTCCTCGTAGCCGTGCAGGAGGCTCTCGGTGTCGGCGCCGCAGTGGAACTTGTAGCCCTTGGCCTCGAGCTCGGAACGGAGTTCTTGGAAGTTGTAGATCTCACCGTTGAAGACAATGACGACGCTGCCGTCCTCGTTGGCCATGGGTTGAGCGCCGGCCTCGGTCAGGTCGAGGATCGACAGGCGGCGGAAGCCGAGGGCAACGCGGCCGTCGATAAACTGACCGCCCATGTCGGGACCGCGATGGACGATGCGGTCCATCATCTTGGTGAGCACCTCGGATTGGTTATCCGTCCCACCGACAAAACCGACAAAACCGCACATATACTATCCCCTCTGCTGTTGCTGGGCATCAAATCGAATCAGTAGCTTTTGAGTATACCCGAGGGCGTAAAGAGGGGCGGAATGTTCAGGCAATCTCAACTGAATCAGCTCCGCTGTGACACGCGCCGGTTACCTTTAATGGATATGAGGTGAATGGGGCAATTGTTTTGCTATACTCTCTCCGCACGGGCGATTGGCGCAACGGTTAGCGCAGGTGCTTTACACGCACAAGGCTGGGGGTTCGAATCCCTCATCGCCCACCATTGAATTGGAAACGGTCCTCGAAAGGGGACCGTTTTTGTTTGGGCCCATTTCATGGGATTCGAACCCGCAAGGGTGCGGAGCTGAGGAAACGCGAAGCGTTTTCCAGCGCAGCACGCGAGGAGCGAAGCGACGAAGCGGATGCGGGCGGCGGAGCCGCACGCGGACATCCCTCATCGCCCACCACTGATTTGATAGGCTCCCAGCAATGGGGGCCTTTCTTTTTTGGACCCATCGCAGAGGGATTCGAACCCGACAGGGTGCGAAGCTGAGGAAACGCGAAGCGTTTTCCAGCGCAGCACGCGAGGAGCGGAGCGACGAAGCGGATGCGGGCGGCGCCAGCCGCACGCGGACATCCCTCATCGCCCACCATTGAATTGTTAGGCCTCCGGTGTTGGAGGCCTTTCTTTTTTGTGCCCGGCGCATGGGATTCGAACCCTAAGGACCCCTTATTTCAAGGTCCGTGGTCAAAAAATGGCAAAAATGAGTACTGCTACTTTGCTTGCAACATATAAACAGATAGTGTTTGCTTAGGTTACGCAACATATGTCCATTATAAGGACTAACAGTCAGATCAAAATCGTGTATTCATCGCCATTTCGACTTGCCATCTGGCCTTATTAGTCCAAAATTGCTGCTACCAAATCGGTAACAGTACTCATATTTGATGTTTTTTGACCAGCAGGTCTCCCTGCCTTAGCAAATCTAAGGCAAAACGGGCTCCAGACCGCTGAATCATGCCGCATAGGGCACGTCCGCAGTCCGGAATCCGGTCCAAATTGAGTTATTGCGCCGCGTTAGCCCAAGACACCCGACAGAATCTCGATCAGACTGTCTACGTCAGCTTCCTCGCAGACGAGAGGCGGCAAGAAACGCAGCGTATGGGCACCCGTAGCGTTGAACACGGCACCAGCCCCCAATGCACGGGCCACAACGTCGTGAGCATCACCCGCAGTATCGTCCAGATCGCAGCCGAGCATCAAGCCACGGCCACGAACCTCTACCACATGCGGAAGCTTAGCCAGCACCTGCTCCATATAGGCACCCACCTTGGCAGCATGGTCGGCATAATCGCCGCGCACGAGCGCGGAGAGCGTCGCGGCGCACGCCGCGACGGCCAAGCAGCTACCGCCAAAGGTCGAGCCGTGGTCCCCCGGCTTAAACACGTCGGCAATCTCCTTCTTTGCCACTACGGCACCCATGGGCACGCCATCGGCAATGCCCTTGGCAAGGCTCATGATGTCGGGCTCCACGCCATAGGTTTGGAATGCAAACGGCTTGCCGGAGCGGAAGATGCCGCACTGGACCTCGTCGGCGATAAGCACGGCGCCCACTTCGTGCGCCAGGTCGCGCGCTGCCGCCATAAACTCCTCGGTCATGGGGTGCACGCCACTCTCACCCTGGATCGGCTCGAGCATCACGGCACAAATCTCGCTCCCCAGCTGCTTAAAGATCGCACGCAGCTCGTCCACATCGTTGGGCGTGCAGGCCACAAAGCCACCCGGCAGCGGGCGGAAGCTGTCCTGCAGCCAATCCTGCATGGTGGCGGCAATGGTCTCGAGCGTACGGCCGTGGAAGCCGCCGCGCATGCACACGATGGTGTTGCCGCCATTACCGGCACGCTTGGCGTACAGGCGCGCGAGCTTCATCGAGCCTTCGTTGGCCTCGGCGCCAGAGTTGGCAAAGAAGGTCTCCCAAACCTGCTCATCCGCAGCCGGGGCACCAAGAGCAGCTGCCGTGGTCTCATCGCCGGCGACAATGGCATCGGCAAGCACGCGCGCACCATCTACGTCGTCGTTAGCAAGCTTGGACAGCAGCGCCGCGACCTGTCCACGCTGCTCGATGTAGAAGTAATTGGAGACATGCATGAGCTTTTTGGTCTGTGCCTCGAGCGCCGAGAGCACAGCCGAGTCGCCATGACCTAGACTGCACACGCCGATGCCGGCAAGAAAGTCGAGGTACTCACGGCCATCGTCGCCGGTGAGCCTCATGCCGTGACCCTCGACAAACTCGACCGGAGAGCGGCCAAAGGTATGCATAACGTAATGGGATTCAAGCGATTGCTGAGCTGCAAGTGACATGGGATGCCTTTCGTTGGGCGCCAGCCGGCGCGGGGCTATGGGTGCAGGAATGGGGCGGCTGCGGGTCAGCTAGACCGTCTGAAGCTTCTCGACCTCGTCGAGGTTCTCGGTCAGACGCGCAGCAAACGTCGAAAGCGGATGCGGATGCGTATCGAACTCGTAAGCCGTCTCGGTGGAATGGATCACGGTGCCGACGCCGGCATCGGTCAGCAGCTCCAGGAGCAGCGAATGCGGCGTAGTACCGTTAATGATGTGGGCACGAAATACGCCGCCAGTAAGCGCATCGACAGCCGCACGCAGCTTGGGAATCATGCCCTTATCGACCTCGCCGCCGTAGAGCATTTCGTTGACCTCGTCGAGCGTTAGGTTGGAGATAAGCGAGTCCTTGTCGCTAAAGTCCTTGTACAGGCCATCGACGTCGGTCAAAAAGATTGCCTTATGCGCGTGGAGCGCCGCGGCAACGGCACCGGCGGCGGTATCGGCGTTGATGTTGAAGAAACCGCCGTCCTCCCCCGCCGCGACGGTAGCGATGACGGGGATGTACTCGCTATCGAGTAAGCGCTCGATATAGTCGGTGTTGACGTGCGTCACTTTGCCCACGCGACCGAGCTCGGGGTCGAGCGGCTCGGCGATGAGCGTGCCGGCATCGCTGCCCGACACGCCCACGGCCAGGTTGCCGTGGTGGTTGATGGCAGCAACCAGCTCCTGGTTAACCTTGCCGCCCAGCACCTCGCGCACGATATCCATAGTCGCCGGCGTGGTCACGCGCTGGCCGTTCTTAAACTCGACGGGAATATCGTAATGGCTCAGCGCCTCGTTGATAGCCTTGCCGCCGCCGTGCACGATGACGGGGCGCATACCGATGATCTTGAGCAAAACGATGTCGCTCATCACGTCGCGGCGCAGCTGCTCATCAACCATGGCGGCTCCGCCATATTTGATAACAACCGTCTTGCCGGTCAGGTTCTTAATCCACGGCAGCGCTTCGAACAGCAGCTGCGCGGTTGCTTCGTTGGATTCGCTCGAACGACAATCGCGTGCGAATTTCATAATCTGCCTCGTCTTTCGTATCGTTATCGCGCCGTGCTCCGCTGTCCGCAATCGCGGCAAGATGCGCAGCGTGCCTGGAATCTAGGAACGGTAGTCGCCGTTGATGGAGATGTATTCATGCGTGAGGTCGCAGGTCCACACGGTCGTTGCCGCGTCGCCTGCGCCCAGGTCGGCCGAGATCACGATCTCGGGCGCCTCGAAACGTCGTAGAGCCTCGTCCTCGTCAAAGCGAACAGTCAGACCGTCGCGACAGACGGGCATGCCCATCATGTCGATGGAAACGTCTTCCTGATTAAACTTCACGCCGCACTTGCCAAGCGCCATGGCAACGCGGCCCCAGTTGCAGTCGTGGCCGGCGATGCAGGTCTTAACGAGCGGCGAGTTGGCAACGGCACGGGCGGCGATATCGGCTTCCTCGTCGTTCACGGCGCCGGTAACGTTGACCGTAACAAGCTTGGATGCGCCCTCACCATCGGCGGCGATATTGCGCGCCAGGCTCTCGCACACCTCGTGCACGGCAAATGCCAACTCGCCAAAGGCATCGGAGCCCTCGACGATAGGCTCGGCATCTGCGGCAGCGGCGCCGGAGGCAAGCATGATGCAGGTGTCGTTGGTCGAGGTGTCGGAATCGACCGTTACCTTGTTAAAGGTCTGCTTGACGGTCGAGAGCAGCAGGGCATGAAGTGCCGCAGGCTCGACGGGGGCATCGGTGGTGATAACTGCAATCATGGTGGCCATGTTGGGCATGATCATGCCCGAGCCCTTGCACATTCCGCCTACCGTATAGACATTGCCCGCATGACCCGCGGCCTCACTGACGTAGGACACGGCGTACTCCTTGGAGTGCGTGTCGGTCGTCATGATGGCGCGAGCGGCATCGGCGCCACCGTGGGCTGAGAGCGCCTCGTAGGCAGCAGGAATGGCAGTCTCAAACGTGTCGATCGGCAGAATCTGGCCAATCACACCCGTGGAGGCAACCAGAATCTGCTGGGGCTCACAGCCGATAACCTGCGATGCGATGTTGCAGGTCTCGCGCGCGCAGGCAAGGCCGGTCTCGCCCGTGGCGGCGTTCGCGTTGCCGGAGTTGATTGAAACACCGGCGATGATACCGTAGCCCTTGTCCGCACCGCCCAGGTTGGCACGGCTCACCTGCACGGGCGCCGCGCAAAAGCGGTTGGTGGTAAACACGCCGGCACCGGGACAGGGTTTATCGGGCACGACGAGCGCGTAATCCTGACGCTCGGGGTTCTTGCGGAACCCAGCGTGGATGCCTGCAGCCTTAAAACCAGCCGCAGCCGTAACGCCGCCCTCGACGGCGCGAATCTTGATATCAAACAGGTCGGTGTTCATCGTCCCTACGACTCCTTATATCAAACAAAAAACGGACATCGGTTGGTGCGCCATGCCAGTCGTGATCATGAGACCAGCTTAAGAGTGGCGCCCCACTCGATGCCCGACTACCAAATCGTTAACAATCGAATGTGCTACACCGGGCACGCCACTGTGGGCAAGCCTCGTCGCTCGTCAAAGCCAAAGACGATATTGGCGCACTGGACCGCTTGGCCAGCAGCGCCCTTGCACAGATTGTCGATGGCGCCCGTCGCCACCAGCACGCCCGCGCGCTTGTTGAGCGCGAGGCCAATCTGGGCGGCGTTGGTGCCGGCGACCGAAGCCGTCTTGGGCTGCTGGCCGGCATCGAGTACGCGCACGAAGGTGCGACCAGCGTAGAACTGCTTGTAATAGTCGACAACGTCCTCAAGGGTCAAGGTATCGATAGCCTGCGGCGTAAGCGGCATCGTCACCGTGGAGAGCAGGCCGCGCTTGAGCGGTGCCAGATGCGGGGTGAAGACGACGCGATCGGTCAGGCCAAGGATTTGCTCGATTTCGGGCGTGTGACGATGCTTGCCCACGCCGTAGGCCTCCAAATTCTCGTCGGCGCTGCAAAAATGCGTACGAGCATTGCAGGACTTGCCGGCACCCGTCACACCGCTGATGGCATCAACGATCACGGGGCCGCTCTGGGCAACCCAGCCAGCGCGCACGGCGGGCGCGGCGGCAAGGCTCGTTGCGGTGGGATAGCAACCGGCGCAGGCGACCAGCACGGGTTTGCCGTCGGCATGGTCGGATGCGGCGGTCTCCAAGTCCCGGCAGAATAGCTCGGGCAGGCCAAAGGCACGGGTCTTGAGCAGCTCGGGGCTCGTATGCTCGGCGGCATACCACGTCTCAAAGACGGACGCGTCGTTCAGGCGGTAGTCGGCCGAAAGATCAAAGCAGGAGACGCCCGATGCAAGCAGCGCGGGCACCTGTGCCATGGCAGCCGTGTGCGGCACGGCAAGAAAAACCGCATCGCAGCTCTTAAGCTCGGGGGCGTCATGCGTGGTGAAAACTAGATCGCTCACGCCAGCAAAGCTCGGATACACCGCGGACAGCGGCTGGCCGGCATCGGCGTTGGACGTAATGGCAACAAGTTCAAACTCGGGATGGCCGAGCACGAGGCGAATGAGCTCGGCTCCGGCATATCCAGCCGCGCCGACGATTCCAACCTTCAATGACATATCAGACTCCTTGTCTGCGATTTATGCACCGATGCGCATTTCGCAGTGGTCGTTATGAAGTGGGTTGAAACTTTAGCACCAAAAGATGCATGAACACGTAAATGGCTTGCATATTCATGCATTGAAACAATCCCGACACATTCGCTTGAAGGAATTGACAAATGGAGCGGGCCCCGTATTGACCGGCGCTCCTAACGGCACCGGGCAATACGGGGCCCGCCCATGCGAAAACCAAGTTGTTAGGATGAGCCAGCCGGCTAGAGCTCGACCGGCACCCATTCGTCGTGATTGCAGATAAAAGCCTCGGGATCCTCGACGCTAAAGAAGACGAGCGTGGGGTCGTTAGGCCCCTCATAGTGCTCGCCCAGGTGCTCTAGATGCTTCCACCCGGCTTCGCGCATTTCGTCTAAAGCCCGGCCATCCAAGCCGGCACGCCCGCGCAAGATGAGCCAGCCATGGCCCGGCCACCAACTCGTGGCCTCAAAGCGCTGGTTTTGCAGCAGCTCCTGCCACACATCTTTGGTGCGCGCCGTCACAAACCACAGCTTGCCGTCCTGAATCTGTGCAAACGAGAACGGACGCACATGCGGCTGCCCGTCAACACTCGTCGCCAGATACCACGCCGGCACCGACGTCAGATACTCCAGCACCGTATTCAATCCGTCCACGTTTCCTCCTGTACTAGCTAGTTTGGGAGCCTGGATCGTGCGAGCTAGAGCTCTAGGCGCTCCTCGCTGCCGTCGATATCGCAGAACCGCGCGGCAATGTTGCGGACCGAAAAGAACGCAAGGCGGCCGTCGTTGGCACTCTCGTGTTCCTCGCCAATGCCCACCATGTGCTTAAAGCCTGCTTGACGCACCTTGTCGCTCGCAACTGCGTCGTCCTCAAGTGCGGCCTCGCCGGTCAACACGATCCAACACTCCCCCGGCTTCCAGCCCGAGAGCTCAAACTTGGGATTCGCACTGAGCTCCGCCCACACATCCTTGTCGCGCGATGTGCAAAACCACAGCTTACCGTCATCGACCATGGCAAACGAAAACGGCCTCACGCGAGGCTGATGCCCGTCGCTTGCATCGGTCGTGGCCAGATACCACGCCGGAATGCGCCTGAGATACGAACAGGCGCGCTCAAGCTGAGCTGTGCGGTCGTTGTCGGTCATAGGGACCCCTTTCCTGCGCTCGAATCGCGCCTAAACAAGTTGAAGATTGATGACGATAACGCAGATGAGCAGCAGCGTCGTCACCACCGCAGCCAGCGCGTCCCCGCGGCGAAATGCAAGCGCATGCAGGCGCGTGCGGCCCTGCTCGCCGTGATAGCAGCGTGCATCCATGGCAGCAGACAGCGTCTCAGCATGGCGGAACACGCCGGTGAACAGCGGAATCGCCACACTGCCGAGCATGCGTACGCCACCGAGCGGACCGCCCGTCACGCGCGCACCGCGGCTTGCCTGTGCATTGGCCGTCTGCTTCATCTCAGTGGCAAACTGCGGCATAAAGCGTAGCGCGATACCCATGATCATGCCGAGCTCGTGCGCAGGAAGTCCCACACGCGCAAACGGCGCGAGCAGGCGCTCAAAGCCCGCGGTGAGGTCGAGCGTCGGCGTGGTGAGTGTAATGGCGCTCATACCGGCCATCATCAACGTCAGGCGACACGCCATAAAGGCGGCAGAACGCAGTGAGCCCTCGCTTATCTGCAGAAAGCCGAGCTGCCACAGGATGCGCCCACTCTGATCGGTAAACAAGTTGAGCACCGCGACCACGACGACGATTGCCAGCAGCGGCGCCATCGACGACAGAACGCGACGAACCGGCACCCGAGACACGGCATAGGTCAGCACAACGAAAATTGCGACCGGGGCCAGTCCGCGGAAGCCACTGACCGTGAGCGTCGTGATCAGAAACACAAAGCCCAAGAGCAACTTGGTTCGCGGGTCCAGGCGGTGGATTGCACTATCGCCGGGATAGTAGCTGCCAAACGAAAACGCCTCCATTAGCAGCCCTCCTCTCGCGCGATCGTTTCAGATTTGGCCTTGTCCGAGACGTTAGAAGAACCGTCTGAGCGACCGATCAGCAAATCTGCCAACTCGTCGGCCAACGACTCAACCGTATAGAGCCCGTCGCAACGCAGCGGAACGCCCGCTTCCGCAAGCGCCAGCGCCATGCGTTGGGCAGCGGGAACGCCCAAACCAATCGATTTAAGCTCATCCGCATGCGCAAAAACCTGAGCGGGCGTGCCCTCGGCAAACACCGCGCCTTCGTTCATCACAACGATGTGGTCGCAGCAATTGGCCAGGTCATCCATACTGTGCGAAACCATGACAACGGTCAGGCCCTCGTCATGAAGACGGCCAATGAGCTCCAGGAAATCCCTGCGGGCCGCCGGATCGAGACCTGCCATGGGCTCATCGAGCACCAGGACTTCGGGCTCCATGGCGAGCACGCCGGCGAATGCCACACGCCGTTGCTGACCGCCCGAAAGCTCAAAGGGACTCTTGTCGCCGACCGTGGAAAGATCGAGGCCCACGCGCGAGAGCGATGACTCGACACGACGGTCGACTTCATCTTGCGGTAAGCCAAGGTTGTGCGGACCAAACGCCACGTCCTGCGCCACGGTTTCGGCAAACAGCTGACGCTCAGGATACTGAAACACCACGCCGACATTGGCCTTAACCGCAGCGGCGTCTTTCTTGTTTGATAGGTCGAGCCCCAGCGCGCAAACGCTTCCCTCCTGGGGACGAATCAAACCGTTGAGATGCTGGACCAGCGTCGACTTACCCGAACCGGTATGACCTGCCAAACCCAGGAACTCGCCGCGACGCACCGTCAGCGATACATCGCGCAGCGCCCACGGGCTGCTGGGGTCGTTTCCCCAGAGAGCCTGTTTGTTCGATTTGCCCGCAGTGGCCGAGCGCTTATGCCAGCGGCGGCGCTCGCGCGGACTGAGCGAATAACTGTACGAAACACGGGATAGCTCGATGACGGGCTCCGACGCGTTGCCCTCGTTGTCTACCGGAACAGTGCCGTCAGCGATTTCCAACTGGGATACGGAAGACTGCCCCGCGATGTCTGCCCCACTTCGCTCGGCATAAGCCTGCGCAATCTCGGCGACCATATCCGCCTCACGCACCTGTGCGCAAACGGGCACGCCCTTCGCACGAAGCGACCTGCCCAGACAGCACGACGCCGGCATATCCAGGTTGAGCTGCGCAAGTTCGTCTGCCCGCGTCAAGATTTCCTCGGGCTTACCGAGCATGGCAACGCGCCCCGCCCGAAACACCGCGACACGATCGGCCTCGGCGGCCTCTTCCATAAAGTGCGTAATCATCACGATGGTCATGCCGCGAGCGTGCAACGCGCGGCAAGCCTTCATGAGGCCCTTGCGTCCACGCGGATCGAGCATCGAGGAAGCCTCGTCCAATATGAGCACGCGCGGTTCCATGGCGAGCACGCCGGCAAGCGCCACGCGCTGCTTTTGGCCGCCCGAAAGCGCATGGGTCTCGTGGCACTCAAAGCCCACCAGGCCCACGCCCTTCAGCGCCTCGCGTACGCGCTGCGCAATTTGCGCCGATGGCACGCCAAGGTTTTCGGGACCAAACGCAACGTCATCTTCGACAAGCGTTGCCACCAGCTGATCATCGGGATTCTGGAATACCATGCCCGCGGTCGAACGAATGTCGTAGACCAGCTCGGGATCGGACGCATCCATGCCGTTAATGCGCACCGTGCCCGCATCGGGCTGCAGCAGCGCATTCAGATGCTTGGCAAACGTCGACTTGCCCGACCCATTGCCACCGAGGATGCAGAAAAACTCACCGTCCTCGATATTCAGATCGACGCCGTCGAGCGCCGGTGCGGCACCGTCATAACTAAAGGAAACGCCCCGACACTCAATCATGCGCGGCCTTTGACCTGGTCCTTTTTAGGCGTGATGAGGTTGGAGACCGCTTTATACACCGCCAGTGTCAACACCGAGTTAAGCACGGTCTTGATAAGGTTGAACGGCAGCACGGCAGGAATCATGAGCGGGGCGATCACATCGACCGAGCCATACCAGAACCAAACGCCAATGGTCAGATTCGCAACCATAGAAAGCACCGTAGCGGCAATAACGCCCAGTGCCAGGCCAATCACGGCACCCTTGTAGGTGTGCATCTTCTGGTAGACGATAGCCGCAGGCAGAATATAGCCCAGCGTGGCAACCAAGTTCATAAGCGCACCGACCCAGTCACCCGTGGTGAGCGCATGGATAACGATAGCCATAGCGGCAACAGCAGTGCCGGCGCCAGGACCATACGCAAACCCGCACACCATCGCCGGTACCAGCGACGGGTCATACGTCAAAAACGGCGCCGAAGGAAGGATAGGCAGCTGCACGTACATAAACAGGGCGCCCAAGGCGCACATCAACGCCATGGTAACGAGCTGTTTGGTGCTCCACCTATTCGTGTTCTCAAAATGGATATGCTGCGACTGTTCAGACATAAGATCACCTGCCTCTTTCATCCGGACTCTAACCGTTGGTACTGGGATCTCACCAGTTCAGCCGGCATGCGAACCAACACACGCACGGGTCGCGGACTCATCGGCTCGGTCGCAGACGCTTCGCCTGCACCACGGTGCCCCTTTGGCACCGCCCGATTTACCGCCAGTGGGGAATTCCACCCCGCCCTGAAACAGCAATTGCAAGTGTAGCACCAGTAGGCTTTCGCGCAAGTATGCCAAGGGTAATTTGTGGTGGGGGAAACGCTCCAGAAATACGCCCGGGACAAGTTAACGCGACGACCACGTTCTCCGTCCACGCCAAAGTGATGCGCCTTTCGCGCAAAGCGCGAAACAGCAACCGGGACATGTCTCCCCCAACAACCACGTCCTTTTCCGCCCGCCGACCTCAAGGCCGTGAACGTAGGGGATCCGGGGGCGTGACGGGGGTTTCTCTCCGGAACATTCCGCAGGACGCAAAGAGGCTCCGCAGCGCGAAGCGCGATGCGGAGCCTCTTTGCATGTCCGAGGACGTTCCGGAGAGAAACCCCCGTCACGCCCCCGGATTCCCGGTGGGAGTTCTAGACCTTGTCGGCCTTAGTACATACCGCCGCCCTGCTGACCAGCGGTAGCAGCAGCGATTGCGTCCTCAAGCTGAGTGTTCTTGGGGACATCGGAGACGGTAGCCTCGGTGATGAGGATCAGGCTGGCGACAGAAGCAGCGTTCTGCAGGGTGACGCGGCTGACCTTGACGGGGTCGAGGACGCCCATCTCAATCATGTCGCCCCACTCGCCGTTGGCAGAGTTGAGACCCTGGCCGGCAGGCAGCTCGGCAACCTTGTCGACCACGACAGCGCCCTCAAAGCCAGCGTTCTTGGCGATGGTAGCGACCGGAGCGGTCAGAGCCTTCTTGACGATGTCGACACCGATCTTCTCCTCGGGGTCGTCAAGCTCAACGGCGTCGAGCGCAGGAGCAGCGTCCATGAAGGCGACGCCGCCACCGGCGACGATGCCCTCCTCGACAGCAGCGCGGGTAGCCTGCAGGGCGTCCTCGACGCGATGCTTGATCTCCTTGAGCTCGGACTCGGTAGCAGCGCCGACCTTGATGACGGCAACGCCACCGGAGAGCTTGGCCAGGCGCTCCTGGAGCTTCTCACGGTCGAAGTCAGAGGTGGTGTTCTCCATCTCACCCTTGATCTGAGCGATACGAGCGTCGATGGCCTCCTTGGAGCCAGCGCCGCCGACGACGACGGTGTTGTCCTTGGAGATGGTGACGGACTTAGCGGTACCGAGCATATCGGCGGTGATGTCAGCGACCTTCACGCCCAGCTCGTCCAGGGCAGCCTGGCCACCGGTGAGGACGGCGATGTCCTCGAGGATGCGCTTGCGGCGATCGCCGTAGCCCGGGGCCTTGACGGCGCAGACGTTGAGGGCGCCACGAATCTTGTTGAGGACCAGGGTCGGCAGAGCCTCGCCGTCGATGTCCTCAGCGATGATGAGCAGGCCACGGCCAGCGCGCTGGACAGCCTCGAGAACGGGCATAATGTCCTGAACGCTGGAGATCTTCTGGTCGGTGATGAGGATGTACGGATCCTTCATCACGGCCTCCATGCGGTCGTTGTCCGTGACGAAGTAAGCGGAGACATAGCCCTTGTCGAACTGCATGCCCTCGACGGTGTCGATGGTGATGTCGAACGTCTGGGAATCCTCGACGGTGATGACGCCGTCCTTGCCCACGACCTCCATGGCCTCGGCGATCTTCTCGCCGACCTCGGGGTCACCGGCGGAGATGGTACCGACGGAAGCAATCTGCTCCTTGGTCTCGACCGGCTTGGCCTGCTTCTTCATCTCGGCGACGGCAGCGTTGACGGCCTTGTCGATGCCGCGACGGATGGCCAGCGGGTTGGCGCCAGCGGCGACGTTGCGCAGACCGTCGTTGACGATAGCCTGGGCGAGCAGGGTTGCGGTGGTGGTGCCGTCACCCACGGTGTCGTTGGTCTTGGTGGCGACCTCCTTCACCAGCTGGGCACCCATGTTCTCGATGTTGTCCTCGAGCTCGATCTCCTTGGCGACGGAAACGCCGTCGTTGGTGATGGTCGGGGCACCGAACGTGCGCTGCAGCGCAACGTAGCGACCCTTGGGGCCCATGGTGACGGTAACGGCGTCGGCCAGAGTGTTGACGCCCTTGGCAAGCTTAGCGCGGGCATCGGTGTTGAACGTAATGTTCTTTGCCATGGTGAGTAATCCTCCAAAAGAAATGTGACTCGCGTCGCCGCTTCCGAGTCCTATGCGGCGGGCGCGTTCAAAGATGAATCAGAGATTCTGACGAGACTAGGCCTCGACGACAGCGTAGATGTCGTCGGCGCGCATCAGCAGATACTTCTCGCCGTCGACCTTGACCTCGTTGCCACCGAACTTACCGTAGATGACAACGTCACCGACCTTGACGTCCATGGGAATGCGCTCACCCTTGTCGTTGACCTTGCCGGCGCCAACGGCAACGATGGTGCCACGCTGCGGCTTCTCCTGGGCGTTGCTGGCGATATACAGACCAGAAGCGGTCTTCTGCTCGGCCTCGTCGGGCTTGACCAGAACACGATCTGCAAGCGGCTTCAAAGACGACATGCTTGTCTCCTCCTTTTTGGGCCGCGCGGTTATACCACGCGAATTAACCCTTTTTGTTTGCGTACGCGTTGAATGGTACCCACGAATGGCGGGTTATACAACACGGAGTCAAAAAATCTTATTTTTTGGCACTTAGATTTTCTGAATGCCGGGGGATAACTTAGCGGTGGCTCCCGTGTGGCTCCGGAGGGGCGGGGCATAAGGTTTCCTGCTCGGGCAGTCCTGCTCGCACGAAGGCCACAT
This sequence comes from uncultured Collinsella sp., assembly GCA_937942395.1. Lineage (GTDB taxonomy): Bacteria > Actinomycetota > Coriobacteriia > Coriobacteriales > Coriobacteriaceae > Collinsella. Next base: position 28,495 of record CALDEU010000047.1, on the reverse strand, counting down.
TAAGTGGCCTTCGGCTCGTGCGGAACTCGCGATAAACCTTATGCCCCGCCCCTCCGGAGCCACACGGGAGGCAGGTTAACTAATTCGAGCCCGGCATTCAGAAAAGTTAGTGCAGCAAAATGGCGATGCGGATAGCGACATGGGCATGGTTTTCGTTGCGCGCACGGGTCCCCTGGGGAGCACTGTGCATTTTTGGGAGTTTTCAGCAGGCCGGGACAAATGCATACGCGCCGGGCGCATCTAATTAGTCCCACGGTAGCCTTCGGCCGGCGATTTGGGTCGGCAGACGGGCCTCGTCGAGACAAACAAGCATGCCTCGCGCCACGTCGGACCCCAAAATGACGTCGATCTCCGCAATGCCACCCGACTGCAGCGGCACCGGCAGAGCTCGCGGTGCTGAATACTCCGTTTTTTGCACGGCACGGACGGGGGTACATCAGGATCAGGAAGAACATCCCAGCCTTTTTATGCAATCTGTAATGGGAAGTATGCAAAACACCAAGAAACAGCATTGCTGATGTCCGAATTGAGCGCGGGGCAGCGGCGCCTCCGCCCCGCGCCCAAATCCAGCAGAGCGGGGACGCTCCTAGCGGACCCCCATTGGCAAACAAACGCGGCTCGAGCGCCATCCCAAAATAGGCTGCACGAGCCGCGTTTAACGGTACGACATGAATATTAGCGCTCGTAAATCAAGTTGCCCGCCAGGTAGGTGGCCTGAACCTTGGTGGCCTGGAGGTCTTGAGGGTCAATGGTGAGCGGGTTTTGGTCCAGGACTACCAGATCGGCGTATTTGCCGGGCTCCAGGCTGCCGAGGTTTTGCTCGTCGCCCGCTGCGTACGCGCTGCCAAGCGTGTAGTTGCGCAGGGCCGTTGCCGCGTCGATACGCTCGCTCGGCAACCAGCCGCCCTCGGGCCAGTGGCTGCAGGGGTCCTGGCGCGTGATAGCCGTGTAGAGCACATTCATGCTGGTAACGGGCGTAATAGGGCTGTCGGTACCGAAGGCTTGGCGAATGCCGCGCTGCTTATAGGTCGCAAACGGCCACATGATGCGGCTGCGCTCCAGGCCCAGATCGCGCTCGGGGCCACCCGGGTCGAGTGTAATGTGGCAGGGCTGGCTCGAAGCAACCACGTTGAGCTTGCGCAGGCGGTCGATGTCCTCGGGCAGAAGGTTCTCCAGGTGCTCGAGCGTGTTATGGCCGTGCTGGGGCAGCCCGTACAGGTCGGAGGCCTCCTCAAAGATATCGAGCGCGGCATGAATCGCACCGTCGCCGATGACGTGGATGCGCACGGTGTGGCCGCGCTCCGCGGCCGCCAGAACTAGCTTGCGCATGCGCTCGGCGGGAACCGTCAGACGGCCCTGGTCGCCCGGGAAGCGCGGATTGGTATAGGGCTCGGTGAGATATGCCGTGTGTTCGCTCGACACACCGTCGAAAAACTGTTTAAAGCCTGGCGCCGAGAGCAGCGCGTTGTTTGCGTAGCGGGTCTGGAGTTCTTCCAAGCGCGACTGGTCATCCAGCAGCGTGGGGAACAGATGGGCTCGGATGCCCAGCTTGCCGGCTGCCTGCAGTTTGTCGTAGACGTCGTCGCGGATAAAATCGCAGCCCGGCATGGGCATGAGCGACATATCGCAGATCGAGGTGATGCCCTGCTCGGCCATACGCCTCATTTGATCGGCGTAAGCGCTTGCGATGCGATCCTCCCCCAGCCACTCAAGGCAGCGCGGTAGCAGCTGCATGGCAGCCGCCTCGTGAGCAATGCCCGTGAGTTCGCCGTTTGCATCCTTGTCGTAACTGCCGCCCGCTGGCGGCTCGCTGTCGCGCGTGACGCCGAGCGCCTCGAGTGCGCGGCTGTTGAGCCAAAGCGTGTGCCCGTCGCCCGAATACATAACGCAGGGACGATCGGGGAAGGCGGCGTCGAGGGAGGCCTTGGTAGGGTGCTCGGGCGGATCCCAGCGGTAATCGCGCCAGCCCTGCGTCACGACCCAGGCGTCGTCGGGCAGGCCCTGGGAAAACTCGAGCGCATGCTGCACCAGTGCCGCCTCTGACGTGCCCATATCCATGAGCATGTACGGCGAGGAGCCAACCGAAGTATGGAAGAAATGCAAGTGCGCATCGTGGAAACCGGGGCAGATGAATTGCTCGCCGTAGTCGACCACCGGCGTGACGGCAGGTGCGGCGGCGATCACGTCATCGGGCGCACCGACTGCGACGATACGGTCGCCTGCGATGGCAATCGCCAGCTCGCGGGCGGTATCGATGCCGTCTTGCGCGGTAAAGACGTTCTTGGAGCGGATAATCCGATCGATATGTTGCATGGGCATCCCCATCTCTGGCAGGAAATTCAACACCCCCGAGTGTACTCCCCCGCCCTTGTAACAAAACCCCAAGCGGCAAACGGCAACTTTACCAGCCCTAGCGGCAGGTGGCATACTGGAGAGAGCCTGTACGATTTTGCGATCAACCCAGCAAGGAGCAAATCGACCATGACGAAGACCAAGGCACAGCAGATTATGGCGGCGACCGAGGCTCGCGCGGCTGACGACGTCACCGCGGCCATCCAAGATATCGCTACCGAGTTTGAACCATATATCATCAAGCAGCGCCGGCACTTCCATAAGCACCCGGAGCTGAGCCTCGCCGAGGAGCGCACGACCTCCGACATCGCCAACCAGCTCGACGCCATGAATATCCCCTACGAGCGTCCGCTCAAGACCGGCTTGGTGGCAACGCTTCGCGGTACCGCGCCGGATGCCTACCGCGAGGACGGCACGCCACGCCGCCGCATCCTGCTGCGCGCCGACATCGACGCCCTGCCCGTCACCGAGCAGACCGGCGAGGAGTTCGCCAGCGTCAACGAGGGCTGCATGCACGCCTGCGGCCACGACTGCCATATCGCCATGATGCTCGGAACGCTGCAAATCCTGCGCCATATGACCGACGACATCCACGGCGAAGTCCGCATCGTATTCCAGCCCAGCGAGGAAAACGGCCAGGGCGCTAAGCTCATGATCGGCACGGGTGTGCTCGACGGCGTCGATGGCGCCTACGCCGCGCACATCTGGAGTGAGGTCGACGCCGGCACCGTGAGCTGCGAGCCCGGTCCGCGCATGGCCAATACCGACTGGTTCCGCATCGACGTCCGCGGCACCTCGTGCCATGGCGCCATGCCCCAGCGAGGTCACGACGCCGTCATGGTTGCCGCCGAGATCGTCAACGCCCTGCAAACCATCGTTTCGCGCGAAATCAGCCCCTACGAGCCGGCCGTCATCACCGTCGGCGAGCTGCACGGCGGCACCGCGCGCAACGTTATCGCCGGCACGGCCTACCTCGCCGGCACGGTGCGCACCTACGGCGATTCGACCCACGAGGAAATGCCGGAGCTCATGCGCCGCATCGTGGAGCATACCGCAGCAGCTCTGGGCGCCGAGGCAGAGCTCACCGACTACACCATCGCCAACTACAAGGTCGAAAACGACGCCGCCTCGAGCGAGCGCTGCCGTCAGGCTGTAATCAAGTGCCTGGGCCCCACCGGCCAAGGCCATTATCGCGGCACGCTTTCGGGCGAGGATTTTTCGGAGTACCTGCGTCGCGTACCGGGCGTGCTCGCCTTTGTAGGTACGCGCAACCCCAAGATTGGCGCCACGTACGCCCAACATTCCTGCTTCTACAAGATCGACGAGAGCGTGCTGGCAAAGGGCTCCATGGTGGCCGCCCAGTATGCTATCGACTTTTTGGCCGAGCCCACGCAAGAGGAGCTCGACGGCCCCGCGATTACCGCGGTCGCCGAAACCAACCCCGATCTGGCCGCCAAGTTGCGCTCTGCCAAGGCGACGACCGCCGAGGCTCGCGACGCCATCCATGATGCCCGAACGGCTCGCCATGCCGCGATCAAGGGCATCCACGACGCACGCGCTGCTGCACGCCGCGAGGAGAAGCACGACGAGTAGTCGTCACACCCATCCATAACAGCCTGGCTAAAGCAGAGCGGGGGCGGACGTTTCGACACGTCCGCCCCCGCTCATTCTTCAAGCGCTATTTCTACCCCGTCCCCAAATGGCAGACGGCATGGCTACTCGTCCTGAGGTTCCTCGTCGGAGCTTGGCTCGGACGCCGACTCAGGTGCAGGTGCCGGCTCAGGCTCAGGCGCAGGCTCGGGCTCAGATGCCGTCTCAGACTCGGGCGCCGGTTCAGGCTCGGTCGCGGGCTCGGGTGCTGGTGCAGGTGCCGGCGAAGCATCCGGAGCGCTGGAACCCGAAGGAGAGAACTTCTTCTCGAAGGGCAATACAAAAGTCAGAACGTCGTCCTTATCTTCATCGGCCCACTCGCTTGCATAGCGTGCGGCCCAATAGCCAACGGCACGGTGCTTGAGCATCTTGCCAAAGACCGTAAGAAATACGGTGACGAAAGCGACCAGCACCAAGAACAGCACGAGCGTGACGCCACCGCCGGTAACAATTGCCTCAATACCCGTAGGACGATAGTAGTAGCTATACATACCGACAGAGGCAATGGCGCCAAAGACGACCGTCAAGATCCATGTGACAACGTTGGCGACCAGGCCCGTCAAAAACTCGGGAAGGAACGAAGCACAGAACAGCTTGGTCTTGTTGTGCTTAAACGCCGCCCAGACCTTATCGAGCGAAAACGCGCTCTCGACACGCCCGGTCACCGCAAAGTGCATCACGGCGATGTCGGCGAACATCTTAAAGAAGACACCCAGAATCGCCGAGGCAATTAGCGCCAGGACAAGCAGGCCGAGCGAGCCAAACAGCGCAGCCTCGAGCGCATAAGAGCCGTAATAAGAATACGAGCCCGCAGCGCCAATTACCACGCCCTCCACCAGCGAAAGCACTACACCGATAACGGGAATGGCAGCGATAACCTCGAGCACGACCGAAATAACGCTCGAAAAGACTCCGAGACCAAACGACGTGGAACGCATCAGCGGACGATCCATGCCGTCATCGATCTTAAGCGACAGATCGCGACCCCACTCGATGCCAAAGCCGGAACCGCACACGCTCGCAATGCAAGCTGCCAAAAAGCCGATGGCAGCCGCAATGCCGCCAATAACGGGGATGAACAGAACGAGTACCGACACGACACAGATAAGCGCCGGCAAAAAAGCGATCTGGCACACGCGCTGCAGCACGCCCGGAGTCTTGGTCATATCCTCAAACGCCTGAGCCACACAGCCCTTTGGCGCATTCGCCACGGGCGGTTGCGGAACAAACTGCTGGGGCTGAGGCTGTCCCTGGGGAGCGGGGCCAGCGGCACCGGCATTAGGAGCACCACACACGCCGCAGAACTTGTCGTTATCGCCCATGGGGGCGCCGCACTGCGAGCAGAACATAGAATCATCCCTTCGTATCTTGAACGAATCACTTGGATCGCAAACGTTGTCTTTAGCATCATTATTGCCCAATGTAGGGTCAAATACTCAAAGATGACCGATTTGCAAGGTACACGGCGCCAGCAGGCGGTTCGTTGAATACGTCTGTGCTAGTTCGTTCCGCGGAAGCCCTTGCCGACGATCTCGGAGCTGTCGACGATCGTGATAAAGGCACCTGGATCGACTTCGCGCGCATAGCGGCGCAGCTGCACGGCCTCGCGACGGCTCAGCACGCTCATGATCACCGTCACGCACTTGCCCGAGAAGGCACCGTAGCCGCGGCTGATGGTCGCCGTGCGGTTGAGATGCTTGACGATAAACTCCTCGACCTTAAGGGGCTCGGAACAAATGACCGTGCAGACTTTGCGCAGATGGATGCTCTCAATGGCTTTGTCGACCACAAGCGTCTTGGCAAACAGGCCGAGCACGCAATACAGACCGACACGCGGGCCATACAAAAAGGCCGCGATGGTCACGATGCCGATATCGACCAGCAGCAGGGCGCGACCAATCTCGAGCGTGGTGCGGCGCTTGAGAATCATGGCAAGAATGTCCGTGCCACCCGTCGAGGCGCCGATGTCAAAGACAATAGCGCTGCCGAGCGCCGGCAAGATGACGGCAAAGCACAGGTCGAGCCACATATCACCCGTCAGAGAGACATCGGTCGGAATGAAGAGCTCAAACAGCGAGACGTAGGCCGAAAGCGCAAACGAGGCGAAGACACTCCAAAGAATCGCCTTGCGCTCCAAAAAGATAAAGCCCAAAACGACGAGAACCGCGTTGATAATCCACATAAAGACGCCGACGGGCAGGGTCGGGAACAGCGTGGACAGAATGACCGACACGCCCGAGGTGCCGCCAAAAGCAAAGTGATTAGGGGTTTTAAACGCAACGATGGCAAAGGCCGTAAGAATCAGGCCCAGATTGAGCTCGGCAAAAAAGCGCGGGAAACCCGGCTCCTGGCTGCGCTTTTGGCCGGCACGCTCGCCGCGCTCGATATCGGTGCGATCAACCACGCGCTCCATCGGCACTACGGGAGGACGATGCACCTCTTCGGCAGCACGCGATGCCGCCTCTGCCGCGGCGGCCTCAATCGCCCATGCCTTGCTTTCTGTTTCGTGCTCGTCAGCCATTACGGCAACCCCTCGTTAACAATTTGGAAACAATGCGCCCATTAGGGTAACGCGGAACGCGACGATTGCAACCCCTAGTTAGACGAGCGGTATGCCTACATCGGGGGGCATACAAATAACGGCCGGCCACGCTTTTGCTTGCGCGGTCGGCCGTTTAACGTTTTCGCAGATAAAACCTGCCAAAACAAACCTGTCCCTTTTTGGAAGGTTATTCGTGCTGGCTGGTGCGGTGCTCGTACTCCTCGGGGGTGATGACGTCCTCGATACGCAGGTTGACGCCCGCCACCTCAAGGCCGGTCATCGCGGCAAGGCGCTCGATGACACGTGCCTTGACATCGTCGAAGATCGCGGGCGCATAGGCACCGTACTCGATAATGACGGAGATGTTGACGACCACGCGATTGTCATCGGTGACCTCGACCGTCACGCCCTTGGTCAGATTCTCGGCACCAAACTGCTCCTGCACGAAGTGCATAAGGTTACCCTTCATGCCCAGAACGTGCGGAACCTCGCGGGTGGCCATGGCAACGATCTTCTCGATCACACCGTTGGAATAGGTCAGCGAGTCCTCGGACTCGTCCGCCTCTTCGTCGTCCTCATCCTCATCGGACTCGACCTCGACAAGAGCCTCGTCCTCGAGCGTCACATCCTCGGCTTCGGCGACGACCGCCTCGTTCTCCTCGAGCTCGGTATCGGCTACATCGACCTTCGTATTAAAAGCCATGGTTCCTCCTTATGCCCGCCGCGGATGCGACAGTCGAATACGTATTAGCGGCCGCTAAACAGACGGCCGAAGAAGTTGACGATACCGTTCTCGCCGTCGCGAATTTGGCCGATCACAGCGCCGATCAGCACGAAGAATGCGATGACGAGCGTGTCCCACAGGCCGAGCGTGAGCACCAACACGGCGAGGATAAAGCCAGCGACGGCACCGAGCGTGGTGTTGGGATGACGCACAGCATAGCTCCAGATGGCAGCGCCCGTACCCTTGATGAGACCCATAGCCTCGTCAAAATCCGCGGCTGCCGCGTCTTGTAACTCGGTTGTCTCTGCTTTGGAATCAACAGGTTCGCTCGCCGGTGTGGCGCTCTGGTCAATCGTCAGGCGCGGCGTACGAGCGGTCTTATCTTGATTGGTATCACTCACCGGAAACCTCCACGGTCTGGACGGTAGTCTTGGACGGCAAAAAACGGACGCGCGTGGTCGTACCCGGCGTGCCGAGCATGGTGTCGCAAGCTTCTTCGATGCGCTGCTGCATCGCGGTAGCCAGAGATGCCACGTCCTTATCGTCAAGCGCGATAGCCTCGACCTTAAAACGGACGTGCGAATCGTCGGAACCTTGGACGCGGGCCTCGACATGCTCGATCATCACGCGATCGTCGCGCTCTGCAGCAGCCCTGGCGCACGAAGAAAGCGCCGCGAGCGTGACCTCGATATTGCGCTCCCCCGCCGGATGCACGCAGGACGGCTCGCGACGAGCAAACATCAGGCGGAAGAAGCTTACCAGCACGCCAATCGCCACAACTCCGCCGCATGCCGTCACGACAATGCGCGGCATGGGGTCGCGCATCAGCAGCATAAAGCGATACGTATACGGCCCCCAAAACTGGCAGACAAGCGTACCCAGCGCCACGATGGTAGCGGCAAGGTACACGATCGCTAGGGCTCGTTTGAGTACGCGCACGCAGCGCTCCCTTCAAATCTCGGCTCTCGAAATGCAAAACGGTTCGCATCATTATAAAAGAGCCGGGTCCGGTGCTCTACGCACGCGGATCCGGCTCATCTATTCCACGAGGCTTGCATGCTCGCTTCATTATGCCCAGATATGCACGGCTTAACCCGTGTGGGCGCTACTCCTCCTCGAGGGCAGCGATGACCTCGTCGGTCATGTCCATGGTGCTGTAAACATCCTGGACGTCGTCGAGCTCCTCAAGACGGTCGATGAGGCGCTGAACCTTCTTGGCGTCGGCGCCGGAGACCTCGGTCGGGGTGGTCGGGACCATGGTGGTCTCGGAGCCCTTGACCTGGACGCCCTGCTCCTCGAGCGCCTTGGAGACAGCCATGACCTCGTTGGCAGTAGTCCAGACGATCCACTCCTCGCCGGCATCCTCGTAGTCCTCGCCACCGGCCTCGGCGATGGCCATCATGAACTCATCCTCGTCACCGGCAGCACCGTTGGCGATCATGGTCTCCTTCTTGGCGTTCTCGTCCAGGATCTCCTTGGCGACGACGATCTGGCCCTTGCGCTCAAACTGGAAGGCGACGGAGCCGGAGGTGCCCAGGTTGCCACCAGCGTGGGAGAAGGCGGAACGGACATCAGCGGCGGTACGGTTGCGGTTGTCGGTCAGGCAGTCGACGTAGACGGCGACACCGGCGGGACCGTAGCCCTCGTACACGATGTTCTCGTAGACGGCGGCATCGGCACCCGAACCAAAAGCCTTGTCGATAGCGGACTTGATCTTGTCCTTAGGCATGGACTGAGCCTTGGCCTTGGCAACGGCAGCGGCGAGGCTGGCGTTGTTCTCGGGCAGCGGGTCACCGCCGAGACGGGCAGCAACGGTGATGTTGCGGCTGAGCTTGGAGAAGAGGGCGGAACGCTTGGCGTCCTGCGCGCCCTTACGATGCTTGGTTGTGGCCCACTTAGAGTGTCCGGACATACGTGTCTCCTATCGGTTTCGACCTAAAGCCCAGCGCAGATGCTCGGGCAATATAAACAAACGTCGTCATGATATACCTACTGGCCTGCGAGATAAACCCCAAAATGAAGGCGTCGTGATGATGTCCCCTTTGGTGCAAAGAAACCTGGCCCTCAATGCACCAAATTAGAACCAGAAGAAGTCGCTGCGGGTGACGGTGGCGCCGATGGCGAAGGGCATGCAGGCGATGACCGGATATAGGTAGCGCATGTAAGTCGAGCCGTTGCACGGGCCAATCAGGCACACAGCGAGCACGCCCAACAGCGGCACCCAGATCGCCAGCGCACGCCATGAATGACGACGCAGCAAGTAGACCACCACGGCGATCATGATCCACACATAGGTGGCCGAGCTCATGGTGAGCGAGATAAAGGGAACACGCTGCACCGCCACACGGTACAAATTGATCAGGTGGTCGCACCAGCGCACCACGTTGCTGTCAACCGGATGGAAGTCGAAGTACTTGAGGTTGTCGGGACGCGCCATGATCTCGGCACTACGCGCCGTGCTGTAGACCCAGGCATCGCGCGCGCTCGGATAAAAATAACCGTAGTAGTTATTGATGAGCGCCGAGATATAGCACTCGGGATCCTTTTTGAACATCTGGGCCCACACCTCAAAATAGGCCTTGATGTCCTCCTGCGAGGCGTACTCGTTAAAGCAGTTCTTGACGGCATCGGACTTGTCGGGGTTGTAGCGGCGGCCCAGGTTCTCGTACTTGAGTACGCGGTCGATCACGGCACGCTCTTCGTCGGTCACCAAGCCGTCGCAAGGAGCCTCCACGATGGTGCCGTCCTCCTTAACCGTGGGGTTGACGCCCGAGTTGAGGCCGTCGTGCTTTTGGACGAAACGAGCCGTCTGCTGGAACGGAATCGAGAGGATTTCGCGCTTGGAACCAGGCGTGATGTCGTGCGCCGGCATAAAGACCTTGGTGAAGTACATATTAGAGGCAAGGCAGAGCGCGAGCACCGCGAGAACGCCAACCCAACGGAAACGCGGGATGGCGCCCGAAGGCGCAGCACCAGTCTGCTTGGCTGCACGACGAGCCACATGCACGTCCCATACGCAAAACGCCGCCGCGATTACGCATGCCGCCAGGGGAAACACCAGGCCGCCGTTGCGCAGAAACGTGGAACCCATGGCGCCCAGAGCGAGCAGCAGCCAGTCGTGGCGCGCAAAGAGCATGGGGGCTTTCTCGCCCGCTCGCTCGACATTGGCATCACGACGGGGCAAGCCACATGCCACGAGCTTGACGGTCTGTACCAGCAGCACCAAAAACGCGTCGGCAAAGAGCACGTCTTTGGTGAGCAACGCCGCGTAGTTAGAGAACATCGGCATAAACGCAAAGAACAGCAGGATCGCACCGCGAACCGGCAGGCTCACGCCCAGTTTGCGCAGCGACGAAATGGAATAGGCCATGCAGGCGGCCGTGATGACGAACTGAGCACAGGTGTAGATGGCAAGACCCGCGTTAGCGCTGTTGAACAGCGAAAGCCCCAGCTGAACGCACGAGCCGATAATGGCCGTGTGCACTACGGGATGATGCCCGTTGAGCAGCACGTTGGGGTTGAGTAGGCGCAGGTAGTCGCTCGTGCCGTTGGGATAGTTGAACCACTGGCGAATCTGCGCGCCCGTATCTCCCATAAAAAGGCCAGGCAGCGAAGCGATGAGCGTGGGCGCCCAGGCGATCATAAGCACCAGGAAGGGCCCGGCAAAGGGATGGACCGAGAGCACAGCGTGAGTCACACGCCATACGCGGCCAAAGTGCGCCTCGGAAAACGGAATGCGCCGAGAGCTCAGCCAATCTAGACACTCAAAGGCAAGGTAGAAGGCCACGACCGCCAAGAGCATCCAGCCCACGCCGCCAATCCAGGCGCAGATGATGCGGGCTTTGTCGCCAAGGACGATCTCGGCCGAATCGGTGAGATCGTAGCTGCGGCCGAACACCATGCAGATGGCGAAGAACAGCGACGGCAGAATGATCGATGGACGCCAGGTGTCGCCACGGCCAAAGAACACGTAGCGAAACGGCAAGGTGAGCAGGCAGGCAAGTGCAAGTAGCATGACCGCGTCGGTATGGCCGGCAAACGAGAGGAGCACCTCGTAGCACACGTACAGCATGCCCGAGGCTTTGGGGTCAATCGCCAAGACTGCGTTGCTCGACACCGGGGCAGGATCGATGGAAAACGCCGTGGTCGCCAACAGCGCGAGCAAAAATGCGATGAGCGTCTGCTTGGCGGGGTAGCGCTTAAACCAGACGATGCGGGCAGCGTCGCGCGCAGCCGTTGTGGAGAGGTCGGAATCCTTCACAGTCCAAAGAGCCTTTCTAGAAACCTGCCAAAAAGGGACAGGTTTATTTTGGTAGGTTTTATCTGGGGAAACGTTACGGTTCTCTCATCGTTGCCCAGCAAACCACCACAAAGGTGCCTGTTCACTTTTTTGGTGGTTAAGCGTCGAGGTAGATGCGCTGGGGCTGGTTGCGGCGACGAGCAAAGATGATGAGCGCCAGGCCCGCAATCACGAGTGGCAGACTCAACAGCTGACCCATGGTGATGACGCCGCCCAGCAGATACCCCAGCTGCGCATCGGGCACGCGCACAAACTCAATGAGGAAGCGGACGATGCCGTAACCCATCACAAACACGCCCATAAACGTGCCTTGGGGCAGTAGCGGCTTTTTGCGGCTGAGCACCTGCAGAATGCAAAAGAGCACGATGCCCTCAAGAAATGCCTCGTAGAGCTGGGAGGGGTGACGCGGCATATCGCCCGCGGTGCCACCGAAGACCACGCCCCAGGGCAGATCGGTCGGCTTGCCCCACAGCTCACCATTGACAAAGTTGGCACAACGGCCCAGGCACAAGGCCAGCGGCGCGCCTATGACGGCAAGGTCTGCCAAAGTCCATGCATCGAGCTTATACATGCGGCACACAATGATGCCGCCGATAATGCCGCCCACCAAACCGCCATGGAAGCTCATGCCGCCCTCGTTGGTGGCAAAGATCTCGAGCGGATGCGCCCAGTAGTAGCCGTCGCCGTAAAAGACGACGTAAAACAGGCGCGCACCGATAATGAGGCCAAAGACCACGCCGACCACGACACTCGTCAGGTCGTCAATCGTGATGTTAAAGCCCCAGCGACGCTGTGTGCGGTACATGACGACCGCCGTGAGCAGAGCGCCGACCACGTAGGCCAGGCCGTACCAGTAGATGGTGATGGGGCCCGCCGCGATCGCGACGGGATCAAGCATATGGTAGAGGTCGTTGAGCATATCGATCCCCCTGCTCCCTACATACAAATGCGGCCGCGGGCCTTACGCTCGCAGCCGCATATTTGGACGTAACGTCTATGCGGAGCGTACCGTCCGCAGCTTTCGCATCTTAGAACGGCGCGTACTCGTCGTACAGGTCCTCGGCCTCGCCGGAAGCATTGACCTGCTCGACGCGGGTAACGCCGGGCACATGCTCCTTCAGGATGCGCTCGATACCCATGGAAAGGGTTAGCGAGCTCATGGGACAGCCGGCGCAGGCGCCCTGCAGTTCCAGCTTGACGACGCCCTCGTCGTCGACGCCCACATACTCCATATCGCCGCCGTCGGCCTGCAGGTTGGGGCGAATCTCTTCAAGAACCTTCTTAAGCAGCTCTTCGTTAACAGCCACAGGGGCTCCTTTCTCACAACAACGCGGGCACGCCCGCGGACAGAAGCTATGTTACTACAGCCATGTACCCGCTCACGAGCCGTCCATGCGCGCAGACGCGACTTTCACGAGTAGTCAATTTGGGACGGGGCTCTTTTGGCTGTTTTACCGCCAGCTGGCGTTGGCACGCGCTACTGCTGAGCTTGTCCCCCGGTACCAATCTGAACATCGACGATGACCTGGCGGTAGCTGATGCCGCAGGAGTCGAGAATGCGGCGGCTGATACGGCCGTCGTCGGTATCGGCATACTTGTTGTCCAGGTAGACGACCTCGCCCACGCCCACCTGCGCCAGGATCTTGGCGCAGTCGTGGCACGGGAACAGCGTGACGTAGACCGTGGAACCCTCAAGGTCTTTGAGCGAGCCGCGGTAGTTGAGCACGGCGTTGGCCTCGGCATGCACCACGTAGTTGTGCTTATCCTGCAACGGGTCGTCGCTCGTGCCCCACGGGAAAAAGTCGTCGTTGAGTGCCGAGGGCGTACCGTTGTAGCCCACCGAAAGGATGCGGTGGTTGGTGTTGGCGATGCACGCGCCCACCTGCGTGTTGGGGTCCTTACTGCGGCGCTGCGCGGCGATGGCCACGCTCATAAAGAACTCATCCCAGCTAATAACGTCGCGGCGCTTGCCCGACGCGGTTTGATGAAGATCGTCCGACATGGCAGACACCTCCGAAATCGCAATAGTTTGACCCATTGTAGCAGGTGAAAGGTAGGGGCGCTTATCCCACCAGCCCCCGTCCTACGCGCGTCGGGGCTTTTGGTTGATGTGGTAGAGCTCGGCGAGACCCCGCAACGTCAGCGCATCGTCGACCGTCAGGCTATGGCCAACCAACGCCGCAAGCGCCTCGGCATCGTCGCCGGTAATGACGATGGGCACATCGCCCTCCCCCGCGGCCTTGGTCGCGCGCATCTCGGCGAGCACCATGTCGAGCATGCCGTCGATGCGGGCCACCTCGCCCAGAACCACGCCCGAGCGCATGGCCTCGCGCGTGTTGCGACCGATGACGCGCGCCGGTGCCGAGGGCTCGACCTGCGGCAGGCGCGCCGCAGCGGCCGAAAGCGAGCGGGCGCCAAGTGCCAGGCCCGGCGCGATGACGCCGCCGACAAAGGTTCCGTGCGTATCGATGACCTCGATATTGGTCGTAGTGCCCAGGTCGATCACAATGCACGGAGAGCCGTAGACGGCACGAGCCGCCACGGCATCGGCGATGCGGTCGGGGCCGATCTCGGCGGGGTCGTCGTAGTGGACGGGCATGCCAGTCTTAAGTCCCGGTCCCACCGTGAGCACGCGTCCCGTGCAGGTACGGGAAAGCGCCACCTTCCACGGGCGCTCGAGCGCCGGCACCACGCAGCTCAGCACTGCGGCCGCGGGAACGAGCGCGCCGGGCATGCCCGCATCGGCCGCCAGCGCGCCCATGACCTGCGCGAGCCTCATGCGCGCTTCGTCGGCTGTAATGCTCGACGGCGTCGTGATCTCGCACGTCGCAAGCGGGCATTCCTGCGCCGCGGCCGAATCCTCGGCAAACAGACCAAAGCGAATGAACGTGTTACCCACGTCGACCGTCAATATATATGCGCACCCATTAAGCATCGTCGGCGCTCCTTTCGTCTGCCCAGCAGTATATCGCCTACCTAAACCAGTCATCCCAAAATGACTAGCTTACGGCTATACTGGTGCGCGGTCGCGCGCGAGCTCACGCGGCGGCCCTTGGTAACCCGACTTCCCGCGCCGTATCCGTAGCGGCGCTCCCGGGGGAAGCGGATATACGCAAAGGAGTTTTATATGAGCAATCCCTCGAACCGCGCTTCGATGCGCGGGCAACTCACGCTGCGCGGCGTCGTCATCGGCGTCCTTGGCTGCGTGATCATCACGGCAAGCTCGGCCTACACCGCCCTCAAGATGGGCGCTCTCCCCTGGCCGATCGTCTTCGCTGCCGTCATCTCGCTGTTCTTCCTTAAGCTCATGGGCAATGCCAGCCTCAACGAGGCCAACGTCACCCACACCATCATGTCCGCGGGCGCCATGGTCGCCGGCGGTCTGGCGTTTACCATCCCGGGCGCCTGGATGCTGGGCTATGCCGACCAGATCAGCTGGCTCGACATGTTTATCGTGGCGCTCGCCGGCACCATCCTGGGCTTGCTGGCCACGGCGCTTATCCACCGTCACTTTATCGTGGATGCCGCGCTTGAGTTCCCCACCGGCAACGCCGCAGCTCAGACTCTGCGCGCGACCGAGGCCGGCGGCAAGACCGGCAAGCAGCTCTTCGGCTCCATGGGCCTCGCCGGCATCTACAGCGTGCTGCGCGACGCCCTAGGCGTGGTGCCCAGTATGCTGTGCACGCTCAACATCCCCGGCGTGACCTTTGGTATCTACAACTCGCCCATGCTGCTCTCCGTCGGCTTCCTCGTGGGCTTCGCCCCGGTCGCTTTCTGGTTTGCCGGCGCCCTGCTGGGCAACTTTGGCATCATCGTGGGCGGCACTGCTGCTGGCCTGTTCGACGTTATGACCGCACAAGGCATCGTCAAGTCCTTAGGCATGGGCCTTATGATGGGCTTTGGCGTCGCCGTCGTCCTCAAGGACATCCTGCCGCAGGTCGCCGGCATCGTCCGCGGTCTTGCCGCCGACAGCTCCACCGACACCGACGAACAGTCGCTCATCTCAGGCTCCCTTAAGCTCGACGCCGGCATCATCGGCCTGGGCGCCGCCGCCATCGCCGTGATCGTCGCCATCGCACTCGATCTTGGCCCCGTGCCTGCCGTCATCGTCACGCTGTTCACCTTTGTCACCACCATCATGAGCGCGCAGAGCTGCGGCCAGACGGGCATTGACCCCATGGAGATCTTTGGTCTCATCGTCATGCTCATCGTGGCCGCCTTCGCACAGCTCGCGCAGGTCAAACTGTTCTTTATCGCTGGCATCGTTGCTGTGGCGTGCGGCCTTGCGGGCGACGTCATGAACGACTTTAAGGCCGGCGCCGTGCTGGGCACCAACCCGCGTGCACAGTGGATCGGCCAGGCCATCGGCGGCATCGTGGGCGCCCTGGTCGCCGCCGCCGTCATGGTCGCGCTCGTCACCGCCTATGGTCCGGACGCCTTTGGTCCCGACAAGAGCTTCGTTGCCGCGCAGGCAAGTGTGGTCGCCACCATGGTCTCGGGCATCCCGAGCGTGCCGTGGTTCGCAGGCGGCTTTATCGCCGGCATCGTCATGTACTGGCTCGGCATTCCGGCCATGATGATCGGCCTGGGCGTGTACCTGCCGTTCTACATGTCACTCACGGCATTCCTGGGCTCCTGCGTCAAGCTCGCCTACGACAAGTGGTCCGCCCACCGCGACGCCACCGCTGGTCTTTCTGACGAGGAGAGGGCTGCCAAGGACGCCGCCTTCCAGGAACAGGGCTTGGTCGTTGCCAGCGGCCTGCTCGGCGGCGAGTCCATCGTCGGCGTTATCCTGGCGTTTGTCTCTGTTGGCTTGAGCCTACTGGGATAAGCTGAGCAGCTGCTCGACAGCAACCATATTGCCTACGGCTTGCTCGGTCGGTAGCTTTCGCGGCTACCGACCGAGCTTTTTGATACCAACGCAAAGAAAGGCCGACGCGCTGCGTATGACAGCGCGCCGGCCTTATCGTTTGGCTATCGAGACGGTCCCGCTATGAATTGGAGTTCGCTGCAGAGCCGACGTCCGAATCGCTACATGTGCTTGCGACGACGATCGCCGAGCGTCACACCCGCGGCAACGAGCGTAATGCCGCCGATGACGAAGACCTCGCCCGCAAGAGCGGAGTCATCACCGGTCTGGGCGAGCGCGGCAGGCGCGGCCTGTTTCTTGGCGACAGGAGCCTTTGCAGCAGCCTGCGCAACCTGAGCCTTGGCCTGCGGCTCAGCCTTGGGATGATACTTGTCGTACTCGGCCTGCGCGGCAGCCAGGGCATCCTTAGCATCGCCAAGCTCGGCAAGCGCGGCAGCATAGGCGTCGTTGGCATCGGACAGCTTGGCATCGGCATCGCTCAGAGCAGCCTTGAGGCCAGCGGCGGCATCGACGACGGCCTTATAGCGTGCGTAGGCAGCGTTAAGCTTGACCAGCTTCTCGTTGCCCGTCGTGCCCGCGGCAAGGGATGCCTTGTGGTCGACAGCCTCAAGATCAGCCTTGAGCGCCTCGTCGTTGGCAAGCTCGGCCTTGGCCTTGACGATATCGAAGTTCGCATCGACGACGGCTTCGTTGGCGGCCTCGAGCTGCTTCTGGGCATCGGCGACACCGGCGACGGCAGCGTCATAGGCGGCCTTGGCGTCGTCGACCGCCTTCTGGGCACCGGCGAAGCGCTCGAAGGCCTTGTTTGCGGTGGCAAGCTCGTCCTCGGCGGCCTTGGCCTTCGCCTGTGCGTCGGACAGGGTCTGCGTCTTGGCGGCAACTGCCTGCTTGGCGCCCGAAAGAGCGGTTGCGGCGTGCACATCTGCGGCCTGAGCCTTGTCAACGCCAGCCTGGGCAGTGTCGTCGGCCTTCTTGGCATCGTTAAGCGTGCCCTGCTTGTTCGCAAGGTCCGCCTGGGCGGCATCGCGCTTGGCGGCAAGGTCCTTGACCGAAGCCGTGGCGTTGTCATACGCCTCATTGGCCTGTTCGGACTTTGCCTTGGCGGCATCGCGGGCGCTGCGAGCCTTCGCCTTGTGAGCAGCGGCCTCGGCTGCCTTCGTCTTGCTGTCAGCAAGCGTGGCGTTTGCCTTATCGAGAGCTGCCTGGGCAGTAGCGGCCTCGGACTTGGCGGCATCGAGGTTCTGCTTGAGGGACTCGATGTCGATTCCGCCGAGCGCGTCCTTCGCGGCGTTGTATGCCGTCTTCGCGGCGGCGGTGCCGGACTTAGCCTTCTCGTACTCGCCCTTGGCGGTGTTCACGTTCGTGTCGGCTGCGGTATAGGCGTCTTGTGCGCCTTTCTGATTATTGAGAGCAGCGAGATATGCCGTATCGGCCGTGCCCAGCGTCTTCTGCGCCTCGGCGAGCTTGCTCTGGAGCTCCTTGAGTTGCGCCTTCTGCGCCTGCGTGCCGCCAGCGTTATAGGCAGAATCGATGTAGTCGTTGACGAGCTTCTTGAACTCGGAAACAGTGAAATCAGCCTGAGTGTCATCAGCGCTGTAATCGAATATGGTTACCTCGGAATCGGTGTTCTTACCGCTACCGGTCGCGATGCCGATAGCCACCGTAGCGGAATCGATAATGTTGAGATAGTGCCCGCAGGCGTCTCCTCTTTGATTGCCATTCTTATCTTTTGTACCGTGGTACACATCGTAATAGTTTTGGTAGATATAGTACGAATCATAGCGATGAGCCATGAGATCTTTGCCGGCCTCGCTATCCACACCGTACTTTTTAATCCAATTCTCGTAATTAACCTTCTCCTGAGTGTAGAGACCGGTGTAGGGCCAGCCCAGGGTATCCTCGGTCTCACCACCGGTATATGCACCGCCACCACCTGCGAGATTCTCAGCATTATCGAAGTAACAGTTCGAGTGATCCCAAATATTCGATGAATATGAGGCGTTGAGTGCAGCTGCTGCGGTCATGCGGAGGCTGACGCTGAGCGCCGACTGACCGTTCGCCTTGCGGAGGTTGTTCTGGGTGTCGAGATATGTCAGGGCGTTGCGCAGCTGTTCCAAGGAAAGCGGATTGGTGTCGCGAGACATGTCCTGATCGACGTAATCGTCATACCACTCGGCTTTGTCGTCAGCGCCGGTGAGTGTAGCCATTGCGTCCTTGGCGTTCGATTTCTGCATAGCCGTGAAATCGCTGCTGTTGCTGATGTAGGCCATAAAGCCGAGCATGCCCTTATTGATGACTTCCTGGTCAACGGTCATGTTGGACTTGAGGTCAGCAATCTGCTGCTCAAGAGCCTCAACCTGGACATTAGCAGCGTCATAAGCCTTTTCCGCGGCGTTCGAAGCAGCGCAGGCTGTCTCCCACTCACTGCGCTTCTGCTTGCGAACTTCGACAAGCTTATCGTACGCGGTCTTCTTGTCGGCCTCGGTCTGCTGGGCCTGCTCGTATGCCGTCTTCGCGGCGTCACGCTTACTGGCCGCGTCCTTGTACTCCTTGTTTGCCGCATCGTATGCAGACTGGGCAGATGCTACAGCAGCGTTGGCGGCGTTGGCCTTCTCCTGCGCGGCAGCGACGGCAGCCTGGTCGGCCTGCAGATTTGTCTGTGCGGTGGCGTCGGCATCCGTCGCGGCATTGAGCTCCGCCTGCGCGGTCTTGAGCTCACCAGCAGCAGCTTTCTTGGCGGCCTCAAGCGCACTCAGGTCGACACCCGTACCCGAGACGGCAGCATCGAGCGCGGCCTGCGCCTGGTTGAACTTCTGCTGGGCGTTATCGCGCGCGGTGGTTGCGGCTGCGAGAGCAGCGGCAGTCTCCTGCTTCTTGGCCTGGGCGGAAGTCAGAGCGGCCTCAGTGTCCTTCTTTTCCTGCTGAGCACTCGCCTCGGCGGCCTTGGCCTGGTCCAGATTGGCCTGTGCAGTAGCAACGGCCTTATTGGCGTCATCGAGCTTTGCCTGCGCGTCCTCGACGGCCTTCTTGGCGGCCTCGTACTCGTCCATACCCATGGCCTCGAGCTTGGCCTGGGCATCATCGAGGGCCTTCTTGGCCTCATCCTGCTTTGCCTTGGCGTCCTTGAGCGCCTGGGTCTTATCCTCGACACTCTTGTTGGCCTGTTCGAGCTGATCGTTCAGGTCGCCCAGCTTCTTCTGCTGCTGCTCTGCCTTGTCGACGGCCGCTTTAAGCTCGTCAATCTTCTCCTGAAGCGCGGCTACCTCGGCCTCGTTCTGCTCGGCGGCGTTATCGGTCACGGCCTGCGAGGCCTGATTCTTTTGCTGCTGCGCCTGCTTTTGAGACTGGCCCGCCGCGCCGGCCTTCTTCTGGGCGGCATCGTAGGCGGCCTGAGCGTCCTTGAGCTGCTTTGCCGACTCCTCGGCCAGCTGGGCAGCCGTCTTTACGACCGCTTGGTTACCGGCGGCAACGGTATTCTCTACAGAACTACCCCCCCCCTGAACAGAATCGCCGTTATCGGTTGACGGTGCGGCGATTGCCGCCAGCGGCGACATGAGCGGCTGAGCGATGAGGCCCGCCGTCAAAACGGTTGCGACGGCGCGGTTAGCAACGCCCTTGACGTTGACAGTCTTGGCCCGAGGCTCAAAGTGTTGTGGACTGTAGTTTGCAATGGCTTTCTCCCTTTGACACGGATGTATCCATACGTATTAAACGGTAGCTGTCGATTTTTGAATTCTGTTGCGCAACATTGGCGACCAGCGTATTTTTTGAAATTTACGCTCTCGTGCTTCACAATTTCGTCACATATGTAGGAGCTGGCGCATCATATTCTTGCGGGATCGAATTGAGCCTGTGATTTGCATTTGCTCCCGCGTCATCTGCCCTATCGAATCCCACATCCAACAGACGCCCTGCCCGCCACGGTGTAGAGTTAGGACAACGGGCGCGTTGCGCGGACCGCGCTGGAACGAGGTGGACATGGAACTCGACAAACAACAGATCAAGCGACTACGCGAACGCCATCACCGGCGCCACGGCATCCGCCCCGCCCATAGTGAGGCCATGGAAAACGTCACCCGTTTCCTCAAGCGCGCGTTCAACATTCGCGAAGGTCGCGCGCCCTATCACGTGATCCGCAAGCGTTTTGTAAACGGGGCGCGTCTGACTGGTTCCCACCTATGCATCCTCATCATCGCCATGCTGATCGCGAGCATCGGCCTCGATATCGATTCGGACATCGCCATCGTGGGCGCCATGCTCATCTGCCCGCTCATGGGCTCGGTCCTTGCCATGGCATACGGTATTGCCACGCTCGACCGCGAGATTACCGTCGAAGCCGTCGCCAGCCTTGCGCTGCAGATGGCCTTTTGCCTGGTCACATCCACGTTGTACTTTAAGCTCTCGCCCCTCGGCACCACCACGGCCGCCATTATCGACAACTCGACGCCCACCGTGTGGGACCTTGCCGTCGCGCTCGCGGGCGGCTTTGCGGGTGGCCTGGGCAACTCGCGCGACCAGGAACCCGCCACGCTCATCGCCGGCGTGGCCGTGGCAACCGCGCTCATGCCGCCCCTGTGCGCGGCGGGTTATGGCATTGCCATCGCGAGCGGGTCGCTGTTCCTCTCAGCCCTCTACGAGTTTGGCATCAACGTCGTCTTTATCGCGCTGGCGGCCGAAGCCGTATTGCTTCTTTTACGTGTACCGCTCAAGCGTGATCTCAACGGCGACGGCATTGTGACCGCCGAGGAAAACGCCGAGGTCGACGAGCTGTCACGCAAGGTGCGCCGCCGCATTATTGTGGGCACGGTAGTCTTTGCCATCCCCTGCATCGTTATGACCGCGGGTTCCATTGGCTCGGCGCAGGCCGGCGTGCAGGACGGCTACGGCGTCACCGAAACCACGCGCGAGCTTGCCGCGGTGCTGCCGGGCTTTAAGGATTACACCGTCGCCGTCGAGACCTCGGCTACCGAGGGCGAGGAAGAGGGCATCGTCGAGCGCGAGGTTGTCGCCCACGTGACGACAAGCGAGGCGCTCGAGGCGCACGACCGCCACGTCGCCCGCAAGCTCATAGACCTCAACGTGCCCGAACTCGATCGCGTGGAGTTTGATGTGAAGTGATGCCGGCGCGGGATGAATGCTCGCACAGACACAAGTTACGACG
Organism: uncultured Collinsella sp.; assembly: GCA_937942395.1. Lineage (GTDB taxonomy): Bacteria > Actinomycetota > Coriobacteriia > Coriobacteriales > Coriobacteriaceae > Collinsella. The sequence continues at coordinate 6,896 of CALDEU010000047.1, read as the reverse complement.
AGGCGCAGACGCGATACGGACACGGGCAAATAACGGGGTGCAGCTCACACTCGCGCCCCGCTCGCTGCTTTATTGCCGTGAATCAGACGTCCGCATCGACATCGCCAGACTCCACCGTAAACGCCGGATCGGTGCTCACAAGATAAAATCGGGTCACCTCAGTATTTCTAATTAGGTAAATCTGCCCCTGATTGCGTCGGCGCGATATATACGCAACGTGAACCGTGCCGAATTCTTCGCCGTTTTCCTTCTTTAATATCAGGATGTTGGGGTCATCCGTACGCTTAAACTGCCCGTCAACGCAGCTGCCGTCTTTGTCGACCAGTTGCCATCGACAGCCATCCTCCTCAAGAAAGGCCAGGATTTCCCGACTCGTTTTGTCATCCCGGTAGTAACCATCAATGGCAAACCCTTCGGAAGCGCATTCCTGCATATAGGACGTTTCTCGGCTTATAGCAAACAGCCCTGTAGCGCCCAGGAGCACAGTCAGACAGACCACTGCAAGGGTTATCGAAATAGCACGGCGGTCCATGTTAGCCCAATCGATAGTTGTTTAACGGAGCGCGAAACATACCTGGAGCCTCTGATATCAGGGGGAACGTCGCCAGCAGGCTGGCGACAACTATATGTTTCTGATATCAAAACATATGGCTGCCACTCGCGGAGGGGGCATCGGCGAACGGCGTGTTTTCATACTCCATTGGTCAAAGCTAAGCGCGGCCCTACAGCTCGTACTTGTACACGCGGTAGATGTACTTTTCGGCTTCCATCTCGTAGGTGGCGATGGGTAGACCGTAGCGATCGTCTCGTCGTTTGGCAGATAGGTCACACTGTGCTGTCCCGCGTTGAGCGAAAAATCGCCCTGGGCTTGCAGCAGCTTGTCCTCAAAGCCCGAACCGGCCCAAAAATCGGGCGAGCCCACGGAAGGCTGCAGCGAGATCATTGCGCAACATATGTCCAGCAAAAACGGGTGGTAGCCGGTACGACTACCACCCGTTTGTCTTATATCCGGCTCGAAGTAGGCCAACTACTTCTTAATACCGCGCCCCAGACGCTTGGCGACCGATGCAACGGCCTCCTCACTGGCCGGTCCGCAGCTCACGCAGCCGTCGTGGGCACGCATCTGGCCGGTGACCTCGTCCATCGCGAGCGGCGCCACCTTCTCGAGCTTAAAGCCCTTGCCAGCGCGCATGTTCTCCTTTGCCACGCTGATCATGAGCTTAATACGGTTGAGCTGGTTGACCTCAGACGCACCGGGGTCGTAGTCCACTGCAACGATGTTGCTCTCGGGGTGCTGACGGCGCAGCTCCTTGATCACGGCCTTGCCCACCACGTGGTTGGGCAGGCACGCGAAGGGCTGCGTGCAGATGATGTTGGGCGCACCGTGGTCGATCAGGTCGAGCATCTCGGCCGTGAGCAGCCAGCCCTCGCCCATGTTGTTGCACACAGAAAGCACCGTGCGGGCCTTGTCGGCCATGGTGCCGATGCGCTCGGGAGCCTCAAAGCGGCGGGACTTTTCGAGCATCTCCTCCACCGGCGTACGCATCCAGTCCACGAGCTTGATGAGCGCCTGCATGCCAGCGCGCGTGGTAGCAGAGCTTCCCAGCTCGTCCTTCTGCAGCTCGGCGTTGCTCATGGAGTACAGGAAGAAGTCGAGCAGGCCCGGCACCACCGCCTCGCAGCCCTCGCGCTCGATAACATCGACCACGTGGTTGTTGGCTGTGGGATGGAACTTGACCAGGATCTCGCCAACCACGCCCACGCGCGGCTTGGTGCCCTCGCCCACGAGCGGCATGGTGTCGAACGCGCGGATGGCCTCGCGGCACAGCTTGGTGTAGTTGTGGCGGTTAAACTTAGGCGCCAGCTTGCGGGCGCGCGCCATGTACTCCTCATAGAGTGCGTTGGCGGCACCGGGCGTGGCCTCGTACGGGCGGCAGCGGTAGAGCATCTGCATCATCACGTCGCCAAAGAGCACCGCGTAGACTGCCTGCTTAAGCAGCGCCGGCGTAACCTTAAAGCCGGGGTTGTCCTCGCCGAGCGCCACGGCCGAAAGCGAGATCACCGGAATCTCGGGGTGGCCGCTCTCGCGCAGGGCCTTGCGGATGAGTGCGATGTAGTTGGTGGCACGGCAGCCGCCGCCGGTCTGGCTGATGACCACAGCCGTCTTGGACAGATCGTACCGACCGCTCTCGATGGCCTCCATAATCTGACCCGTCACCAGAATCGACGGATAGCAGATGTCATTGTTCACGTAGCGCAGGCCCGCCTCGACGGCGTCATGGTCGGTCGAGGGCAGCAGCTCCAAGTTGTAGCCGGCACCGCGGAACACCTCTTTGACCAGGTCAAAGTGGATCGGCGCCATCTGCGGGCACAGGATGGTGTAGCCCTCCTCGCGCATCTGCTCGGTAAAGGGTACCTTGGGCCATGCGGTCGAGGCACTCTCGCGCTGCGCCTCGAACGTATACTTGCGGCTCGCGAACGCGGGAGCGTCCGTGGAGGGCGCCACCGGCGCGGCATCGCCCTGCTCGTAGGCCTCGCCCGCGGCCATGGCCTCTGCCAGGCGCTCGGCCTCCTGGTCCTTGAGCGCGGCCATGAGCGAGCGAATGCGGATGCGCGCGGCGCCCAGGTTGGATACCTCGTCGATCTTGAGCACGGTATAGATCTTGCCGCTGGCTTCCAGAATCTCCTGCACCTGATCGGTGGTCAGGGCATCGAGGCCGCAGCCGAAAGAGTTGAGCTGAATCAGGTCCAGATCGTTGCGCATCGTCACAAAACGGGCGACAGCGTATAGGCGGCTGTGGTACATCCACTGGTCGACGACGCGAATCGGGCGCTCGGGCTTCACGAGATGCGCGAGCGAATCCTCGGTAAAGACCGCAAAGCCAAAGCTCGAGATAAGCTCGGGCAGGGCATGGTTGATCTCGGGGTCGTTATGGTAGGGACGACCGGCGAGCACAATGCCGTGGCCGCCGTGGTCCTCGACCCACTTAAGGGCCTCCTCGCCCATGGTCTGGATGTCCTCGTGGAAGCGCGCGTCGGCCTCAAAGGCAGCGTTGACGGCGGCATCGACCTCGGAGCGCGTGATCTTGGGACCGCGCACGCGACCGCGACCGGCTTGCGCATCGGCCACACGGTCGACGGCGAGCACCTGGTACAGACGACGCTTGAGCTCGGTCTTATCGTGATAGGGCACAAATGGGTACAGGAACTCGATGTTCTGCTCGCGGATCTCGTCGATGTTGAGTGCCAACGCCGTGGGGTAGCTCATGACGATAGGGCAGTTATAGCAGTTGCCAGCCGTCGGATCCTCCTTGCGCTCCCAGCGCACGCACGGCATCCAAATGAAGTCGACATCGCGGTCGATAAGGTTCATCACGTGGCCGTGGCTCATCTTGGCCGGATAGCACACGCTCTCGGACGGCATGGACTCGATGCCCGCCTGGTAGGTCTTTTTGCTCGACTGGTCGGACAGCTGCACGCTAAAGCCCAGGCGTGTAAAGAACGCGTGCCAGAAGGGGTAGTTCTCGTACATGTTGAGTGCGCGCGGGATGCCGACGGTGCCGCGCGGGGCCTCGTCGGGGCTCAGCACCTCGCGGTTAAAGAGCAGCTCGTTTTTCTTTTTGAAGAGGTTGGGGGCCTCGGTCTTCTGCTTTTTGTGGCCGGTACCCTTCTCGCAGCGGTTACCGGTAATGAAGCGCCTACCGCCGCCAAAATCGTTGACGGTGAGCTGACAGTTGTTGGAGCAACGACCGCAGCGGACGTGTTTTTGCGTCACGGTGAGGTGCGCGATGTCCTCGGCAGAAAGAATGGTCGAAGTGCCGTCGGCGCCGGCGCGATCGCGGGCGAGCAGGGCCGCACCATAGGCGCCCATGCAGCCGGCGATGTCGGGGCGCACGGCGTGAACGCCGGTGAGCTGCTCAAACGCGCGCAGCGTGGCATCGGACATAAAGGTGCCACCCTGAACGATTACCTGGCTGCCGATCTCCTTGGGATCGCGCAACTTAATGACTTTGAACAGGGCATTCTTGATGACGGAATAGGACAGGCCGGCCGCAATGTCGCCCACCGTGGCGCCTTCCTTTTGCGCCTGCTTGACGCGCGAGTTCATAAAGACCGTGCAGCGACTGCCCAGGTCGACCGGGGCCTTGGCATGGATGGCGGCATCGGCAAACGCGCGCACGTCCATGTTCATAGAGACGGCGAAGCTCTCGATAAAGCTACCGCAACCCGACGAGCAGGCCTCGTTGAGCATGATGTGCTCGATAACGCCGTCCTTGACGCGCAGGCACTTCATGTCCTGGCCGCCAATGTCCAGAATAAACTCGACGCCGGGCAGGAACGCCTTGGCGCCGCGCAGGTGCGCAACGGTCTCGATCTCGCCGGAGTCGGCCTTGAGCGCCTCGATGAGCAGCGCCTCGCCGTAGCCCGTAGTTGTCACGTGGCCGATGGTGCAGCCGGCGGGGATGTGGTTGTAGAAATCGGCCATGATGACCTTGGCCGTGCCAAGGATGTCGCCGTTGTTGTTGCCGTACCAGGTGTGCAGCAGCTGACCGTCCTCGCCCACGAGCGCGGCCTTCATGGTGGTGGAGCCGGCGTCGATGCCGATGAACACGCGGCCGGTGTAGCCGTCGAGCTTGCCCTTGGGGACGACTTCCTGGTCGTGGCGGGTTTTGAACTCGGCGAAGTCCTCGTCGGTGGCAAAGAGCGGATCCAGGCGCTCAACCTCGGCACCCTGTGTGTCACCCAGGGCATCGATAGCCTCGATGAGCTGCGGGAACGTGCTGAGCTTGTTGGACTCATGCGCCATGGCGGCGCCGCTCGCCACAAACAGGTGGGCGTTTTGGGGCACAATGCGGTGCTCCTCGTCCAGGTTGAGCGTGAGGTAGAAGCGATGGCGCAGCTCGGAGAGATACTGCAGCGGGCCGCCCAGGAAGGCGACGTTGCCGCGGATGGGACGGCCGCACGCCAGGCCCGAGATGGTCTGGGTCACGACGGCCTGGAAGATGGAGGCGGCCACGTCCTCGGGGCGGGCGCCCTCGTTGAGCAGCGGCTGGACGTCGGTCTTGGCAAAGACACCGCAGCGGCTAGCGATGGGATAGATGGTGGTGGCGTTGGCCGCGAGTTCGTTAAGGCCGCTGGCGTCAGTGTGCAGCAGGGTTGCCATCTGGTCGATGAACGCGCCCGTGCCGCCGGCGCAGGTGCCGTTCATGCGCTGCTCGATGCCGTTGTCGAAGTAGATGATCTTGGCGTCCTCGCCGCCCAGCTCGATGGCGACGTCGGTGGCCGGGATGAGGGTCTCGACGGCACGCTTGCTGGCGATGACCTCCTGGACAAACTCCAGGTCAAGCCACTGGGACAGCAGCAGGCCGCCCGAGCCGGTAATGGCGCAGGTCATCTGGGCCGTCGGCAGCACGGTCGCAGCGCCCTCGAACAGGTCGCGGGCACAAGCGCGGACGTCGGTGTGGTGGCGCTGGTACTTGGCGTAGACGATCTGGTTGTCGTCGTTGAGCACGGCGAGCTTAACGGTGGTGGAGCCCACGTCGATGCCCAGGTGCAGGTTGCCGCGGGCGGCCTCGGGGTTGAAGATCGCGCCTTCGGGGGCCTGGGCGGCGGCTACGGGCTCAGCGGCGGTGGCGGGCTCGCTGACGACGGAAGTCTCCCCTGCCACGTTCTTGGCATCGGCAACTGCCTCGGCAACTTTCTCGGCAGCCGCGGTCGCGGCCTTCTGCGCGGCGTCCACCACGGCGGGCGCGGCCTCGCGTGCGGCAGCGACCATGCGGTCCTTGATGCCCTCGACGAGTTTGCTCATTGTCTCTCCTTTTAGTTGTTGGACTCGACGGTTGCGGTGGTGTCGACCGCGTCCTCGAGCTGCAGATTCAATAGCTTCATGCCGTATTCCGGCACGTTGATATCGATGGGTTGGCCATACAGGTCGCCGGGGCGCACAAAGGCGATAACCGTCATAATGCGCGCCATGGTCTCGGGCGATTCGGTGAGCCCACGCTCAAACCAGCGCTGAATCAGACCGACCTCGGCACTCACGACATAGGTAACGTAGTAGTCAAAGAAGGTGCCCAGTGCCAGGCCCAAGATGCCCGTCTGTGCACGCGGCACCACGGCCTCGCGTGCGGTATCGATGATCTTTTTAATAAAGGCGGGGTCGCCGCCCGGGCCCAGTAGGGCCCCGATAAGGTCGCGATTAGCCGCAAGATAGCGAAGCAGCTCAACCGAACCGGGTGCCGGCTCGAGCTCGTCGATGTTGCGGTAAAGATCGGGTAATTGAGCTGCGGTGATAAGCTCCACCCGCTCGCGAATCTCGGCAAGCAGGCCGTCCTCGATCTGGCTGATAAAGTCGGGGATATCGCGGTAGTGCGAATAGAACGTTCGACGCGTAAGACCGGCGCGCTCGGTGAGCGACGCGACGTTAATGCGCGAAAGGTCGCCGCTTTCGGCAAGCTCGCTGGCAAGCGCCTGGCGAAGGGCGCGCTGCGAGCGAAGGGACCGGCGATCACATTTCTCGAGCTGGGACAAGCGTCCTCCTTGTTACTCAGACTGTACGCTATTGCACAGTGCGAGTATTATTGCACACCGTGTGTATCAACACGTAAAGGCAATATTTGGAATGTGACAAAGGGCAGTCCCTTTGTCACATTCAGCGACCGCCTAGGTTGTGCCAGTTGTGCCTGGCTTTTGGAGCGGCATTGCCGATTGTTCAAAATGTCATTCGTGGGTAGAATAGTGTCGACGGCAGCCCAAGTTCTGGAAAGCTGGGCAGCGCCGTTGCTTGGATTAAGGGGTCAACGCCTTAGCGGCAGCGACCCCTTTAATATGAGAAAGCCATTGTCAATAGGCGTGTTTGTTCGAGCCCGGTTTTAAACCGGGCTTTTTCGTTTCCC
>CALDEU010000046.1:0-2683 GCA_937942395.1 uncultured Collinsella sp. | reverse complement strand
GCTTGTGCGGGCCCCCGTCAATTTCTTTGAGTTTTAGCCTTGCGGCCGTACTCCCCAGGCGGGATGCTTAACGCGTTGGCTCCGACACGGGACCCGTGGAAAGGGCCCCACATCCAGCATCCACCGTTTACGGCGTGGACTACCAGGGTATCTAATCCTGTTCGCTCCCCACGCTTTCGCTCCTCAGCGTCAGTGACGGCCCAGAGACCTGCCTTCGCCATTGGTGTTCTTCCCGATATCTACACATTCCACCGTTACACCGGGAATTCCAGTCTCCCCTACCGCACTCCAGCCCGCCCGTACCCGGCGCAGATCCACCGTTAAGCGATGGACTTTCACACCGGACGCGACGAACCGCCTACGAGCCCTTTACGCCCAATAAATCCGGATAACGCTCGCACCCTACGTATTACCGCGGCTGCTGGCACGTAGTTAGCCGGTGCTTATTCGAACAATCCACTCAACACGGCCGAAACCGTGCCTTGCCCTTGAACAAAAGCGGTTTACAACCCGAAGGCCTCCATCCCGCACGCGGCGTCGCTGCATCAGGCTTGCGCCCATTGTGCAATATTCCCCACTGCTGCCTCCCGTAGGAGTCTGGGCCGTATCTCAGTCCCAATGTGGCCGGTCACCCTCTCAGGCCGGCTACCCGTCAACGCCTTGGTGGGCCATCACCCCGCCAACAAGCTGATAGGACGCGACCCCATCCCATGCCGCAAAAGCATTTCCCACCCCACCATGCGATGGAGCGGAGCATCCGGTATTACCACCCGTTTCCAGGAGCTATTCCGGTGCACAGGGCAGGTTGGTCACGCATTACTCACCCGTTCGCCACTCTCACCCCGACAGCAAGCTGCCAGGGATCCCGTTCGACTTGCATGTGTTAAGCACGCCGCCAGCGTTCATCCTGAGCCAGAATCGAACCCTCCACAAAAAACATTGCAGAAAGCCAAAAACGACTCTCAAATCCATTTCAAAAGAAATCAGACGGACCCCCTAATAAGGAAAGGGAGCCACACAAAAAACCTCCGCCATCCATCAAAACCCGACAGGATTACCCACACGAAACCATGCAGGCGGACAACGGAACTGGCATCATAAAAGACGACCAAGAACCACAACGGCCACGACAGCCGAAGCGACATCAACCTTGGTCAAGTAGTACAGTACACGCTATTGAGTTCTCAAACCACCACCACACACCCACAACCCCGACCCGGGAACCCCGGCAGGCCGTGAGCGGCAGCAAAAGAAAAACCTACACCACAACCCCCACCCACGCAACCCCACCCCACACCACACACCCCCAAACCCCAACAAACACAACACCACCACCGGCGTGTCGAAAACCCAACACCCAAGACCCGAATCACCCATTCACGCGGCTGGGCGAAACACGCTTCCGTCACCATCACAAGCATCGCGCCCGGCACAACTTACAACACCTTCCACTTCCGACTTCACCATATTCGCCCCTGATTCTCGCCCGACCTCGAGAACGCGCGACTACGCTGAGCCGCAGTGCATAATCTGCGATTCATAGAACGGGAGGGAATTCGAATGATTATGAACAATGGCTTCGTCCCCGTGGCGACCGCATCGCCGAATACACGCGTCGCCGATCCGATGGCCAATGCCGAACTGTGTTGCGATGCCATAGTCCGCGCCGCGAACGCAGGAGCCAAGGTGGTTGCATTGCCGGAGGTGGTGCTCACCAGCTACATCGCCGATGACATGCTGTGCCACGACATCGTGCTCGGTGCCGCCGAGGAGACGCTTGCACATCTCGTCGCCGAGACCGCGAAGCTGGACGTCGTATTCTCGGTGGGCCTGCCGCTATGCGTGAACGGCAAGATCTACAACACGCTTGCCATTTGCCATGCCGGCGAGATCATGGGCGTGGTTCCCAAGACCTACATTCCCACCTATGGCGTTGATTTCGAAGGCCGTTGGTTCAGTTCAGGGCCGGCCGACGTCACCTATATCACCGTCGCCGGCCAGGAGCATGTGCCGTTTGGCTCGCATCAGGTGTTCCGCTGCTGCCAGATGCCGCAGCTATGCCTGGGATATGAGATTTGCGAGGACATCTGGGCCTGATCCCCCGTCGATCCATCTCGCTCTTGCCGGCGCGATGATTATCTGCAACGGTCCTGCATCGAACGCGTCACTCGAAAAGGATCTGTACCGCCGTTCGCTGATCAGCGGGCAGAGTGCACGCTTGCTGTGCTGCTATGCCTACTGCAGTTCGGGGCAAGGCGATTCCACCGGCGACGTGACCGTGGGAGGCCAGGAGATCATCGCCGAGAACGGCAGTATTCTCGCGCAATCCGAGCCATTCGGAGATGGGTTCGCCGTTGCCGACGTGGACGTCGAAAGCCTGTGGGGCGCACGTCGTGGCATGTCGTCGTTCCACGTGGAACCAACCCCGCAATACGCCGATTACCACGAGACCATGTTCGACATGACCATTCCCGATCATCCGCTCATGCGGCCGGTCTCCAAGCAGCCGTTCATTCCGGCGGATGAGAAGATGCGCGCAGACTGCTGCTCGCTGGCCGTGACGATGCAGGCGCATGGTCTCGCCGCCCGCGTGGGCGCGCAGAATGCCGATCATCTCGTCATCGATACCACGAACTCGAGTGTGACGAACACAGCGCTGGCGGTGCTCGCCGTCGCACGATTC
>CALDEU010000045.1:0-71638 GCA_937942395.1 uncultured Collinsella sp. | reverse complement strand
GGCCGCCTACGCGCGCTTTACGCCCAATGAATCCGGATAACGCTCGCCCCCTACGTATTACCGCGGCTGCTGGCACGTAGTTAGCCGGGGCTTCTTCTGCAGGTACAGTCTTGACTCTTCCCTGCTGAAAGCGGTTTACGACCCGAAGGCCTCCGTCCCGCACGCGGCGTCGCTGCGTCAGGGTTCCCCCCATTGCGCAAGATTCCCCACTGCTGCCTCCCGTAGGAGTCTGGGCCGTGTCTCAGTCCCAATCTGGCCGGTCGGTCTCTCAACCCGGCTACCCGTTGTCGGCACGGTGGGCCGTCACCCCGCCGTCTACCTGATGGGCCGCGGAGCCATCCCCTCCCGTCGGGGCTTTAGCCGGGGTGCCATGCGGCACCCCGGGGTATCCGGTATTACCCGTCCTTTCGGGCGGCTATCCCGGGGGAGGGGGCAGGTTCTCCACGTGTTACTCAGCCGTTCGCCACTCGCTTCCCTCCGGAGAGGGGTGCCGTTCGACTTGCATGTGTTAGGCGCGCCGCCAGCGTTCATCCTGAGCCAGGATCGAACTCTCCGTCCAAAATAAATGGGCTTCGAGCCCGTCCGGTCCTCACAACTATTAGCTGATCGGTTCCGTTCGATTCATATGGTTTTGGTATAGGAAAAGGAATTTCTCGGGGCCGCCTCTCGGCGGCCTTGCGAAAAACAAATCCAAGTTAGACCATTTCAAATGGTTCGATGTCTGCCCGGATGCGACACTGAAGTGAGTGTCCATCCTCGCAGTATCCGGTTCTCAAGGTGCACGCCCCGCGGCCGATCCGGTTCCACCGGGCCGCGCGGCAAGGAGATATATTGCCAGACCGGAGGGGCGCCGTGGGCGGGAATCGCGCACTCCATATTTTGTTCACAAATGAATAGGGCCCTCAGTCGCATCACTGAGGTTAAAACTGAAGCATTGGCTTCTGATATTGGCGATGACCAGCTGTTTTATGAGTATTGAGACATCGGTCATCTCTGGAGCGCTACTTTACTCCAAAGGCATCAGCTATTTGTTTCCCATCGGTAAAAGGCGGGTTTTGTTCGCCAAGCGTTCTTATATATAGATAGATACGGGTTCGAACCCGTGCACCGGCAACAAAAAAGACGGCCAACCGAAGTTGACCGTCTCAACAATCTTTGGGTGGGCCGTCAGGGGTTCAGTCTGCTTCGCAGGCGGCCGCTGCGGCGCTTTCGCGCCTTGCGCGCTGCGCTGGCAAACGCTCACGCGTTTACTCAGCTCCGCGCCCCGACGGGTTCGAACCCGTGCACCGGCAACAAAAAAAGCGACCAACCGGAGTCGATCGCTTTCTATTCTATGGTGGGCCGTCAGGGGTTCGAACCCTGGACCTTGGGATTAAAAGTCCCCTGCTCTGCCAGCTGAGCTAACGGCCCGCGGGTGGCATTGTACCACGGTCTGGGACTATTCCCAACTCCATTGGCCGTTCTGGAAAATCACAACTTCACGTCCATCAGGCGTAATGCCCGTAATATCGATGTCGTCCGTGCCGATCATAAAATCGACGTGCGTGCTCGAGACGTTAACGCCATGCTCCAGGAGCTCCTCCTTGGACATGTCATACCCACCCTCGATGCATTCGGGGAAACCGACACCTAGCGCGAGATGGCAGCTAGCGTTCTCGTCATAGAGCGTATCGTAGAACAGAACACCACTTTCGCGGATCGGCGTGTTCTTGGAAATGAGCGCGACCTCTCCCAGGTGAGCAGCGCCCTCGTCAGTATCGATGATACTTGCGAGCGTTGCCTTGCCCACGCGGGCGTCGTAGTCCACCACGCGGCCGCCCTCGAACTTAATCCAAAAATCTTCGACCTTATTGCCGTGATGGATGAGCGGCATGGCCGAGTACACGATACCGTCGGCGCGCATGCGATCGGGCGAAGTGAAGACTTCCTCGGTGGGAATGTTGGGGAAGAAGGGGTGCCCATCGGGCGTCTTGCCCTTGCCGCCGGCCCACTCGTGACCTTTCGTCATGCCAATCGTCAGATCGGTTCCATTTGCCGCGTTGTAATGCAGGTAGTCGAAACGATTGTCGTTCAGGAAACGCAGGTTCTTTTCGAATGCGGCGTCATGGAGTTCCCAGTCGCTCTCTGGGTCCTGGCCATCGGCGCGCGCGGTGTGCAGAATCGCATTCCACAGCTTATAGATTGCAACCTCATCGGCGTCTCCCGGGAACACCTCGTGCGCCCAAGCCACGACCGAAGCGCCGGCGATGCACCACGGATTGATGTTGTAATCCAGTCCACGGCGGAAAACTTTGCACTGCGTATTCCTCGCCTTTGATGCCGCGGCCGGCTTGGCTGGATCGATGCCCTTGAGGGCCGCAGGATCCGCACCCTCGATAAAGACAAAGCAGGCACCATCCTGGGCCAAGGAATCCAGCTGCATGCGCTTCCACTCGGGCGTCTGCTCAAAATAGCTTTTCTCGACATGCTCGTACGTGAGCCTCGTCACGGCATCATCGGCCCAAATGACCGTCACGTGGCCGGCGCCGGCAGCATAGGCCTCCGCGACCACCACGCGCGCAAACGGCGCGCACTCGACCGGAGACTGAACGACGACCTCCTGGCCGGGCTTGACGTTTACGCCCTTGCGGACGACCAGGCGCGCGTAGTTTTTAATCTTGGGCTCCAGGGCCTTCATGCCCTCCAGAGCCTCTTCGACCGTCAGGGCAGCTCGAATCATGTGCCACTCCATCTATCTATAGAACAGTAAAAAGGCGCGCCGCAAAAACGACGCGCCTTATATCTTAGCGATAAGTATGTATGCAAACGCTACTTCTTCTTGGAGTCCTTCTTGTCCTCCTCGGCAGCCGCGCGCTCAATAAGAGCGTTGAGCTTGTTCTCGGACATGCCCTCGGCCTGCGCGCGGTACATGTTGCGCAAGGGACGAATACGAGCGAAGTCATAGATAAAGTCGCCCAAAATGATGACGTAGGACAAAACAATGCCGACCATCTGGACAGGGCTGGACACCATGCCAGCGGGAGCGAAGTACAGCGAGGCCCAAATTGCCACGACGAGCACCATGCCAATGGCGAGCACAATCCACCAGATGCGACGGCGCTTGGTGTAGTCCTCGTCCTGCTTGAGGAGGATATTCGACACCGTATAGATGCGGTCCTCCTTGGCGCGCTGCTTAGCCTTGCGGGCGCGCTTCTCCTCTTTAGAGAGGCCCTCGAGGTTCTCGCCCTTCTCGAGCTCTTTGCGGCGTGCCTTAGACGAAGCCGGCACGACGCGAACGGAGCTCGCTGCTTGGCGGGCGGGCTTAGCAGATGCGGCAGACTTGCGCGCAACCCCGGTAACTTCGTGGGATTGCGTGCGCTTGTTCGTGGCGCTACGGGTACTCACTTATGCGTTCTCCTTCATGCTTGTGAACTGGGAGCCTGTGATGATCTGGAAGGCCTCGCGATAGCGCTCGGACGTGCCATCGATGACCTCGGCGGGCAGGTGCGGGGTCTCCCCCGTCATATCCCAGTTGGCCTTGAGCCAATTGCGGACGAATTGCTTGTCGTAGCTAGGCTGGATCTTGCCCTCCTCGTAGCTGGCAGCAGGCCAGAAACGGCTGGAGTCGGGCGTGAGACACTCGTCGATCAGCGTGACCTTGCCATCAATAACACCAAACTCGAACTTGGTGTCGGCAATGATGATGCCACGGGTCGCGGCGTACTCGGCGGCAGCCTTGTAGATCTTGAGGGAAAGGTCACGAATCTGCGTGGCGATGTCCTCGCCCACGATCTCGCAGCAACGCTCGAACGAGATGTTCTCGTCGTGGTCACCGATCTCGGCCTTCGTGGACGGCGTGAACAGCGGCTCAGGAAGCTTGGAAGCCTCGGTCAGGCCCTCAGGCAGCTGGATGCCGCAGACGGTGCCGTTCTCGTCGTAGGTCTTCTTGCCCGAACCGGTCAGATAGCCGCGGACGATGCACTCGATAGGAATCGTCTGGGCCTTCTTAACCAGCATGGCGCGGCCAGCGAGGTAGTCACGATACTCAGCAAACTCCTCGGGGAAATCCGCCGGGTCGATGGAAACGAGATGGTTGGGGACGATGTCGGCAAACTTATCGAACCAGAATGCCGAGATGCGATTGAGTACCTCTCCCTTAAACGGAATCTCGTCGGGAAGAATGAAGTCGAACGCAGAAATGCGGTCGGTGGCGACCATCAGCAGGTTTTCACCGGCATCGTAAATATCACGAACCTTGCCACGGGAATCCGGACGACGCTCCATCGTTGTCACGTGAGTCACTCCTTACCTAAATACGACAGAAATGCGGGTTCTTTCCCGCATGTTTTCGCAAACTCGGAGCGGCAGGGACGCGGCCCCTCCTTCACCGAATAGCGAAAAGCTAGTGCTCCATTGTAGTAGATGCCGCGTCTGCCGTGTGCTCGCGGGGCAGATGAATTGTAAAAGTCGTACCCTTTCCAAGCTCCGACTCCACGGATATGTAGCCATGGTGACGCTCGACGATCTGCTTGGTCACGGCGAGGCCAACGCCCAGGCCGCCAGCTTCGCGGGCGCGGCTGGCATCGGCGCGCCAAAACCGCCCGAAGATGCGCGACAAATCGTCCTTGGCAATACCGATGCCGGTATCAGAAACGGCAATGCTGACGTGCTTGCGGTCACTGAGCACCGACACCACGACCCAACCGCCCTCGGGGGTGTAGCGCATGGCGTTGCTCATGAGGTTGATAACACATTGCGTGATCATGTCGGGATCGGCCTCGACGACATCGTCGTGACCCTGGGTCTCGTCCGCAAAACGCAGGCGCAGATCGCGGTCGACAAACAGGCGCTCCTGGGCATTAACGATGGAACGCACGAAAGGAACCATGTCCACCGGCTCAAGGTTGAGCGGAGCCGTGCTGTTTTCCATGCGCGACAGGTCGAGCATCTGCTGCACCAGACGAGCCAGGCGACGCGTCTCGGAAGCAACGGTTTCCAAATGCTCATCGTCGGTGGGATACACGCCATCCTGCATGGCCTCGACCGTTGCGAGCATGGCCATAAGCGGCGTGCGAAGCTCGTGTGCAACGTCTGAGGTCAGGCGCTTCTCGTGTTTCATATCCTTCTCGAGCGAAGTGGCCATCTCATCGAAGGTCTCACCCAGCTGATCGATCTCGTCATCACCGCGCAGTCCCGTGCGAGCCGACAGGTCGCCGTCACGGATTTGCTTTGCGGTACTGGTGATGCGATGAATCGGCTTGGTGAGCATGCGCGACACGAGCGATCCGATAACGACCGAAATGCAGATTGCAACAACCGCGGCGAGGGCCATGGCGTTAAAGGTCTTCTCCCTAAACGCAGAGTCCGCCTTGGTGAGCAGAGCGTCGGAGCCGATGGCCCACAGCTTTACCTGTCCGACATGCTCGCCGGAAGACGTTACAATCTCGACGTTAGCAACGCTATCGGAGTCGGTTGGAGCAGACGAGACCGGGCTATGCGATGCCCTCTTGCCGCTCGTGTCGTCGGTCGTAGCCTGGTTTTCGCGTACATCGGCGGTGGCGCTTGCCGAGGGCCAGGAATCGTCATAAACGATCACGCCCTTTTTATTGACGACCTGCATACCCAGATCGTCGGAAACCAAACTCGACGTTGCGACCGTGCGCAGTTCTCCCGCGGTCCAAGAGCCGTTTTCCTCATATGAGGTTGCCAACTTCTCGGCAGCGGAATTTGCGATTTCGACGATATTGGAGCGTGTGTAATCCGAAAAGACCGTGCCCCACACAACAGAGACAACGCCCACCAGCACCAATACCGTCATGAGCGATGTCAGAGCAAAAGCAAGTGCCATGCGCGAGGGATAGCTCATCGTTGGCCGTGAATCGGAACGAGGCGTGTTCCAACTAGCCTTGGAACCCGCCTCGCTCTCCTGCTTGTGCTTTTGTCCGATTTCAAAGCGCGCAGGTGTCATATGTGATTTCCCTATTTCTCGTCCGACTTATCGGTCTTGGCCGGAGCCTCGAAGCGATAGCCGACACCATGGACGGTGTAGAGCCACTTGGGCTTCTTGGGATCATCGCCCAGCTTGGCGCGAAGATTCTTCACGTGGCTATCGATGGTGCGCTCATAGCCCTCAAAGTCATACCCGAGCACTTTCTCGACCAGCTCCATGCGGTTATACACACGGCCGGGATGGCGGGCAAGCGTGGTGAGCAGCTTGAACTCGGAAGCCGTCAGATCGACTTCCTTGCCCTCGACCAAGATCTTGTGGCCCGAGATATCGATGACCAGATCGCCGAAGTCGAGCACCTCGACGGCGGGCTCGTCGGCCTGATGGGCACGGCGGAACAGAGCACGAACGCGGGCGACGAGCTCGCGCGGCGAGAACGGCTTAATCAGATAGTCATCGGCGCCGAGCTCAAGACCGATAATACGGTCCTCGATCTCGCCCTTAGCCGTCAGCATGATGATGGGGACATCCGAGGTATCGCGAATGGTGCGGCAAACGCGCTCGCCGGGAATCTTGGGGAGCATAAGGTCGAGCACGACCAGGTCGAACTGATGCTTCTCGAACTCCTCGATCGCGGACTGACCGTCGCCGACGCCCACAACCCAGTAGCCTTCGCGCTCGAGATAGGCAGCGACGGCGTCACGGATTGCCTTCTCATCCTCGACCAGCAGAATCTTTTTTGCATCTGAAGCCATAACACGGCCCCCCTGTCTCAATTAGCTAAGAACAAGCCCATTTTAACGCACCTGAGCCCGCCGGATGCCGCTATGACGCGGCAGCTCGGCGGGCGGTACTCACAATTACAACGCGTTTATTCCCCTGTTGGCGCCTTTTTAACCCCTCTAAGCTTAAAGAGAGAATAGGCGTGCAGTGACCGTCTCTGGTATACCCTGGCTGTTGCGCACCGTGGCGTACGTAAGGAATGAGTCCGACTTTCCCGCCGTAGCTGGATAATCGCCATACTCCAAAGCGCGGTCGGGCGACAGCAGCGAGCCATAGGTCTTGGCAGAGGTGTCGATCAGGAAATGCGACGCCTGTACCTTAACAAGGTATTTATTCTTCTTGCCAGCCGCACATGCAAGCGGCTCGCGGGACAGGAAGAGATACGGCCCTCCCTCATTACCGATATACGTGCCCATGTTGCCCAGGCTGCCCACGCCACTATAGGTCGCCTCGATAGAAAACACGAAGGTATCGCCCATATATACGGCCTCGAAAGGCGAGACTGACGAGGGAAGAACTAGCTGGGCACGTTTGGTGTTGTTGCCGTCGGTCAGATCGATTGCCGTTATGCCGTAGTAGACGCCCTCGTCGTTGCGGACACGCGGCGAGATGGTCAAAATGCCGTCGCTCGCGCGCGGGGCCGATGCAAAGCGGCCCGTCGATTTCCAAATTACCTCGGCCTTGGATTCATCAAGCGAGCGACGATAGCAAAACGAATCACTACTCGTTTTATTGCCGCCTGCCGAAGGCATTTTATACCAGATGACTGATGACCCGAACGCCGTGAACAGGGGCGGATCATAGTCCTTGCCACCTCGATCGAGCTCAACCACGTCGCCAGAGAGCGAAGCGCCCGACAGATTTTGAGCGTAGAGCTTCCACGATGAATTGGCAAAGTTCATCTCAACCCACGCGAATACGCCGTCGCCGGCACGGACATCGTAGAATGCGTATCCCGTGCCCTCGATAGGATCCTCGATTAATGTGGTAAGCGAGCCATCGCCCAGGTTGAGCACGCCGAGTGTGTTGGCGTGCAGTGCCGATGCGGGCGCCATCATCGCCGCGGCGTAATCGCCGTCGCAGTAGTACAGCAGCGTACCCAGAGGCAGCGTCCACGATGACGCCGGCTCAAGATCGATGTCGACAGCCTCATACTCATCCGTAATCGAGATGATTTTGGAATCGTCCTTGATAACCTGCGGCTCGCCGGCGGCATCATCGCTGGTACCCGTTTTTTTCGAGCATCCGGCAAGCACCGTGGCAGCGCCCGCGGCAGCCCCACCGAGTACAAAGCCGCGACGCGATATTCCGTTCTTGATGTGATCGGCGATACCCATTAGGCGATCTCGGCGCGAGCGGCCTCGATAGCGCGCGTAAGCTGGTCGGCGCAGGAGGTCTTTTTCATACCGCAGGTATTACCGGCGAGAACCTCGATTACGCGATCGGCGGGAGCGCCCTCGACCAGCTTGGAGATAGCCTTGAGATTGCCGTCGCAGCCGCCGGTAAACTCAACGCCCACCACCTTGTTGCCGTCATCGGAAAGGTCAAGGTGAATATTGCGAGCACACACGCCCTGAGGCTTGTAATCAAACGAAATCATGCGATCCCCTCTCAGAATGTTATTCGAGACGACTATTATCCCCGTCTTTCCCTAAATGCAACGAGGCGCTTTGCCGGCAACACACATTACCAGCAAAGCGCCCTAAAAAGCTAACGTTATGCCCGAACCTACTCGAAGCTCAGCTGCTCCAGACGATCAAAGACCGTGTCGATACGGGTGAGGAAGTCCCACGGATCAAAGATCTCGTCGAGCTTCTCCTGACTGACGGTGCAGCGCGGGTCGGCCTCGAGACGCTCCTTAAAGGTGGGGCCGGAGACACAATCCTGTACCTCGTGCCAGGTTGCCATAGCGTTCTCCTGCACAATGGCGTACGCGTCCTCGCGGGTGATGCCCGTGTCGACGAGGGCGAGCAGTACCTTGGAAGAGAAGATGAGGCCGCGGGTCTTATTGAGGTTGGCCATCATGCGGGCGGGATACAGCTGCAGGCCGTCGATAACGCGGATGAGGCACTGGAACATGTGGTCGAGGGCGATGAAGCTATCGGCCTGGGCGACGCGCTCGGCAGAGGAGTGCGAAATGTCACGCTCGTGCCACAGGGCGACGTTATCGAAGGCAACCTGGGCGTTGGACTTCACGACGCGCGACAGACCGCAGACTTTCTCCATGGTGATGGGGTTGCGCTTGTGCGGCATGGCTGAGCTGCCCTTTTGGCCCTTACGGAACGGCTCCTCGGCCTCGAGCGTATCGGTCTTCTGTAGATTGCGAACCTCGGTAGCGATGCGCTCACAGGTGGCCGCTGTAGTGGCAAGCACGCCGGCAAGGTAGGCATGGTGATCGCGGCTGATGACCTGCGTGGACAGGGGATCGTGGACCAGGCCCAGGTGCTCGCAGACGTACTCCTCGACGAACGGCTCGATGGAGCTGTACGTGCCGACAGCGCCCGAGATAGCACCGAAGGCAACATTCTTGCGGGCGTCCTCAAGACGATCCAGATCGCGCTTGAGCTCCCAGGCCCAAGAGCCAAACTTCATGCCGAAGGTCATCGGCTCGGCATGGATGCCATGAGTACGGCCGGCGCAGAGCGTGTTGCGCTCCTCAAAGGCGCGACGCTTGCAGATCTCGCCGAGTTTTTTGACGTCCTCGATGATCAGGTCGCAGGCCTGGGTGAGCTGGTAGCACAGGGCCGTGTCGCCCAGATCGGAGCTGGTCATGCCATAGTGAACCCAGCGGCTGGGCTTGGGGTCGCCCTCGGGAACATCGGCATCGATGTACTCCTTCATGTTGGTCAGGAAGGCAATGACGTCGTGGCGCGTGACTTCCTCGATCTCATCGACCTTCGCCTTCTCAAAGTTGGCATGGTCGCGGATCCACTGGGCCTCGTCTTTGGAAATACCGATCTTGCCGAGCTCCGCCTGGGCCTCGCAGGCCAAGACCTCGATCTCCTGCCAAATGGCATACTTGTTCTCGAGGGAGAAAATGTGTCCCATCTCCGGGCGGGTATAGCGATCGATCATAGCGGCTCCTTTTTGGTTATTGGCACGTTGGTCGTAACCCATCCATTGTACCGTGCGCAGGTGCAAGTATGGGCAGCAGGCATTAACCTAACATTTTGGAATTGGAGCGAGCAACGGGACGTCTGCGTATTTGCTTCGCAAATACGCACCGGCTGCGGTCGGCAGACCCGGTCCGCGCACACGCACGGGCACAGCGGGTTGGACCCGACGTTCCCGAGGTCCCCCGTACTCGATGGAGCGGGCAACGGGACATCCGCGTATTTGCTTCGCAAATACGCACCGGCTTCAGGCGCCCGTCGGCGCCTTCGCCTGCTCGCTACAAACGCTTCGCGTTTGCTTAACGCTCGCACCCTGGCGGGTTCGAGTCCCGGCGCTTGGTAGTAAAAAGCACGGCAACGTAACGCTGCCGTGCTTGTGCTTTTTACTGGAGCGGGCAACGGGACTCGAACCCGCGAGTGTCAGCTTGGGAAGCTGATGCCTTACCACTTGGCGATGCCCGCATATGTGGGGGATAGTATAACGCGGTTGTCTTGTTCGATACAAGGGTGGCGATGCTTGTTTTAGCTGTGGAGATTCGTTTGAAAATCGCGTCAATTGTGGAGACGAGGACCTTTGACTTCCTGTTCTCCTTATCTTCTACCTGCGCTTTTGCTTGATTGTTGTATTTGAGCTCAATTTGTCAGGAATTGGGCAAGCTTTTGGTCAGGCTCCGGTACTTACCCGCATGAACCTCGGGGGTAGCCTCATCCTACGCGTCGCAGCCTCCCCGTGCGGCGCACGAGGGATAAGGAGCAGCCATGTCCAACGCACCCACGCACTCTGTCCACAGCGCAATTGCAACAGGTCCGCTGCTCCTGCTCCTCTTCCTGCTTTTCGGCTGCCTGGCACCGGGAGCCGCATTTGCCGTCGATGGCTACGACCAGCTCGGCTTCCGCACTATTAGCGATGATTGTGGACCCTTCTTCATCGGCAAGTATGAAGCTCAAGACACCTCGATTGCCTACTGCATGAACCAGGAGCGCCCCGGCCCCACCAAACCGGGTGGCCCATGGCTCAACTTTGATCAAGGCTGGGTGTGGCTCGACGACGAGTTCGCGGCAATCGTTTGTCACGGATATCCCACCACCACGTCGTTTGGCGGTTACCATCTTTCACCCGATCGCGCCCGCGCCGCCACCCAGCTTGCCGTATGGATGCTCAACGGCACTACCCATGTCGACGGCACCTACTCCTACACGACCGCTCAGGGTAAAACCAAGAGCGGACACTTTACCGCCGACAATGAAGTCGTGGCGGCTGCGCGGTGGCTCCACGACAGCGCAAAATCAGGAAGCATCAAAGCCGCTCCGCACCGCGCGCGACGCTATCTAGGGGCCGTATCGGGCGGCAGCAAACGTCAAGACATGCTCTATGTACTGCCGGCGGTCTCTGTTTCCTTCCAAAAGCAGTCTGCTAACACCGTTATTACCAGCGGAAACAATACCTATCAGTTTACCGGGGCAACATTCGATATTTTTGAGAGCGCCAGCGGCGCGCGTGTCGGCACCATCAAGATGGACAGCAACGGTCGAGCGCAAGCAACACTTCTGCCCAACACGGCATACTACCTAGTTGAAACGAAGGCGCCGGCCGGCTATGTCCCCCGCCACGATCGTATTACCTTTACCACGGGGAATGACGGCGGGCGGGTCGCCATTGATGAACAGCCCGGCACCATCAACCTGTGTATCGTAAAACTCGATGCCGCGACGAATGCCGGCCCCCAGGTGGGTTCTTCACTCGCAGGAGCAGAGTTCACGTGTGTGTCGCAATCAACCCCTGGATGGGCACAAATCCTCACGACCGACGAAAGCGGTCGGGCCGCCCTCGCCGATGTCCCCTTAGGAACCTTTACCATCTACGAATCAAAAGCCCCCGAGGGCTACCTGCCATCCAACGACAGCTGGACCTATACCGTTGGAGCCGACCAGCTCGGCGATTCAGGCGTGGTCGAGATCGAATCTCGCATTTCCGATATCCCCATTGCGTTTGACCTTGAGATTTCCAAATTCAAGGATTACGGCAATAGCGACCAATCCGGCCTGGAGCAGCCGGCGGGTGGTGTTGTCTTTGAGGTTGTCAGCAACAGCTCTCAGCAGGTTGTTGGCACACTGACCACAAACATCTATGGCTTTGCCTCCACCAAAGATCAGCCCGAAGCATGGTTCGGCACAGGCAAGCGACCCGCCGGTGTCCACGGAGCCGTCCCATACGACCGTGCCGGCTACACGATTCGCGAGGTTCCGGAAACCGTCCCCGAGGGTTTTAAACGTGCAGGGGAATGGACCGTCGGGGCCGATCAGATTTCCAACGGCGCCGTGCTTCAATATATCGTGGACAACCACGCTCTGTCGACGCATCTCCAGATTGTAAAACGCGATGCCCAAACAGGCGCTTCTGTTCCACTAGCCGGATTCACCTTCCAACTCCTCGACAGCAATCATGAACCTGTCTCACAAACTTGCTGGTATCCAGCACATAACGTAATGGACACCTTTACGACTGACGCGACCGGGACCGTCACACTGCCCGAATCGCTCGTGCCGGGCACCTATTATGTACGTGAAACCTCGGCCAAAGAGCCCTATCTTGTCGGCGAAGAGATCGAGGTAAACATACCCGCCGACATGAACCTAACGCCCGTTGCAATCGCCTCGTATTATGACCACGCCGCGACCGGAAACATCAGGATCGTTAAAACCGATGCCATAGACGGCAGCAGCCTCGCGGGCGCCGTCTTTGAGATCCGTGCCTCGGGTGATATCGTGCGCCCCGACGGTAGCATTGCCGCGCTCGACGGTGAGACTGTCGCTACCGTCACGACGGATGAAACTGGAGAAGCACGCGCGGACAACCTCCCGCTGGGACCTGGCGCCGCACGCTACGAGGTTGTCGAGACTCAAGCGCCGGCAGGCTTCTTGCTCGATCGGACAACCCATATTGTCGACCTTACTTATGCCGACCAGAAAACACCCGTTGTAGAAGCACGGCTTAACGTATCCGACGATTACACCAAAGTTGATATCTCCAAGGTCGATGCAAGCGGCGAGCAGGAAGTGGAAGGCGCACAGCTCACCTTATATGGTCCCGATAAAACCGAAATAGACTCCTGGACCTCATCCGACAAGCCGCACCGCGTCGAACATCTTGCACCCGGCACCTACTCGTTGCGCGAAATGATGTCTCCGCGGACCTATGACCTTGCCGAGGAGATAACGTTTGAAATAAAGGATACGGGAGAAGTCCAATCCGTCGCGATGAAGGATGCGCCCATCGAGATCAAAGGACAGGTCGACAAGCGTCAGGAGCTTGTCCAACCTATCGGAAAGGGTCTGCTGGCCAACGGAGATGGTAAAAATCGCGCCGCGACGCAAACTAATACGGATGGACTTTTCTCCTATACCATCGACGCTCGAAACGATTCCGCTACTTGGGTTGATGAGTTTACGATTACCGATGATCTTGAGTGCGCCAAAGACGGCACGGCGAGATTCATCTCAATCGAAACCCCCGTCGCCATCGGCGACCTCAACGGTCTGTGCAACGTGTGGTATCGCACGACGCCGTTGGACTCGACAGACGTCGATGAGCCGGCGAACGCGACACTTGACGATGGACACGAAAATCCTTGGCTTGAGTCCGACGAAGTAAAAGAGAGCCTTGGTGAGGACTGCCGCCTCGTCGATTACGACGGCTGGCGCCTCTGGAAGGCGGATGTCTCGACCACGGAATCCACCACACTCGAGGCGGAAGAGCTCGACCTTGCATCCAATACCGTCGTAACAGGCATTCGAATTGAATACGGTGCGGTAGCCGCCGACTTTACGACTCGAAGCGATGCGGATTCTTGGACCCGCGATGATCTCAAAGATGAGCACGACGACCTTGACGATGCCAAAGCAATCCTTGGCACAGACGCTCGGGGCGCAGTCGTACACATGCAGGCAACGTCGGCTTATACGCCCCAAACCGCACTCACCAACAGCGCGCGCGTCGATCTTTGCCGCAACGGTGGCGGCGATAAACTTGAGTCACATGACGAGGACAGCGTCATTCAACGCTGTACCCTACCGCAGGACCTACCGGCAACAGGATCAGTTCCCATCGCCGCTTGCATCACCGCGCTCCTGACCTCGGGTACCGCAGCCCTATGGTTCGCTCGCCTTAGGTCGATCCCAAAGAAGCGCTAGCGCGATGAAAAAGCGGGCGAGCCAGTCCCCTGGCTCGCCCGCTTTCAATCATTTAAATCGCCGCATCTACTCTGCAGACGAAGATCCACCATCAACGATTGCCTGCTCGGACTCAGGAATCCCATCGGCACCCGTACTCTGTTCTTGCTCCACCTCTTCGCTGATTGCGGAGGCGGGGGTCGAGCCCTTTGCACCCACGATGTAGGCAGCCCCAAATCCTAACGCAATGGCAATCAAGGTCAAAATCACGTAGACAGGCCAATGGCGCTTAATATACGAAAACACGTTGACTCCTTAGAGCTCCGTCTACGAACGGCGGATAACCTCGGTCACGACCTCGGATACCGTAGCAATGTTCGTCGGGTTGACATTGTGGGGCAGGTCGTCCTCGGTACGAGCGCAAGCCAGACGCGTGCCGTCCACGCCGGCGATGGTAAGGGCTCGGCGGCTCGCCTCGAGCGCAGCATAGGCATCGGTCTTGGCATAGGGCATCTCGAGCGCGCCACAATCGACATGGAACGACTTGCAGACCTTGCTGACCAGGTTCATGATGCGGCGATCGCCCTTGAGCAGTTGTTGTTCGCCCTCGACCGTCACCACCGAAAGCCTACCGGCGCCGACGGATTCAAGATTGATAAAGAATACGCCGCGGAGCTTATCGCGATGCGAAGCCAAGAAGGCCTTCATGCCAGCGCCATCACAATCCGAGGCGCCCGTTGCCACAAACCAGATATCGTGACCGAGCAGCTCATCATCGCCCATAGAGGCGACAGCCGAGAGCATATCTTCGGAAGAAGCGCCATCGGAAGACGTAGCGCCACCCTTCCAGCCATCGTTATCGTCCTCGAAGTTATCCCACGAACCGATACCGCGACCGGACTTCTTGGCATCGTAATCGTCTTCGACGCCCAGCCAGTCACTCATGCTGTCCTGCTCGTTTTTCTTTTTACGGCCGAACAGACCACCCAGGCCGCGCTTACGAGACTTGGGTGCCGCCGGGGCGGGAGCCGAAATGGTCTCGATCGGCTGTGCGCCCGACGCAACGGGCATAGGAGGCGCAACGGGTGCCGATGTGGGTTCGGGGCCCTGGGCAGTAGCAAAGGGATCGTTGACCTGTGCGGAGGGGTCGGGAAGGTCGAACAGCGACGTGCGAGACGCAACGTTTGCCTGCTTCATAGACGGCAGCGACGGATCGGGGACCGAAGCCAGCGGAGACGAGGAAGGTGCAGGCGACGGTGCCGACGCCGGATCGGGAACATTCATCTGCGGGCGCGGCGATGCCTGGGAGGAAATCTGGGCCATAAGGGAATCGACCGTTTCGTCCTGGGTGGGAGCGACATTGGCAACCGTGGCACCGGAACCACTCGGGGTCGGCATGGTGAAAATCTGCGTGGAATAAGGCCTCGACTCATCCGTCTCGGGAGTCTCGGAAACCGCAGGCACTTCCTCCTGCTCGACCTCGGTCGAATCATCTTGCTCGGCTGCCGCGTATTGCTCTTCGTCAGAGTTGGCCTCGACGGGCTC
This sequence comes from uncultured Collinsella sp., assembly GCA_937942395.1. Taxonomy (GTDB): domain Bacteria; phylum Actinomycetota; class Coriobacteriia; order Coriobacteriales; family Coriobacteriaceae; genus Collinsella. The sequence continues at coordinate 56,101 of CALDEU010000045.1, read as the reverse complement.
GTCCTCGGCGGCATCTTGGATTTCGGCAGCATCAACAGGCTCGTCATCGTCTGCCGCGTCGCCCTGCTCATCGGAAACAGGAAGGGGCTCGGCAATCGCGGTGCCCTGTTTTTCAAACGTTATCGTGGAATCGAACTGCGCGGCATCAAACGACATGGTGCTATCGACGTGCTGCTGAGCCTCGAAAGACGTCGTCGCTTCAACAACATCCGCGGACGCCGGTTGCTGGGACTCAAAGGACGTTGTAGCTTCGGCGGCTTCGACGGGCGCGGACTGCATAGCCTCGTTCTGCTCGAACTCTTGCGCCGCGAGCTCACGTGCCGCCTCGGCTGCCTGCTGCTGAGCGATAGCCTCCTGCTCGGCAGCCTCGCGTGCGGCAGCGCGCTTCTCCTCGAAATCGTCGACAAATTTCTTGCCCTTTGCAAACGCACCCTTAAAGAAGTTGGAAGCGCTGGCGCCAATCGACGAGAACGCGGATGCAATGTCGGCATGCGGCGTTGCCGCGGGAATCTCGGCCGAGAAATCAGTATCGCTCTCGTAAGACACGCGCCTCGGTTGTTCAACGTAATCGTCGTCAGACTCGTCCGCAACGTCTTGCGCCGGTGCGGCGGGAGCCAAAATGTCCAGTCCTGCCGCGGGATCGAACGCGGACACCGCCTCGGGATCGGCAACGGCAGCGGTAACCGCGGCAGACTCATCATCCGCAGCGACAACGGGCGCAGGCGCAGCCACGACGGGGGCAGGCTCGGGCTCAAACGTTGGCTCCTCGCCCTCCTCGTAATCGAGCGTGCAGGACTCGGGAAGCATTCCGAGCGCACGGATGGCATCCGAACCAAAGCGGATGTTGCCGGCGGCGTTGCGATAGAGCTTGGGCTCGGGCTCGGCAGACTCCTCCGCCGGCTCGGCAGCGGGAACCTCGTCATTGAACTCTTCGGCTTGGGCAGCCTGATTCCGATCCTCAGGCACGATAGCGCCGATCAGCGTCTCGTCGGCAGACGCACCCTCAAAGCCCTCGATTTGCTCGTCGAAAGCCTCACCCTGTTCGGGCTCGGTCTGAGCGTCGGGAGCAATCGGCTGACCGAATTCGTCCTCGGCGTAGGTAGGCTCTTCATACTCGATGGTGTTGCCGTAGTCGTTTTGCTGCTGGGCCGCGGCATATTCCGCCGCTGCGCGCGCCATTTCCTCGGCACGACGCTTCTGCTCCCCAAAATAGGTATCGAACGGAACATCGTCGGGAAACTCGTTTTCGCCCTGGAAGGGAGCAACGTTGTCCATAACGCCGAGCATAGCGGCGACAGAAGACTTGTTGCACACCGCGCCAGACGTATAGGGAAGAATGTGGCGGTTAGAGATGATGTTTACCGCGTTGGCGAGTGCAACGAGGGAAGCGAGGATCGCGACAATCCACAGCAGAACCTTGAGCGCGCCGGGGAGCGGCAGAATACGCAGGATGGCAACGGCAGCGGGGGCAACCGTGGCAACGGGCAACAGCTTGGCGATGAGCGCACGATACGAAGCATAAGGCTCGCGGGCGAGCAGCTCAGCACGGGGAGAGTCGTAGTGTGCGACAACGACCACCGGGCGGTTACGCGGGGACGCGAGCGGGCCCGAGGCCTTGTGGTAGGCGATGACATTTTGGCTCACGCCCGTCTTGCCCAGGCGCGAAACCACGGGGTGGCCCGTGCGCTCGAGCACGTAAAGAACGGCGCCGACAATGGCCAGCAAGGTGCCGACCAAGCCGATACCGCCGCCGATGCCCATCAGCAGGGCGCCGGCAAACGCAAGAATACCGGTAACGGCAAATGCCAACCTACTGGGCGCCGGGGCATTGAACTCCTGAACCTCGGGGTCAAAGCCGTGGTTGCGGAAGATCTGAGCGATATCTTCGGCAGCCAAGCGCTCTTCTTCGCTGCATGCCGGCGTAATGCCGGTGTTCTGCATCAGGTGGTTAATATAGTTCTGGGTGTTCGCCATGTGCGCTCCACATCCATAATCCGACAAATAGGCCCAATGCATGCACATTAGAACCGTATATAGTCGAAAGTATACCCCGAGCGAGCGCAAACGACCGAATTCGGGCCATCTTAACGCCCCGAGCGGACAAGGATATAGCCTAATCTCCATATCGGACTAAAATCATGGCAGCAAACCACCTTCTCATGCGAGGACTCTATGACGGCAAGCGACACGACCGCGACAATTAAAAAGGGGAATTCGGAGCCCAGTTTCGATAAAACGGCTCAGCGCATCCTCAATCTTTTCTTTGTGCTCAACAGCTCCCCCGAACCGCTGACGACCGAGCAGATCGTCTTGGATTCCGACCTGGGATATGGCTCCGGCAACATCGACTCGGATAAGCGCAAGTTTCGGCGCGATCGTGACAAACTGCTCGAGCGTGGCATCTTAATCAAGGAGGTTCGCCCCGCCGGTGCGCAGGAGACCGAGGAAAGCTCGTGGACAATCGACCGCGAGCACACCTTTGCAGCAGGCGGCCTCATCACCGCAGACGACGCCGATATCCTGCTCAACGCCATCGACCAGACACTAGCGGCCGGCTCATCCACTTTTGCCGCACCGCTTGCCGATATTCGCTCCAAGATTGCCTATCTCACCGGTAGGACGACGGTGGACGAAGCACCAATCCGCCGCTCTCCCACCGTCGATGCGGTATGGAGCGCCTTTGCCGAGCGATGCGCGCTGCGATTTTTATATCAGAACGGACGCGGCGAGCAGAAAGAACGTACCGTCTGCGTCTACGGCATGTTCGAACGCGAGGGCGTGGCGTACTTCTGCGGCCTCGACAATGTCACCGACGACATCAGGACATTCCGCTGCGACCGTATCGTTCGCGCTTGGCGTCCTTCGAAGGCCTACGCCATCCCTGCGGACTTCAATCTCAACGACTATCTGTTCTTTGAATTCGATTTTGCCGACCGACCGCCCGTTGCAGCCACGTTCTCGTTCGTCCCTCAGACGCAGATCGATATGATCAACGGCCTCACGCGCGGGCGAGGTGAGCTCGCACACACCGATGCGGGATGGACCTGGACCGTTGACGTGCGTGACCTTGAAGCCGCCGCCTCATTTTGCATGGCCCACGCCGTGGACGGCATGAGGCCCGTGGCCCCCAAATCGCTCAAGCAGGCGTGGAACCGCCTCATTGAAAGGACGGTGCACGAGCATGCCCGTGCGTAAACTCACCAGCGAGCAGAGACTCTCGCGCGCCATCGACATTATGGAGGCCCTCTACGCCGCCGGCGAGAGCGGCATGACACGAGCCGAGATTTGCAGCCGCTTTGACATCACAGGGGTGTCGCTCGACGAGATTCTCGAGATCGTCTCGACGCTCGCGGACCGAGAATCGGGCGCGCGCATCATCTGCGAATGCCGCGGCGAGCGTGTGGCCCTCACCGGCGACGCCGGGCGTGTTCTACCGTTGCGCCTGAGTGCCGCCGAGGGCGCTGTGCTCAACCACGAACTTGAATCGTTGGGGATCGAGCCGCAGACGGCAGCCCGGATTCGGCATGCTCTTCTACCCGAAGAGCTCGGCTATAACCAGCGCGTCTTTGACACCGTCAACCACGGGTCGCACTGGCAGCAGCTGAGCTGCGCCATTCAGGACGGCGTTCGCTGCCGCATCTCGTATCGCTCGATGGACGATGCACGGCCACGCGAGCGTCTGGTCGACCCCTTGCGCATTACGGCAAACGGCGACCAAACATACTTGATTGCCTGGGACATCGCAGTCGATGAGCAGCGCACCTATCGCATGGATAAAATCGAGGGACTCACCTTGACGGAAGACTCCGTCGTGTCTCACGCACCGGACGTCGCATCCCTCCACGATTCCCTTGCCCGGACGCAGCATAGCGCAAAGCTCCTGATGCCATTCGATATGGCGGAGCATCTGGACTGGGCCGGCATCACCCTAATCGAGCGCAGCGGGACAGACACGGCAACGGTAACCGTGCATTACGGCTCCGAGCGTTGGCTACTGAGCCAGATAATCGCAGCGGGCGGAGCCATCCGCATCTTGGATGACCCCGCCCTGTCAAAGCGTCTGTGCGATATGGCAAAAACCCTCGTCTGTCCGCTTTAGCGCCGCCGCTCGTGGCGTGCGCGCCACAGTTGCAGATAGTGCCCGATCTGCGCCGATTCGATGCGCTGGTAGGAGCTCGTGGGCAGCGACGTTAAGAACTTCTTTCCGTAGCCCTTCGTCACCAGGCGCGGGTCGGCCAGAATCAGCACGCCGTAATCGGTCGACGAGCGGATAAGGCGGCCGGCCGCCTGCTTGACCTCGAGCACCGCCTCGGGCAGCGAATAGCGCGCCCAAGCGCGGTCTTCGCGCAAGTTGCGCTCGCACGAGAGCGGGTCCGTGGGGCTCGAGAACGGCAGCTTGGGAATGATGACGCAGCGCAGCGTCTCGCCGCTGGCGTCGAATCCCTCCCAGAAGGCCTTAAGCGCAAAAAGCGACGAGGTCGGCTCGTTGATAAACCGGTCGCGCAGGCGACGAGGAGATGAGTTGCGCTGCTGGCAGTTGAGTTCCAGACCCGCACGGGCCATCTTGGGCTCAACGCGGGTGTACAGGTCTTCCATGTCGCGCCGATTGGTGAACAGCGTGAGCACCGATCCGCCCATGGCAAGATGGGCGTCGACCAGCACGCGCTCGAGCGCCGTAAGATAGCTCTCACGATCGCGCGGATCGGGTATATCGCCCGCAACGACTACAGCCATGTTCGAATCGAAGTCGTAGCTCGAGTCCAAGTGCAGCGATGAGGATGTTGAAGCACCGATGCGATCGAGGCCGACCGCGTGGTTAAAGTGTTCAAAGCTTTTGGACACCGTCATGGTCGCCGAGGCAAAGATAGCCGTGTGAACCTCGGGCAGCCACTCGGTTGCCAAGGCCTCGCCAATGTCGATGCGCTCTGCGGTCATTGACTCTCCGCCGGCACGCAACCTGCGATTGACCTGCAGCGAATACACGTAGTGTTCATCGGTGCCGTCGATGATGAGTTTGAGGTTCTCGACCAGCTCGTGCAGGCGGCGCGAGGTATCGCCCAGGTCGACAACAACCTCGGGCTTGCCGGCGGCGACGGCCTGCACCAGCGCGTCGACGCTCTTGTCAGCTTGTTCCAATGCATCGATGGCAGCGTAGGCCGACTGTAAGAAATCATGCCAGTCGTCAGATTCGCGCAGCTCGGGGCCAATCCATAGATTGGCATTGTCATAACCCCCACGGGCACGGCGGCCGAGCTCGCGAACGCCATCGAACACGTCGGCGATTGCCATGCTCGCGCGCGCAACCGTCGACGTCGCCTTGGCAGTAAGGCCCAGATAGAGCGTAGAGCCCTCGGAGGTTGCCAAATCACGGGAAACCTGGCTTAGCGCACCGGTGCTCGAGCCACCCAGGCGCTCAAACAGAACGCGTGATTCGTCCGCCGACACCACGCGCGCCCACTGACGGCGCGCCTCGCGCTCGATGGAATGGGCCTCGTCGATTACCCAATGACGAATCGGAGGTAAAATCCTGCCCTCGGCCGCGACATTGCGGAACAGCAGGGAATGGTTGGTGACCACCACGTCGGCATGCGCTGCACGACGGCGAGCGCCGTGGACCAAACATTTATCAGGGAAAAACGGGCAGAGGCGACGAGCACACTCGCGCGAGGCCGTCGTAAAGTCGGGGCGGTTGACGCTGCGCCACCGAATGCCGAGCGAGTCGAGGTCGCCATCGGCTGATTGGCAGACGTACGCCATAATGACCGCGACCGCCGTGAGCGTGTCCGCCGGATCGCGCTTGGTGGTAATCTCGACCTGGCCGCGGCTCATGCGCTCAAGCTTGCGCAGGCACGGATAGTGGTCATAGCCCTTGAGAGCGCAAAATGACAGGCCACCGTCCAGTTGCTCGGCAAGTTTTGGCAGCTCATGGTACATGAGCTGGTCGGCAAGATTGTTCGATTTGGTCGCAATACCAACCGTGATGTTGTTACGGCGTGCTGCCTCGGCAAAAGGCACCAGATAGGCCATCGATTTGCCGACGCCCGTGCCCGCCTCAATTACACGATGAGTGCCCGTGACCAGCGCATCGCGGACCTCGAGCGCCATCGCGATCTGCTCATCACGCGGCTCGTAGGTGGGATACATGCGATTGACCAGGCCACCTGGCGCATAGTCTGCCTCAATCTCCTCACGACTCGGCATCTTGAGGACCGGCAGTTCGTCGGCGTCCACCCGATCGTCGGCGCGATCGGCCTTGAGAACGTCAGCACGAGCGGCGCTGAGAGAGAAGATAGAACCAGGGTTCTGCCCTGCCAAGAATGAGAAGATAGGACGATAGGACCAAGGCACATCCGGATGCATGTCGGCTAGGCGCGCCATGAGGCCCTGGGGCAAGTCGGTGAGCGCCACGAGCAACACGCGCCATACGCCACACAGGGCGTCGACGTCGGCATTGGCACGGTGTGATACCGAGTCACAGCCAAACAGATCGGCCATAAAAGACAGCTTGTGCGAGGCCAGGCGCGGAAGCGCGATTCGCGACAGCGCCAGCGAATCGATCCAAATATCGCTCACGTTGACGCCGCCTTTGACCGACTCGATAAACGAGCGGTCGAACGTGGCGTTATGTGCGATCACCGGGCAACCACCGACAAAATCGGCGAGAGCGGCGACGGCCTCAACGGCCGACGGGGCATCTGCCACATCGGCATTTGTAATGCTCGTGAGCTCGGTAATCTCGGCGGGAATCAGCTGCTTGGGATGCACGAAGGTATCGAAACGGTCGACGATCTCACGGCCCGAAAGACGGGCCGCCGAGATCTCGATCAGCTCGTTGTCCTGCACCGAAAGACCTGTGGTCTCGGTATCGAGGACAATCACATCTTCCTCGATAAGGCCGAAGGACTGCGTTTTGGCGCGTTCGGCAAGCGTGGCATAGGAGTCGATGACAAACTGCGGCGTTCCTGACGAAACCGCGTCCTCGATTAGCATGCAATGCCCGCTCGACGAAGGCCCATACGGATCAGGCTGTCACAGACCTGCGGGAACGTCATGTCGTCGGTGTGGCGAATCTCATCCGGATACAGCGACGTATCGGTCATGCCGGGAATGGTATTGGTCTCGAGGATAACGGGGCCGTCCTCGCTCACGATAAAATCGCTGCGCGAGATACCCAGGCAACCGAGGGCCTTGTGAGCGGCGCAGGCAAGCTCCTGAGCGCGAGCGTAATTCTCGGGTGAAATCTGCGCCGGAATGCGATGAATGTCCGTAGGGTCGACATATTTCACGTCCAGATCGTAGAACTCGCAGTCCTCGGGCTTACGAATCTCGACAATCGGCAGAGCGCGCACGTCATCTTCGCCGTATACGCCGACGGTGATCTCGGTACCCTCGATGCGCTTCTCGACCAGCACTTTGTCGCCGTACTCAAACGCCTTGGCGATTGCCGCGGGCAGCTCGGAGGGCTCATGGACCAGGGAAATGCCATAGCTGGAACCGTTGACGGCCGGCTTCACAAAGCAGCGCTCGCCACAAACCTCGACGATATGATCGATATCGACTTCATCGCCCACCTCGAGCGCAAGGCCGGGGGCAATGGGAATGCCCGCCTTGGCGTACAGGAGCTTAGAGACCTCCTTGTCGGCACCGCAGGCGCTGGCAAGCACGCCCGAAGCCGTGTAGGGGATACCCAGGGTCTCCATGGCGCCTTGCATGGCGCCATCCTCGCCGCCGGCACCGTGCATGGCGATAAACGCCACGTCAAAGCCGCCGGTCGCCATGGTTACCATAAAATCATCGGCAGCCGTGTCGAGCAGCTCCACCGAAGTGTAGCCGGCCTCCTTCAAGGCAACCACGACGTTCTTTCCCGAATTGAGCGAGATCTCGCGCTCAGCGGAATGACCGCCCGCCAAGACCGCTACGTGCATGTTCTCTAGGCTTTTACCCGGCATGGGCAGACTCCTCCTCTATAATTTCTGCAGCTGATACCATATTGTAGCGATACCCTCTACGTTTCCCCAAAATCGAAAGGCTTCCATGAATCCCAGGACTAAATCTCAGGACATTCGCGACTTGAGCCAAAACGATATTCGCGAGCTCGTGGCCGAGCTTGGCCAGCCCGCCTTCCGCGCGAAGCAGCTCATCGAATGGGTCTTTGAGAAGAACGTTTGTTCGTTTGACGATATGACCAACCTTCCCAAGGCTTTCCGCGAGCAGCTTAAAGAGGCTTTTGCCTTTGACACGCCGACTGAACTCACCAAGCAGGTTTCCAAAGATGGCTCTCGCAAGTATCTGCTCGAGTACCACGACGGCGTTTCCGTCGAGACCGTCGGCATGCCCCGTCGTAACAAGCTTTCCGTCTGCGTTTCCACCCAGGCAGGCTGTGGCATGGGCTGTGCCTTTTGCGCTACCGGTCTCAACGGCCTCAAGCGCTCTCTGACCGCTCAAGAGATCGTCGACCAGGTACTTCATGTATCCAACGACTTTGGCGAGCGCGCCACGAGCGTTGTCTTCATGGGCCAGGGCGAGCCGTTTGCCAACTACGACGAGGTTCTCAAGGCGTTGCGAATCCTCAACGACCCCGATGGCATCGGCATCGGCGCTCGTCACCTCACCGTCTCTACCAGCGGCGTTATTCCCGGTATTCGCAAATTTGCCGACATCCCCGAGCAGTTCACGCTTGCCGTTTCCCTGCATTCCGCCATCCAGTCGACGCGCAATAAGCTCATGCCCGGTGTTAAGAAGTACACGCTGCTTCGCCTTCACGAAGCGCTTCAGCTCTACACCGAGAAGACCGGCCGCCGCCCGACCTATGAGTACGCCATGATCGAAGGCGTCAACGATACGAATCCCGAAATGCAGGCGCTCTGCGACTTCTGCGAGGGAACGCTGTGCCACGTTAACCTCATTCAGCTTAACGACATCGAGGGTAGCCCGCTCAAGCCGTCGCCGATTCATAAGGTTGAGGATCTTCAGCGTCGTCTTGAGTCCCGTGGCATCGAGACCACGATTCGTAACTCCCGTGGTAACGATATTGACGCCGCTTGCGGACAGCTGAAGCAGCGCTTCAAAGTTCAGAAGAACGCATAGGGGAGTCGCACCCCAAAACGTTTCATGTGAAACATCGAACGGCCCCGGTTACAGGAGATGCAACCGGGGTCGTTTTATTTATTGACCTTAATTTTGAATCAGCTGCTACCTGTCCCATTTTTTACGGGACAGATTAGGGGTCCCTGCCTCGTGAATCAGACAAGGACCCCTCAAAATATGCTAAGTAATTGTTAGGTACCTAATAGCCTACATTTTCCCATTGGTTACTAACCCAACCTTGATTAATCTTGGGATTCTTCGTTACCTGAGCCGTACGCATGGCAACATCTTCTGTCATAACATCCATTTTCTTCTTGGATGTATCGACAATATCTTGCGCACTACGAAGCAAACGACCTCGAAGTTCATCGTCTGTCGCGATCTTATAGCCAGCAAAGGCACCAGCCGCGACAGTCGTCGCCAATGCAATCGCAGTTAAAATCCTATTCCTCATCTTGGCCTCCTTGATCAAACTGAATCATTTCGCCAAGAATACGAGAGAGCTCTTCCTCGTCTTTAAACTCAATCTCAATCTTATTCTTTCCACGCGAGCTCTTAACACGCACGTTGGTATTAAAAACCTGACGAAGCACGCGGGCAGCCTTTTTAAAAGACTGAGGCGTTGCAGGCCTCGGCGTCTTAGGTGTCTCTCCGGCAGAAAACAACGGAGCAAGATTTTCTGTCGCTCTTACGGAAAGGCCCTCTGCAACAACCTTCTCTGCAAGTCGAATTCGAGCGTCCTCATAGGGAACTGCAAGAATCGCACGTGCATGACCAGCAGTAAGTTTGCCCTCAAAAATCATCTGCTGAACAACTTCAGGGAGATCGAGAAGGCGCAGCGAGTTTGTAATTGCAGAGCGTGACTTGCTGACTGCCTTCGACAATGCCTCCTGGGTCATACCGCTGGCATCGATAAGCTGGCGATAGCCCTTAGCCTCTTCGACGGGATTCAGATCAGAACGCTGAAGGTTTTCGATCAGAGCAAGAGCCAGCATCTCTTCATCATTAACATCTTTAATGATGACAGGAAGCTCCTCAAGACCAGCAAGCTTTGACGCTTGGTAACGACGCTCACCAGCGATGATCTCATAGCCGTTTCCATGCTTGCGAACCAAAAGCGGCTGCAAGACGCCATGTTCTTGGATTGATTCGCTCAACTCACGAAGTTCAGTTTCGTTAAAGTGAATTCGCGGCTGATTAGGGTTGGGAACGATATCCTCAATAGGTAGTTTTGTTTCAGATGAGGCATTCGAAGCCGATGCAGCCGAACCACCGGTCTCATACTCGGCCTCTGAGACCAAAGCATTGAGTCCACGTCCCAATCCGCCACGTTTCTTTACACTAGGCACGCTTGATCACCTCTTTTGCAAGGTTCATATATGCTTTTGCACCTTTATTTTGAGGTGCATAGGTAATTACCGGTTCCCCAAAAGACGGAGCTTCGGAGATTTTAACCGTACGGGGAATCAACGTCTTAAATGCCTTATCACCAAAGTACGATTGAACCTCCTCAACAACCTGATTCGATAGAGAAGTACGCGAGTCATACATGGTCATAAGCACACCGTAGGTGTCTAAGCCCTTGTTCAGACGAGATTTGACCATCTTCATTGACTCAAGCAGCTTCGTAACGCCCTCGAGTGCGTAATACTCGCACTGGATCGGAATCAAAACGCTGTCTGCTGCGGTCAAAGCGTTGATAGTAAGCAGGCCGAGCGAAGGAGGGCAGTCAATGAAAATAAAATCGAACTCGTTCTGAATCGGCTCAAGCAAATCTTTGAGACGGGTTTCACGAGCAATTGCGCTTACGAGTTCAATTTCCGCGCCTGCAAGCTGAATTGTAGCCGGAATTACGAATACCTTTTTGCAATTTGTATCAAGAACAAGCGATTCTGCCGGCACATCATTCAACAATGCATCATAGATGCAGTGATCAAGGTCTTCTTTTTCAATTCCGAATCCACTGGTGCTGTTTCCCTGCGGATCAAAATCGACAATCAGTGTCTTACGACCCTGCTCACCCAGTGCTGCTGCAAGGTTTACAGCCGTCGTTGACTTACCGACGCCGCCTTTTTGATTGATGATTGCAATGATACGCGTGTCTTTTGCGCTCTTAGAACGCTTAACGTCGCGAAATCCCACGGTCCCTCCTGGTGTGTATTAAAGCTGTCAAACGGAGGATGTTTCACGTGAAACATTCCGAATCGATAGCAACTGCTATGTTTCACGTGAAACACTGCAAGCTGTTAGTATCCATTATGTTTCACGTGAAACATCTAGGCAAGCGGATTCTTCTTTGCCATGCCATTTGCACGAGGCAATGAAACGGATGCTGAATGACTCTTCTTAAGAACAATGAACTCCCTGTGACCCAAGCCTTCAGGCAAATCAATTGCGTCATTCAGAAGCAAAGTGAAGCCGCAAATCTTAGCTGCTGACATGCCGGAAGCAAGCTCCTCATCCGAAGGATTGCCCTTGGTGATAACAAATAGCCCTCCATCCTTCAGGTACGGAGCCGCATACTCAACAAGAATCGGTAGAGGGGCCAGTGCGCGGGCGGTTACAACGGAGAACTGCTTCTTATGGCTTCGAGCATATTCTTCAAGACGATCATGAACCGCATGAGCATGTTTCAATCCAAGAGCATGGACAAAGGAATTAACCGCATCAACCTTCTTGCCAACAGAGTCAATATAAGTAGCTTTACGATGCGTGGTTATGGTTAATGGAATACCAGGGAAGCCCGCACCTGTTCCCATATCGAGCAAAGCTCCCTCAGGAGCCTTATTGATATAGGGGAGCAAAACAAGTGAGTCGAGGATATGAAGTACGGCAGCATCTTCTACGTTAAGAATACGGGTGAGATTGGTTGTCTTATTTGTTTCTAGAACCAAATCCAAATGCTGGATACATTTCCTCAGCTCAATATCAGTTACGCTCAAGGAATATTCTTTGCAATAGGAAGTTAGGCGACTCAACATCTCGTCAGCCTGCTGATCGGTAAGTACAAACAACAGAAGCTCCTTTCTGACAAAAATCAGCGTATCGAGAACTTTTGACAAAAAAAGGGGACGTGGAAACCACGTCCCCCTAGCATAAGCTCGAGTAGATTATCGAGCAACAATCACCACATGGCGATCAGGGTCAGAACCCTCAGAATGAGTATCGACTGCATCGTTGCCACGAAGTGCAATGTGAACCAGTCGGCGCTCGTAGGCATTCATGGGCGGAAGCGAAACACTCTTATGAGTGCGGATGGCACGCTCGGCAGCAGACTGAGCCATGGAGGCGACCTTATCCTGACGGCGACTCTTGTATCCCTCGACGTCCACTACAACCGGATACCTAAAGCCAAGCTTGCGGCTCACCAGCAAAGAGAACATAACCTGAAGAGCATCAAGAGTGCGACCATGACGGCCAATGAGAACAGCAAGGTCGGGAGCCGTTACATCCAAAATCAGCTCACCCTCGTCGCCCTCATACTCATCGATAGGAGAGTTGGCGGCATCGAAGTGCGAAAGGATGGAACGCAGGATGGAAATCGCAACATCGGCAATGGTGTCGAGCTCCTCATCGGTCAGCTCTTCACCAGCCTTGTAGCGCTGTGCAATCTCGGGATAATCGCCCGCGACCTGCGGGGCAACCTCCTCAAGCATATCCTCGATGATCTCTTCAGACATAACGTACTCCAAAAGTTAGGTACCTAAATAAGATTGATATCCCACTACTTCTTCTTGTGCGGGCGCGGCTTCTTCTCGCGACGAGTGACCTCAACCTGCAGCGGAGCGTTCTTAAGACGCTCCTCCTCATCGGCCTTCGCCTTGTCGATGACCTTCTGCGTCACAAAAATCTGCTGGATAACCTGCCAAGCAGACGAGACGTCGTAGTACAGCAGAACACCAACGGGAAGGCTCCAGCCCATCCAAAGCATCATGACCGTCATGACAACGGCCATCATACGCATGCTCTGAGCCTGCTGGCCGGTCTGGTTGCGCGACATATAGAGCTGCGGAATCAGGGTCAGGACGGCAAACAGGATCAGGCAAACCAGCGCAGGCAGTGCAACCATAAAGCCATCGGCAAAGGAAGCGCTCGGCGTGGTGGTCAGGTCGGGCAGGATGTTGAAGAACGAGAACGTGCCGTCGTTAAAGTACTGCGGCAGGTTGCGCAGCAATGTAAACAGGGCGAACAGGATAGGCATCTGAATCAGCAGCGGCAGACAGCCAGCCATGGGGTTGAACTTGTTCTCGCTGTAGAACTTCTGCATCTCCTCGGCCTGACGCTGGGGATCGTCGGCATAGCGCTCCTGGATCTCGAGCATCTTGGGCTGCAGCACCTGCATGCGAGCCGTCGACTTGGTCGACTTGAGCATAAGCGGCGTCAGCAGCAGACGGATGATGACCACCAGGATGATGATGGACAGGCCCCAGTCGACCGCAAAGGTCTGGATGAGCTTGAGCAGCTCGAAAAGGATGTTAACGATCCAATCCCACATGTAAGTTTTCCTCCGATAGCGAGTGCCCGCTAGGGCACAGGGTCATAACCGCCGACGTGCAGGGGATTGCAGCGAGCGATGCGCCTCACGGCAAGCCAGCAGCCTCTCAAAACACCGTGCTTCTCAATCGCCTGGATGGCGTATTGCGAGCACGTTGGGTAATAAATGCAGGCGTCAGGCAATAAGGGCGAAATAACCTGTTGATATATGCGAATAGGAGCGATGGCAACACGTCGCAAAACGTGATTGCTCATCGCTCCTCCCCGGCAACGCCGGCGCGCTTCATAAGCGAACGCAACGCCTTGTCCATCTCCTGCGGCGAGGAAACCCTCGTCTTGGGAGTTGCAAACAAGATGATGTCATAACCCGCAACGGGAAATCCGCAGCTGCGGGCGGCCTCGCGCATCACACGCTTAGATCGGTTGCGCACGACGGCACAACCGAGTCGCTTAGCACCAACGAAGGCGACCCTTCCGGAGTCGCCTTCGCCAACCGATTCACATATGGTCATTCGAATCAGAGGGTGATTGAAACGACGCCCCTGACTGAACACATGCTCGAAATCTTGCCGAGACTTAATAGTCTTCATGCGAGATGTGTGTATCGCTGCTAGACAGTGAGACGCTTGCGGCCCTTGGCGCGACGACGGGCGAGCACGGCACGACCACCCTTAGTGGCCATACGGGCACGGAAGCCATGGGTCTTGGCACGCTTACGCTTATTAGGCTGATACGTACGCTTCATCTTAAGTTCCTCCTGCTGCATTTCGAGTGTCCGCGGGGACGCGGACGCAGATATAGACACGTGAGCTTGAAGATTGTAGGGAAATCAATGTTCAAATGTCAAGAAATCAAAGGTAAAAGGTTGCACAGTTCACACGGTTCCCCCATAAGCACAACCGAAATTTGCGCCTCATGGCAACCTTTCACGATATTTCATCGAGTTTTCAACAGGCCATGTTGGCAATGTTGAGAACTTTTCACCCGTTTTCCAAAGTTTTCAACAAGTTTTGAAAAGTTGTCGAAAGATGAGAAACATTGCGCGGTGAGCTACTATTTGTTCGAAACCTTTTGGAAGATTGCGAGCGGCATGTCTGATGACTTTTACACCATGGTCGATTCTGGAGACCCGGCACCCGACAACGAGCACATCACCGGCGTGCGCGAAGAGCGTGCGGAAGGCGAGCAGACGACCACGCAGGCGCCAAAAGCCATGTACGCCGCGCGTATCGCCGTCTATGACGACATGCTGTCGACACCGCGCGTGATCGTCATTGATCCGCAAGATGTCCGCACGTATTTGGAAGAGACGACCAACACCGTCTACCAGTGCATGAAAGAACAAGGTGGCCATATCTCGCTCATGGTCATCCGCGAGATTGTCGAAAACTTTATCCACGCGCACTTTGCCGAGCCCATAATCTCGATTCTGGACGGCGGAGACACCATCCGCTTTGCCGATCAAGGACCCGGCATCGACGACAAGGAACGCGCTTTCGACTTTGGCGTTACCAGCGCAAACAGCAAGATGAAGCGCTATATCCGTGGAACCGGAGCAGGGTTTCCCATGGTGCAGGAGTATTTGGAAAACGCCGGCGGTGCCGTATCCATCGAGGACAACATGGGCAACGGCACCGTGGTTACGGTAAGCCTGAACCCTAAACGCGTGCAGGAAATCGAGCGTGCCGGCGGACGCGGTGCTGCCGTGCGGCCCGAGACGGAGCAGCCCACATATCCCCTGCCGGGAGCTTTTGCGCAGCAGCCCATGGCAACGCAGCAGATGCAGCCCCCCGTGGGGCAGATGCAGCAGCCCGGAATGCTTCCTACACAAGAGCCCCAGGCGACATCGATGTCGATGCCGCCAAACATGCCAGAGACCATGCCGCCGGCGGATCAGGATGCAGCAGCAATGCAGCAGGCGACGGGGGCACCGGGTGGCCAGCAAATGGGCTATCAGCCGTACCAGCAGGGATATCCATATCAGCAGATGCCGCCACTGGGGTATGGCCAGCAGTTCCCGCAGCAGTACCAGCAGGGATATCAGCAGCCGTACCAGCAGATGCCGCAGCAGCAGTACAACCCCTGGGCCCAGCAGATGCCTCCGCAGCCTTACCAACAGTGGCCTCAAAGTTTTCAACAGCAAATGCCGCCGATGCAGAGTTCTCAACAACCAGCAGCTCAAATGATGTATCCTAATGCAGCAAATCAGCATGCGCAGCCACAACCGGACGTGTTCGTAAGCGATCGCGGCAACGCCGCGCTGGGCTATCTGGCGCAAAATCAAGCGTGCGGTGCAACCGATCTGGCGAGGGCGTTTGGAAACTCGGCCCCCACTTGGTCACGCACGCTCAATGACTTGGCGCAGGCCGGCTTGGTCATCAAGCATGGCCAGAAATACCATCTGACCGAACTCGGCGCCGCTCGCGTGCGAGCTCAGAGCTAAAGAACGGGAGAGACAGTGGACGAGGAAGCAAGCATCATCCTGGGGGATGCCATCGCCTTTTGTCAGCGCGACGGCCAAGATGCACGCCTCATCAACATGCTGGGGCAATCGCGCGCCATAAGCCTGACCGAAGATACGCTCACGATCGAGGCCCCCTCGCGCTTTGCCATCGCGCAGCTCAAAAAGCATCAGCCAACTATTGAGGCCTATCTGGAAGAAATCGCCTTTGCACCGATTGCGCTCGACATCGTGGCACCGCAAGGCGCCGCGACGGAATCCGCTGCCGCGACGGCGCCCGCCACGGCTCCCGCTGCTTCCCCGGCGGTGCCGGCCTCCGCAGGCGACGCGCCGACAATCGAGCACCAGCACGGTGATGTTTCCCGTGAAACCATGGCACCATTGCCGACCGCGGCGGCGACGTCAACGAACGCACCCGTCACGCACATGCCCATCGCTCACGACGCAGCGGCGGGCGCTGATTCGGGCATTGCAATCAAGAACACGCTCTCGGCCGATGATTTTCGTCGCATGATGAACCAGATGAAGGGCGGAGCGCCGACTAAACCCACGCAAGCTGCGACCCCCGCTTCACCCATGTCAGCACCGACCGTGCCGGCCGAGCAGAATACGGATGGAGCCCCGCTCGCCGCGAACTCAAAATTTACCTTTGAGAACTTTGTCTACGGCCCAGAGAACAGCCATGCCTATCGCTCGGCACTCAAGTTTGCCGCCCTCGCGGACGAGCGCGGCACATGCACATCACTGTTCATCTACGGCAAATCGGGCCTGGGCAAGACGCACCTGCTGCTTGCCATCAAAAACGAGCTCGCCGAGAAGTCGCCTGAGATCAAGGTCAAGTATGCCAACTCCCAGGCATATCTGGACGACCTGATGACCGAGTTCGACCGCCAAAAGAAGAGCAACGCCCCCATCATGCAGGCGTACCACGGTGTGGACGTGCTCATCATCGATGACATCCAAAACATCATCGGCAAGCGCGCGAGCGTGGACTACTTTTTCCAGCTCATGGACGAGTTCATCCGCAACAACAAGAAGGTCGTCATCGCGGCAGACCGCGCCCCCAAGGACCTGAGCATGGACGAACGCCTGACCAGCCGCTTTAACGCCGGTATGCTCTGCCTGGTCGCAGAGCCCAGCTACGAGATGAAATACAAGATCTTGCAGCGCTATTACGAGAACACCATCGTCGCCGCTCCCGAGGCAGGCGACGACTCGCTGCTGGCGGCCTATGGGGGCGACGGCGGGCACCTGACCGACGAGCACTTTAAACACATGGCCGAGGTCTCGGGCACCAACATCCGCGAACTCGAGAGCTTTTGCGAGCGCTGTGCCGGCGAGGCGGGGGACCGCGAGCGCGAGGGCGGGGAGCTCACCTTTGACGATATCGACGCCATCGCCAGCCAGTACTTCGACACATCGGCCAAAAAGATCAACGTCCAGACGGTTCAGTCCATCATCGAAGAGCAGTACGGCGTGACGCACGAGGAGCTCATCGGCCCGCGTCGCAACGCCAATATCGCCAAAGCACGCCATATCGCTATCTACCTGGCCATCGAGATGTGCGAGATGACGACCACGGCGGTGGGCGCCGAATTTGGCAACCGCAACCACTCGACCGTCAGCACGAGCTACAAAAAGGTCCAGAAGATGATCCAGGAAGACCGCACCGTCACCGAAGACCTCAAGTCGCTGCGCGATAAAATTACACTGCGCTCGTAGGGAAATAGAGACACCTGTTGAAAACTTGTCGAAACCACGGGCATAAGGTGTCTAAAACCCAACACGCGGTGATGAAAAGTTTTGCGCAGGTTTTGAACGTGGAAAACCACCCCTGTTGCACACAGGTTGCTGTCGATTCTCTTTCTGGGTCTGACCTGCGTCTTTGGGAGTAATCAACAGTTTCGTCAGTGCTATTACTATTATTAAGATATTTATATCTATAGAAAGGTATTAAAAGATGAAGTTCACCGTCAGCCAGAGCTCGCTTACACAAGCCATCGGCGTCGTAATGAAGGGTGTCGCTTCGGCATCCACCCTTCCCATCCTGTCGGGCGTGCTCGTCAAGGCGCAAGACGGCATCTTGGAATTCCAGACCTCTAACTACACCATCTCGATCCGTCACCGCATCGCGGCGCATGTCGAAGAAGAGGGCGAGATGGTTATCCCCTGTAAGATGCTCTCCAATATCACCAAGACCCTCCCCGATGCCCCGGTCACCTTTGAGCTGTCCGAGCGCCAGGTGCTGATTAGTTGCGAGAAGAGCTCTTTTAGGCTGAACACGCTCGATGCCAATGACTTCCCCGAGTTTCCGGCCTATGCCATCGAGAGCGCCGTGGAACTGCCGACCGATATCTTGTCCGAGATGGTCGGCCGCGTGTGGCGCGTCACCTCGACCGACAAGGCCCGCCCCATCCTGGGCGGCGTGCACATGAAGGTCGAGAACAATACCGTGCGCCTGGTGGCGACCGATTCCTTCCGCTTGGCCGTGTGCGATACGCAGGTCGAGACCTCGACCCTCGAGGGCTCCTTTGAGCTCAACGTTCCGGCTGACGCCTTTAACGACGCGCTGAACATCATGGCCAGCCAGGCGACCATCATGATCGGGGCTACCGACACCCAGGTCGTCTTCGAGGCCGGCAACACCACCTACGTGTCGCGTCGAATCGAGGGCGTGTACCCCAACTACAAGCAGCTCATCCCCGATTCGTGCGTGACGAGCGTCAAGATCGACGTCGCCGCCTTTAACGCCGCCCTCAAACGCGTGGCCGTTATCGCGAGCGCCAACCCCGCCGTCAAGTTCGAGATCGATGTCGAGAACGGGCAGATGGGCCTGTCCTCCATTTCCAATGACCAGGACCTTGCACAGGAGACGATCGATGTCGAGGCCGAGGGCGAGTCGGGTACCATCGCCTTCAACTACCACTACATCTTCGGCTGCCTCAATGCCCTGTCCAAGGAGAAGGAGATCACGCTGGAGCTCAAGAGCTACTCGCAGGCGGGCATCTTCAAGTCCTACGACAAGATCAACTACCTGTACCTGGTCATGCCGGTCCGCATCTAGCGTTGCGCCATGACCATGTTCGCCCGCGATCTTTCCGTCGCGCACTACCGCAGCTTCGATAGCTATCGCCTTGCTCTGGACGAGGGCGTGACGATACTTGCGGGACCCAACGCGGCGGGAAAGACCAATCTCATAGAGGCACTGCAGCTGCTGACGAGCGGCGCCTCGTTTAGGCATCCGACCGCAGCCGAGCTCGTCCATGATGGCGTGGGCTCGTGCAGGGTCGAGCTGAGGCTCGAGGGCGATGGCCGCGTGCTTGACATGGGATTGAGCGCGGAGGACGGTAAGCGCTCGTTTAGCCGCAACGGCAAGAGATGCTCTGCCGCCGGTGTGCGCGGGGTTCTGCCGAGCGTGCTGTTTTGCCCCGACCATCTGGACATGGTTAAGCGGGGCGCCAGTGTGCGCCGCGCCGCCCTCGATGACTTTGGCATGCAACTGAGCGCACGCTATGCCGATCTTGCGAGCACCTATGGGCGCTGCGTGACCCAGCGCAACGCCTTGCTCAAGGAGACCTGGTGCTGCCGCGAGATGCTCGGCGCGTGGAACGATTCGATTGCCCGCGCGGGCTCGGCCCTGCTCGTGCACCGGTTGGCCCTGCTCGACCGGCTGGCGGGCCATGTGCACACTGCCTACGGGCAAGTGGCATCCGGTGAGGCCGCCAACGTGACCTATACGTCCACGCTGGGGGATTTGCCCCAGGTCGAGGATCGCGAAGAGTTGAAGGGCTGGGCGTACGAGCGCATGCTGGCTGTCCTTGATGAGCACGCCGACGAGGAAATTCGCCGCGGCGTGACGTTGGTGGGACCGCATCGCGATGAGATTGAGTTTGCCGTGGCGGGTCGATCCGCCCGTTCATTTGCCAGCCAAGGTCAGCAGCGGACGTTGGTTCTGGCCTGGAAGGTGGCGGAGGTGGCCGTGGCTCGCGATGTCCTGGGCACCGCCCCACTGCTGCTTTTGGATGACGTGATGAGCGAACTCGACGGCGAGCGTCGCGGTGCTTTTTTGCAGTTGATCGGCGATGATATCCAGACGGTCATAACCACGACCAACCTGGGGTATTTTACCGATGACCTGCTTGATCGAGCCAAGGTGGTGGGCATGGGTGAGACGTGCTAATTACGAGCGCGAGAGCGAAACGGTTGCCTTCAGTGGATTTTTGAACGCAGAGCGTCAGCGCATCCTGGCGGCCGCGACGCCTGAGCGCCGCGCGCAGATGGAGGCTGCAGAGGAATCTCGCGCGGTCTATCGCGCGTGGAACGCGGTGTGCTCGGGCACGCGCGAGGGGCGGCATGTGACGGGCCTGCGCTACCTGCCCGAGTCCAATGAGCTGCTGGTATATCTCGATTCGCCCTCGTGGACGCAGGAAATGACGCTGTTGCGCGAGATCATCCGCGCGCGCATGGAGCGCGCCGGTGCGCATGTGGATGGCCTGGTGTTCAAAACCACCGCGCCCGGTCACACGCCGCCCGCTGCCAAAGAGCGTCTGCGTCCTGCCGTGGCCGAGCGCCCGCCGGCTCCGCATGCTGACCTAAGTGAGGCCGAGCGCACCGAGATTGAGCGCCAAGTGGCGCCCATCGAAGACCAAAAACTGCGCGAGGCCCTCGAGAACGCCATGAGAGCCAGTGCCGAGTGGGCCAAGGGCGTGCAAAGCAAAAAAGAGCCTTAAATCGCATCTGGTGGCCTTGTAGAGCCAAATACCCTCGTTCCCGAGGGTATTTTTTTACGATAAACTAGTAAGGCTGTACACATTTTCTTGACTGAAGGAGGACGTGTGGCAAACGAAAACGATTACGATGGCGGCGAGATTAAGATTCTCGAAGGTCTCGAGGCCGTTCGTAAGCGCCCGGGCATGTATATCGGCTCGACGAGCGCCAGCGGTCTGCATCACCTGGTGTGGGAGATCGTTGACAACTCCGTCGACGAGGCCATGGCCGGTTTCTGCACCGAGATCCAGGTGACGGTCCACGCCGACAACTCCATCACGGTCGTCGACAACGGGCGCGGCATCCCCGTCGACGAGCACCCTGTTAAAAAGATTCCGACGCTCGAGGTTGTCATGACGATCTTGCACGCCGGCGGTAAGTTCGATAACTCGGCCTATAAGGTCTCGGGCGGCCTGCACGGCGTGGGCATCTCCGTCGTCAACGCACTGTCCAAGCGCGTGGTCGTTCAGGTTCGTCGCGACGGCAACACCTACGAGATGGAGTTCTCGCGCGGCAAGACCGTCAAGAAGATGGAGGTCGTGGGCACCTCGGATTCGACGGGCACCACCGTCACCTTCTGGCCCGACGACGAGATCTTCGAGACCTGCATCTACGATTTCGATACGCTGCACAACCGTCTGCAGGAGACGGCGTTCCTCAATAAGAACCTCAAAATCGTGCTGACCGACGAGCGCGAGGCGACTCCCCACGTGGAGGAGTTTTGCTACGAGGGCGGCATCATCGACTTCGTCAAGTTCCTCAACGAGGGCAAGGACGTCCCCGAGGCCTTTAAGGAGCCCATCTATATCGAGGGCAAATCGGACCCGGACGCACCTGTGGCCAAGATGGGCGAGGTCGAGGTTTCCCTGCAGTGGAATAGCGGTTACGGCGAGAACGTCATGTCGTTTGCCAACGACATCTACACCCCCGAGGGCGGCATGCACCTTGAGGGCTTCCGCACCGCGCTCACCCGCGTGATCAACGACTACGCGCGCAAACAGAACCTGCTCAAGGAAAAAGACGCCAACCTGACCGGCGACGATGTACGCGAGGGCCTTTCGGCCGTTATCTCGGTCAAGCTGCCCGACCCGCAGTTTGAGGGCCAGACCAAGGCCAAGCTCGGCAGCTCCTATATGCGCGCGCTCACGCTCAAGATCGTGACTGACGGCCTCGCCGATTACTTGGAGGAGCATCCCAAGCCCGCCCGCGAGATCGTCAAGAAGGCGCAACAGGCCTGCAAGGCGCGCAACGCCGCCCGCAAGGCGCGCGAGGCGACCCGCCGCAAGAGCCTGCTCGAGACGGCGTCCCTGCCCGGTAAGCTCGCCGACTGCTCGGTGCGCGATGCCGAGCTGACCGAGCTCTTCATTGTAGAGGGCGACTCGGCAGGCGGTTCGGCCAAGGACGGCCGTCGCCGAGACATCCAGGCGATTCTGCCCCTGCGCGGCAAGATTTTGAACGTCGAACGCGTTGGTGACCATCGCGCGTTCTCGAGTGACACCATCCAGTCGCTGATTACCGCGATCGGCTGCGGCGTCACGACGAGTGCCGGCGACGGCGGCGACTTTGATATCACCAAGGCGCGCTACCACAAGATCATCATCATGACCGATGCAGACGTCGACGGTGCGCATATCCGCATCCTGCTGCTGACGTTCTTCTACAAGTACATGCGTCCGCTGATCGATGCCGGCTACGTCTATGTTGCCTGCCCGCCCATCTTTGGCATTAAGGTGCGCAACAAGATCCACTACGTGTATCCCAATGGACGCCAGCCCGAAGACGAGATCCTGCGCGACACCATCCAGAGTCTGGGCCTGAACCCCGACGATAACGACGAGGACGGCAAGGCCAAGGACGGCAAGATTACCAAAAAGCGCAAGGGCTATACCGTCCAGCGCTACAAGGGCCTGGGCGAGATGGACCCCAAGCAGCTTGCCTCGACGACGATGGACCCCAAGACCCGCATTCTGCAGCGCGTGTCGATCGAGGACGCCGTGGTGGCGGACCGCGCCGTGCGCGAGCTGATGGGTTCCGAGGTCGGCTATCGCCGCGAGTACATCGAGAAGCACGCACATGACGCACGATTCTTAGACGCCTAGCTTTCCCAGGCACCCCATCTTGCCCTTCAGGATTTCGGGCGCCGCACGCAAGGCGTGCGCCCTCATCCTTCAGGGCAACCTGGGGCACCTGGAAAACCTAGGAGGGTTATCCGGTGTTCCCGGTAATCCGTCTCCGTGGTGGGGAACTAATGGACCACGCAAACCATGAGGAGGTAACGTGGCAGACGATATCAACAATAACGAGGGTATGGACGAGGCCGGCGATGCCGGTATGCCCGATGATCTGAAGCGCCTGCTTGCCCGTGCTGAGCAGGGCGAGGACGGCGATCCGGACGCCTATAACCCCGATGCCGATGATGATGAGGAAGAAGACGACGCCGAGCTCGAGGAGAGCTTTGGCGAAGTCGATCGCGGCGCCTCGGCCGGCGAGGATATCAACGGCGGTCAGCTCCAGATTTCGGAGTTCGGCCGCGAGATGAAGCAGTCGTTCATCGAGTATTCGATGTCGGTCATCACGGCGCGCGCCCTGCCGGACGTGCGCGACGGCTTAAAGCCGGTGCACCGCCGCATCCTGTACGCGATGAACGAGAGCGGCATCTACCCCAACCGCCCACATAAGAAGTCGGCCTGGACGGTCGGCGAAGTTATCGGTAAGTACCACCCGCACGGCGATTCCGCGGTCTATGAGGCCATGGTCCGCCTGGCGCAGTGGTTCTCCATGCGCACGCCGCTCATCGACGGTCACGGCAACTTCGGCAACATCGACGGCGACGGCGCGGCGGCCATGCGTTACACCGAGAGCCGCCTGGCAAAGCCCGCCATGGAACTGCTGCGTGACTTGCAGAAGGATACCGTCGACTGGCAGCCCAACTACGACGAATCGCTCGCCGAGCCCGTGGCGCTGCCTGCTCGCTTCCCCAACCTGCTGGTCAACGGCAGCCAGGGCATCGCCGTCGGCATGGCCACCAACATCGCTCCGCATAACCTCACCGAGGCGATCGAGGCCACCTGCTACCTGATCGACAACCCCGGCGCCACCGTCGACGAGCTCATGCAGATCATGCCCGGTCCGGACTTCCCCACCGGCGCCATCATCATGGGCAGCGCCGGCATTAAGCAGAGCTACGAGACCGGCCGCGGCTCCATTACCGTGCGTGCCAAGGCACATGTGGAGTCCACCAAGACCGGCCGCAGCCGCCTGGTCTTTACCGAGATTCCCTACATGGTCAACAAGGGCACCCTGCAGGAGAAGATCGCCCAGCTCGTCAACGACAAGCGCATCGAGGGCATCTCGGATATGCGCGATGAGTCCAACCAGAAGGGCATCCGTCTGGTCATCGAGCTCAAGAAGGGCGTCATTCCGCAGGTCGTGCTCAACAACCTGTATAAGTACACCTCGCTGCAGACGACCTTTGGCGCCAACAACCTGGCGCTCGTCAACGGCGTTCCCAAATGCCTGAGCCTGCGCGAGATGCTGCAGCACTACATCGACCACCAGGTCGACGTCGTTACCCGCCGCACCCGCTTCGACCTTAAGAAGGCCCAGGCGCGTGCCCATATCCTCGAGGGCTACCTGATGGCCCTTGACCATATCGACGAGGTCATTAGCATCATCCGCTCCTCGCAGACCGACTCCGAGGCCAGCAGCCGACTGATCGAACGCTTTGGCTTTACGCCCGAGCAGACCACGGCCATCCTCGAGATGAAGCTGCGCCGCCTGACCGGCCTGGAGCGCGACAAGATCCAAGAAGAGTTGGACGGCCTGCGCCGCGCCATCGCCTACTACGAGGACCTGCTGGCGCACGAGGAGAAGATTCTGGGCGTCATCAAGGAAGAGATGCGCGAGATCTCCAAGAAGTTTGGCGACAAGCGCCGTACCGAAATCAGCCAGGTTGAGAAGGACCTGGATGTCGAGGACCTCATCGCCGACGAGGATATGGTCGTGACCATCACCCACACCGGCTACGTTAAGCGTATCCCAGTGGCTGCCTACCGTGCCCAGAAGCGCGGTGGCAAGGGCGTGTCGGGCGTCAACCTCAAAGAGGACGACGTTATCGATGAGATGTTCATCGCGTCCACGCACGAGTACGTGCTGTTCTTCTCGAGCAAGGGCAAGGTCTATCGCCTGAAGGTGCACGAGCTGCCGGTGGGTACGCGCCAGGCGCGCGGTACCGCGATCGTCAACCTGCTGCCCTTCGAGGAAGGCGAGAAGATCGCGAGCGTCATCAGCTGCCGCGAGTTCCCGGCCGACGAGTACCTGATGTTTGCCACCAAGAGCGGCATGGTCAAAAAGACCGTGATGAGCGCATATGACCGCAGCCGTCGCGACGGCCTGATCGCTATCAACCTGCGTGACGACGACGCGCTGCTGAACGTGCGCCGCGTGCGCGAGGGCGACAAGATTATCCTGGCCACCACCGCGGGCAAGGCGATCATGTTCTCCGAGGAGCAGGTGCGCGCCACCGGCCGCGATACCAGCGGCGTTCGCGGTATCGGTCTGAAGGACGGCGTGAGCGTTCTGGGCATGGAAGTCACTAACGGCAACGGCGATCTATTCGTCATCACCGAGCGCGGCTACGGCAAGCGCACGCCGGTCGCGGACTACCCGGAGCAGAATCGCGGCGGTCAGGGCGTCTACACCATTCAAATGACCGAGCGTAAGGGTAACCTCGCGGCCATGAAGACGGTGGGCCCGCAGCACGAGCTGTTCATCGTGACGGAGGGCGCGACGGTCATTCGCGTCAAGACCGACGAGATCAGCCAGACCGGCCGCGCCACCCAGGGCGTCAAGATGATGACCGTCGACGACAACGACCGCGTATGCGCTGTCGCCCGCATGACGGCAGCCAAGGAAAAGCCCGAAGGCGAAGCCACAGAAAACGGCTCTGCTTCCGAAGAAACCCCTGTCGATCTAGGCGACGGCAACGACATGCCAGAAGATCTCCTCGACGAGTAAGAGGCCCTGGCTGGTAGAAAATATCAGACCCCATATATCGGCGGTCGGCGCATTGCGCGCCGACCGCTTTTTTGAAAACCTTGGGACTCGTGTTCGCCCCGGTCGCACGGCGACATGTGAAGTCGATCGCGAGTTCCGCACGAGCCGGAGAGCACTTAATGTGCTCTCTGTGCGAGTCAGGACTGTCCGAGTAGGCGACTTCACATGCCGCCGTGCGACCGGGGCGAACACCCTTCAAAGATTTTCAAAAAAAGTTGTTGACGCGCGCGTAACGACTCGTCTAATATATCCCTTGCGCGATGGACCTGTAGCTCAGTTGGTTAGAGCGTCCGGCTGATAACCGGGAGGTCACAAGTTCGAATCTTGTCAGGTCCACCACTTTCTTTCGCAATAAACACCCCAGCGAGAGCCGAGTCGCCGCTGGGGTGTTTATTACTGTCTCCGTGGGGGTTTAGCTCAGCTGGGAGAGCGCGGGCTTTGCAAGCCTGAGGTCAGGGGTTCGATCCCCCTAACCTCCACCATGATGGACCTGTAGCTCAGTTGGTTAGAGCGTCCGGCTGATAACCGGGAGGTCACAAGTTCGAATCTTGTCAGGTCCACCATCAAAACTGTGAAGAGCCCTGGGGCATTGCCTCGGGGCTTTTTTCTTGTCTGCGATAAATCTCATTTTGGTTTTGTGTGCTGTGCGAAAGTTTGGGTAGTATAGCTATTCAATGCGGCGGACTGCCGCGTGTTAACCGCTACGTACCGGAGGTGTTCCATGGTTCGTGTCGACATAGAGACCATCGTCATGGCCGCCGGTCCCGTGCCATCGCTTATCGTGCTTCGCGAGCGCTGCAGCAAATCGGACTCGCCCGCGCCACTGCGTTCCCTCTCCATTCAGACTGGTTCGTTTGAAGCTGCTGCCATCAGCCGCGGCATCGATAGCGGTCGCGCCGAGCGCCCGATTACCCATGACCTGTTGCTCGATACTGTTGGTGCCCTGGGCGCCAAGCTCGAACGCATCGAAATCGTTCGCGCCGAGCCGCCCGTGTTTTACGCGACGGTTGTCGTGTTGGCCGATGGCAACGAGCATAAGATCGATGCGCGTCCGAGCGACGCCATCGCCCTCGCCGTACGCAGTAATGCCCCCATGTTCGTTGAAGACGACATCATGAATCGCCTGGGCACCGTTTCTGCCCATGCCGAGGAAGTCGACGACGAGCAAGAGTTCGAGAAGTTCGACGAGTTCGTCCATACGCTCTCCCCCGATGACTTCTAAATGCGGGGCGTCCAGGCTGCGGAGCGTTCGCTGATGGCCGGCGGTATGTCGGCTGAGGCGGCGACCATTGCGCGCGAGGCCCAGATGCGCTCGGAGGCTTCTGAGGCGGCTCGCATTGCCTATGTGACGCAGGCCCGCACGCTTCGCGAACGCCGCGGCTCGTTTATCAAGATGGTTGTCGTCTCCGCCCTTGTCGCGGCAATCTGTTCGCGCCTTCGTGGTACAGTTGGTGCGCTTGGGTTTTCGATCTCTACGGGCCTTATGATCTGGGGCGTGGTCGATGCGGTCATGCTGACCAGTTAGATCAAGGTACTCGACAAGCGCGCGATGGATATGATGCGCGCCCGCGACGCTGCCGCTAAGATCGCTGCTGAGGCACAAGAACTGTAACGACGCCAGACTCGATGGGAAGGTCTAAAGATGGCACAGGATATGCAGGACGCCGGTAACGTCTCCGCCGAGCTCGACGCCATGGTGTGCGATCTGATCGGCGCGTTCTTGGACGACCTTGCCGCCGGTGAAAACCCTGGCGTGGTCGTGGCAATTGAGGACGCCGCTTCCAACCGTTATCTGGCGGCGCTCGACGAGGACGGCGAAGAGGCGTGCCTCGAGGCGGCCACCAACTTTATCTCCGAGCACAAGATGGGTCTTAAGGACGAGGGCCTGGGCCGTATCGCTCGCTATGCCATCGGCTACACCGGCTGCGTCGAGATTGACGGCGGCTATCACGATGCTCTGCTCGTGAGCTTCTTCGAAACCACGCTCGAGAGCGGTTTTTCGGCATATGTGCTGTATGAGGGCATGGGCGCCGGCGATGGTTTTATGTGGAGCGACCCTGAACCTGCAGGTGAGGAAACCCCTCTCATCTAAAATCGCTAAAATAAACGAGTTTTCGGTAAAAGGCTCAATATTCCCGCCGAGCGTTGCATTGCTGGGTGGGTCGCATACGCGTGCCGGTTGTATATAGATAGAAGATAGGGGAACTACATGCGCGTAGACAATCTGAGGAACATCGCCATCATCGCTCACGTCGACCACGGCAAGACGACGATGGTCGACAAGCTCCTGCGTGCCACGGACGCCTTCCGTGCCAACCAGCAGGTCGAGGACCGCGTCCTGGATTCCAACGACCAGGAGCGCGAGCGCGGCATTACGATTCTCGCCAAGAACATCTCTATCGAGTACAAGGACGTCAAGATCAACGTCATCGACACCCCGGGCCACGCCGACTTTGGCGGCGAGGTCGAGCGCGTGCTGCGTATGGCCGACGGCGCCCTGCTGCTGGTCGACGCCTTTGAGGGCCCCATGCCCCAGACCCGCTTCGTGCTGCGTCACGCTATCGACACCGGCCTTAAGATCATGATCGTCATCAACAAGATCGACCGTCCGGGCGCCAACCCCGAGAAGGCCTACAACGACTGCCTGGACCTCATGGCCGACCTGGGCGCCACCGACGACCAGCTTGAGTTCGCCATGGAGCACGTGGTCTACGCCAGCGCCATGAACGGCTTTGCCCGTCTTGACCCCAACGACGGCAACATGGACATGTACCCGCTGCTCGATATGATTATCGACGACATGCCCGCGCCCGAGGTTGACGAGAACGCCCCGCTGGCCATGCAGTGCGTGACCATCGACCACTCCAACTTCGTCGGCCGCATCGGTATCGGCCGCGTGTACTCTGGCGCCATCCACCAGGGCGACCAGATCCTGGTTGTCAAGAACGACGGCTCCAGCGCTACCGCCACCGTCAAGCAGCTCTTTACCTTCGACTACCTGGGCCGTACCGAGTGCCAGGAAGTCGGCGCCGGCGACATCGCCGCTGTCGTGGGTATCGACCGCACCGATATCGGCGATGTCTACACCGATCCCGAGAACCCTGTCGAGCTCGAGCCCATCGAGATCGACCCGCCGACCCTGTCCATCGTCTTTGAGGCTTCGACCTCCCCGCTTGTCGGCCGCGACGGCGACATCGTGGGCGCCCGTCAGCTCAAGGAGCGCCTGTTCAATGAGGCCGAGAACAACGTGACCATGAAGATCGAGGAACTCGAGGACAAGAGCGGCGTCGAGGTCTCGGGCCGCGGCATTCTGCACCTGTCCGTTCTGATGGAGTCCATGCGCCGCGAGGGCTTTGAGTTCCAGGTCGGCCGTCCCCGCGTTCTGTTTAAGAAGGACGAGAACGGCAACAAGATGGAGCCCGTCGAGCAGGCCGTCGTCGAGTGCCCGGACGAGTACTCGGGCAAGGTCGTTGAGGTCTTCGGCACCTCCGGCGGCATCATGACGAGCATGGATACCTCGGGCATCGTGACGCACCTCGAGTTTAAGATTCCGACCCGCGGCATCATGGGTCTTAAGAACCGCATCATGAACGTCACCCACGGCGAGGGCGTGTTCTACCACACCTTCCTGGAGTACGGCCCCTATGCCGGCGAGA
Source organism: uncultured Collinsella sp. (assembly GCA_937942395.1). Lineage (GTDB taxonomy): Bacteria > Actinomycetota > Coriobacteriia > Coriobacteriales > Coriobacteriaceae > Collinsella. The sequence continues at coordinate 26,581 of CALDEU010000045.1, read as the reverse complement.
TCGGCAACCGCCAGAACGGCGCAATGATCTCTATGACCACCGAGAAGGCCGTTGCCTATGCCCTGGGTACGCTGCAGGAGCGCGGTCAGCTGTTTGTTGAGCCAGGCACCGAGTGCTACGAGGGCATGATCGTGGGCGAGCGCAGCAAGGCTGGCGACATGGTCGTCAATATCGCCCGTACCAAGAACCTGGGCAACCAGCGCTCCTCGACCTCCGATATCTCCGTTCAGCTGGTGCCGCCCCGCACCTTCTCGCTGGAGGAGGCGCTGGAGTACATCGCCGACGACGAGCTGGTCGAGATCACTCCCAAGAACATCCGCCTGCGCAAGCGTCTGCTCAACGCCACCGACCGCAAGAAGGCTGCCGTTCGCGCCGGCCAGGTCAACAAATAAGCGCTGGGCTTTATAGCGACTAACAAGAAAGGGCGTCGACCATCGCGGTCGGCGCCCTTTTTGTGCAGTGGACAGGTTCGTTTGCACCACAGCTGGGGCGGTTATCCCTCCGAGCGGCTTTCCGGTCAAAGTTAAGTTGTTTAAACATATACATAATTCTACAGAATATAACTGCTTTAATGCAAACCCGTTAACAGGTAAATACCAACTGGTATTAAATTAAAAGACCTCTTTACCTGCGGTTTACATGACTGGTATCTATATTATATTTTATGCATTGTGGCATAGACGAACCGTCTTAGAAGTTGCTCCCCAATGGGTTCTTGCAATGCGCTAGGCAGGTTCATGTTGATGTTGGGGTTTGTGTTCGATCCGACGATTCGCCGTATTCCACACTGTGTTGTAGAAATTAGGGGACAACTATGGACGCACACCGCTCGCGGTCGCTGGGTATGGCGGCCCTGGTCTTCATTTTGATTAGCCTCACCGCCGCTGTTTTTCACGGTGCAGCCCCAGTGCGCGCCGAGGACGTGACGACGCCGACGCCGATTGTGATCAACGGCGATACGGCGGACGTTACGGTTGGGCTGTATGCCGATAAGGGTCGTCAGCAGCCTCTCGGTAAAGAGGGCTCACCCTCGATTACGACAGCCGATACTATCTACGGTTTTATGGAAGCTCGTTTTCATGAGAATTGTGGGCCTACACCTGAAAGGCTTGAGACGATTTATACCTTTCCCGACTCGATTGTTGTGAACGAGAACGAGGGCGGTATCTTAAGGACGGATGATACCGAGAATGCACAAAGGATGGGAACTTGGTACATAAAGGATAACAAGGTCGTTTTTAATTACGATGCCAGCTATCTCAGCGGTCATCCCTCTTCGCTCTATGTGCGCGTCAATTTCGAGTTTGAGCTTAAAGACAAAGATGTAGATGACGGCGAAAAAGTCGAACTGAAATTTCCAGGCGTTGGCGAAACTGTGCCGATCGAGATTCAAGATGGCGCAGTTGATGGAAACAAATCAGGTGTCTTTTCCCAAGATAGCAGTACCGGAAATGCCAAGATAACTTGGACTATTAATCTGAGTGTTACGTCGCACGCAACGGATGTAAAACTGGTCGATACGCTCGGTGACTACCTGGACTTTGAGCAAAGCAGCTTCAAGCTCGATGGAAATCCTCTTGGTTCGTCCGTGAGCATCGAAGAGCGAACTGCAACGTTGCCGCTAGGTAACCTTTCTCAGGGCGACCATACCGTTACCTACGAAACGACAGTTAGCAAGAACTTGTCTCTTTCTAATGGCACACCTACGCAAGGTAGGAATAGTGTGCAAACAACCTGGGGAAAAGCAAATCACCAACAATCTCTTACGATTAGAGGGGCGTCGGAACCGTTTCAATACGACATGATTCAAAAAGAGGCTGGCTCCGGAACATCGTCTGTCATCACTTGGAAGGTTGTGCTCAACAGGGGATCTCTCAAGGCCGATATGTCTGGCTACACCTTTACCGACAAGCTCGATGGCAAGCAGGATTATATTGGCAGCTATACGGTCTACAAGGGCGAGACCGCCGATGAAAAACAAAAGATCGATGAGGAAATGCTGAGCGAGTCAGGGGATTCATTTAGCTATACGTTTAATCCAAAAGAGGGCGATCGGTATGCGACCTACTGCATCGTCTATCAAACTAAGCTGAAAGATGAGAATTCCTACGAAAAAGTTAGTAACACGGCAAGTGTGAAAAAAGAAGACTCCGGTCTGCCCTCTGGTGAAAGCACCGCATACTACATCCGTCCTTGGACGGGCAAAACCATTAGCAAAACGCTGCTTAATCCGGATGAGGCATCTCGGACCGGAAAAGCAACTTGGCAATTACGCGTAGAGCTCCGTGATTACGTAAATGCGAAAAACCCAACATCCATTCTTATCAAAGATACCATGCTGGCGGCTTGGAAGCAGACTATGGGGCCGGATACCTCCGATGGCCCTTCACATGTAATTACCATTGGGGGTACCAAACTGGACCAAGGTACCGATTGGACGTTTGCGGGTGGTGAAAATCCGTCGCAGAACAGCAACCAACACAACTGCAATATCAAAATAACCATTACGGATAAAGTCAAAGAAGCGCTTGATAAGTCCCCCGAGGTGGTTATTACGTATAAAACGGTGACCGATGCACTTCCTGGTTGGTACTCCAACTTCGCCTCTGTCGACGGGTTTAGCGGCTATTCTGATTTTGTCTTTTACTATGTTGAGGGCGAAGCGGAGCCTTCGGTTGAGAAGAGTGTAAAAATAAATGAAGACGGCTCGCAAGCACGGTGGGATGAGACGTTTGACTGGAAATCAGTGGATGGCTCGAACGACAAAGGTGCGTGGATTGTCGACTGGACTGTCTATGCCAATCGAGCTAAGACGCCTGCCGGTGAGTATTATGGCGCTGGCAGGCTCAATGGCAAGGATGTCGTTGTCAAAGATGAGCTTCCTGAGGGAATGAGTTATATTCCCGGCTCGGCTAAATATTCTTTGTATTCAAATCCCTACGGGACGGCGGTGCCCGGCCGCGAATGGGAACATGAGAGAGAAAAAACCGAGGTTTCGGATGTCTTGCTGACGCCTGCTGTCGATCGCCAGATGGTTGCGTTTTCAATTCCAACGGAAAAGCTGGGCAATAATACAGGGTACGCAAAGCTGACGTATTCGACTGCTGTTAAAAGGTCGGTAGTCGATACGTCAAAGAATCTCGGCGAGCTCACGAACTCGGCGAGCGCAAGCTCAGATGGTAAAGAATTTAAGGCGGACTCTGATACCGTACAGATCAAGAACGACGTATTGTCAAAGACAGGTTCGTCGGTAAGTAATAGCAAGCGAATTCAATACACGATTTTCGTTAATGAATCGGCACTAGACTTAAAGGTCGGAACCGACTACCTCGATCTGTTCGATGTGATGGATTCTAAGTGTACGTTTATCCCCTCGTCGCTTAGCGTATCTGAGTGCGATAACGGCGATTGGCGTGTGCTGACAAAAGAAAAATACAGAGCGACTCTTGACTCGATTGGCGAGGGCGCTGGAAAGCAGCAGCGATTGACGTTGAGGCTTCCCGATGAGAAATACCTGAAAGTCGAATATGAAGTTCTGTCCGGTGAGTCTGGTACAGTTTCCCTTTCCAACGAGGCGCAGCTTGAAGGTGTTGCAGGCGGGTATGTGAAACACGAGCGTGAATATGACATAGATGCCGGCGCATCGGGAGGCGGAACGGGGCACGGCATTGTGGTCCACAAAGTGGATGAAAAGGACGTTGCCGCGCCGTTGGCTGACGCTACGTTCACACTCTATGCGATTGACATGGATAAGGCGCAGGGCAGTGCCGGCGTTGAGGGCGCAAAGACGTTTTTTTCTGACGGAACGACCGGCCCTGACGGAAGTGTGACTTTTGGAACGAGTTCGGAAACGAGTTCGGACGCCATGGCTTCCTGCAAGCTTTACTGCCTCGAGGAGACGACGGCGCCTCCTGGATATCGCGTCGCCCAACCAACATGGATTCTGCTCAAGGGCAATGCGCCCGAAGAGCAATACGAGCAAGCCATGAACAAGGCGAAATCTTTGCTTGATGCCGATACGGAGATAACGTCAGATGCAGAGATTTGGGTGTATGACGCGCCCCTTGAAGGCAAAGCGACGATAAAAGCAAATAAAGTGCTTAAAGGCGGAACCTTCAGGGAAGGTCAGTTCTCGTTCGCGCTTAAGGACGCCGAGGGCAAAGTGCTCCAGACGGTGACCAATAATGACAAGGGAAATGTCTCCTTTGACGTCAAGTACAACAAGGCGGGAATCTATACCTACACCATCTCCGAGGTCGAGCCCGAGGGTGCCATCGACCATGTTAAAGATCACATCACCTATGACACGACCCCGCGCAAAGTCACGGTTGAGGTAACTAATGGCACGGACCAACTCAACGCCGTAGTTGCCTATGGCGATGGCTCTCAGGATCCGCCGACCTTTACCAACAAGTATTCGACTACGCTACCTGAGGCGGGCGGGGCTGGTTTGACTATGACGTATTTAGCTGGTGCTTCGATGCTGTGTTTTGCCGCGACGTGGATGCATGCTCGCCGCCATCGTGATCTTGATCGGAGTGGTCGTCGTGAGTAAAGTGCTCCGTCATATGTTGGCCGTCGTGGTGATGTCCATGGCCGTCGTCTTCGCTTTTGCGATCGCCCCTGGAACGGCCCGTGCTGCCGACACCGGAGCCATTACGGTGGACGGTACAGTCGCGACACGTTACGACGCGTACCAGCTCTTTTCGGCGACCGTTGTCGACGATGCCGATGCCGACCAAAAGGTCGCAACTGATGTAGCGTGGGCGAATGACACGGTTCGCCAAGCTGCCCTTCCCGTGCTTCATGATGCAGGGCTTGATAACTCGGCATCGACGGCGCAAGAGGCTGCCGAATGGATGAATGCCGACGGGCACATGACGACCACGCTAGCGGCAAAGCTTGCCCGTGCGATTTACAATGCCGGTGCGCCTTCCGTGGCCCTTAACGCGGGCACGACGGCCGAGCTGCCCTGCGGCTACTGGCTCATCGTCGCCGACGACGACGCCATCGCCCAGGGCGAGGCCGGCACCGCGCCGATCATGGCCCTGGTGGGCGGCAGCGCCGTCACCGTCAAGCCCAAGGCCGCGACCCCCAAGGTCGCCAAGCACGTGCTGGAGGACGGCACCGCCGCCTGGCAGAAGGCCGCCGACGCCACGGTCGCCGACGACCTGTACTGGCGCCTCTCTGCCACGGTCCCGGCGGGCCTCACGGCCTACGACACCTATACGGTGCGGTTCGTCGACACCATGGGCGCGGGGCTCGACCCCTCCAAGGTCGCCGCGAGCATGCGCGTGTACGTGGCGGCGGGCGCGGACGGCGGCTTCGACGCGGTCCAGACCGACAAGGACGGCCGCGCCGGCACCGAGCCCGCGAAGGGCTGGACCGACATCACGGCCCAGTGCGCCACCAAGGTGGCGGTCGACGGTAAGACCTTCACCGTGCGCACCGGCGACCTCATCGCCGCGCTCGGCGGGGCCGACGCCTTCACCGCGGGCGCCCGCGTGGTTGCTGTCTACGATGCGCCGTTGGGGGCCAGCTGCAATAGGGGCGCTACCAAGGGCAACCCCAACGAGGTCTGCCTGCGCTACCCGCGTTCTCCTCTCGCCGACCAGTCCGGCGACGCCGGCTTCACCCGCACGCCGAGCGATGACGCGTGCGCCTACACCTGGGGACTCAGTCTGATCAAGCGCTCAAGCTCGGACGATAAACCGCTCGCGGGCGCCAAGCTGCGCATCATCGATGACCGCGGGCGCATCCTAACGACCGACGGCTCGTGGTCGACGGATGCCGCCGCGTGCGTCACCACGGGCGCGGACGGCCATGTGGAATTGAGCGGTGTGGACGCGGGTGTCTACACCGTCGAAGAGGTCGCGGCTCCCAAGGGATACACCGCCTTTGAGGGCAAGCGAACGGTAACGGTTACGTCCGAGGGATTGGACGTTAAACAGGTTGCAGCCGCGAAGCCCAAGGTGACCGTGTCGGCCGAAAGCCCTCTGCGGGTTGATACCGCTGATGCCGGGACGGGTTCGATTGAACTGTCGGTGCTCAACACTCCAAGCAAAGAAGCAAGTCGAGGCTTTATGCCCTCGATGGGAGATAGAACGTTGGTGCTGGTGGCGGCTTTGGCTGCCATCGGAGTGGCGGCTATTGTTGTCGCGCTCGTCATCAAGCGGGGAGGCGGTCGTCGTGAAAAATAATTGCCCCCCTGCTTAATGGCGTGCTGCCTCCGTAGCGAGTGACGCACAGGCCTACCGACCTGATGATCATTGGTTTTGAAAAAGTTACTAGAGAACCCTCCAAGAAAAGCGGGGCACCCGGTCGACATGACCGAGTGCCCCGCTTCGTTTGTTGGTGCAAAGTAACCTGGCACCTTTGTGGTGGTTGGTGGCTAAGCGGTGGGGAGTCCTGGCATGTTAGCCGGCTGCTGCGGCTTGAGGTGGGCGTTGCGCCAGATGATCTGGATAACGTAGCCGAGCATAAAGACAAAGGCTACGCCGCTGATGAAGTCACCTACGAGGGGAAGCCCCGTGAGGGCGCCTGCGATTACGCCGCCCACGGCTGCCATGGCGTAGCGGTTTTGGTTGTGTCCGACCATGCGGGAGATCGCGCACCCCGCAAAGGCACTCGACACCAACGCGATGCCGATAACGCCGCACAAGAGGGCTCCGGCAAGCGACAGACCAGCGATAGAGATAATTAGCAGTAGGACGGCGGGGACGATAGCAATCGTGCCCAGAAGACCGCTCACCCACAGGGGTATGGGGCGCTGGTGGAGCATGCCGGCGGCGCTGGCGGTCGCGCGCGGAAAGACGAGCTCGAGCAGCAGAGCGACAAAGCAGGTCGAGAGTGCCGCGGCGACGATACCGCCGATGACATCGTTAACGGTGGAAGTATCCTCGTTCTCGGTGCGGTCGATCTTGAGCGCGCCTACCTCGGCTCCTGCGGCACGCTCGGGGTCCTCGGAGACGTGCGCGTTCACGGTGCCGGTGATGTGGGCGTTCTTGCCCAGGATGAGCTTGTCGGCCCAAACCTCGACATCGCCCTCGACGGTGCCATCGATGGTCACCGTGTCGCCCGCAAGCGCTGCCGACTTGGTAGAGCCGCGCAGGGCAACCGTCTCGCCTATCGCGTAAAAACAGTTGGCGGTGCTGTCGGAATTGAGCACAACGTGCTGACCGACGACCGTGACGCTGCCATCAACCGTGGTCTTGGCGATATCGATAGTGCGTGCCGCCAAGCGGACGGCGCCGCCCACCGTGCAGTCGCGGATGGAGAGGCTCTCGCCTGCTGCAATTATGTCGCGGCCGATGGACGCATCGTCCAAGTTGAGGGCCTGACCTGCCCAGTACAGGTCACCTTCGACGCCGGATGAATTGGCGTCATTGTCGGTCGCAAGTACGTTGCCTGCGGTGTCCGTGCCGGCGAACGACGCCGTGGGAAGCGCGGTGACCGCTAGAGCGATGAGCGCGAATAAGATCGTGATGCGGCCCCACGCTTTACGGCGCTGGGTCGACGGGAATTGATTACAGGGCATAGTGAATCCTTCGTCAGATGCTCGACATGCACCTAACAGGGTACCCAACGCGTGGGCGCTCTAAAAGAACCTCTCGGTTGCATTTCGAAGGATGAGCCCGCGCCACCTACTTTTTGCGGTGCAAAAAGCGTGCGATGTCATCCTCGGTGGGGCTTTTGATATCAAAGCGCAGCGACAGCCAGCGTAGTCCCATGGTCACCACGACGCAAACGACCAGTGCGACGACATTGCTGACCAAGCCGCTCATGACAAGGCAAACATAGCTTGCCGATCCGGCGATGGCCGCGATGGCATAGAAGTTGGTGCGTTGGAAGATACCCGGCACCACACCCATAAAACCATCTCGCAGCATGCCGCCGCCCACCGCGGTAAAAAAGCCCATCATGATGCACACCGCCGGCGCAAAGCCGTAGACCAGCGCCTTGTCTGCGCCGGTTGCCGCATAAATACCCACCGAGATGATATCGAGCAGGGGAATGAGCTTTTCGGGCTTGTCGACGATTGCCGGGAAGATGTAGATGATGGCCGCGGTGGCGATGGAGAGCGGGAGCGCCATCGGTTGGTTGAGGATGTAGACGTTGCCCACCTGCAGCGTCATATCGCGCAAAAGACCGCCGCCCAGTCCACAGACCACGGCGAGCGCGACGGCGCCCACCAGGTCGAGTTTGTGCTCGCGTGCGACCAACACGCCCGAGATCGATGCCGCGACGACGGCGAACATCTCGAGCCAAAACGGGATGGCAACCATGGCATCCGAGGCGTGTGCGGTAACGATCATAGCGGCGGCAACGGGCAAGATGGGGTCCTTTGAGTTACGGGTTTAGACAATGCCCGTACATAGTACATGTTCGGCGCCGATTGCGACCCTATTGCTCGGCAAACGGTCGGGACTGGGTACGGTCATAGGTTCCATGTTTGGGGATCCGGGTTGATGCTGAACGCGATGGTGGCGTGGTCGAATAGGAGGGATGTCCAAATTTTGAGCTCCGCTCAAAATTTATCCGGTCGGCTTGCGCCGACCGCGCTGCGCTAAAAACGCGCCACGGGCGCGTTTTCTTTACGCTCCGGGCCCTGGCGGGTTCGAATCCCTCCTCCTCCGCCGTGTTTGCTTGTTGGGGACTCAAAACAAAAAAGCTCCCATTCTCGGGAGCTTTCTCAACCAAAATGGCGGAGGAGGAGGGATTCGAACCCTCGTGACCTTATACAGGCCAAACGGTTTTCGAGACCGCCGCATTCAACCACTCTGCCACCCCTCCGCGTGGGGTAAAAACAAAGCAGGCTCGAAGGCCTGCTTTGGAATTAACTGGCGGAGAGTCAGGGATTTGAACCCTGGAGACGCTTTTGACGCCTACACGATTTCCAATCGTGCTCCTTCGGCCACTCGGACAACTCTCCGTTAAATGCGAAAGTCAGTATACACGAGGAATCGCAAAGTGCAAACAGAAAAGTTGGCATTTTTTAAAACGCTTGGCCGCGTTTGGCGTTGCAGCGGGGTTTGAGATGCCAAAAAACGGCTTCCGACCAGCGTAGTTGATCAACTCAATTGTTCAAAAGGGGTATTTATAAGCGATTTGGCAATGAATTTAAAAATCTTTGGGTGGTGCTGTGGGCCACTGGTATGCATTTTGTGACCACAACCATGCGCCCGTTGACCTGCGACTTGGCTCAGCTTGTCCTCACGGCACCGTATCTTGTCCACAGATCCGTCAAGCTTTTGGTCAGCATTTGGTTGGAATGCGCATGAAACGTCGTGCGAGTATGGGCATATGTGGAGGTCATGAGGTTGTAGCTGCATATTCTTGCAGCCTAGGAGGTTGAAAGATATTATTACCAAGTCTTTTCCTGCTTCAGGCGCACCTTCACGACCTGAAGCCACATTTGCCCAGAGGAGGTGACAATATGAAGGCTTATGAACTGCTGTTCTTTGTTGACCCGTCGCTCGACCCCGAGACTCGTCTCGCTGTTATGAAGCGTATCGATACCACGATCGCTGAGGGCGCTGGCAAGGTCGACTCCGTTGACGAGTGGGGCAAGCGCAAGCTCGCCTACGAGATCAACGACCTCACCGATGGTGACTACACCCTCATCAACTTCCACGCAGATCCTACCCAGATCGCCGAGCTTGATCGCGTCCTGCGCATCACCGACGCTGTGGTCCGCCACATGATCGTCCGTCGCGACGACCAGGAGTAAGACTGTCGTTTTGGACTGGGCTTGTGCCCCAAGAGGAAGTAGTGAGTTATGAGCATCAATCGAGTGAACATCACCGGTAACCTCACCCGCGATCCCGAGCTGCGAGCCACCGCCGGCGGAACCCAGGTTCTGTCCTTTGGCGTCGCCGTGAACGATCGTCGCCGCAACGCGCAGACTGGCGAGTGGGAGGACTATCCCAACTTTGTCGACTGCACCATGTTCGGCACCCGCGCCGAGGCCGTGAGCCGTTTCCTGGCAAAGGGAAACAAGGTCGCGATCGAGGGCAAGCTGCGCTACAGCTCTTGGGAGCGCGACGGCCAGCGCCGGAGCAAGCTTGAGGTCATCGTCGATGAGATCGAGTTTATGAGCTCCCGTGGTGGCCAGGGTGGCTACGATCAGGGCGGTTACGCCCCCGCAGCGCCCGCGCCCGCAGCACGTCCTGCCGCACCGGTGGCCACGCCGCCTGCGGTCGACGTCTACGATGAGGACATCCCGTTCTAAGGGTTGTTCACCTATTTTTGAGTGAGAGGCGGCTTCGGTTCGCCGAAGTTGCCAAATGAAAGGTATTTTGACATGGCTAATGATTTTTCTGCACGTCAGCCGCGTCGTAAGTACTGCCAGTTCTGCAAGGAGAACACTGAGTTCATCGACTATAAGGACACTCAGCTTCTCCGTAAGTACATGACCGACCGTGGCAAGATCAAGCCCCGTCGCGTCACTGGCGCTTGCACGCAGCATCAGCATGACATCGCCAACGCCATCAAGCGCGCCCGCGAGATGGCTCTCCTGCCGTACACCGTCCCCGTGGTTTCCTCTCGTGGCAACCGCGACCGCGGCTAAGAAGGGAGACGCATCATGAAGGTTATTCTTCTCGATGAGATCAAGGGCAAGGGCGGCGAGGGTGACGTCGTAGAGGTCGCTCAGGGTTACGCTGAGAACTTCCTGTTCCCCAAGAAGCTCGCTGTTGCCGCCACCAAGGGCAACCTCAAGCAGCTTGACGAGCGTCGCAACAACATCGCCAAGCGCGAGGCCGTCCGTCTGGCTACCGCCAACGAGACCAAGGCTGCCTTCGAGGGCAAGACGGTCACCGTTGACGTCAAGGTCGGCGACGAGGGCATCCTCTTTGGCTCCGTTACCGCCGCTATGATCGCTGACGCCATCAAGGCTCAGCTCGGTATGGACATCGACCGCAAGCGCGTCGAGCTCGGTAAGCCCATCAAGGTTGCCGGTGCCCACACCGTTGCCATCTCGCTGTACCGCGAGATCAAGGCCGAGGTTGTCGTTCTCGTCGGCGTTACCGCCGAGGAGCTCGCTGCCGAGGCTGAGGTCGAGGAGGCCGCTGAGGTCGCCGAGGCCGAGACCGCCGAGGTCGAGACTGAGGCTGCTGCCGAGTAGCATTTGCTGCAACGCAACAATCTTGTTCTAAGAAGGGCGCTCTGGGAAACCAGGGCGCCCTTTTGTTTTTTGCGCTGAGTGAGTGTCATAGTGAACGTAGCGTCGAAGTCCTGTGTACAGGACCGTTCATCCGTTTGGTTCGGTGATGATTGGCCGCGTGCGGCGCGTTTTGGGACCGTGGCTGATACTATGGATGCTCGCAAGCGATATGAATGAGGATGCTCATGGCATATGACGATAGGGAGACCGGGCTGACGGTTGAGGACCGCGGCTCAAAGTTGGGTCTTCCCCAAAACCAAGATGCAGAGGCCAATGTACTGGCCGCTATGCTGCTATCGCCCGAGGTGGTCGAAGAGGCCCAGGTCGAGCTGCAGCCCGATGACTTCTACCGGCCCATTCATAAGACCATCTATACCGCGATGGTCGATATGTACAACAGCCGCATTCCCATCGACTCCATCTCGCTGATCGATTACCTGCGAAGCATCAACAAGCTCGATGCCGTGGGCGGCGAAGCGTACATTTTGGAGTTGATGGGTCAGACCCTGTCGCTCGTCAACTGGCAGCACCATGCCGCCATCGTTCGCCGCGATTCGATGCTGCGTGAGCTGATCGGCGCCACCAACGAGATCAACGCGCTGGCATATAACGCCCCCACCGACACCAAAGAGGTCGTGGAGCTAGCCGAGAGCAAGCTGCTCAAGGTTACGGCGCGCGAGGTCAAGTCGAGCTACAAGACGCTGACCGAGTTTATGGTCGAGGCCTATAATGAGGCCGAGGAAGTGTGCCAGGCCGGTGGCCAGGCTGCGGGCGTGCCCACGGGCTTCCCGTCGCTCGACCGCATGCTCATGGGCTTCCGCGAGGGTCAGCTCATCATCATCGGCGCCCGTCCTGCTGTAGGTAAGACGTCGTTCGCTCTGAACCTGGCGCTCAACGCTGCCGCTGCTGGTTATACCGTCGGCTTCTTCTCGCTGGAGATGTCGGGTAAGGAAATTGCCCAGCGTCTGATTTGCGCCTATGCCATGATCTCGATCAGTGACTTCCGCATGGGTCGCATTAGCCCCGAGCAGTGGGCCAATATCAACGAGGCCACGCAGACCTTGTCCAAGCTCGATATTCTGATTGACGATACGCCCGGCACCACAGTGACCGAGATTCGCGCCAAGAGCCGCCGCATGCTCCATAACAAGGAGAAGGCAATCATCATCCTGGACTACCTGCAGCTGGTGAGTCCTCCGCCGGGACGCCGCTCCGAGAGCCGTACCGTCGAGGTTTCGGAGATGTCGCGTGGTCTGAAGATCATGGCCAAGGAGCTCAAGATTCCGCTCATCGCGCTGTCGCAGCTCTCGCGTCAGGTCGAATCCCGTACCGGCAAGCGTCCGCAGCTTTCCGACCTTCGTGAATCGGGCTCTATCGAGCAGGACGCCGATATCGTCATGTTCTTGGACCGCTCCGCCGACGAGGCCGAAGCCTCGCGCGACGATCGACCCGACGAGGGCGTTACGCGTATCGTCGTGGCCAAGAACCGTTCGGGCCCGATCGGCGACGTCGACCTGATGTTCCTGCCGGCATCCACCAAGTTCTATGAGCTTGATGGGGCACATGCCGAGGAGTAGGACAGGCGCCCGTTGCACGGGTATACTGGGAATGTTTTGTGCTTCTGCGTGCCGGCGTGGCGCGTAGACAGTCCATGAATGTAAGGAGTAAACATGCCGTCAACCGTTTTGGTCGGTGCCCAGTGGGGCGATGAGGGCAAGGGTAAGATTTGCGACCTGGTCGCCGGCGACTTCGATGCCGTCGTGCGCTACTCGGGCGGCAACAACGCCGGTCACACCATCGTCGTCAACGGCAAGAAGTACGGCCTGCACCAGGTGCCCTCCGGCATCATGTATTCTGACCACGTGTCGGTGATCGGTAACGGCTGCGTCGTCAACCCCAAGGTTGTCCTTGAGGAGATCGATATGTTCGAGGCCGACGGCATCACCACCAAGAACCTCAAGATTAGCGGCAACGCGCATGTCATCATGCCGTACCACATCGATCTGGATGGCGCCTTTGAGCAGAAGCTCGGCAAGAAGAACATCGGTACCACCAAGCGCGGCATCGGTCCGTGCTATCAGGACAAGATGGCCCGCATCGGCCTGCGCATGCAGGACATGCTGGACGAGGCACTGTTCCGCGACAAGCTGGAGACCGCTCTCGCCCGCGTGAACCCCGAGCTCGAGCTCATCTACAACCTGCCCACCTACACCGTGGACCAGATTTGCGACGAGTACCTGCCGATGGCCGAGCGCCTGCGTCCCTACATCACCGAGACGAGCCTGCTGCTCAACAACATGATCGATGAGGGCAAGGACCTGCTGTTTGAGGGCGCCCAGGCGACGCTACTCGACATCGACCACGGCACCTATCCGTACGTGACGTCTTCCAACTGCACCGCCGGCGGCGCCATCACCGGCTCCGGCGTCGGTATGAAGAACGTCAACCGCGTGCTGGGCGTCATGAAGGCCTATATCACCCGCGTCGGTTCGGGCCCCATGCCCACCGAGCTTTCCTACGAGTCTCAGGCCGGCCACACGCTGACCGAGGAGGGCTATGAGTACGGCGTGACCACCGGTCGCCGTCGTCGTTGCGGCTGGTTTGACGGCCCCATCGCCAACTACGCCTCGCGCGTCAACGGCCTCACCGACATCGCCGTGACCAAGCTCGACGTGCTTTCGGCCTTCGACACCATCAAGGTGTGCGTGGCCTACGACGTCGATGGCGAGCGCTACACGAGCGTGCCCGAGCATCAGGTGCGCTTTGAGCATGCCAAGCCCATCTACGAGGAGCTCCCTGGCTGGAAGTGCGACATCACCGGTTGCCGCAGCTTTGACGAGCTGCCACAGGAGGCTCAGGACTACGTGGCGTTTATCGAGGATCTGGCACACACCCGCGTGACGTTCATTGGCGTTGGCGCTGGTCGCGAGCAGATCATCAACCGATTCTGGAAGTAATCGGGACTATTTGGTTATTGCGATATACCCCTTTGCAGCCCGAGTGGGCGGCCGAGGGGTATATTTGCTTGCAAGGGGCTCGCACGGAGCGGGCCATTCATCCATAGAGGAGGCACCCTTGAAGGCGGACACTCAAACCATCGACATCCTGTTGTTGGGCAGCGGCGGCCGTGAGCATGCTTTGGCAGCCAAGCTCGCAGCATCACCGCGCGCCGGCAAGCTCTACATCGCGCCGGGCAACGGCGGCACCGCGAGCTGCGGCGAGAACGTTGTTCTCGACGACTGCGATCCTGCGGCCGTGGCGGCGTTTGCGCAGAGCCACGGATGCGGACTCGTGGTAATTGGCCCCGAGGCTCCGCTCGTGGCGGGCGTGGCCGACGCCGTGCGCGCGGCGGGTATTCCCTGCTTTGGCCCGGGTGCCGAGGGCGCCCAGATGGAGGGCTCCAAGCTGTTCTCCAAGCAGCTCATGGAGCGTGCGGGCATTCCGACGGCAGCCTACGGCTCGTTTACCGACGAGGCTTCGGCTCTCGCCTACGTACGCGAGCAAGGCGCCCCGCTGGTCGTCAAGGCCGACGGCCTTGCCGCAGGCAAGGGCGTTATCGTGGCGACCGAACTTGAGCAGGCCGAGGAGGCCGTGCGCGAGTGCTTTGGCGGCACCTTTGGCGATGCCGGCAACACCGTGGTTATCGAGGAGATGCTCGTTGGTCCCGAGTGCTCGCTGCTGGCCTTTACCGACGGCAAGACCGTGCGCCCCATGGCCACCTCGCAGGACCACAAGCGCGCGCTTGAGGGCGACCTTGGTCCCAACACCGGCGGCATGGGCGTCTACAGCCCGGTGCCCATCGTGACTGACGAGGAGCACGCCACCATGGTGAAGGTCATGGAGCAGACCGTGGCCGAGCTCGCTGCCGAGGGTATCGACTACCGCGGCTGCCTGTACGGCGGCTTTATGCTCACGCCTGCCGGCCCCAAGGTGCTGGAGTTCAATGCCCGCTTTGGCGACCCCGAGACGCAGGTCGTGCTGCCGCGCCTTAAGAACGACCTGGTCGAGGTCATGCTCGCCTGCGCCAACTGCGAGCTCGATCAGATTGAGCTCGACTGGCGCGGCGAGTGGGCCGTGGCCGTTGTCCTGACGAGCGCGGGCTATCCCGGCAGCTACGAGAAGGGCAAGGTCATCACCGGTATCGCCGATGCCGAGGCCATGGAGAACGTGACCGTGTACCACGCGGGCACTGCCGTGGTGGACGGCCAGCTCGTGACCAATGGTGGCCGCGTGCTTGCCGTGACCGCTCTGGGCGACACGTTCGAGAACGCTCGCAACCTTGCCTACGAGGCCTGCGAGAAGATTGATTTTGAGGGCAAGACCCTGCGTCACGACATCGGCCTGCGCGCGCTGCGCGGCCGCGACGCCTGGGATGCCTAAAATCCGAGAGGAATGAGACGGATGGACGAGAAGAACGAAGAGCTCGTGGACGCGCAGATCGTCGAAGAGGACAGCCGCATGTATGGGCACACCGAGGGCGAGCCTGGTGGCGAGGTCGCTGACGAGCCGGCGCTGGTGCTGGGCGACGACGACCCGCACGATACCGAGCTGCACGAGAAGATTCTTTCGGAGGAGTGCGCCTGGAAGGGCAAGATCCTCGACGTCCACCGTCTTGAGGTTGAGCTGCCCAACGGTCACCGCAGCGCCCGCGATATCGTTCGCCATCCGGGTGCGGCGGCCGTTGTAGCACTGACCGAGAGCGGCAAGATCATACTGGTGCGTCAGTACCGCACCGCCATCGACCGCGTGACGGTCGAGATTCCCGCCGGCAAGCTCGATCCAGGCGAGGACCCGCTCGATTGCGCCAAGCGCGAACTGCATGAGGAGACGGGCTTTAGGGCTGGTCGTATTCGCTTTTTGACGTCGATTGTCACGTCCTGCGGTTTTTGCGATGAGATCATCCACATCTACTTGGCTACCAAGCTCGAGTTTGATGCGCCCAACCCCGATGATGACGAGTTTGTCAACGTGGACCTGGTGCCGCTGCACGAGCTGATCGATGCCGTGCTCGACGGCAAGATCGAAGACGCCAAGACCGTCGTAGGCGCGCTTGCCTGCGACAGCATCGCACACCGCCTTGGGGGCACGGAGCTTTAACGAGTGGGGATAGCCCTGGGACAAGTACTACTGATTGCTTTGTTCCAGGGCCTTACGTTGCTGATATTTCTTTGAGGATCACATGCTGAAGAGGTTTCTTTCGTATTACAAGCCCCAGATGGGGCTTTTTGTTGCTGATACTGTTTGTGCTCTGGTGCTTGCCGCCATTGACCTGGCGTTCCCCATTATCCTGCGCAATTTGACCGGTGGGCTATTTACTCAGGGTCAGGCTGCCATTATGCAGGCGCTCGGCATGATCGCGGTGGGCTTGGTGCTGATGTATGCCGTCCGCTGCGCCTGCCGCTACTTTGTGAGCTATTGGGGTCACGTGATGGGCGCGCGCATGGAGTCCAAAATGCGCGAGGACCTGTTCGACCAGTATGAGCGCTTTAGCTTTGCGTACTTCGACCGCAACAGCTCGGGCGACATGATGAGCCGCGTGGTCAACGACCTGTTCGATATCTGCGAGGCGGCGCATCACGTACCCGAGTGGATCATCATCTGCGGTATCGAGATTATCGGCTCGTTTGTGATCCTCTTTACCATCGCTCCGGTGCTGGCGCTTGCCATGGCCGTGGTGACGGCGGCGTTTGCGGTCGTCATGTTTTGGCAGAACATGCGCATGCGCGAGGTCTTTAGCGACAACCGCAAGAAGATCAGCGGCATTAATGCACAGCTGCAGGATTCTCTGGCGGGCATGCGCGTGGTCAAGAGCTTTGCCAACGAGGAGACCGAGCGTGCCAAGTTCCGTGCCTCTAACGACCGCTACCTTTTGTCCAAGGAGAACATGTATCACGCCATGGGCGTCTATACCGCGACGTATGGCCTGCTCTCGGGTGTGCTCTATGTGATCGTAGTGCTGCTGGGCGGATGGCTGGTCGCCCAGGGACAGCTACAGGCGGTCGATATGGCGACCTTTGCACTCTATATTTCGCTGTTCTGCACGCCGCTCGAGACGCTCGTCAATTCGGCCGAAACGTATCAGAAGGCTATCGCCGGCTTTAAACGTATGGACGAGGTGCTCTCGACCGCGCCGGATATCCAGGACAAGCCGGGCGCTACGGATCTGCAGGTGACTGCCGGCGCCGTGGAGTATCACGACGTGTGCTTTAACTACGAGGATGTCGAGCTGGGCGAGGGCTATGCCGACGAGCGTCCCGTTATCGACCATATGAATCTGTCCATCAAGCCCGGGCAGACCATCGCGCTGGTTGGCCCTTCGGGCGGTGGCAAGTCCACGACCTGTTCGCTGCTGCCGCGCTTTTATGACGTGGCTGCCGGATCCATTAGCATCGACGGCCAGGACGTGCGCGATGTGACGCAGCAGAGCCTGCGCCGCGCCATCGGCCTGGTGCAGCAGGATGTCTATCTATTTGACGGTACGATTGGCGAGAACATCGCCTACGGCAAGCCGGGCGCCACGGCAGAAGAGATCGCCGAGGCCGCCCGTCGCGCCAACATCGATGCCTTTATCGAGTCGCTTCCGCAGGGCTACGACACCGTGGTGGGCGAGCGCGGCAGCCGTCTTTCGGGCGGACAGAAGCAGCGCGTTGCCATCGCGCGCGTGTTTCTCAAGAACCCCAAGATCCTGATTTTGGACGAGGCGACGAGTGCTTTGGATAACGAGAGCGAGGAGGCGGTGCAGGAGTCACTCGAAGAGCTGGCACGCGGCCGCACCACGATTATCATCGCCCACCGTCTTTCGACCATTAAGCATGCCGATGAGATTGCGACCGTTGAGCATGGTCGCGTTGTGGAGCGTGGCACGCACGAGGAGCTTCTCGCCCGTGGCGGCACCTATGCCCGTTACTATCGAATGCAGTTCGAAGGTGCGCGTGCGCACGAGCTCGACTGATTGATATGACAGGAAGTTTATGGCTGACAAGAACCCTTTGACTCCGGAAGAAGTGACGGAGTTATTCTCCGAAATCGATGCATCCGGCGTCTTGGATCCCACGCTCGCCAAAAAGCGTACCGAGCGCATGCGTGAGAAGGAGGCTGCGGCCAAGCGCGGTGACAAAGCGGCGCTAGCGCAGCTGCGCAGCGAGGACCGCGCGAGCCAGGCAAAACATATCGACCCGCTGTCCGAGGACGATCCTTCGGGCTCGCAGGTGAGCCATACCATTACGAAGACCGCGATGGCCGTGGTCATCGGTATTTTGGTGCTGATCGTGGGCATGCAGATTGGCTACGGCGTGATGCGTCGTCTGAACACCGCCAACCTGTCCGAGAGCGTTTCGGTCGATACCGTTTCGACGGCGCTGAAGGGCGGCCTTGAGTGGGGCAATGGCTTTACGCAGTTCCCGCTCGACTTTACCGTCGATGAAGCCGATGAGCGTACGGGCACGGTCGAGGTGACGGTGTTGGACACATCGTCTGCCAACGAGCTCGAGCTGCTGTCCAACGGGCAGATCCAGGCCGCGGCGCTTGCGACCAACGCGCTGCTCAACGATAAGATCGACCGCGTGGTGTATAACGTTCACGCCTATATCGACGAGGATAGCAACATTCAGCACGATTCCTTCTTTGGCATGTTCCCCGCGCGGGGCCACCAGAGCGCCATTTTGACGTTCGTGTGGACCAAGAGCTCATCCAACGCCACGAGTATCGACTGGAAGATGCGCATCGTGAGTATGGATGACACCATCGCCGAGCGCATTCAGAAGCAGGTGAACTCGGTGTCGTCGTTGATTGAGGATCCGGTGGTGAGCCAGACCAAGATTGACGAGGAAAAGGCCGAGCGTGACCTGGAGCATCGTCTGCATGGCCGCGAGATTTTCCGCGGCGGCAAGCCCGATCGCACACCGTCCGAACTGCTGGAACAGGACAAGAAAAAGTAAGACGCCATCATCCCGCGTGAGCCATAAGCCCCGCGGGATGATTTTTTAATCCCCGTCCCAGAGAAATCATTATGCATAGAAAGTCATAATTATCATTTCGTAAACATTTCGATGAAATTAACGCCATGAGGCATGCTTGCGGTTACAATACCGCGAGGCCTAACTACACACCTTTAAGCCGGTCCTGTGAGACCGGGAAGGAGAATTATGGCGAACAACCATACCGCGGGCGCTGCCGCCCGCACCTTCGCGCCCAGCGAGCTTTGCCAGCGTATGCTGGCCAAAACCAGCAAGGGCACCTGCGGTCCCTGCATTCTGTATCTTGAGGATGGGACCATTTTTTATGGACGTGCATGCGGCGCCGAGGGCACCGCGACCGGCGAAGTCTGCTTCAACACCTCACTCGAGGGCTACTTTGAGGTCATGACCGACCCGAGTTATGCCGGCCAAATCGTAACCATGACCTATCCGCAGATCGGCAACTACGGTATCGACGAGACCGACGTCCAGTCGGCCTTCCCCGGCGACGCCGTGCGCCCTGCGAGCGCTCCGGCTATGCGCGGCATGATCGTTCGCGACATGTGCACCACGCCTTCTAACTGGCGCTCGGCCGTCAGCGTGCCGGAGTATCTGCGCGCCCATGGCATCGTCGCTATCGAGGGCGTCGACACCCGCGCTCTGGTGCGCCATCTGCGCGACAATGGTTCCAAGATGGGCATTATCTCGACCGAGATCTTCGACGTCGACGAGCTTGCCGAGCGTCTGGCCGCAGCGCCCACGCTGGTAGGCGAGAACCTGGTCAAGACCGTAAGTTGCCCCGCGCCTCATGAGTTTGTGGCTGCCGACCTGCCTGCCACGCATGACTTTGCGCTTTCGGCTGCCGCTCCTGCCCGTCACAAAGTGGTCGCCTACGACTGCGGTGTGAAGCGCGGCATTCTGGAGGGGCTGGTCCGCGCCGGCTGCGACCTTACCGTCGTGCCGTGGGACACGCCCGCGAGTGAGGTGCTCGACATGAATCCCGACGGCGTCTTTTTGTCCAATGGCCCCGGCGACCCCGACGCCGTGGTGGAGACCTACGAGCAGGTGCAGCAGCTGATCGGCAAGGTGCCGGTCTTTGGTATTTGTCTTGGTCACCAGATGATCAGCCTGGCCTGCGGCGCCCAGATGGAAAAGCTTAAGTTCGGTCACCGCGGTGGCAACCAGCCGGTTATGAACCTGGTAAGCCGCCGTGTGGAGATCACCGCGCAAAACCATGGCTTTGGCCTGCTGTTCCCCAGCTTGGGCAAGCTTGTCCCCGAGCTTTCCGGCGGCGAGACCGAGCATGCGGCCGATGGAGATCTGCGCGTCTGGGTGCGCCGCGGAATCGCGCCGGTCGTGATGAACGAGCGCTTTGGCCGCATTCGCCTAACACATGTGAACCTCAACGACGGCACCGCCGAGGGCATCCAGCTGCTCGACGCCCCGTGCTTCTCGGTCCAGTATCACCCCGAGGCCTCGCCTGGCCCCACCGATGCCCACTATCTCTTTACCGCCTTTACGCGACTCATGGACGGCGAGGAGAACTACCTGGACATCGACACCGCGAAGGACCGCCTGGCTGGCTGGAACTTTGCCGAGACCGCCGCGACCGAGACCGAGGAGAACTAACATGCCGAAACGTACTGACATCAAGCGTATCCTCGTTATTGGTTCGGGCCCCATCGTTATTGGCCAGGCCTGCGAGTTCGACTACTCCGGCGCCCAGGCCTGCAAGGTGCTCAAGGAGGATGGCTTTGAGGTCATCCTGGTCAATTCCAACCCGGCGACCATCATGACCGACCCGGGCTTGGCCGACCGCACCTATGTTGAGCCTATCACCGCCGAGTTTATCGAGCGCGTAATCAAGAAAGAACGCCCGGACGCGCTGCTGCCCACGCTGGGCGGCCAGACCGGTCTGAACGCCGCCGTCGAGCTGGCAAAGGACGGTACGCTCGACAAGTACGGCGTCGAGATGATCGGCTGCGACCTGGACGCCATCGAGCGCGGCGAGGACCGCAAACTCTTTAACGAAGCCATGGCCGAGATTGGCCTGGAGGTCGCACGCTCGGGCTATGCCTACAGCGTGGCCGACGCCGAGGCCATCGCCGAGCGCGTGGGATATCCCTGCGTGCTGCGCCCGAGCTTTACCCTCGGCGGCGCCGGCGGCGGCATCGCTCACACCCACGAGGAGCTCGTCTCCATCGTGAGCCAGGGCCTGGAACTCTCGCCCGCCCACGAGGTGCTGGTCGAGGAGTCCATCGAGGGTTGGAAAGAGTACGAGATGGAGGTTATGCGTGACCACGCCGGCAACGGCATCATCGTGTGCTCCATCGAGAACCTCGACCCCATGGGCGTGCACACCGGCGACTCCATCACCGTGGCGCCGGCGCAAACCCTCTCCGACCTGGAGTATCAGCGCATGCGCGTGGCCTCGCTCGCCATTCTGGAGAAGATCGGCGTCGAGACCGGTGGCTCCAACGTGCAGTTTGCCGTGAACCCCAGCACCGGCCGCCTGATCGTCATCGAGATGAACCCGCGCGTGAGCCGCTCGTCCGCCCTCGCTTCCAAGGCCACGGGTTTCCCCATCGCCAAGGCCGCCGCGCGCCTGGCTGTGGGCTACACGCTCGACGAGATCGTCAACGACATCACCAAGGCTACGCCCGCCTGCTTTGAGCCCACAATCGACTACTGCGTGGTCAAGGTGCCGCGCTTTGCCTTCGAGAAGTTCAAGGGTACCGACCCCACGCTCACCACGCGCATGAAGGCCGTGGGCGAGATTATGGCGATCGGCCGCACCTTTGAGGAGGCCTTCGGCAAGGCTATGCGCTCGCTGGAGGACGGCCACCAGGGCATTTGCGCCGGTGGCAAAGAGGGTGCCGGCAAGCTGAGCGACGATGAGCTCGCTCAAGCCGTGGCAACGCCGACCGAGCACCGCATCTTCTTTGTGGTCGAGGCCCTGCGCCGTGGCTGGGACATCGCTCGCATCCATGCCATCTGCGGTATCGATCCGTGGTACCTCAACCGTATCAACGATATGGTGCGGGTCCAGGAGAGCATCCGCGACCTGCGTGTGGAGGATATCGACGCCGACGCGATGCGCCTGCTCAAGCAGTACGGCACGAGCGATGCCGAGATCGCCGCGCTGACCGGCTCGGACGAGCGCTTTGTGCGCGCCTACCGCAAGGGCCTGGGCGTGGTTCCCAGCATGAAGACGGTCGATACCTGCGCTGCGGAGTTCTCGAGCGCCACGGAGTACCACTACAAGACGTACGAGAACATCTACCGCACGAGCCCGGATGCCAAGAAGTGCGTGGCTCCCGACGAGACCACGCCGGCGGACAAGCCCAAGGCGATGATCCTGGGCGCCGGCCCCAACCGCATTGGCCAGGGTATCGAGTTCGATTACTGCTGCGTGCACGCGAGCTACGCGCTGGCGGCCCGCGGCTTTGAGACCATCATGGTCAACTGCAATCCCGAGACCGTCTCGACCGACTATGACACGTCCGACCGCCTGTACTTTGAGCCGCTCACCTACGAGGACGTCATGGACGTTATCGACGTTGAGCGCCCCGACGGCGTCGTGGTGACGCTTGGCGGCCAGACCCCGCTTAAGCTGGCGCGCATGCTCGAGGAGAGCGGCGTGAACATCATGGGCACCAAGCCCGATGCCATCGACTTTGCCGAGGACCGCGAGCGCTTTGCCGCTCTGCTCGACAAGCTGGGCATCATGTACCCGCCGGCGGGCCAGGCAACCTCGTTTGAGGAGGCCGAGGCCGTGGCCGCGCACATCGGCTACCCGCTGCTGGTGCGTCCGAGCTACGTGCTGGGCGGCCGCGGCATGATGATCGCCTACGATGCCGAGCATCTGCGCGATTACATGGCCGAGGCTGCGCGCATTAGCCCTGACTACCCGGTGTATCTGGACCGCTTCTTGGAGGGCGCGATCGAGTCTGATGTCGACGCCCTGTGCGATGGCGAAGAGGTCTACATCGGCGGCATTCTGGAGCATATCGAGGAGGCCGGTATCCACTCTGGCGACTCCGCGACCTGCATTCCGCCGTTCAGCTTTAGCGAGAGCCTGCAGGCGAAGCTCCGCGAGACCACGCGCCGCATCGCGATGGCGCTGGGCGTGCGCGGCCTGGTCAACGTGCAGTACGCCATCAAGGGCGAGACCGTTTACGTGATCGAGGCCAACCCGCGTGCCAGCCGCACCGTGCCGTTTATCTCCAAGGCCACCGGCGTGCCGCTGGCCAAGTGCGCGGCGCGTATCATGGCGGGCGATTCCATCGCAAGCCTGGGCCTGCCGAGCGACGAGCGTCAGCTGGACTGGTTCTGCATGAAGGAAGCCGTTATGCCCTGGGGCCGTTTCCCGGGCGCCGACGTTATCCTGGGGCCCGAGATGAAGTCGACGGGCGAGGTCATGGGTATCGCCAAGAGCTATCCCGAGGCATACGCCAAGACGCAACTGGCGATTGACTACAAGCTGCCCGACCCGAGCGCCGGCAAGGTGTTCATTAGCGTGTGCGACCGTGACAAGCGTCATATCCTTTCGGTCGCCCGTATCCTGCGCTACCTGGGCTTTGATATCTGCTCCACCGAGGGCACGGCGCGCGTGCTGCGTGGAGGCAACGTGACGTGCGAGGTCGTGGAAAAGATTAGCGGCCCGCACGACGGCGAGCGTCCCAACATTGGTGACCTCATCGCCGATGGCAAGATTGCGGTAATCATCAATACGCCGTATGGCCCGGGTTCTCGTGGCGACGGCTACCTTCTGCGCACCGAGGCGGTGCGTCGCGGCGTGACCTGCGTGACCGCGATGTCCGCGGCCAACACGTACGTGAGCGCTATCGAGGCCGTGCGTGAGGACCAGCAGGGTCACGGCAGTGCCAACGACATGGGCATGGACGTCATCGCCCTGCAGGACCTGCCGCAGTACACGGTGTAGTGTGACCTGTCCGGCCGGGGCGGGAGGGGCCGAGATTTCCCCCTTTCGCTCCGACTGCAAGCAGAGTCGCTCAGGAGGAAACTCGGCCCCTCCCGCCCCGGCCTGCGGTGACTCGGTTGCACCGTGTGCTGCCAAAGGGGCTTTGCGCGATGACTAGGGCTGAATAAAAAGTGAGTGTGGGATCCGCCGTTCGTTCGAACGGCGGATCCCACGTTAATATTTCAGCCAACGTATGTCATGGCAATTCCCGGTAGGTCCCCGGGTGCCCCGCGGCGGGCTGGGTTTATTGTCTGAGCGACTTTGCGAAGCAAGGGGAGCGAAGATAAAAACCCAGCCCGACGCGGGGCACCCGGGGACCGCAGGGACGGGAGCAGCTATACTACTCTCAGTAGTTAAGGGTCGCGGATCCGCCGCGTCGCCGCTCTCAACAGGAGGTCTTTGTTTATGGCAGATCAAAAGCCGGTCGTCGGGATCATCATGGGTTCCAAGTCCGATCTGGGCGTTATGGAAGGCTGCACCGCCGAGCTCGAGGCGCTTGGTGTGCCCTATGAGCTCGTCATTGCGAGCGCACACCGCACGCCGGCGAAGGTCCACGAGTGGGCCTCGACTGCCGCCGATCGCGGTATCAAAGTGATTATCGCCGCCGCCGGCAAGGCTGCTCACCTGGGCGGTGTCGTGGCTGCCTTTACGCCGCTGCCGGTCATCGGCGTGCCTATGAAGACGAGTGACCTGGGCGGCATGGATTCGCTGCTGTCGATGGTGCAGATGCCTTCGGGCGTGCCCGTGGCCTGCGTTGCCATCAACGGCGCCAAGAACGCCGCCATCTACGCCACGCAGATTCTGGGCGCTTGCGACCCCGAGTACCGCAAGGTTATCGAGAAGATGAAGCAGGAGATGGCCGACGCCTAGGCGTTCCGCCGTTTCACCGCAGTATAAGGAGAGCCATGTCCGACTATCAGGGAAAACGATTCAAGGCTTCTCAGATTCCCGATCCGTCGAAGCCGGGTGCTGCCCATGCGGCACAGCAGGGTCGGACATCCTCTCCTCAGCAGCCGCGCGCACCGCGTCCCGTAACGCCGATGTCCCATCATCGCCAGGATACGCCGGCTGCATATCGCCCTTCGTCGTATGATACGGCCAAGAAAGAATCGCGTTCTACGAAACAGTCGGGCGCTGCTCCGTCGAGCTATACCGAGCCGCCGCGCAAAAAGCGCCGCTCCGTTATCCCCATCTTGCTCATCATTATTGGCATCGGCCTAATCGTTGCCGCCGCTGCCATCTTTATCAATGCGCAGATTGGTTACAAGCAGGCGAGCGAGTCGTACCAAAAGATCGAAAAGCAATATATAAGCGATAAGGACGCCAGCGGTGTGCCGATTATCGACTTCGATGCGCTTGCTCAGACAAACCCCGAGATTGTGGGTTGGATTTATGTGCCGGGAACCAACATCAACTATCCCGTGGTGCAGACCAACAACAACTCCAAATACCTCAACACGCTGTTCGACGGTACAGCCAATGCATCTGGGGCCATTTTCCTGGATAGCGATGACACCGCGCCGGGAATGGTTGACCAGCAGACCACGATCTACGGACACCATATGAACGATGGGTCGATGTTCAACGTGATTTCGGATACGACTGACCAGGCAACGTTCGATAGCATTGAATATGTGTACTACATCACACGGGATGCTACGTATAAGCTGCGACCACTGGCGACCAAGGTCGTTGAGGACACGTATGCCAAGGCGCGCACGCCCAATTTTGAGGGCGATGACGGGCTCAAGAACTACCTGTCCGAGATGCTCGACGGTGCTTCGGCAGTGGCGAGTGATGCAGGCGACCGCGCTGCTTCGGCAACCAAGGTCGTAACGCTTGTGACCTGTCGTTCGTTATCGCTGAGCAACACGCGTGCCGTCATGGTGCTCACTCCGGTCGAGGAATAGATGATGGGCTACTCAATGACGGTGAAAGGGGAAATGATGCTCGAGAATGGCAAAACGATGCCTTCGGTTGATGCTTGGCTGCGCGAGGCCAAGGCCGATTCGTCGGCACCTGCGTGCGGTATGTATCTGACACATAACGGTGTGGTGCGCGCGACGCCCAAGGCCGAGGCGCGCGGTGTCGAGACCGATGGCGTGGCGCCGGGCCATAAGGTGGGCGGCATGGTGTTTGGCTACGACGCCAGCAAGGTGCAGGCTGCTATCGAGGCCACGCGCGCGATGCCGGGTATCGGCTATGTGCGCGTGTGGCTGGCAAGCGGCGAGCTTGCCGTAGGTGACGACATCATGCTCGTGCTCATCGGCGGGGACATTCGCCCGCACGTGGTCGATGCGCTGCAGGCGCTCGTTGGCACCATCAAGAACGAATGCGTGAGTGAGGTCGAGCGCGAGGCGTAAGGCCTCGTCGGCAATCCGAGTCTGTCTATAGCGAAAGCGGCTTATAGGACAAAATGTGTGTCCACGTTGGGGGCATCGGCGCAGGTCGATGCCCCTTTTTCAGCCGTTTAAATTC
>CALDEU010000044.1:0-53635 GCA_937942395.1 uncultured Collinsella sp. | reverse complement strand
CGCGCCGTCGAGGCCGTGCGCCTGAGGCTCACGGGCTCCCTCGCGAAGGGCTACGACGTCTACTACCGCGTCCACGCCTCCAACATCGGCTGGATGGCCTGGGCCAAGGACGGCGGGGAGGCCGGCACCACGGGCTTCGGCAGGAGCGTCGAGGCCGTCCAGATCAGGCTCGTCAAGAAGGGCGACGCCGCCCCCTCGTCCGACGGCGCCAACGTTGATTACGCCTTCAAGAAGAAGCCCATGTCCCTGACCTACCGCGCCCACGTCTCCAACGTGGGCTGGCAGGGGGCCGTGTCCGACGGTGCGACTGCCGGTACCACCGGCCGCGGTCTCGCCCTCGAGGACCTCAAGCTCTCGCTCGACAGCTCCGACTACTCGGACGGCTCTTCAGTCCAGATCGACGCCCACGTCTCGGGCGTCGGCTGGCAGGGCTGGGACACCCCCTCGGCCTCCGAGGGCGGCACCACCGGCCAGGGGCGCGCCGTCGAGGCCGTGCGCCTGAGGCTCACGGGCTCCCTCGCGAAGGGCTACGACGTCTACTACCGCGTCCACGCCTCCAACATCGGCTGGATGGCCTGGGCCAAGGACGGCGGGGAGGCCGGCACCACCGGTATGTCCTGTTCCCTCGAGGCTGTTCAGATTAAGCTCATTAAGAAGGGCGCCTCCCATCCTGATACATCGGGGTATTCCCATCTTGAAATACCTACGGTGACGTATTCCTCTCAGGTTAAAGGTGCTTGGCAGAATTCTGTCCCCGCTGGAGAGGTGTCCGGTACAACCGGTCAGGGAATTCCCATCACCGGGTTTTCAGCTAAAACTACTTCATCTGTTGCCGGCGGGATTAATTATCAACTGCATCTTTCGAATGTGGGCTGGACGTCTGGTAAGTCAAACGGAATGCAGCTTTCGTCTACCGCTGAATCCAATTCGGTTGAGGCTATTAAAATTTCTCTTTCTGGTGACTTGGCAACCTATTTTGATGTTTGGTACAGGGTCCATGTCGATAACGTCGGCTGGCTTGGTTGGACTAAAAATGGCTCCGTTGCCGGCAGTACTGGCTATGGGGCCCATGTCCAAGCTATCCAAGTTCGACTTACGAGGAAGGGCGCCAATGCCCCCGGGAGCACCTTTTCGCCGTGTTTGCTTGGGGAACCAACCGCGTTTGCAAATCCCATGCAGAAGAAAATTGTAGATCTTGCCCGACAGGTGCCGTCTCCTGGCCCTGGTTTGTGCTCTGAGTGGATTGCAGACATTTATGAGCGTGCCGGATTTAGGAATGTCCATACAGATGCCTGCGATTACTACTGGGATTACTGTAAATATACCGATTATTCTCATTTGAAAGTCGGAATGGTCATTGCCGTTCCTTCGCATACGCATACACGCATGGGCAGCATTTACGGTCACGTTTGTCTCTACATCGGTAATAACCAGGTTATGGATAATGTCGGTCGGATCAGGACGCTCGATATGGCGTACTGGTTGAATTATTATTCCACCTCATATAAGCCAAAATGGGGTTGGTATGACAACGTGCCGCTTGCATAGTTGATCGAAGGTCATGTCTTCACACAGGTTCTGGCAGATACTCTGATTAAAACGAACGGATCGTTTTGCAACGGTCCGTTCGTTTCTATTTGAGTGCCATTCGCGTTTTCGGTATTTAAGCAATTGCCGAAACGATAAATAATGATGCTAAAGATGGTCGATTGATGGGGGAGTCGAATGAAAAAGACGCAACGACTGCTAGCAACGGCAATGACGCCATTACTGGTCCTTCAGTGTCTTCTGACGCCCCTTTCCGTCTGGGCTGATTCTTTACCTGTGCAACCGGAATCCACTGATTATATCGATAGTTCTGCCAGCAGCTTGGATGACGAGAGCTTTGTCTTAAATGACGAACAGCAGGGGGTTGAAGTCGAGCAGCCGACTGTGTCAGACAACGATTCTCCCTCATCCGTTTCTAGCGAGCCTGCCTCCAATGCAACTGATTCGGCGAAACCCGAAAATGATGCATCCACTGTGTTTGGCTCTGTTTCATACCAGACTCATGTACAGGATATTGGCTGGCAAGCTCCCGTTTCAAATGGAATGACGGCGGGCACTACAGGCCGTGCTAAGCGCGTCGAAGCCCTCAAGATTAATTTGCTTTCACAGGATGGCACCCCGCTGGGGAATGATAGCATTTCGGTCCAATCTCACATTTCCGGGATCGGCTGGGAGTCTCAGCCGGTGGGTAACGGGCAGACATCTGGAACAGTTGGACAGTCGCGAGCAATCGAGGCGATCAAGCTATCTTTGTCGGGCGGTCTTTCTGATTCGTATGACATTTGGTATCGCGTTCATTCTGCAAATGTTGGTTGGCTTGGCTGGGCCTCAAATGGTGAGCCTGCTGGAACGCAGGGCTATGCTTGTCAGATCGAAGCTATTCAGATTAAGGTGCTTCCAAAAAATGCTCAAGATGCGCCAACGCGAGGCGATGCCTTTAGGGATCATTCTCAGGAACCGCCTACCGTTTCCTATCGATCTCATGTCTCTAATGTTGGATGGATGGGCGCTGTCGCGGACGGAAAGACATCGGGGGTTATTGACTCAAGAAATGCAATTGAGGCGCTGTCGCTCAGCGTTAATTGGTATGGCCGCGGAGGCTCCATTTCCTCTCGCGCACATGTGTCTGGTGTCGGTTGGCAAAGCTGGTCTTCAGGTGCTGTTGGCACGACCGGGCAGTCTCGGTCCATTGAGGCCGTTCAGTTTAAGCTGAACGGCGAGATATCTGCAACTTATGGCATTTGGTACCGTGTGTATGCTTCTAAATTGGGCGGATGGCTGGGCTGGACGTCTAACGGGTCTCCTGCGGGCTCGGTGGGGAAGGGTGCCGCCATTCAGGGTGTCCAGATTTTATTGGTCGAAAAAAGCGGCTCAGCTCCCGGCGATACGTTGAACCATTTCATTGGAGCTACGGATGTTCTAAGCGGGAGCTCGCTTGGTCTTAACGGTAAAAGCCTGGGCTCCGTACAAGGCAAATCAATCTTATTGGGCTCCGAGAACGGCTCTGAACCTTTAACCTCGCTCTCCATTTCGTTTGATAATCAAGAGATTTTAGGCTCAATTGACTATTCCGGCTTTTTTGAATTTGGCGGATGGAGCGGTGCTGTTTCTGACGGTGCTGCGCTTAACTCTAAAAACGATGGGCGTGTTCTAAAGGCGGTGAGATTGGCTCTTACTGGAGATTTGTCTAATGCCTATGACGTTTGGTATCGCTGCTTTGACTCCAAAAAAGGATGGCTTGGTTGGGCATGCAATGGCGCGGATGCAGGGGCAACGATATCGGGTTCATTCCTTAAGGCTGTCGAAGTAAGGATTGTCAGTAAAGGCGGCGGCGCTCCCGGAATAACGGACGGAGCATTTGTTTCCGATACTTCCGCCGATTGCGCTCACGTTGTATATCAGGCTCATTCGGCTAACCGTGGGTGGTCTCCTTCTGTATTTGATGGGCAGGTAACCGGCACAACGGGACAATCGCTTTCTCTTCAAGCTTTGAATGTGTCGTTGTCCGGTGTGGATGACGATTCTCAAATTGAGGCAAGAGCACATGTTGCCAATATTGGTTGGCAGGAATGGCGATCTTCCGGTTATATTGGGACCGTTGGACAAGGATTGGCCATTCAGGCTCTTGAGCTGCGCTTAAATGGTTCCCTCGCGAATCAGTATGACATTTACTATCGAGTTCATTCGGCGGGCTATGGTTGGTTGGGTTGGGCAAAAAACGGCGATTCCGCTGGAACTACCGGGCTTAATATCCAGATAGAAGCTGTCCAAATTGAACTTGTTGCGAAAGGCGGGGATCCAGGCGCGTCTTCTGCGCCCGCGTTTATCACGGCACCAGCCCTAACGCTCCAGGCGCATGTCGCCACGCTTGGTTGGATGAATCCGGTTGGCAACGGCGATGTTGCGGGCACGACCGGTAGGGCACTTGCGATTGAGGCTCTGAAGCTAAATGTCTCCACTAGCGTATCGGGCGGTATTGAGTACTCCGCCCATGTGCAGGATGTCGGTTGGCAAAGCTGGACTTCCAACGGGGATATCGCTGGAACGGTAAGCCGCGCAAAGCGTATCGAGGCTATTAAGATTAGGCTGACCGGTGGCTTATCGAACTACTTTGATGTCTGGTATCGGGCATATTGCCAAGACTTTGGATGGCTCGATTGGACTTCTAATGGGCAACCTGCGGGCACATCCAAGATTGGATATAGGATCGAGTCGGTTCAAGTGACGATTGTGCCTAAGGGTGCTGGAGCTCCCGGTTCAACTGGGCGTCCGTATACCGATCAGCCTTTGCTGCCTGCCGACATGATGGCCATGCTTAATCGGGCTAATAGATATTCGAGCAATACAAACTGGCTCATTATGGTTGACAGGCAAGCATGCCGCCTTGGAGTTTTTCGTGGACAGCGCGGGTCGTGGAGTTATGCTCAATACTGGACTTGCTCTGCCGGCGCCCCTAGTACTCCAACGCCTACGGGTGAGTATACCGTCACCGGCAAGGGCTACTCGTTTGGACATGGGTATACTTGCTACTACTATACGCAGTTTTACGGGGACTACCTGTTCCATTCAATACCGTATTACCAGGGAACTTTTAATCCCATGGACAGCCGGATGGGAATGCATATTTCACAAGGCTGCGTGCGTTTGCCCATCGATCGCGCTAAATGGATTTGGGATAACGTGCCTCTTGCTACCAAGGTGGTAATCTACTAGTTATTCCTGTAAACGCCGAGAGTTTGTTAGGGGGCCCTTTCCTGTTGCCGTTGACTTGGCAACGGAAAGGGCCCTTGCCTTTGGATGGGGCTTCTATTTCTTCGTTCACCTAATTGGTGGCCTTAATGAAGCTAACTCCCGATAGTATGGTTATTGACGGCTGTCTATCTAGGAGGCGATTCTCTTGAAAAGGCAATTTAGAGCATTTGTTGTTCTGATTTCCTGCTTCATGTCGATGCTGCTTTTGAGCCCTTTGGCTTGTTGGGCGGATCAAAATATTGGTGCCAACGAATATGAATCCGTTCCAGAGACACAATCCGACTCCTCGGATCAAACTGCTGCTGCAGCCGATGAAACGGCGCCTTCGATTGATGTTGCCGTGGAGCCCAAAGAGGCGGCCCCGGACGTCAGCTATAAATCTCACATTTCAGGCATTGGCTGGGAGTCGACGTTTACATCGAATGGTTCGACCTCTGGCACAACGGGCCAGTCTCGTAGGCTTGAGGCGCTCAGGGTTACTCTCCCTAATTCAGAAGACCTTGGTATCGAATACCGCTCTCATGTTCAAAATGAAGGCTGGCAGGATTGGGTTTCTAATGGAGCCGTCTCCGGCACAACGGGAAAGGGCCTTCAGATTGAAGCCGTCGAGCTCAAGCTGACGGGTGAAAGAGCAACTTCTTATGACCTGTATTATCGCGTTCATGCTTCTAATTTCGGTTGGCTTGGATGGGCCTCAAATGGGTCGACTGCGGGAACCACCGGTTGGTCTTATGCCGTTGAAGCAATACAGATCGTCATTGTAAAGAAGGGCGAAGCGGCGCCCGGCGATA
This sequence comes from uncultured Collinsella sp., assembly GCA_937942395.1. Classification (GTDB taxonomy): domain Bacteria; phylum Actinomycetota; class Coriobacteriia; order Coriobacteriales; family Coriobacteriaceae; genus Collinsella. The sequence continues at coordinate 48,044 of CALDEU010000044.1, read as the reverse complement.
CTGCTGGAGCCTATGTCCCGTATGTCTTTAATTGCTCTCTTTCTCAGGTTGGGGAGACGACTAAAGTAACCCTGAATATTCCGCAGGTCGAGGATATAAAACGACTCGGTATTGCTGATTCGGTAAAGGTGTCTGGCTTCATGTCGTATGGAGGGAAGGTTACCCGATCTGTTTCCAGCACGATTGCATTCGGAGACCTGGGCTCTAGCTCCAGTGAAATTGACTTTAGCGATTATGGTCCGTTTGACGTTACGTTGCAGTATTTGAAGAACGGAAACATCGTTCATGAGGACCATCAGTCAATTGGCATTTCTGCGAGCGAGTACAACCTTGCCCCTTTGAGTGCTTCTTTCCCCGTTGTTCTCTATTCGCTATCTTTCTGGGATATCAGCACCTCTTCTGCTGGAACGACCATTCCGTCGATCGTAATGCTCGATCGTCCAGGTGCCTATAACTGGAACTCGCTTCCATCCGGGATGTATGGTCTTCCGTATCTGACTCATGAGGAAAATGCTTCTAGTTCGAGCTATCAGGCGTTCGCGGATTATGTCGCTGCTCTCTATAAAATCAACCCCAAGGCAAAGTTCAATCTGTATATCAATGACATCACCTGTTCGTTGATTCATAGGATGATTTACGCCAATAAGATTCCCACTGGCCAATACTCCATTCGGCTGTTGTCGGATGGATCTGCCACGTATGTTTTTACCAACGAGGCTTTCGATGTTAAGGATCCAGATTCTAAGCAAGCGGAGCTGATTGCTTTATGGAACGCTGCCAAGAATAAGGAATACGAAACCGGTGAAGTCTCAATGTCGTATAGCGATTATCACGATCACTGGGATTCTATGTATGCCGTGCTGAGTATTGAGCCCGGCACTCAGTGGTGGATGACTCGAACGAATCTGTTTACGAGCGGTGACGATAATGCCTTTGCGAATAAGATCGCATCCGATCCTAACGTTAAGAAGATGAACGTTTCGAGCATGCTTACGAGCCTGCAGAATAGGGGAGAGGATACAGTCCAAGCGTTTAAGGCCCTGTACAACTTTAACGATGGCTATTTTGATGCGGCGACTCAACAGGGCAAAAAGGTAATGATGCTGCTTGGAACGTATGTTACTTACGAGCAGAATTTCGATGACTATGCCAACTTGACCGAGGTTATCTATGGCGATGACTATTTGTATTATTACAAGGGACATCCAAACACGCCGACGGGCATGTATCCCCAAAAGCAGGAGCAGCTTGACCGTCTGGGCATTACCGATGTCGATTCTTCTGTTGCTGCAGAGCTGATTCTCTTCTTTAATCCGGAGATCGGTCTGTCTGGATATGGGTCTAGTACGTATAACTCGGCCAGCGCCGATGCTGCTGGTGGACTTTGGAATTCAACGAAGGCCGAGGCCTTGAAGCCGGGTGCCGTTATCGATTATTCGATTATGGATTGGTTTGCTTCTCCGGTTACCGAAGACACGGATGCTGCAATCAGATCCCTTTGCAAGCAGGGTGACTCTTGCTATCTCGTAGAATTTTCGGATTCCATCCTTGCTTCGGCAAATTACGACTTTGCTATTTATTCGCACAATAGCGGCGCTCTGACTTATTTCAAGAAGGACGAGTCGGGCTACGACGTCGTCAAGGTGTCACGAGGCTCGCTTGATGTTTTGGCAACTTCGCATGTTTCGAATGACGGTTGGCAGTCGGCTTCCAAGGGCGGAAATGTTTCTGGCACCGTTGGTCAGTCCAAAGCTGTCGAGGCTATAACTCTCAATCTGCAGAATGCTCCCTACGATGGCAGCTTGGAGTACAGGACGCATGTTTCCGATTACGGTTGGCAAGACTATGTGAAAGAGGGAGAAGTCTCCGGTACTACTGGTCAGAGCAAGTCTGTCCAGGCTATCCAAATTCGACTTACTGGTGAGATGGCCAATCGTTATGACGTTTACTATCGCGCTCATGTTCAGGACAAGGGCTGGCTTGGCTGGGCCTGCAATGATCAAGTTGCCGGAACGACTGGGTTTGGCTTGAGGCTCGAGGCATACCAGGTCGTTTTGGTTGAAAAGGGTTCGCCTGCACCAGGGGATACGAGTCAGCCCTCTATTCAGAAAACTTTTTCAATAAAGGCTCATGTTTCAAATCTTGGTTGGCAGGAACCTGTTTATGAGGGCATGACGGCGGGCACAACTGGTCGAAATCTTGCTGTTGAGGCGTTGGCTATTAGCAAGCCCGAACTCGGGTATTCCGGTAACATCGAATATCGAGCTCATGTTCAGAATATCGGCTGGCAAAAGTGGGTCAAGAACGGCAAGCTGGCCGGCACCACGGGCAAGTCTCTTTCTATTGAAGCTGTAGAAATTAAGCTTACGGGTGATCTCGCCAAGCATTATGACGTTGTCTATAGGGCGCATGTGCAGGGTAAGGGTTGGCTCGATTGGGTTAAATCGGGCGAGTGCGCAGGTACAACTGGAGAGGCCCTACATATGGAAGCGATTGAGGTTAAGTTGGTTGATAAATAGTAAGTGATGCAAGTCTATCATCTATCCGCTATTGCAGTAATTCAGTGGTTTAGTCCAACTGTATTAGTTTAATCTTGAAGGAGTTTATGATTTTTCGTAAACTCCTTTAGTTTAGCTACTAATTAATTATAGGGACTCGTTTATGAATTCATATGCAAAACGATGCAAGTTTTATGGCGTTTTATTTGCTGTAATGTTTGTGGCTGCGCTATTAGTCGCAATTTATTATTGCAATTTGAAAACAGGGTTTCATGTTGACGAGCTGTGGACTTTCGGTCTCTCGAATAGTTTTTATTTTCCACATATTTTTTGGGAAAACAATATGGATGCCAACTGGATGGATCCTACGTTCATTCAGTCTTATTTGACAGTTGATACAGGGCATGTGTTTCGGTTTGATTCGGTTTTATATAATCTGAGTAATGACGCACATCCTCCTCTCTATTTTTTCATTATTCATACCGTTTGCTCACTGTTTCCGAATGAATTTAGCAAATGGTTTGGCTTGGTTCCTAATCTATGTTTCTATTCACTCAGCTTAGTATTTTTATTTAAGCTTTCTTACAAAGTGTTTCAGAGTAAGCCAGTCGCCCTAATTTTAATGGCTCTTTGGGCTTTCTGTCCCATAGCGTTAAATCTAGTGACCTACATTCGAATGTATCTGTTATTGGTGACACTTGCCCTAGCATTTCTTGATGCGTTATTCGATATGTTTAATGCTTCCTTCGCCAATCGATCGGTTTATTTCCGCCTATTTGTTATTTCTTTATTGGGGTTTTTAACTCATTTCTATTTCTATATTTATCTCTTTTTTGTTTCCTGTTTTTTTACTATTTATTTTTGGGCAAGAAAAGGGTGGAGGTTCTCCTTTAAATATGGAGTCACGATTGTCTTATCGGTTTGTCTGTCATTTATCATATTTCCTCCAGCATTAAGCAACATGTTTGGGAATCACTATGTCGAATCGGCCTCATCGCAATCAGGGGTAATGGTATTGCTTAGACGAATTTGGCAATTTCTAGGGTCGTCGTCCGTTGATTTGTTCTTCGGATCAAGGCTTCTTTTGATTGCCTGCTTCTGTTTGTCAATTGCCCTTTGTTTCTACTTGCTATGGAATAAAAAAATTAATCGTGAGCATCCTGAGTCGATTTATATAGTTTTATTATTTAATTCATCCCTTGTTTTTTACGTCACAGCTTGCTATGTATCTCCTTTTACTTCGTCAAGATACATATGCTTGGCATATCCAGGATTACTGTTATTTGGATTTGGAATGTTCTTGTATCTATTTAGATATTTGCAAATTCGCTATAGAAATAATACTGATTTCAATTTTCGGGGCACTATTTTAGTTTCTGTTGTATTTGTTTGCGCAATTATTGCTGCAGATTCTGTTTTCTTTTCTTCCAATGCTTTGTATTTATATCCGAAATCTGCTGACAATGAAGCCGCAGTAGAGAAGTACGCGGGTTCAACGGGACTCTTTGTCTCTTATGATTACTATCAGCTCACTGCGAAGCTACTAGAAGTTGCCAAATTGTCTCGCATTCATGCGCTGATTCCTGATCAGAAAGCTATTAGCAGTTTTTGCGATAGAAATTATATTGATTCTGATGATCTGGTTGTTTACATGAATAATCACGACTGCGAAGAAGAGGTTCTTTCTCAACTGAAAGATGAACTAGGATATAGTGGTTTTAAAAAACTGCCTGGATATACTCAAATCGATGATGGAACCTCTTGTTTTGTTTATGTCCTTTATAGATAACAGTAGGAAAAGGGTCTTTAATGAAACGAGATTCGGTGATTCAATTTCTGAAGTTTTCGATTGTTGGACTTTCAAATACAATCGTTTCTTACTTAGTCTACGCGGCACTCCTTTTTATTGGAGTGAACTATATTGTCGCCAATATAGTTTCATATTTTGCTGGTGTCATCAATTCCTTCTATTGGAACAATAAATATGTTTTTGATAATGAGAGATCTGATTTGAGTTCACTTATTTCAAGTTTTTCCAAGCTACTTGCTTCGAGTGCTTTTACTGGATTGATTATCAACAACATCCTTTTGTACTTTTGGGTTAGTGTGCTTGGAATTTCTTCTATTCTTGGTCCACTGCTTAACTTGTTTGTAACTTATCCTCTTAATTATATTTTAAGTAAGTATTGGGCATTTAAGTGATAGGTGCTTGCATGACAAAGATGGACATATTGCCGATTCTCTATCTCGTGGTTCCTTGTTATAACGAGGAGAGCGTTTTGCGGGAAACCTCTAAAAGGCTTTTTGAGAAGTTTTCCACTTTAGTAAAATTGTCTCAGATTAATGCGAACAGTAAGGTTTTGTTAGTTGACGATGGGTCATCCGATAAGACTTGGGAGATCATCGAAAGTCTTCATCAGTCTAATTCCTTATTCTGTGGACTTAAGCTCTCTAGGAATTGTGGCCATCAGAAGGCTTTACTTTCTGGGTTACACAAGGCAGCGGAGTTTGCTGATTTAATAGCATCGATGGACGCTGATTTACAAGATGATATCAATGCGCTTGATGAAATGGTTTCAAGAGCTCGCGAAGGCTATGAAGTTGTATATGGTGTACGAAATGATCGTTCTAGCGATTCCTTTCTAAAACGTTTTACCGCACAGTCTTTTTATCGCTTACAGTCTTCGTTGGGTGTCGATGCTGTTTATAACCATGCTGACTATAGATTGATGTCCAAGCGTGCTGTTCTTGCATTGTCTCAATTCCGTGAGGTTAATCTATTTCTTCGTGGTTTGGTTCCTTTAGTTGGTTTCAAATCTTGCTGCGTGTATTATTCGCGAGGGAAACGGTTTGCCGGCGAATCTAAATACACGCTCGGTAAAATGCTGTCATTTGCTTTTGAAGGTATAACGTCTTTTAGTACTAAACCGATTAGGATAATTACTCTCACCGGTTTAATCATTTCTATTTTTAGTTTATTTGCACTTGTATATCTTTTAATTGGTCATTTTATTGGCGATGTACAAGTTGGCTGGACAAGCATTATTATGTCAATTTGGTGTCTTGGCGGACTTCAACTTTTGGCTTTGGGTGTCATCGGCGAGTACGTTGGAAAGACTTATATGGAGACGAAGCATCGTCCTCGCTATTTTATTGAGGAATTTTTGTCCGATAAGGAGGACAAGGATGCCTAAAGTTAGTGTGTTGATGCCTTGTTTTAATGGTGTTAAGTACATTTTGAAGGCAATTGATTCGGTGTTAAGCCAGTCTTTCCGCGATTTCGAATTATTAATTTTCGATGATCAGTCAACTGATGGAACATTTGAGATTGTTTCCAAGCTTACGGATTCTCGAATTAAGGTATTTAGAAACGCCAGTAATCTCGGTCTTGTTGGAAACTGGAATAATGCCATTGAGAAATCTTCTGGCGAGTATATTCATTTCCTCTTTCAGGATGATATTTTGTTACCCGGGGCTCTTGAGTCTGAGGTTGCAGCACTGGATGCTAATCCAAAGTGCTCCCTCTGCTTCAGCGCTTCATGTGTTATTGACTCGAATGGTGCCATTACAATGAAGAGGAGACCTTTTAAGCGGGATATGGTTTTAAAAGGCTCTGATTTTGCCCGCAAGACATTTCGAACTCATAATATCTATGGAGAGCCTTCTAATGTCATGTTTCGTAGAGATTGCTGGCAAAAGGTTGGACCCTTTAATGATTCTTTGTGTTACTCCCCTGATTGGGAGTATTGGATTCGTCTATCACTTAATAGTGATGTCTGCTATCTAGACTCAATTTATTCCTATTTTAGAGTGTGCAACGAATCTACTACGAACTCACTTTTTAAGGATAAAAAAGAGCAATTGAAACGCGATGAGTTTGATTTTGTGCGAGCAATCTGTTCACTCGATGGTATCAATATATCGTCGGTTGATTTAACCGCTCGTAAATTGTCGCTCTCAATCAGGAACATTGCTAAACGGATTTATTTTTCCGTTCACTGACTTTGGAAGTGATTGAATGAAAGGCATCATCCTCGCCGGCGGGTCCGGCACGCGCCTGTACCCGCTCACGCTCGTGACCTCCAAGCAGCTGCTGCCGGTCTACGACAAGCCCATGATCTACTACCCGCTGTCCACCCTCATGCTGGCGGGCATCCGGGACATCCTGGTCATCTCCACGCCGACCGACCTGCCCAACTTCGAGCGCCTGCTCGGGGACGGCTCGCGCTACGGCGTGAACCTCTCCTACGCAGAGCAGCCGAGTCCGGACGGCCTGGCGCAGGCCTTCACCATCGGCGAGGAGTTCATCGCCGGCGAGCCGTGCGCGCTGGTGCTGGGCGACAACATCTTCTACGGCAACGGCCTGTCGCGCCACCTGACGCGCGCCGTGCAGAACGCCGAGTCGGGCCGCGCCACGGTCTTCGGCTACCACGTGGACGACCCCGAGCGCTTCGGCGTCGTGGAGTTCGACGGGGAGGGCAGGGCCGTCTCCATCGAGGAGAAGCCCGAGCGCCCCAAGAGCTCCTACGCCGTCACCGGACTCTACTTCTACCCGGGCGACGTGGCCGCCAAGGCCCATGGGGTGGAGCCCTCCGCCCGAGGCGAGCTGGAGATCACCGACCTCAACCGGATGTACCTGGAGGAGGGGACGCTGTCCGTGGTCACCCTCGGCCGCGGCTACGCGTGGCTGGACACCGGCACCATGGAGAGCCTGCACGAGGCCGCGGAGTTCGTCCGCGCCGTGGAGCACTCCCAGGACCTGCCGGTCTCGGTCCCCGAGGAGATCGCCTGGGAGAACGGCTGGATCACGACCGCCGAGCTGGAGGGGGCCGCGAAGGCCTACGGCAAGTCGGTCTACGGCCGGCACCTGAAGAAGGTCGCCGCCGGCGAGATCGTCAACAGCCCGCGCGAGTACTAGGAACAGAGGAGCAATCAACATGGCAGAGGAGACCTTCTCCCCCAAGAACATCATCGTCACGGGCGGCTGCGGCTTCATCGGCAGCAACTTCGTGCACTACGTGGTCAACAACCACCCCGGCGTGCACGTGACCGTCCTGGACAAGCTTACCTACGCCGGCAACCCCGAGAACATCGCGGGGCTGCCCTCCGACCGCGTGGAGCTCGTCGTGGGCGACATCTGCGACGCCGGGCTGCTGGACCGCATCGTCCCGGGCCACGACGCCATCGTGCACTACGCCGCCGAGTCCCACAACGACAACTCCATCGCCGACCCGGAGCCCTTCCTGCGCACCAACGTGGAGGGCACCTTCCGCCTGCTGGAGGCCGTCCGCAAATACGGCATCCGCTACCACCACGTCTCCACCGACGAGGTCTACGGCGACCTGGCGCTCGACGACCCGGCGAAGTTCACCGAGGAGACGCCGTACCACCCGAGCAGCCCGTACTCGAGCACCAAGGCGTCCTCCGACATGCTGGTCCGCGCCTGGACCCGCACCTACGGCCTGCGCACCACGATCTCCAACTGCTCCAACAACTACGGCCCCTACCAGCACGTGGAGAAGTTCATCCCGCGCCAGATCACGAACATCGTCGACGGCGTGCGCCCCAAGCTCTACGGCCGCGGCGAGAACGTCCGCGACTGGATCCACACCGAGGACCACTCCTCGGCCGTCTGGGACATCCTCACCAAGGGCCGCATGGGGGAGACCTACCTCATCGGAGCCGACGGCGAGAAGAACAACATCACGGTCCTGCGCATGATCCTGGAGGCGATGGGGCGCGACCCCGAGGACTTCGACTGGGTCGCCGACCGCCCCGGCCACGACCGCCGCTACGCCATCGACTCGTCCAAGCTCCAGCGCGAGCTCGGCTGGAGGCCGGCCCACACCGACTTCGCCGAGGGGCTCAAGCAGACGATCGACTGGTACGTCGCCAACGAGTCCTGGTGGCGCCCGGCCAAGGAGGCCACCGAGGCGCGCTACCGCGCGCAGGGCCAGTAAGACCGCATCCCGGTGAACCGCACCGCGGGGCGACCCCGGTTTCCCAACCTCTTCGATAGGAGCTTTTCCCACATGGCAGACATCGCATTCGAGAAGGACCTCTCCGTCGCCGAGACCGGCATCGAGGGCCTCAAGGTCGTCGACCTCGCCGTCCACGGCGACTCGCGCGGCTGGTTCAAGGAGAACTGGCAGCGCGCCAAGATGTGCGCCCTGGGCATCCCCGACCTCCGCGTCGTCCAGAACAACGTCTCCTACAACGAGAAGAGGGGCGTCACCCGCGGCATCCACGCCGAGCCCTGGGACAAGTTCATCTCCGTCGCCCGCGGCTCGGTCTTCGGCGCCTGGGTGGACCTGCGCGAGGGCAGCGAGACCTTCGGCAAGGTGTTCACGACCGTTCTGGACCCCTCCAAGGCCATCTACGTCCCGCGCGGCGTGGGAAACTCCTTCCAGGCGCTCGAGGACGGCACCGCCTACACCTACCTGGTGGACGCCCACTGGTCGCTGGAGCTCAAGAGGACCTACACCTTCGTTAACCTCGCCGACCCCGAGCTCAACATTCAGTGGCCCATCCCGCTCGACCAGGCCACCGTCTCCGACGCCGACCTCAACCACCCGATGCTCGCCGACGTCGTCCCCATGGCGCCCAAGAGGACGCTCGTCACCGGCTGCAACGGCCAGCTGGGCCACGCGGTGCGCGCGCTCGCCGAGGAGCGCGGCGTGGCCAAGGACTTCGACTTCTGCGACATCGACACCTTCGACATGTCCGACCCGGAGGCCTACTCCAAATACGACTGGTCGCTCTACGGCACCGTGATCAACTGCGGCGCCTACACCGCCGTGGACAGGGCGGAGACCCCCGAGGGCCGCGTGACCGCCTGGAAGGCCAACGCGACCGGCCCGGCGCTTCTGGCCCGCACCTGCGCCGGGCACGGGATCACCCTCGTCCACGTGTCCAGCGACTACGTCTTCGACGGCACCGCCGAGGTCCACACGGAGGACGAGCCGTTCTCCCCGCTGTCCGTCTACGGCCAGACCAAGGCCGCCGGCGACATCGCCGTGGCCGGCTGCCCGCGCCACTACATCATGCGCTCCAGCTGGGTCATCGGCGAGGGCCACAACTTCGTGAAGACCATGAAGGCGCTCTCCGACCGCGTAGCCGACCCCGAGGACGGGCTCGAGCAGGTGACGGTCGTGGACGACCAGCTGGGCCGCCTGACCTTCACGCGCGACATGGCCGAGGCCATCTTCCACATGCTGGGGACGCACGCCCCCTACGGCACCTACGACTGCACCGGCTCCGGCGCCGTGAAGAGCTGGGCGGACATCGCCCGCGCCGTCTTCGAGGTCGCCAACGGCAACGGCGACAGGGTCGTGCCGGTTTCGACCGCCGACTACTACGCCGGCGCCGCCGGCCCCATCGCCCCGCGCCCGGTCCACTCCGCGCTCGACCTTTCCAGGCTCGAGTCGGTTGGGTTCCATATGCCCGACTGGGAGGAAGAGCTAAAACTTCATTTTGATTAGATGCCTTTAGTACATTGTTTGCATTCTTAAAATCAGTGAGAATGCAAACAATGCCATGGGCATTTATGCCATTTTGCCAAGTTGCACCAGGAATTTTTTGGATGGTTTTCAATGCATTTTAAACTTGCAAATTTGATTTTTAACGGATCTGATGCGATGTTGCAGTATCCATTGCTTTGCTATAGGGCAACGGAGGGTCTTGTTATTCCAACTTCGAATGACGCTATTGAAATCATGAAATCGACCAATGTTGATTTCACAACATATTTTAATGCGCTATCCATTTATAAGTGGCGAAAATACACTACTGCAAAGGCGTTTTATCTTCATATCGAGTATTGCGGCTCCGCCTTAACGCTTCAGCAGACGTATGCAAATAATTATTCTTGGATTCCTTCTACAATTGATGGCTCTGCGGTTAGTTTGCAACGATCCGATGAATGGAGTACGGCTGAAATCGAACTCTCCCTTTGTGAGGGAGAGATTCTGCACGCTTTTAATATCAGTACTGAAGGCCCTGTTAATATTCGGAATGCGTATTATTATTGCGATTGTGAAGAACTGGATATTCATCCAGTTGAGCTAGCGCTTGCAACTACTACGTTTAAAAAAGAAGACTATATTGTCCGTAACGTATCTCTTTTACAAAAGAACATTATTGATTCTGATGAAGAGATTGCTGATCATTTCCACGTACACATTATTGATAATGGCCGTTCGCTGAATAGTGCAAACCTGGATTCATCGCGTGTTACTGTTCATCCAAATCCTAATGTCGGCGGGTCTGGTGGTTTTGCTCGGGGGATGATTGAGTCGCTTGAGCAGAATCCTAAAGCGACTCATGTTCTCCTGATGGACGATGATGTCGAGGTTCTTCCCGAGAGTTTTATCCGCACTTTCAACCTGCTCTCTCTTCTCAAAGAAGAATATGCTGAGGCCTTTTTATCGGGTGCTATGATGAGCTTGGAAGAGCCCAATTTGCGTACCGAGGATTTAGGGTTCTTTACTGCTAAGGGAACTTTTTCTCCCCTTAAGCCTGCAGGCTATATGACCTCACTTCATGATGTCGTTGAGACCGAGATATATAAGGCCCCAACTGGCCTTTATGAGGACACTGCCCAACAGTATGCTGGCTGGTGGTATTGCGTTATACCTACCGCAACGATTGAACGTGAGGGGTTGCCCTTGCCCTTATTTGTTCGTTCTGATGATGCTGAGTATGCGCTTCGTTGCAAACCCAAGTTCATGTCCATGAATGGTATTTGCGTTTGGCATAATTCCTTTAAGTTTAAGTATAGTGCTGCCGTGGAGCGTTATCAGGTAAGCCGAAATACGCTAATCAGTCAGGCGACAACTGGCGCTGCACCTCTCTCTGATTTTCTTTATGAGATTCGTCGTGAAGTTGAGCTCGACTTGAAGAAATTTAATTACGATGAAGCTGCTCTTGCCGTAAAAGGTCTTGAAGATTTTTTGAGAGGTCCGGAGTGGATTTCTCATCCTGTCGCTGAATCCCGTTTTATGGCGGCAAATCGTGAAAGGGAACAATTGATTCCCATCGAGCAGCTCATCCCTCAGGCACAAGAATTGGGTGTCGACTTGACGCAACTGACTTTTGGCAATTTGAGCCTTGGGGGCGACAGGTCTAGGCTGCAGGCATTTAAGGATTATCTGACCATTAATGGCCACCGTTTTGTTAACGACTCCGTTAAACGTAACGGTAGGGTTGCTGTTATTGATGCTGCGGGATGGGTTTATCCCGCAGGTAAAATCAGGGATGTTGACACGCTTATTGTGGTAGATATGCCTAATAAAAAGGGTGCCATTAGACATATGGATAAGAAGCGATTCAAAGAGGTTTGGAGTCGTTTTCGTAAAGCCGAGAAGGAATTCAAGCGTAACAAAGATAAGATTTATACCGAATACGCTTCGTATAGAGATGTCTTTACTTCGATCGATTTCTGGAAACAGTATTTGAAAGAGGCGTCGGAGTAGTCTTCATGTGAGTGGGTTTCAAGGTGGGACCCACTCATTCTTTTGTATCATATGAGTAATTGTGCTTCGTTCATTGTTTGTCGTTGCGAAGGTTAAGCCATGTCCTTGCTTTCTACTATTAAAAAGATCCTCCCTGGCTCATCCCGATCGTTGCATGCTATGCATGAGGATATGGACCGTCGTTTTGACGAGGTTTTCGCCCGTATTGAGCAGGCCGATAACGGTATCAATATGAATATCAATTACAAATTCGATACTCGGCTATTTCCAGAAATTGAATTGCTCAAGCAACGCCAACAAAGTCTGTCAGAACAAATGAGGCTTCGCTTTGAATTGTTAGCGCGACGTGCGTACCCCGATCTCACCCCTTTTGAGCTCCGTTGCAAAATCTTTGATGCATTACCCGACGCCGAGGGTGATATTCGATTGATGCAGCAGGCAAACGCGGCCTTGATGAGTAAGCTAGACGCGATTTGTGTTGCCAATAATATTCAATACTGGCTTTCTTATGGTTCTCTTGTTGGCACCTTGTCTCGATCGGGTTTTATTCCTTGGGACGACGATATTGATATCTGCATGCTTAGGTCCGATGTGGATAAGCTCACTGCCGCTTTAATAGACGACCCTGAATATCAAATCACCCTCGTATATGACTGGTTTGTAAAGTGTCGTCAAGTTCGCTTTTGTTCAACTAATTCGCTTATACCTTGTTTTGTGGACATTTTGATTTACGACCGGGCGGCCGAGAATTCCAAGCGCGCGAACGATCAACTTAGGCAACTCAGAATTGAGCTTATGGATTTCTTTGACAAAAATGAACGTGAGTTTAGTTTTTGGAAAGATAATCCTTGGATGGTTCATCCACACAGTGGGCTTAGCGTGCAGTGCGGAGATGTTGACTTGGAAGCTCAGAGAACAGTTGTTTCTTCTGCGGAGATTGATCTTGTCCAGAGCGTATTCGATTCGTTTAATGAAAAGGCTCATGATCTAGGTTTGTTAACCGATGAGTCTCGTGGTGATTTTGCATACGCGATTGATAACGTTTTTGATGCCCCTAAACGTAAAATAATTTGGGACCGCAACGATATCCTTCCCGTAAGAAAGCATCCGTTTGACAGCTTCTCTTTTTTGGTTCCCGCGAAAGCGGAAAAGGTCGCTGATGATTGCTATCCTGGATGGCCTTACATGCCAATGGACATCTGTGGGCATGATCATTTTGCAAAGGATGTTTTGTCTGATCCCGATGTTCGCTCCGCGATGGCAAAGTTTGTCGACGAATGTAATTAGTAGTTACAACGGCTTTGATTAAGGTATTTAAAATGCAGTTTAAACTTGCGAATGTTGTACTTAAAGTTGAAAAGCATGCAAAGGATTTTCCCGAACTCTACTATCGCGTGCTCTCCGGTGGTGCTTCGTATGATGACGATATACATTCACTTCATGTCAATGGACACGTTGACTTTCTGACGTATGTGAATGGCCTATCTGCTGGCAAATGGCATCAGTATGCGTCTGTTGGCGGCGTTGTCTTGCATATGGCTTTATTTGGCAGGGGCCGGGTTGTCGTTCATGGAGTGAGATCTAGCGAGCTGAATCCTGTCGAGCTTAAATCGAATCCTTTTGATGGCAATGAAATTGATCCTTGCGTTCTCGATATTGATATCGATACAACCGGCTACGACTTGATCGGTTTTAGGATTGAGAGTGATGAGGGCTATTCCGTAGACCTCTTGAACGCCTCTTATCTGACTGATGTTCCTGAGGACTCAATTAACCAGATCAATCTTGCTCTTTCTACTACTACATTTAAGAATGAGCAGTACATTCTTCCGAATATTGAACTCGTTAAAGCGGGCATCTCCAAAGAGGACGGTCCGATTCGCGACCACTTCCACATGTTTGTCGTCGACAATGGACAGACGCTCGATTCTGCATCACTTTCCGATGAGCTAGTCACCGTGCTCCCGAATCCCAATACGGGCGGTTCGGGAGGATTCGCACGTGGAATGATGGCGGCTACTGAAACTCCTGATCAGTACACTCACATCATTTTGATGGATGACGATGTCTCTATTATGCCCGAGAGTTTGATCCGCACGTTCAATCTCCTCTCTCTTGCTAAAGGCAAGTATAAGGATGCCTTTATTAACGGCGCCATGCTCTCAATGGAGGACCCTACTCGTCAGTTCGAGGATGTCTCGTATGTGGCGACCACTGGTGCCTATCGTCGCGTAAAAGAGGACTTGAATGTTGGCAAGCTGTCCGACATCCTCGAAAATGAACGCACGAACGTTGAAGTTGATCAGGCCTATGGGGCTTGGTGGTATAGCTGCATTCCGGTGAAGGCTATCGAAAAGAACGGCCTTCCCATGCCTTTCTTTATCCGCTGCGACGACGTTGAGTTTGGCATGCGCAATAAGCCTGTCTACATGACCATGAATTGCATTTGCGTGTGGCATGCAAGCTTTGAGGGGCGTTTCCGCGCTTCGGTTGACTGCTACCAGTACTTCCGCAACTTCTTTGCCATGATTTCACTCGATGATTGTGCTGATGAGAAAATGTTTGTCCTTCGTATTCAGCGAGGGGTACGTCAGAACTTGCGCGATATGGATTATCAGGCTGCTGAGTTTATCCTTGATGGCTTTGAGGACTATCTGCGCGGCCCTGAGTATCTCCAGAAGCTTGATGGCGCCGCGACGATGATTGGTAAGGGTAAGTTAAACGAAAAGCTGATTCCTGTTTCCGAAATGGATCCAGAGCTTCTTCGCAAGGCTGGGGTTACGGAGCAAGTGCTCGCTAATGTTAATCTGGAATTCCATCCTTCGAAATTTATGAAGTATTGGAGATCTATTCCTTACGACAAACACTATCTTCCCGATGCGCTGTTGCGCGGAAAGCCCGGCTATGCAGTTAAGAATGGCAGCTGTACGCTTGAAGGCAATTCGACGCGTTGCAAGACGCTGGTATTTCTTGATCCGACCCGCGAGAAGGGGTCGGTCCGCACGATGGATCGGGCGCGGTTCAAGAGTATTCGCCGCCGAGAGCACGAACTGATGGCGCGCTATCGTAAAGAGGGCAAGAGCGTCAGGGGGGCATGGAAAGATGCCATGCCGTACATGACTTCGCGAGAGTTTTGGGAACAGTATTTAGGTCTGAAATAAGAAGAGGTCCGGATTAAGTCCGGACCTCTTCTTATTTTGAATAGGTTTTATAGGCTTGTAACTCCCATTGTTTTCTTTCGACTTTTGCAACTGAGTCGAGGATTAGTCCCGTTGCTAGGCTCAACCCACACAGGAACATGAATGAGGCCGCAAGTATGGCCGTGGGGAAGCGGGGGACTAAGCCGGTTTGGAAGTACTCCACAACAATTGGAATTCCGAGGGCAAGGCCTATGATGGCGAAGATGAGCGCTATAAGAGTAAAGAACTTGAGCGGACGATAGTCTTTAAAGAGCGTTCCAATCATTGCGATGACCTTGATGCCGTCGCTAACGGTGTTGAGCTTGGACTCGGAGCCTGCGGGCCGATCGCGATACTCCACCGGCACGTCTTTAATTCGCCAGCGGTGATCGACAGCGTGGATGGAGAGCTCGGTCTCAATCTGGAAGCCCTCGCTCAAAACGGGGAAGGTCTTGACGAAGGGTCTGCTCATGGCTCGGTAGCCGGTCATCACGTCGTCAAAGCTGTAGCCGTAAATCCACTTGATCATGGCGCGAACAAGATTGTTGCCAAAGCCGTGGAAGGCCCTCTTGTTCTCTTCGGCATAGGTGCCGTTTGACAGGCGATCGCCAACGGTCATATCGGCTTCGCCGTTAAGGATGGGCTCGCAAAGCGCCTTTGCCGCCTCGGCGGGGTAAGTGTCGTCTCCATCAACCATTAGATAGCATTCGGCGTCGACATCACGGAACATTTGGCGGCACACGTTGCCTTTGCCCTGTCTGGGCTCGTGGCGCACCGTGGCACCGTGCTGCTTGGCGATTTGCGAAGTGCCATCAGACGAGTTGTTGTCATATACAAAGACGGTTGCACCGGGTAACTCTCGATGAAAATCGTCGACAACTTTGCCAATCGTCAGCGCTTCGTTGTAGCAGGGGATTATGACGACGGTATTCGAATAGTCCATGTAGGACCTCCTTTAATGAATCAACGGGTCGAAAGTATACCTATCGTCTGCCCCTTTGATTAGATATGGGTTAGTTCTCCAGATTTGTTGCGGTGAGTTATCGTCAACGTGGGAGGGCTATACTTTCCACTGTTATGTTTTACGAGACAAGGAGATGGTCCGTGGCTGACAACGTAGAGAGTCAGAAAGCGGTGGCTAAACCGGCCTCTCACGCTAAAAATGATTTTGAAAAGGACAAGTTCATTCTTAAGCAGCTTGTCACCAAAGATTTTAAGATTAAATATCGTCGCAGTGTTCTGGGTGTGGCATGGTCCGTGCTTAACCCGCTGCTGATGATGATTGTTATGTCGATCGTGTTTTCGACAATCTTCGCGCAAGGTCGCAATGGTTCTATTACGCCCGAAATGTATCCGCTTTACTTGATCGTCGGTAACGTGACGTTCTCTGTCATGTCCGAGTCGACGAACCAAGCGCTTATGTCCATCATTTGGGCTTCCTCTCTGCTTAAGAAGGTTAAGGTGCACCGTTGGGTCTTTCCGGTGCAGAAGGTGCTGTTCTCGCTCGTTAACTTCGCCTTCTCTTTGGTTGCCGTCGCCTTGGTTATGCTTTGGTTCCACGTGCTTCCCACCTGGCATTTAATTCTGCTGCCGGTTTGCTTGCTCCTGCTCATGTGTTTCTGCATGGGCTTGGGCATGATGCTGTCTGCGCTGGCGGTTTTTTTCCGCGATGTTATGCACCTGTGGACCGTTGTTATCACGGCCTGGATGTATCTGACGCCGATTTTCTGGACAACCGACTTCATTAGCAAAATGGCACATTGGATCCAGGTCCTTGTGGTTGTGAATCCCATGTACAACTACCTCCAGTTTATGCGTGATATCTTCCTGTTTAATACCGTGCCTTCTGCGCTTACCTTTGGGCTGTGTGTTGTTTGGGCTATTCTTGCTCTTGCTATTGGTTACGCCGTCTTTCACAAGACCGAGCACAAGTTTATCCTCTACATCTAAGGAGTGCTGCTCATGACTGAATCTGCTATTGATTACAGCAAGCAGCCCCTTGCTGTTGAGGTCAAAGACGTCACCATGATCTTTAACATGGCGTCCGAGTCGCTTACGAACCTCAAAGAGTATTTTATTAAGCTCGCGAAGCATGAGCTGTTCTTTGAGGAATTCCGTGCGCTTAAGCACATTTCATTTGATGTGCATCGTGGCGAGGTCGTTGGCCTTGTTGGTACTAACGGTTCCGGCAAGTCTACGATGCTCAAGATCATCGCTGGCGTTTTGGAGCCCAGCGAAGGTGAGGTTAAGGTTCACGGCAATATTGCGCCGCTGATTGAGCTTGGTGCTGGCTTTGACCCGGAGCTTACGGCTCGTGAGAACATCTATCTGAACGGTGCGCTGCTTGGCTATACCAAGGAGTTTATCGACGCTAGTTTTGACGAGATTATTGAGTTCGCCGAGCTTAAAGACTTCGTTGACATGCCCTTGAAGAACTTCTCGTCGGGTATGGTCGCGCGTATCGCCTTTGCTATCGCTACGATTACCGAGCCCGATATTCTCATCGTCGATGAGACGCTTTCTGTTGGCGATGTCTTTTTCCAGCAGAAATGCGAGCGCCGTATTCAGCACTTTATTGAGAGTGGCGACGTCACGGTCTTGTTCGTTTCTCACTCCATGGAGCAGGTTGAGCGTATTTGCCAGCGTGCTGTGTGGATCGAGAAGGGTGATCTGCGCATGGATGGTCCCGTGGACGAGGTCTGCAAGGCGTACCACGATCAGTTCAAGTAGGTTATAATTTATTGGTCGTGTGAACTTGTACCCGCTTGGACGCCCGGCTTTATGCTCCATTAGCTCAGTTGGATAGAGCAGGGGACTTCTAATCCCAAGGTCGACGGTTCGAATCCGCCATGGAGCACCAGAGAGTTTTTGAAGACCCGGTATAATGCCGGGTCTTTGCTTTTTGGGCATGTGGGCGTGCAGTGCTCCCTCAACAATAAGCCCGGTGTAGCATCGCTGCACCGGGCTTATTGCTTCTTGCGAATTTGGTTGTCGGTCTCGAGTCGTTGAGCTCCCTACGCCTCTGTCGGCTCCACGCCCAGCTCGTTGCGGACGAGCTCGAAGGCGGCGGCGATGGCCTTGTCCATGTCGTAGTACTTGTAGCCGCCCAGGCGACCGGCGAAGACCACGTCGCCCTCCTGCGCCGCCAGCTCCTCGTACTGCTTGTAGAGGGCCTCGTTCTTGGCGTCGTTGATGGGGTAGTAGGGCTCGTCGCCGGGCTTCCAATCCGCCGGGTACTCGCGCGTGATGACGGTCTTCTCCTGCGTGCCGAACTCGAAGTGCTTGTGCTCGATGATGCGGGTGTAGGGGACCTCGCGCTCGGTGTAGTTGACCACGGCCACGCCCTGGTGGTCCTGCTCGTCGAGTGTCTCGGTCTCGAAGCGCAGGCTGCGGTACTCGAGTGTGCCCAGCTTAAAGTCGTAGAACGAGTCGATGGGGCCGCAGTAGATCGTCCTGGTGGCGATATCGGGCTCGGCGGCGGCCAGCTCCTTGTACTCCACGCCGCAGCGCACCTCGACGCCCTCGAGCATGTTGGCGACCATCTTGGTGTAGCCGCCCATGGGGATGCCCTGGTAGCGGTCGTTGAAGTAGTTGTTGTCGTAGGTGAAGCGGCAGGGGAGGCGCTTTATGATGCTCGCGGGCAGGTCCTTGCAGTCGCGGCCCCACTGCTTCTCGGTGTAGCCCTTCACGAGCGTCTCGAAGATGTCGCGGCCGACGAGCGACAGCGCCTGCTCCTCGAGGTTTGTCGGCTCTCCGATGTTCTCGGCGGCCACCTGCTCGGCGATCTTGGCCTTGGCATCTGCCGGCGTGACGACGCCCGGCCACATCTTGGCGAAGGTGTTCATGTTGAAGGGCATGTTGTACATGTTGCCGTGGAAGTTGGCTACCGGCGAGTTGACGTAGTTGTTGAACTCGGCGAAGCGGTTGACGTAGCCCCAGACGTCCTTCATGGAGGTGTGGAAGATGTGCGCGCCGTAGCGGTGGACTTGGATGCCCTCGACGTCCTCGGTGTAGACGTTGCCGGCGATGTGGTCGCGGCGGTCGATGACCAGGACCGACTTGCCGGCGCGCTTGGCGGCATTGGCGAAGACGGCGCCCGAAAGGCCGGCACCGACGACGAGGTAATCGTACTGGGACATGGATATGCTCCTTTGTATGTCGATTGGACAGTTACTTTAGTTTAGGGACAAACATATCTGATGTCTTTGTCCCAGGGATTAGTGTAGCAGATGCTCTTTCAACAGCTCTAGCGCATGTGCGTAGCCCTTCAGGCCCTCGCCGGTGATGGTGGCGAAGCAAGCTAGGCGTGCATAGCTCACCTGGCGGAAGTCTTCGCGCGTCTCTACGGCGCTGATGTGCACCTCGACGGCAGGGATGGCAACGGCCTTGAGGGCGTCGAGGATCGCGACGCTCGTGTGCGTGTAAGCCGCCGGGTTGATGACGATGCCGTCGACCTTGCCGTAGGCCTCTTGGATCTTGTCGACGATGCTGCCCTCGTGGTTAGACTGGAAGACCTCGACCTCGTCGAAGCCCTGTGCAGCGCCCGCTTCCTGGCAGATCTGCACTAAGCGGTCGTAGTTGTCGCTACCATAGATGCCCGGCTCGCGAATGCCGAGCATGTTGAGGTTGGGGCCGTTGATGACGAGTGCTTTCATGGTTGCTTCCTTTGCGATTGGAAAACCACCACAAAGGTGCCTGTCCCCTTTGTAGTGGTTTTGGTTAGAGAGCGGGTGGGAGGGTGTCGAGGATGGCACGGGAAGTGTTGGCGGCGCAGTCGCGTGAGTCGATGATGTAGTCGGCCCAGGTGCGGTAGCGCGGCATGCGCTGCTCGGCCAGCTTGTCGATGCCGTCGCGGGCGGTGATAGGGCGTCCCTTGTGGGCGAGTTCGTCGAGCTTGCGATTGAGCATCAAGATCTGGCTGTTTTGGTGCAGCAGCGGGTAGTTCTCGTCGCGTGTGACCACGCCGCCGCCGGTGGAGAGCACCAAGCCGCTGCGCTTGGAGATGTCGGACAGAGCCACCGTCTCCTGCTCGCGGAAGGCCGCCTCGCCGCGCTCGACGATAAAGTCGGCGCAGGGCATGTCGAGGCGTTCCTCGAGGGCGCGGTCCAGGTCGATGTGCTCGCGACCCGTGAGCAGGGCAATCTGCTCACCCACGCGGGTCTTGCCCGAGCCCGGCATGCCGATCAGCGCGATGTTCTGTTCGCGGCGTGACAAGCGCTCCGTTACATCCAGGATGCGCTTGCGCGGGGTGACCTGGCCGGTGTAGCGCTCAACAGCCTGTGCCGCTTGGGCCACGAGCATCAGCAGACCGCCGATGCAGGGGATACCGCGGCGCTCGGCCTCGAGCATGAGTCCCGTGCGGGCGGGGTTGTAGACAATGTCGATGACGCCCTCGAGCGCATCGAGCCCTTCGAGCGTGCAAGGCGCGTCGGGGCAATGGGGGAACATGCCGGCGGGCGTGCAGTTGACGAGCAGGGCGGCGTCGGATTGCTGCGCGATGTTGCCGTAGTTGACCTCGCTTGTGCGGCCCACGGGCACCACGGTGGCGCCCAGGTCGCCGAGTACCATGCTTGCCGTGGTGCCGGCGCCGCCGGTGGCTCCGAGCACGAGAGCCTTCTTGCCGGCAACCTCAACCCCCAGCTCCTCGACCAGGCACTGAAAACCAAAGTAGTCGGTGTTGTCGCCGCGCAGGCGGCCGTCGGGCAGGCGCGTGATGGTGTTGACGTTGCCCATGCGCTCGGCGAGCGGGCTCAGCTCGTCCAGGTAGTTCATGACGGCGCGTTTGTAGGGGATGGTCACGTTGGTGCCTTCCCATTCTTTACCCGTCATAAAGGCCGCGAGGTCCTCGGGCTCGCGCTCAAATCGCACGTAATCGAGCCCAGCGAGCTCTTTGTAGATGGTCGGGGTGTAGCTGTGGCCCAGCACGCGGCCCAGCACACCGTAGGGGCGGGTTGCGGCGGTATCGGTCATCTAGAGCACCTCCGTGTAGCTGCCAAAGTAGGTGAAGCTCTCGCACACGTCGTCGATGGAATCGAGCAGGTCGTCGAGGGCCTTGCTGCCAAAGGGGCAGTCCAGATCAAAGTAGAACATAAACTCAAAGTCGCGGCCGGGGATGGGGCGGCTCTCGAGCTTGATGAGGTTGATGTTGAGTGCGTAGAAGCGCTCGAGCACGCGATAGAGGGCGCCCGGCTCGTTGGCCGTGGTGATCATGAGCGAGGTGCGATTAGCGCCGGGGTAGACGCGCGGCTCGCGGCTGATGACGACAAAGCGCGTGTAGTTGTTGTCCGAGTCTTGGATATTGGGCTCCAGCACCTCGAGGCCATACAGCGTGGCACAGCTGCGCGAGGCGATGGCGGCGACGTCGGTGCGCTCGGAGTTGGCGACCATCTCGGCCGACATGGCCGTGTTGGGGTACTTGGTGGCGTGCAGGCCGTGGGACTCGATAAAGCCGGCACACTGGGCAATGGCTTGGCCGTGGCTGTAGACCTCGCGTATGTCCGCGAGCTTGGTGCCGGGCTTGACGAGCAGGTTGTGGTCGATCTTGAGGCGCAGCGAACGCACGATATGGAAGTCGAACTGGGCGAGCAGGTCGTAGACGGCGTTGACCGAGCCGGCGGTGGAGTTCTCGATGGGCAGCACGCCAAACTCGCAGAAGCCGTCGCGCACAGCGCGCATAACGCCTTCGAAGGTCTCGAAAAACGCGATGTCGGGCACGTCGAAGAGCTTGCACGCGGCGATTTGACTGTAAGCGCCCTCAACGCCCTGGCAAGCGACGGTGGCAGTTTGAGGGAAGGGCGTGTCGGAGGCTGCAGCCGTGGCGTGGGCCTTTTGCGAGACGGTGATGCCCTTGAGTTCGTTGATGTAGCGCTGCTGCTCGGCCTTGCTCATGCTCATGAGGAGACGAAACAGGGTGATGGTCTGCGCCTCATAGCGCTCGGGCGCGCGGCTGGCGAGGTTGTTGAGTTTGGAGCGCTCGCGGGCGGGGTCGAAGACGGCCTTGCCCATCTTGATTTTTGACTTGGCGACCTCGGTGGCAATGTCCATGCGCTCGATAAAGCTGTTGAGGAGCGTGGTGTCGATGCCATCGATGGTCTGGCGGATGTCAGCAAGGTCCATAGGGACCCCTTTCGTGAATCATTGCCCGGGGTGGGCGGGTTAGCGCTGGGCGGCGTCCTCGAGGAGGGCGTCCCAGATGGCGAGCGCCGCGGCTGCTTCGGCTACGGGGACGGCTCGGGGGACGATGCAGGGATCGTGACGACCGTGGACCGAGAGCCCGGCATTTTCCATGGCGTCCATGTCCACGGTCTGCTGCTCGCGGCCAATGGAGGGCGTCGGCTTTACGGCCATACGCCACATGACGGGCGCGCCGGTCGAAATGCCGCCCAGGATGCCGCCGGCGTTGTTGGATTCGACCTCGATCTTTCCGGTCTCGGCGTCGATGCGATACGGATCGTTGTTCTCGCTGCCGCGCATGGCGGCCACGGCAAAACCCATGCCAAACTCCACGCCCTTTACGGCGGGAATGCCAAACGCGATTTGCGCGATGCGGTTCTCGATACCGTCGAACATGGGGTCGCCGATGCCCGCGGGAAGCCCGTAAATGCCGCACTCCACGATGCCGCCGATGCTGTCGAGTTCGTCGCGCGCGGCTAGGATCTCCTCGCGCATGCGGCCGGCTGCGGCGGCGTCAATGCACGGCAGATCGTTCGTAAGGATCGCCTTGCGGTCGGCCTCGCGATAGACCATATCGTCCATCGGCAGGTCGGAGATGCCGCCGATCTGCGCGACGTGCGCCATGACCTGAATGCCGCGGGCCTCGAGTGCCTGCAGCGCAATGCCGCCGGCGATGCACAGGGGTGCCGTTAGGCGGCCGGAGAAATGCCCGCCACCAGCGACATCGTGCATGTTGTGATACTTCACACGCGCCGGGTAATCGGCATGTCCCGGACGGGGCTTGCGGCGCAGCTCGGAGTAATCCTTGGAGCGCGTGTTGGTGTTCTCGATAATCGCGGCAATGGGCGCGCCGGTGGTATGTCCATCGACAACACCGGCGATGATGTGGGCGGCGTCGGCCTCGCGGCGTTTGGTCGCGGTCTCGTCGCGGCCGGGGGCGCGACGGTCGAGGAAGGCCTGCAGCTTCTCCTGGTCCACAGCGATGCCCGCCGGGATGCCATCGAGCGAGCAGCCGATAGCGGGGGAGTGCGATTGGCCGAAGATGCTTAAGTGCAATACGTTGCCAAAGGTCGAGGACATGCTATTCCTCCTCGAGTGTGACCTTGCCGCCCAACAGGCGGTAGTGGTCGAAGAAATCGGGATAGGACTTGTTGACGGCCTCGGCGCCGTGGATCACGACCTCGCCGGTGGCACGGCTCGCAGCGATGGCGGCCATCATGGCGATGCGGTGGTCGTTGTGCGAATCGACCTCGCCGCCGGTGAAGGCATCGACACCCTTGATGATGAGGTCGTCACCGGCGATGCGCACCTGTGCGCCCAGCGCGGTGAGCTCGCGGGTGGTGGTGACCAGACGGTCAGATTCCTTGATGCGCAGGCGCGCACAGTCACGGATGAACGTGCGGCCCTGAGCCAGCGAGGCCACGGCCGAGATAACGGGTACCAGGTCGGGAATGTCGTGGGCGCTCATCTCAAAGCCGGCGAGCTTGTCGGACTGCACGGTGGCGGCGTTGGTGGAGCGCACGATGCGGGCGCCAAAGCGCGAAAGCGCGGCAAGCACGTTGCGGTCGCCCTGCGCGGAGCTCAGCGACACGCCCTCCACGGTGATGGGGTCGGTGCCGATGGCGCCAGCGCACAACCAAAAGGCGGCGTTGGACCAGTCGCCCTCGACGGCCACGCTGCCGGGCGTGCGGTACGAGCCACTGCTCACGCGGAAGTTCGTGACCTCGGGCTGACCGTCCTTGGCGGGAATGCGCTCGACGTTGACCTCAACGCCAAAGGCCTTCATGGCCTGGATCGTTAGGTTGATGTAGGGGCGGCTCTCAATGAGGCCGGTCACCTGCACACAGGAGGGCTGGGCGAGCAACGGGGCCGCCAGCAGCAGGCCCGAGATATACTGCGAGCTCACGTTGCCCGGCAGCACAAAGGTGCCCGGGCGCATGCGGCCGCTTGTCTTGAGCGGAAAACCGCCCAGACCCTGCAGGTCGCAGCCGGCGGCGATGATCTCGTCCGAGAGCGGGGACAGCGGGCGGGCGCCCAGACGACCCTGGCCCACAAAGGTGGCCTCTGCGCCTAACGCGCAGGCGACGGGCAACATAAAGCGGAGCGTGGAGCCGCTTTCGCCGCAGTCAAGCGTTCCGCCGGCAAGTGCCTTGAGCAGGCCAAACTCAATGCTCTTCATAGTGGGGTGGACCTGGAAGCCGTCCTCGACGGTCTCGATGCGAACACCCAGGGCCGTAAGGCAGCGCACCGTGGCCTCGATGTCGGCGCAGGTGGTGTTGCAGGTGACGTGCGTCTCGCCGTTGGCAAGCGCAGCGCAGATGATGAGGCGATGCGCCATCGACTTGGACGCGATCGCGGGAACGGTGCCCTTGAGCGGGGAGGGGGTGATGCGGGCTAGCATGCGGATGCGTCTCCCTTCTGGCCGAGGCCCTCGGCAATGAGTTCGTGGAAAGTGGAAAGCGGCGTGCGGTCGATGCAGCAGCGGCCAATGCCGTGCGGAATCACCAGGTCGATGGTGTCGCCCGCGCGCTTCTTGTCGTGGAGCGCCTCGGCAAAGACGGCATCGGCATCTAGGTCGCAGCGGGTCTTGAGGCCATGGCGGGCGCAGAGCTCCTCAATACGACCGGGCAGTGCAGCATCGCAAACGCCGTGCAGGGCCGCGGCGCGCGTGATAATGCCCATGCCGATCGACACGCAGTTGCCGTGTCCGAGCTCAAAGTGCTCGCAAGCCTCGACGGCGTGTCCGGCGCTGTGTCCAAAGTTGAGGAGCTTGCGCTGGTTGGTTTCGCGCTCGTCGGCGACGACCACGGCGCACTTGATGTCGATATTGCGGGCGATGATGAGCGCTACGCGGGCCACATCGCGGTTGAGTAGCTCAAGCGTAAGCGGGGTCTTCTCCAGTTCGGCGAAAAGCTCCGGGTCGGCGATCACGGCATGCTTGATGACCTCGCCGCAGCCGTCGGCGAACTGCTCGGGCGTGAGGGTGGCCAGGCACCCCACGTCGGCGATAACCACGCTCGGCTGCCAAAAGGCGCCGGCCAAGTTCTTGCCGGCAGCCAGGTCGATGGCGGTCTTGCCGCCCACCGACGAATCCACCATGGCGAGCAGACTCGTCGGGATCTGCACAAACTTGCAGCCGCGCATGTAGGTGGCGGCCACAAAGCCCGCCACGTCGCCCACGACGCCGCCGCCGAGTGCCACGATCACGTCGGAGCGCGAAAGCTCGTGCTCGGCCACAAACTCTAAAATGGCAACGTAGGTCTCGGCGCGCTTATGGGCCTCGCCAGCCTCGAAGGTGCAGATGCTCACCTCGTAGCCTGCGGATTCGAGGCTCTGCTTAACAGGCATCTGGTAGAGGGGGCCTACGTTGGTGTCCGTCACGATGACAGCGCGCGAGCCGCCGGCGGTGGCTCGAACGAGCGGTCCCGCCTGCTCCAGCAAAAACGTGCCAACATGCACCTGGTAGGGGCGTGCAGTGTCGATATCGATGGTAATCGCCATAAGCTATGGTCCTTTCGACCTGGCGTGATAGGTGGTCTAGTGGGAGGCCTCGTCGTCGAGTGCGCGCTTAATGCGGTCGCCCTCGGCAAGGAGATTCTCCAGATAGCGCTGGTCGCGGTCCTTGAGCGCACGGCTGTAGGCGCCGAGCGACTCGATCAGATGGTCGATCTCGAAGGCGAGCGCGTCGGCGTCGTCGATCATGAGCTCGGACCACATTTGCGGGTTGAGGTGCGCCACGCGGGTGAGATCGCGGTAGCTACCGGCCGAAAAGCCGTGGTGAACCTGGGCGGTGGGGCTTTTGACGTAGGCGTTGGATACCACGTGCGCAAGCTGGCTCGTGAAGGCGATGACGCGGTCGTGCTCGGCGGCGCTGGTCACGCTGAACTTGCCAAAGCCCAAGGGGCGCACCATCTCGCGCACCTGGCCCAAAAGCTCCAGCTTGAGCGCATCGTCTACCGCGGGCGGTACGAGCACCAGCGGGGCGCCCTGGAACAGGTCGGCACGAGAGTTAGCGTAGCCCGAGAACTGGGTGCCCGCCATGGGGTGCGCACCCACAAAGTAAAAGCCGTGCTCGCGGGCAAGCTCAAAGGCGCGCTCGCACACGATGCCCTTGACGCCCACCGTGTCGATCACCACGGGGCCCATGATGGCCTCGGTGTCGGTGGCATCGGCGAGTGCCTGTGCATGCGCCTCGAGCCACTCGATGCAGGCCTCGGGGTAGCAGGCCAGGACGATGATGTCGCATTCGCCGAGTGTCTTGTCGTTGAGCTCTCCGGCGACAGTGCCCATGCTGGCGGCCGTCATGACATCGTCATCGGGGTCCCAGGCCAGCACGCGGACGCCCGCCTGCGCATAGCCGCGTGCGAAGCTGCCGCCGATGAGGCCAAGGCCGACGATGCCGGCGCACTTGGGGCCGCCCTGGTTAACGCGCGCGTTTCTCACTGTACCCATGGCTACTCCATGGTCTCTTGGCAGACAACCTCGCGGATGGCTCGGATGCGGCGCATGGTGTCGTCGAACTGATCGGGGGTGAGGGCCTGGGCGCCGTCGGACCAGGCGCGGCTCGGCTCGTCGTGGACCTCGATCTCCAGGCCGTTGGCACCGCAGGCGGTCGCAGCGAGCGCCATGGGCTCAACGTAGCGGGTGTAGCCGGTGGCGTGGCTGGGGTCGGCGACGACGGGCAGGTGCGACAGGTGGTGCAGCACCGGCACGGCGTTGAGGTCGAAGGTGTTGCGGGTGCGGGTCTCGAAGGTGCGGATACCGCGCTCGCACAGGATGACGTTGTCGTTGCCCTCGCTCATGATGTACTCGGCGGCCATGAGCAGCTCGTCGATCGTGCCGGACATGCCGCGCTTAAGCAAGATCGGAGTCTGGGTCTTGCCGACCTCCTTGAGCAGGGGGAAATTCTGGGCGTTGCGGGCGCCGATCTGCATGACGTCAATCTTCTTGTCCAAGAAGACCTGTACGTCGCGTGGGTCCATGATCTCGGTGACGATCGGCATGTCGAGCTCGGCAGACGCCTCGCACAGCAGGTCGAGGCCGGCGGGGCCCATGCCCTGGTAGGCGTAGGGGGAGGTGCGGGGCTTGTAGGCGCCACCGCGCAGCATCGTGGCGCCGGCGGCCTTCACGCGGCGTGCGATGCGGATGAGGTTCTCGCCCTCGACGGAGCAGGGACCGGCGATGACCTGGAACTGGTCGCCGCCGATCTTGACGCCGTGGCCGCAGTCGATGACGGAATCCTCGGGGTGGAATTTGCGGTTGGCACGCTTAAAAGGCTCGGAGACGCGCTGCACGCGCTCGACGACATCCATAGACTCGAGCAGGAACGGGTCGATCTTGGTCGTATCGCCCACCAGGCCGATGATCGTCTCGTTCTCGCCGCGCGAGACGTCGGTCTTCAGGCCTTTTTTCTCAATCCAGCTGACGATATGGCTGACGGCCTCGTCGCTGGCGCTCTGCTTTAGAATTGCAATCATGGTGTGCCTCTCACCTCGATGGATAACTTTTGCAAAAACGGCCCGCATCGCGAGCCGTGTATATATGGTGCATGAGAGTTTATACTATCTGACTCGCTTTTGCCTTCTAAAGTGGGCCGTTGCGCCGCGTCTTCCTCGGAATTGCAAAGCTTTTTCTTTTATTTTGATAGCCCGTGGCGCACTTGGGTATAATGCTAGTCGTTCGCCCTATTAGCTCAGGGGATTAGAGCGTCTGCCTCCGGAGCAGAAGGCCGTTGGTTCGAATCCAACATGGGGCACCATCGAACGTAAGACCGTCCGAACCTCGCATGGTCCGGGCGGTTTTTCTTATACCGACGCGACGTGATGGGACGTGGTATGGCAGCAACGGATATCGAGCGCGGACTCTCGACCGCCGAGGTCGAGGAGCGCATCGCCGCCGGTAAAATCAACCGCAACATGGAACTCAAGACCAAGTCGGTCAAAGAGCTCATCATCGAGAACCTCTGCACGCTGTTCAATTTGATCAACGTGATCTTGGCGTTCCTGGTCATTTTGACCGGTTCGTTTAAGAATCTGACGTTCCTGTTCGTGGTGTTCCTCAATACCGCTATTGGCGTCATCCAGTCCATGCGTTCCAAGAAGATGGTCGATAAGCTCACGCTGTTGACCTCCAAGAAGGCCATCGCGGTGCGCGACGGCGCCGAGGTGGAGCTCGACCTGGACCAGATCGTGCTCGACGACATCATCCGCCTGGGGCGCGGCGACCAGATTCCCGCTGATGCCGTGGTGGTTTCGGGCGAGGCTCTCGTGAACGAGAGCTTGCTGACGGGCGAGAGCGACCTTATCAAGAAACAGCCCGGTTCCGAGCTCATGAGCGGCAGCTTTATCGACTCGGGTCTGCTGCGCGCCCGCGTGATCCATGTCGGCGCCGACAACTACGTGGCCAAAATTAATAACGAGGCCAAGTACGTCAAAAAGGTCAATTCCGAGATCATGAACGCGCTTAACGCCATCGTGCGCTTTGCGAGCATCATCATGATCCCGCTCGGTTTGGCGTTGTTTGCCTCGAGTGTGAGCGAGCTGTGGGATGCCGCGGGAACCCCGGGCGATAGCGCGCTTTCGTGGTGCTTCTCCGAGCTGTTGGCTGGTCATGTGCCTTCGTCGGCGCTGCTGTCCACGGTGGGCGCCCTGCTGGGCATGATCCCGCAAGGCCTGGTGCTGCTGACCTCGTCGGTGCTCGCCATCGCTACGGTGCGCTTGGCCCGCCGCAAGGTGCTGGCACAGCAGCTCTACTGCATCGAGACGCTCGCTCGCGTCGACGTGCTGTGCCTGGACAAGACGGGCACCATCACGTCGGGCCGCATGGAGGTCGAGGGCACGTATCCGCTGCCGGTTGAGGGCGTGAGCCTAGGCGCCGGCCCGGACGAGGCGGCCGTTCCCGTCGATACCACGGTGCTCGATTTTGCGCTGGCTAACGTGGCACGTGCGACTTCGGCCGATGCCAACGAGACCTGCCAGGCGCTGCTCAACTATTACGCCGATCGCCCGGTCGAGGTGTCTGAACCGCTGTCGGTCATTCCGTTCTCGTCGTCAAAAAAATGGAGTGGCGCTTCGTTTGCGCAGGGCTCCTATGTGATGGGCGCCGCGCAGTTTGTGCTTTCGGAGCGTGTGTTTTCGCAGGTCGAGAACCGTGTCGCCGAGCTTGCCGATACCTGCCGCGTGCTCGTGGTGGCGCGCGTGGACGGCTTTACGCCCGATGGCGATATGGTGGGAGAGGCCGAGCCCGTGGGCTTTGTGACCATCCGCGACGAGATTCGTACCTCGGCGGCCGAGACCATCGGCTACTTTAACGAGCAGGGCGTGACCCTCAGCGTGATCAGTGGCGACGACCCGCGTACGGTGTCGTCGATCGCGCGCGTGGTGGGCGTGCCGGGGGCGGACGCTTATGTGGACGCCACGACGCTCGATACGCCGGCCAAGCTCGATGCCGCAGTGGACCGCTACCATGTCTTTGGTCGTGTGACCCCGCAGCAGAAGCGCGAGCTCGTGCAGGCGCTCAAGCGCCGCGAGCACACCGTGGCCATGACGGGCGACGGCGTCAACGACGTGCTGGCTCTCAAGGAGGCCGACTGCTCCGTTGCCATGGCGGCCGGCTCCGATGCCGCGCGCAACGTGGCCGAGATCGTACTCGTCGACAACGACTTTGCCTCGATGCCCGCCGTGGTGGCCGAGGGTCGTCGCTCCATCAACAACCTGCAGCGTTCGGCCTCGCTGTTCCTGACCAAGACGCTGTTCTCGATGGGTCTGGCGGCGCTGTGCATCGCGCTGCCGCCGTACCCCTTCGAGCCCATCCAGATGACGCTCATCAACTTCTTCTGCATCGGCGTGCCGGGCTTTGTGTTGGGCCTTGAGCCCAACAATGCTCGCGTGAAGGGTGCGTTTTTGACCAACGTACTCAAGCGTGCACTGCCGGCGTCGATTGCGGTCATTTTGGCTGCGGCGCTCGATATCTTTGTGGCGCGCGTGTTTGGCTTTAGCCAGCTCACGCTGTCTACGATGTGCCTGCTTACGTCGTGCGCGGCGAGCGTCAGTCTGATCTGGCGCATCTCGCAGCCGCTCACACCCTTACGAGTGGTGCTCTTTGTGTTTGTAGTCGCCGGCATCTTGGTGGGCGTTATCGGATTCCCGGAGCTGCTGTCTATTGCCAACCTGTCGATGGGCCAGATGGTTATCTTGGCTGTCATCGTGGTCTTTACCTGCTCGGTGTTCTTTAAGCTCGCCACGATGATGGATTCGCTCAAGTCGCGTCGTCGTCATGCCGCAACTGGTTTTGGCCGCGGTGTGCGCGTCCGCCTGGGTCGCGGTGGCGGCAAGGTGAGCTCGACGGGTTCGACGGCCGAGCGTTTTGCCAAGCGCTTCGCCGCCGACATGGCGCAGCGCCGCGAAGATCGCACCGTTCGCGAGGCCGAGGCCCGCGCGCTCGAGGGCGTGGCCCAGGCCCAGCCCAAGAAAAAGAGGAGTGCCGGAGCCAAGCGCTCCCGCGTGACGAAGTCCGCCCAAGGCATCAAAGTCTCGATGCCAAGCAAAAAGAAGAAGTAGCTACGCGCCCTGGCGATGTTGAATTGGTGCCTTGTTCCTGTGGGGCCGTGGCGATGTTATGCTCTAACCTCGATTGTTTGAATTGCTTCGAAAAGAGGATGCCGTGATCTGCCCGCATTGCCTTAAGACTATCGAGGACGGCGCCTCGTTCTGCCCCTACTGCAACGCCTATGTGGGTCCGGGCGATGGTCCCGAGCACACCGAGTTCGTGTTCTGTGAGGGTTGCGGTGCCCGTCTTTCTCCGCATGATCGTACGTGCCCCAAATGCGGACGCCCCGCTCCGGGTATCCTCTCCGAGGACGCGGCCGCATCCGACCTGGCAGCGGGCCGCACGGCGGGCTTTCCGCGCCTAACGCAAGAGCAGATCGATACCGAGGTGCCTCATGCGCCGGCCTCTGCCGCTGCGGTGCTTTCGGACGCCGCCGATCCTAACGAGACCTGCGTGCTGCCGGCTTTCGATAAGGATTTCGGTATTCCCAAGGTCGATATTCCCACGCCGGTTTCCCTGCACGACGATCCTCGAAAACCCAAGCGCAAGGTGCACCCCGACGAGGACGCCTATCACAAGCACAAGCGTCATATCCCCAAGCCGCTCGTCGTCATCGCGGTTCTTGCCGTCGTTTGCGGCGGTGCCTATTGGTTCGTGACGGCCGATCCCATGGGCGTTATGCCCGGCTTCTATGACCAGTTTGGCCAGGCCGCGCAGACGACCTTCCCTACGCGCCAAAAGGGCGAGGCGACTGAGGACGATACCAAGCAAGACGATTCTGCCGAGGTGGTCCAGGAAGAAACCGTGCTCACCGATGATCAGCTCTATACCAGGCTCGACGGTCTGTATCAGGCCATCGTGTCCTACGGTGACGAGGACCAGATCGGCGAGGTCATCGATTCCTTTAACAACGGTTATCTCCGAACGCCGCTGTCCACCCGTCAGGAGCTGTCGCAGAGTGCCTATGCCCTGCGCGACCAGATTAAAAAGACGCAAGATGAGCTCAACAACCTTAAGTATCAGGACGATACGGTCTATGCGGACGACATCGCCCACTTAAAGCAGCTTGCCGAGTGGATGTATGAGCGCGTCGACGTGATTTGTCAGAGCTGGGACATCTCGCTGGCCATTCCCGATGGCGAGTCGATGAGTTCCCACCAAAGCGAGATCCTGGCGCCCATCGCGCAGAGTGGCAACAGCGCGCTGAACCAGTACGACGCCAACGTGGGTTCCTGGAAGCCGCAGCAGCGTTCCTAAAATTAGTTCGCCATAGTCGGCATAACCTACGTGCGCAATTGATGTAAGCGCATGCTTATTGCTACAATTCGTACAAATATGCTTTAAACGCACGAGGAAGGAACCACATGTTTGGTTTTAAGAAAGAGCTCTACACGCCCGAGTATCAGCTTGCCGGCGACGAGTGCGCCGTTATCGAGACGTCGAAGGGTACCATCAAGGTCAAGTTTGACGGCGAGGGCGCTCCCATTCATGTCGCGAACTTCTGCGAGCTTTCCACGATGGGTTTCTATGATGGCCTTAAGTTCCATCGCTATGTGCCCGGCTTTGTCATTCAGGGCGGCGACCCCAATACCCGCGATATGTCCGGCGCCGACGTCGCTGCCGGTCTTGAGGGCCCCGACGGCATGCCCGGTACCGGTGGCCCCGGCTACTGCATCAAGGGCGAGTTTGCCACCAATCCGCGCAACAGCCATGTCGATGGCGCCCTTGCCATGGCACGCTCCATGGATCCCGATTCCGCGGGTTCGCAGTTCTACTTCTGCTTGGGTGCCCAGCATAACCTCGATTCCGGTTACACCGTCTTTGGTACCACGGTCGAGGGTCTCGATGTGATTTCGCAGCTGCGTGCCGGCGACGAGATCGTCCATGTCGAGATCGTTCACGAGTAAAGGGGATTTCCTTGAATAGCCAGCTGATCCAACAGGGCCGTGCCGCTTACCGCGCGGGTGATTTTTCCGCTGCAGCCCAGATGCTTGGGGCGGCAAAAACTCCCGATGAGATTATGGGCGAGGCCGATCACCTTCGTGGCAACGCCTTGATGCACCTGGGCATGTATGCCGAGGCCGCCGAGGCCTATGCCGCCGCCCTCAACGACGGCACCTATGGCAAGCGCGGCGCGCTGCTCACCAACCGCGGCAAGGCACTCGCCGCCGTGGGCGACTACACGACGGCCGCTCAGGCGTTCTCTGCCGCTACGCAGGACGCTTCTTATGCCACGCCGTTCAAGGCCTATCTGGGCCTGGGTAACGCGCTGTTCCAGTCGGGCGACTATGCCAACGCGGGTACTGCTTTCCGTCAGGCTGCCATCGACGGCGCCAATCCGGCTCCTGCCGCCGCACTCGGCGAGCTCGGTCGTTGCTTCATTAAGCTCGGCCGTCCGGCGGATGCCGTGGAGACCTACCGTACGGCTATCGACTTTGCCGGCCCCCGCGACGACACGCGTGCGCTCAACGCCGGCATGGGTCAGGCGCTTTCTGCCGCCGGCCGTCCCTCCGACGCACTCGACGCCTTTAACGCCGCTACTGCCGATGGTATCTACCAGCTCACCTCCGAGCAGGCCGATGAGCTTGCCCGCGTGCACGATTCGCTTGCCGCGCTGTCTGCCCAGACGGCTATGGCCACGGCTCCGGCGCCCGCGATGGACGCTCCTGCCGTCGATCCGCTCGATCCTACGGGCGCGACCGGTCAGTTTATGCCCGATCCCTCGGACACCGGCTTCTTTACGCTGTCCGAGTCCGAGATGGTCCAGCAGGACCGTCAGGATCGTAAGCAGGCCAAGGTCCGTCGTCGCCACCGCCACACGGGTCTCAAAGTCTTCATCGTGCTGCTTCTGCTCATTTTGATCGCCGTGGGCGGTCTGGGCTTTGCCTACACGCGCGGCTTTGGCTTCCCGTCCCAGGAGTCTGTCGTTACCGATCTGTTCCAGGCTGCCGGCGACGGTGACACCGCAAAGGCCGAGTCTTGCCTGGCCTCGAGCCTGTCCGAGGACGCCAAGTCGATGATCATCTCTTCGATTCCGCAGGGTGCCACCGTGTCCGTCGAGGGCATGGATCAGTCCATGACCGAGACGACCGCTAAGGTGAAGGCATCGCTGTCCAAGGGCGGCGAGCAGGAGTACACCGTCAAATTCGTGCGCTCCGACAACCATATCGGCTGGGCCGTTTCCTCGCTCGATATGGATTTCTCGGCTGCTGACAACCAGTAGTGACCTTATGGGATTTAGCTTTGCCCGGCGCTTCACCGCAAGTGAGGTGCCGGGCTTGCGCTAGTATGATGAGCTAGTAGTTTTCCAGCAATCATCCAACACATCAGGAGTTGCGTTGTTTTCTTTGATGGATATGTTCTTCGGTAGCTATGCGGGCGATCTTGCCATCGACCTCGGCACCGCCAATACGCTTGTCTCCGTGCGCGGCAAGGGCATCGTCATTCGCGAGCCCTCTGTAGTCGCCATCGACAAGAACGACGAGCGCATCCTGGCGGTCGGTATCGAGGCAAAGCGCATGCTCGGCCGTACGCCCGGCAACATCGTGGCCGTTCGTCCCCTGAAGGACGGCGTCATCGCCGACTTCGATGTTACAGAGGCTATGCTTCGCTACTTTATCGACAAGGCGTCCGAGAAGCGCTATCCGTGGACCCCGCGTCCGCGCGTTGTCGTCTGCGTTCCCTCCGGTGTCACGTCGGTCGAGAAGCGTGCCGTCTTTGAGGCCACGATCCAGGCCGGCGCTCGCCAGGCCTATCTGATCGAAGAGCCTATGGCCGCCGCTATCGGCGCCGACCTGCCCGTCGAGGAGCCTACCGGCTCCATGGTCATCGACATCGGTGGCGGTACCACCGAGGTTGCCGTTATCGCTATGGGCGGCATCGTCGTCTCGCAGTCCATCCGTATTGCCGGCGACGAGTTCGATCAGGCCATCCTCACGCACGTTCGCGATGCCTACAACTTGGCCATCGGCGAGCGTACGGCAGAGGACATCAAGATCAAGGTCGGCTCCGCCGTGCCGCTCAAGGACGAGCTCGACGTCGAGGTCAACGGCCGCGACGTGATCACCGGTCTGCCCAAGACCGTGCGCATCGAGAGCGAGGAGATTCGTCGCGCGCTCAACAAGCCGCTCGACGAGATGGCCAAGGCCGTCAAGGACGCGCTCGACGCTACGCCTCCCGATCTTGCCTCGGACCTTATGTACTACGGCATTTTGCTGACCGGTGGCGGCGCGCTGCTGCGCGGTCTCGACGTGCGCCTGCGCGATGAGACCGGCGTTTCGGTCAACGTCAGCCCCACGGCGCTCGATAACGTTGTTAACGGCTGTGCCCGTGTGCTCGAGGCCAATGCGTTTGATGGCGGCTTCGTCCAGACCAATGCTTAATTTCCAAAAGGTGGATTCCATTTGGCACGATCTTCGGGTTTCTCCACAAATCTGAATACCAAGCGACAATCAACGGGTATGCGCCCGTTGATTGTTTTCAGCCTGATTTCGGTGTTGCTGCTCACGTTTTACATCCGCGAGGGCGAGGCAGGACCGATTCATGCCGTGCGTTCGGGCGTGACGACGATCACCTCGCCGGTGCGCTTTGTGGGCTCGGCTGTGGCGGCCCCCTTCAATGCGATCGGCAACGTGTTCTCTAACCTTACGGCGTCGCAGGACACGCTTGACGAGCTTAAGAAGCAAAACGAGGAGCTGACCTCTAAGGTTGCTGAGCTCTCCGAGGCTCAAAAGACCGCCGAGCGTCTGGAGGGGCTGGTCGGCCTGCAGTCGACCTACAACCTCAAATCGACCGCAGCTCGTATCGTTGGTGCCTCCGGCGATGCCTGGACCTCGACCGTTACCATCGACAAGGGCTCTGCCGACGGCCTTACCATCAACATGCCCGTGACGAGTTCTGCCGGTGTTATCGGCCAGATTATCGAGGTATCGGCCAAGACCTCTACCGTGCGCCTGATTGGCGACGAGAACTCGGGCGTGTCCGCCATGGTGCAGGACACGCGCGCCCAGGGTATGCTGCAGGGTCAGGCTGACGGCACGCTGCGTCTTGAGTACGTGAGCGTCGACTCCGATGTTAAGGTTGGCGATATCATCGTGACCTCTGGCATCGGTGGCGTGTTCCCCAAGGGCCTTCCGCTTGGCACCGTCTCGTCGGTTGAGAAATCGGCAAACGACGTGTACTACACCATTGTGGTGCGCGCTCAGACCACGGCCGAGAACAACGAGGAAGTGCTGGTCATCACCTCGCTGACCGACGAACAGTCGGCCTCGGATGAGGACGTGAGCACGGCCAACAGCACGCCGCAGGGAACGTCGCGCGATGCTGCGACCAAGACGAAGGACGAGAGCTCGGATGACAGTTCCGACACGTCCGAGACGACCGATTCTGGCTCGAGCGAATAGGGGGCATGTCCATGGATCTACACGAGCAGGGGATGAGCTCCCGCACGTTTGTAATCGCCGCCATTGTGTGTGTGCTGCTGCAGGCAGGCCTGGCACCGCAGATCTCCATTGCGGGAGGTCGCGTCAACTTCATGATTATCCTGGTGTGCCTAAGCGTGTTCTCGGGCGACCCGACCCGTGCCGTCGTGTGCGGTTTTTGCAGCGGCTTGTTTTATGACCTGTCCGCTGCCGTGCCGGTGGGCGTTATGTCGCTCCTGCTGACCGTGGGTTCTTTTGCCCTGGTGCACAGCGCCGTCGGTCAGACGGGCGGTACCCCGAGTGCGCGCGGCGTCACCGTGGGCGCCTTTGCGCTCGTCATTAATGTGATCTACAGCATCATCTTGCTGTTTATGGGTTTGGAGACGAGCTTTGTCGTGGCGATCTTCGGCCATGCGCTGCCGTCCTCGATCCTGACGGGTCTGGTTGCCATTCCGTTTTTGATGTCCGGCGTCGTGCCGCAGTCCGGCTATGGATTCTCCGCACGTGGCGGACGCCAGACGGGTATGCGCTTTAAGCCCAAGACCCGCAAGCTCAAATAGGGGAGGCCCGTAGATGTCTTCCCAGATGACGGTTATTATCGCCGGTATCGTGCTGGTTGTGGCCATCGTGGTCGCGCTGGTCATCATGCGTCGCGGCGATTCCCGTTTTACCTACGATACACAGCATGGAACGGCCCCGCGCGCCACCGAGGGCGAGGGCAATACCGCGGCGACCGCCTTTAAGGGCCGCTTTTCCATCCTCACCACGGGTGTGGGCGCGATGTTTGCGGCACTTGCCGTCAAGCTGTGGGGCATGCAGATGGTCTCGTCGGACTATTACGAGAAGCAGGCCAATAGTAATCAGACTCGCACCGTTACCACACCCGCTGTGCGCGGCCGCATCCTCGACCGCAATGGCGTGGCGCTTGTCCAGAACCGTCCCTCACTTGCTGTCGTGGCCTACCGCGACCTTGCCGAGGATGAGGTTCTGGTTCGCCATCTTGCCAACGTGCTTGGAATGCCTTATGTGGCGGTCCTTCGCAATATTCAGGACAATACAGAGGGCGCTCAGAGCCTGCATACCATCGCGACGGACGTCCGTCGCTCCACGGTTGCCTATATCAAGGAACACGCCGGCGAGTTCCCGGGCGTCAAGATTGCCGAGCGTACCGAGCGCCAGTATCCATATGGTGAGACGGCATGCCATATCTTGGGCTATACCGGCACCATTACCTCCGAGCAGCTCGAGGCCCAGAATAAGATAACCTCTGGCGATGATGATGCTTCCGCTGGCAAGATTACGTACCAGTCGGGCGATATCGTGGGCCAGGCGGGCGTTGAGAGCTACTACGAAAACCTGCTGCAGGGTATTCGTGGCGAGCAGACCGTCAAGGTCGATGCCTCGGGCAATGTGACCGGTCAGGCCGGCGCCGTGCCCGCGAAGGCCGGCTCCGACATTAAGCTCACGCTCGACCTTAAGATCCAACAGGCCTGTGAGACGGCGCTGGCGAGCGCTATCGAGCTTGCCAAGACCACTGGCTACAGCAATGCCGGCAACGGCGCTGTGGTGTGTCTCGATCCCAACAATGGCGAGATCCTGGGCATGGCGAGCCAGCCCAAGTTCGATCCGTCCGTCTTTATCGGCGGCGTCTCAAATGACGTGTGGACCGAGCTCAATGATGACAAGGGTTCGCACCCGCTGCTCAACCGCGCCATTAGCGGACAGTACATGTCGGCCTCGACCATCAAGCCGCTCTCGGCACTGGCCGGTCTTGAGTTTGGAACCTACACTTCAACGCAGACAACCAACTGCACGGGTTATTGGACGGGTCTGGGCAAGGCTTGGGGCAAGCGCTGCTGGCTGACGTCTGGCCACGGCACCATGACGCTGCAGTCGGGTATCGCCAACTCGTGCGACCCCGTCTTCTACGACATGGGTAAGGCGTTCTTTTATGACGAGCAACATCCCGAGGGCCTGCAGGAGGTCTTTCGTCGCTGGGGCCTAGGCAAGACCTGCGGTATCGATCTGCCGAGTGAGGGCGCGGGTCGTATTCCCGATGCCGAGTGGAAAGAGTCATACTTCACCGACGCCTCTGCCGAGGACCGCAAGTGGAATGCCGGCGATATGACCAACATTGCTATCGGCCAGGGCGACATCCTGGTGACGCCCCTGCAGATGGCGTGCGCCTATATGGGTCTTGCCAACGGCGGCAAACAGTACGTGCCTCACGTATTTTTGTCTGCCGTGTCGCGCGATGGCGACGGCGATGCCTATAAGTACAATGGCAAGGGCAAGAAGAAGCGCCTGGAGGCCAAGATCAACAGTGATTCGGATTTGGCTCTTGTTCGCAACGGCATGCACGACGTGATTTACACGGCATCGACGTCCCTGGCGGCGCACTTTGGCACCCTGACGCCGCAGGTATACGGCAAGTCGGGCACGGGCGAGAAAAGTGGCGAGGACGAATACGCGTGGTTCTGCGCCTATGCACCGGCCGATGATCCCAAGTATGTCATCGCTACCGTCCTGGAGCAGGGCGGCGGTGGCTCAGATACCGCGATGCATGTCGTGCGCGACGTGCTCGGCGTGATTTATGACGAGCCCGATACCTCTTCGGCCTCGGGCGATTCTTCGGTTCGATAGGAGGTTGCGATGGATTTTTCTCCGGCGGATCTGTTCCGTTCAACCAAGACCGGCTCTCGCAGCAGCCTGGACCGCGTCAACAAGCAACTTTCGGCCTCGCGCGGCACGTTTCGCCAAAAGGTGCATATCGGTGTGCTCGTGGCTACTGTGGCGCTCGTCGCCTACGGTGCCATCATTATCTGGTCGGCTTCGCAGTTTAAGGCCGATGCATCGTTTTCACGCCATCTTCTGGGAATTGGCATCGGGGCGGTGCTGGCGGTGCTGGTCTGGCGTACCGACCTGCGCGGTATTTCCAATTTCTCGACGGCGTTGCTCGTCATCGACCTGATCGTGATCTTCTCGCCCAAGATTCCGGGTCTGTCCTATACGGGCGGTCTGGGCATGACGGGCTGGATCAAGATTCCCGGTATCGGCTTGACATTCCAGCCGGTTGAGCTTGCCAAGCTCATCACCATCTTCTTTATTGCTACGCTTGGCTCGCAGTATAACGGTCGCATCGATACCGTTCGCGACTACGTCAAGCTCTGCGGCATGCTGTCCATTCCGTTTTTGGCCGTCGTCGCCATGGGCGACCTGGGCTCGGGCCTGGTCGTGCTGGTTTCGGGCGCCATCGTCATTTGCATGAGCGGTGCACGCCGCGAATGGGTGCTGTCGACCCTGGCCCTGCTCGTGGGCCTGGTGGCCCTCGTCCTGGCGCTCGATTCGGTCTTTGATTCGTTGCTCGGCCACGATGTGCTCATCAAGCAGTATCAGATGAACCGTCTGACGGTCTTTATCGACCCCGATAATGCCGATTCGGACGATGCCTACAACCTGCAGCAGTCGCTTATCGCCGTTGGCTCGGGCGGCTTCTTTGGTAAGGGTTTGGGCCATGCGACGCAGTCTGCCGGCGGCTTTCTGCCCGAGTTCCATACCGATTTCGTCTTCGCCTTTTTGTCCGAGACCTTTGGCTTCTGCGGCTCCTTTTTGCTGCTGTGCTTGTACGTGCTGCTCATCTTCTCGACGATCCGCGTTGCCTTTAAGTGCGAGTCTCTGTTCCTACGCTTATCATGCGTAGGTATCGTCGGCATGTGGGCGTTCCAGACCTTCGAAAACATCGGCATGTGCATCGGCATGATGCCGATTACCGGTATTCCGCTACCGTTTATTAGCTTCGGTTCGTCTTCGATGATGATTCAGCTGCTGACGGTGGGTATCGTACAATCCATATGGCGGCATCGTTCGGGCGCCGCGTAACCGCTGGAGGGGTTTGCTATGAAAATTCCCGTAGATAAGCTGACCCGCGCTTTTAAGATGGGCGCGTCCGTTAAGAAGGATTCCGATACGCCGGTGCGCGTCTCGGTCTATCTGGATTCGTCCGCCTCGCGCTTTCTGGCCGAGACGGTGCGAGACGCCTTTGTGCCGCAGACGACCTCGGGCATTGTGCGCGTCGAGCGTCTGGGGGAGGAGCGAATTGCTCCAAAGACCGATACCGATGTGGTGCTGGTGCTCTCGTGTGGTTCCGATCGCTTGGAGAGTGCCGTGCAGGAGCTCGTGATCGCCGGCGCGCCCGTGTGCGTGCTTGCCGAGTCTGCTGTGGAGGTGCCGTTTATCGAGGAGTCTACGCCCATGCTCGGCGTGGTAGCGGCAACCGATAAGACGTATCTGCTCGAGACGCTTGCCCGCTGGATTCTCGACCGCACCGACAAGGAAACGGCTTTTGCGGCGAACTTTGCCTTCATGCGCATCGCGGCGGCCAATCGTATCATCACCTCGTGCGCGCTCACCAATATGGCGACCGGTGCGCTGGTGTTTTTGCCGGGCGCCGATTATCCCGTTATGGCGCTGGCGCAGGTGGGCATGCTCTTTGAGCTCGCTGCCGTCTTTGGACGCGGCATTAAGCCCGAGCGCGGCTACGAGGTCGCGGGCGTGCTTGCCGGCGGTCTTGTGATCCGCGCGGTCACCCGCGCGCTCGTCAAGCAGACGCCGCATATTGGGTTTGCCGTCAAGGCGCTCACTGCTGCCGCGGGCACCTACGGCATGGGCCGTGCACTCGTTTCGCTCTACGAGCGCGATGTCGACTACAGCCGTGCCAACGAGGCGGTCACTGCCACGTTCTCCCGCGTTCGCGATCTGGTGACCACGGTCGCGGGCGCTACCCGTCCTATGGCGTCCTGCCAAGACGCATCCGATCTCGCTGCTTAGGGGTTTTCCGTTGCGCGTTGCATACCAAGACTGTTTTCATTTAATTGAGCCGTTGCTCTCCAAGGTCGAGAAGCCGAGCCGCTATATCGATCACGAGTGGGGCACGCTTTCCAAGGCCGATGCCGACTACCGTTGCTGCCTGATCTATCCGGATGTGTACGAGGTCGGTCTGCCCAACCAGGGCATCGCCATCCTCTACAACATCCTTAACCAGGCCGAGGGCATCTCCTGCGAGCGCGGCTATGTGCCGTGGCCCGATATGGGTGACGCCATGCGCGAGGCGGGTATTCCGCTGCTCTCGCTCGAGGGTGCCGCGCCGGTCGCTTCGTTCGATATCGTCGGTCTGCATGTGCCGCACGAGATGGCGGTGACGAACTTTCTCGAGGCGCTCGACCTCGCTGGCATTCCGCTGTTAGCCGCCGACCGCACCGAGGACGACCCCATTATCATCGCCGGCGGCCCCTCGGTGTACAACCCCGAGCCGTACGCGGCCTTCTTCGATGTTATCCTCATCGGCGAGGGCGAGGAATCGCTGCTCGAGACCTGCCAGCTGCATCGCCGCCTGCGTGACGAAGGAGTCCCGCGCGCGCAGATTGTTGAGCAGCTCGCATCCATTGCCGGCAACTACGTGCCGTCGCTCTATGAGGTTCGTCACGACGAGCCCTGCTCGCCCCATGGCTACACCGTGCCGCGTGAGGGCAAGGATGCGCCGACCGTGGTCTACAAGCGCGTCGTCGAGGATTTCGGCGCCACGAATCCGCTGTCGCAGTCGTGCGTGCCCTATGCGCAGCTGGTCCACGACCGCCTGTCTATCGAGATCCTGCGCGGCTGCGCCCGCGGCTGTCGTTTTTGCCAGGCCGGCATGACGTATCGCCCGGTGCGCGAGCGCTCGGCCGACCAGATCGTCTCGTCGGTGATTCAGGGTCTGGAAAAGACCGGCTATGACGAGGTGTCGCTGACCTCGCTCTCCACGACCGACCACTCCTGCATTCGCGACGTGCTCGGCAGGCTCAACCATCGCCTGGAGGATACGGGTATTCGCGTGTCTATTCCGTCGCAGCGTCTGGATTCGTTTGGCGTGGATATGGCCGAATCGGTCGCCGGCGAAAAGAAGG
The DNA here is from genome assembly GCA_937942395.1 of uncultured Collinsella sp. Taxonomy (GTDB): domain Bacteria; phylum Actinomycetota; class Coriobacteriia; order Coriobacteriales; family Coriobacteriaceae; genus Collinsella. The sequence continues at coordinate 5,812 of CALDEU010000044.1, read as the reverse complement.
GCGGCCTGACGTTCGCGCCCGAGGCCGGCAGCCAGCGCATGCGCGACATCATTAACAAGAACGTTACCGAGGAGGACCTGGACCGTGCGGCCAAGGCGGCCTTCGAGGCTGGTTGGAACCGCATGAAGCTCTACTTTATGATGGGTCTTCCCGGCGAGCGCGACGAGGATATCGTGGCCATCGCCAATCTGGCCGATCACGTGCTGGAACTCGGTCGTTCCGTGGTGCCCAAGGCTCGTCGCGGCTCGATCTCGGTGTCGATCTCGGTTTCGGTCTTTATCCCCAAGGCTGCCACGCCGTTCCAGTGGTGCCCGCAGCTCGACTACGACGACGTCAAGCGTCGCCAGAAGCTGCTTATCACGAGCGTTCGCAACCGTGCCGTCCGCGTGCATTACCACGATGCCGAGACCTCGCTCATCGAGGCCGCGCTGTCCCGCGCCGGTCGTGACATGACGCCCGTCATCATCGACGCTTGGCGCTCGGGCTCTCGCTTTGACGCCTGGGTAGAGCATTTCTCGCTCGATAACTGGAAGGAGGCTGCTGCCAAAAACGGCATCGACCTCAATGAGCTCGTGCACCTGCCCTACGAGTTGGACTGGCGCCTGCCGTGGGAGCACGTGAGCCCCGGCTGCACGCGCGGCTTCCTCGAGCGCGAGTACCGTCGCTCGCTCGAGGGCGTCACGACTCCCGACTGCACCCGCACGTCGTGCACCGGCTGCGGGATCTGCCCCACGCTCCACGCCAAGAATGTATTGATGGGTGATCGCGCATGAGTGAGCGCCTGACCGACAACCCCTCGCTCTTTAGGCTTCGTGTTCGCTATGGCAAGCGCGATCGCCTTAAGTACCTGGGCCATCTAGAAGTGATCCATACCATTGAGCGCATTGTGCGCCGTGCGGGACTTCCCTATGCCGTCACGCAGGGCTTCTCTCCGCACATGCGCGTGGGCTTCTCTTCGGCGCTACCGGTTGGTACGTCGTCGACCTGCGAGTGGTATGACCTGTTTATGACCGAGTTCGTGGCGCTCGACGAGGCGTTTGAGCGCCTGGCTGTGGCGTCTCCGGCCGATCTGGCGCCTATCGAGGCGGCGTACATCGACGTGCGTACGCCGGCGTTGACGGCGCAGCTCACGCGCCTGTCGTATCGCATCGACCTGCATCTGGACCCCGAGGCGCCCGTAAGCGCCGATGAGGTGCGTCGTGCGATCGACACGCTGCGCGCGGACCATGGCATCGACTACGCGCGCGGAAAAAAGAGCAAGCGCTTGGATTTGGACCACACGCTCGTTGGCTATGAGCTCACGGCGGGGGAGCGCCCGGATCATTTGGTGCTCATGCTCGACACCCATGCCGACAACGAGGGCTCCATGCGTCCGGAAATTTTGCTTTCTGCTGCTGATGTTTTGTTGCAGGGCTTGACCCCGGGCGTGGATGCACCTATTGTTTCCACCGGTATGCAAGACCTCGTGACCATCTGCTCCTACGATGTCGAGCGTCAGAATCAAGCATGCGAGGACGACGAGGGCCGACTCGTCAGCCCCATACCTGTGCGAACTTGTGGATTTGCTCCACATACTCGTTGACGGGGGTATTTTCGCCTGCTACTATATTCGGCTGTTGCACTAACTGATGCATGAAGGGCAAGTAAACATGTACGCAATCGTTAACACGGGCGGCAAGCAGTACAAGGTCGCCACCGACGATGTCATCACCGTCGAGAAGATCGAGGGCAATGAGGGCGACAAGGTCACCCTGCCGGTTATCTTCCTCAACGATGGTAAGAAGATCGTCACCGATCCCGACAAGCTGGCCAAGGCCAAGGTTACCGCTCAGATCGTTGAGCAGTTCAAGGGCGAGAAGCAGCTGGTCTTCAAGTTCCACAAGCGCAAGCGCTATCGTCGTCTGAAGGGTCACCGTCAGCAGCTCACCAAGCTGAAGATCGTGAAGGTTCAGGCTACCTCCCGCGCCAAGAAGGCTGTCAAGGCAGAGGCTGAGGCTGTTGCCGAGGCTCCCGTCGCCGAGTAGATTACACTCGTAACGAAAGAGTAGGTATACACAATGGCACACAAAAAAGGACTCGGTTCCTCCCGTAATGGCCGTGACTCCCGCGGTCAGCGCCTTGGCACGAAGCGCTATGCCGGCCAGACGGTAACCACGGGCACGATTCTCGTCCGTCAGCACGGCACGCACATCCACCCGGGTGAGAACGTTGGCCGTGGCAAGGACGACACGCTGTTCGCGCTGGTCGACGGTACCGTTGAGTTCCACAAGGGTATCAAGCACAGGGTCAGCGTACGCCCGCTCGCGAACGCGTAATTCACCCTTCATAGAGCACATATGTGGGAGGCACTTGAGTTTTAGGATTCAAGGGTCTCCCTCTTTTTGTAGGAGGCGATTCTGTTGTCACAGTTCACCGATATCAGCCGCATTAACGTGTGCGGCGGCGACGGCGGAGCCGGATGCATGTCGTTTAGGCGCGAGGCATTTGTCCCCAAGGGCGGCCCCGATGGCGGCGACGGCGGTCGTGGCGGCAATGTCGTCATCCAGGCCGATGCTCAGTTGTCTTCGCTGATCGATTACCGCTTTAAGCATCACTTCCGCGCCGAGCGCGGCACGCACGGGCAGGGTGCCCGTCGTAACGGTAAGAGCGGCGAGGACCTGATTCTCAAGGTTCCTATGGGTACCGTGGTGCGCGAGCTCGATCCCGAGACGCAGACCCCGATGTTCGAGATTGCCGACCTGGTGCACGATGGCGAGCGCGTAGTCGTGGCGCCCGGCGGTGCCGGCGGCCTGGGCAACACGCACTTTGTGACGTCGGTGCGCCGCGCGCCCGCCTTCGCTCAGCTGGGCGAACCGGCCGAGGAGCACTGGATCGAGCTCGAGATGAAGCTTATGGCCGATGCCGCGCTTGTGGGCTTTCCCTCGGTTGGTAAGTCATCGCTCATCGCGCGCATGAGTGCCGCCCGTCCCAAGATCGCCGACTACCCGTTTACCACGCTCGTGCCGAACCTCGGCATGGTGCGTGCCGGCGAATATTCTTACGTCGTTGCCGACGTCCCCGGTCTTATTGAGGGCGCGAGCGAGGGCAAGGGCCTGGGTCACCAGTTCCTGCGCCACATTGAGCGTACGGCCCTGATCATGCACGTCGTTGACATGACGGGTGGTTTTGAGGATCGCGATCCGGTTGAGGACTATCGCATCATCAACCGCGAGCTCGAGCAGTATGGCGCTGAGCTTTCTGAGCGTCCGCAGATCGTCGTTGCCAACAAGTGCGACGCGCCGGGCACGGCCGACAAGATTGCCGACCTCAAGCGCGCAGCGCTCGACGATGGACATATGTTCTTTGCCGTGTCTGCTGTGACGGGCGCCGGCCTCAACACGCTGATGCTTGCCGTGGGCGAGCAGGTGGCTAAGCTGCGTGCCGAGTTGGCTGTCTCCGATGAGCCGGTCGACCTGCGCGACGATGAATGGGAGCGCCGTCGCCTGCAGCGTGAGAAGCGTTTCCGCATTGTCCAGGAAGAGCCCGGTGCCTTCCGCGTGGTCGGTCGTGCCATCGAGCGCATGGTCATTCAGACCGACTGGGAAAATGAGGAAGCCGTCATTTACCTGCAGCATAAGTTTGCGCGTATGGGTGTCGACGACGCGCTCGAGAAGGCCGGTTGTCGTGCGGGCGACGAGGTCCGCATTTGCCAGCGCGCCTTTGACTTTGAGGGCGCTGAGGACTTCTCGGAGTACGAGGAGCTCGAGGATGCTGGTGAGGACGTTGCCGTTGAAGCCATTGACGTGGCCGATGCTGCGGATGAGGGCGTCGAGGTTGTCGATGCGGCGGATGCCGCGGGCGATGCCGAGACCCCGGAGGGCGAGTAAGCCATGTCGCTGCGCGGTGGAATCGGTTTGCCCGAGCTTCCTCTAGAGGACGGGCAGGAGTTTAGGCTCGGCATTATGGGTGGCACCTTTGATCCCATCCATTACGGGCACCTGGTGACCGCCGAGCAGGCGCGCGAGTCGCTCGACTTGGACGCTGTGCTCTTTATGCCGGCGGGCTCTCCTGCCTTTAAGCTTGACAAGCCGGTGACGCCTGCCGAGGACCGTTATGCCATGACGGTCCTCGCCACCGCCGCGAACCCGGCCTTTTTGGCGAGCCGGTTCGAGATCGACCGCCCGGGCGTAACCTATACGGCCGATACGCTTCATGCCCTTCGCGACTTTTACCCGCTGCAGGTAAAGCTCTACTTTATTACGGGCGCCGACGCGATTATCGATATTGTGACCTGGCATGATGCCGAACGAATCGCTGAGCTTGCTACCTTTATTGCGGCGACGCGACCGGGCTTTGATATCGATACGGCGCGTGCCCGAATCAAAGAGTCGGGGCTGCCGTTCGACGTGCGCTATATTCAGATTCCGGCGCTGGCGATCAGCTCGACGAACATTCGTAAGCGAGTTGCCCGCGGTATGAGCGTGCGCTATCTTACGAGCGAGTCCGTGCTCGGCTACATTCGCAAGCGCGGTTTGTATGTCGATCTGGGTCAAGAAGATTTTGAGTGATGGGGGTCTACGTTGTCGGTAGAGGATCAGTTTGAGGGCGATGAGCGCGCGCTGCTCAAGCGCATTCAAGAGCTGCTCGATGTTCGCATGAAGAATAAGCGCAAGCGCTATGTGCATTCGCTGGGTGTTGCCGAGACCGCACTTCATCTGGCCGAGGTCTACGGCGTTGACCGCTTTGATGCCGCTGCCGCCGGCCTGATCCATGACTGGGACAAAGTGCTCTCCGACGACGAGCTGGTCACGCGCGCTCTGCATTACGGCATTAAGATTGCCGGCTCTCCTTCCGCCGCGACGCCGCTTTTGCATGGCCCTGTTGCCGCCTATGAGCTTCCGCAGCTTTTTCCCGAGCTGTCGCCGGCGGTCTTTCAGGCTGTCGACCGTCACACCGTGGGTGCCTGCGACATGACGCCGCTCGATATGGTGGTCTTTGTGGCCGATGCCATCGAGCCCAACCGCCACGGCGACTATGCGCATGCGCTGCGCAAGATGGTGGGGAAGTCCTCGCTCGATGAGTTGTTCTTCTCCTGTTTTGCGCAGGGTCTGGTCTATGTGATCCAGTCCGGGCGCTATCTTTATCCCACGGCTATTACGATTTACAACCATTACGCCCAGCTGCGCTAGCTCGGGCTGTCTAGAAAGAGGTATTCCATGGCCGACGAGACCATGACCGACGAGCAGATTCTTGAAGGTGTGGAGCACAAGAGCTTCGTCGCCACGTCCGACCGCACTGCCGCCTCGCTGTCCGCGAGCGGTGTCGCCGCCGAGAATGTCGCTCGCGCCGCCGCGCAGGCCGCCTACGACAAGAAGGGCGAGGACGTTCAGGTGTTCGACCTGACCGAGCTTTCCGACGTGTGCGACTACTTTGTGCTTGCCACCGGTACCAACAACCGCCAGGTCGATTCGATCGTCGACGAGATTGAGGAGAAGGTCGCCGAGGCTTGCGGCGAGCATCCGTTCTCCATTGAGGGTCGCGAGCAGAAGACCTGGATGCTCATGGACTACGGCTCGGTTGTCGTCCACGTCTTCACTCCCGAAGCCCGCGACTTCTACCGCCTCGAGAAACTCTGGGGAGACGCCCCCCAGCTCCCCCTCAATCTCCTCTAGTAGCTCATTTGAGACGGGGTTTAGCTACCCTCACGCATATCGCCGGGCAGGTGCGGTTTTCCGCACCTGCCCGGCTTTCTTTTTGGCTTATAGGACAAAATGTGTGTCCACGTTGGGGGCATCGGCGCAGGTCGATGCCCCTTTTTCAGCCGTTTAAATTC
>CALDEU010000043.1:0-53576 GCA_937942395.1 uncultured Collinsella sp. | reverse complement strand
TGCATTTAGTTAAATGCAGGGCATGGACGGCCGGTCTGGGTTGAGCCCCGTAATCCGGCATGGTTTTGAAATGGCACCGGTTCGCTGATGGTTAAATCTATTTGCAGTCTTGGGATAATGGCTTGAACTATCCCCTCTATTGCTATTTTTTCTGATGAATCATGATTATCAGGGAATACCGAGTGTTAAAAACATGGCTTGATCGTGCGTTGTGCGACTTGCTTGCGCATGGTAGTATTTCAAATCGTGATTTAACCCTATGGGAAATGAATTTCCATTGCTGAAATTATAATCACAGTACATAAGGGCTCTTGGCGCAACGGTTAGCGCAGGGGACTCATAATCCCTGGGTTCTGGGTTCGAATCCCGGAGGGCCCACCACTATCTACCAGCGGTTTCCATGAAATACAGTTGTTCAGGGGAACCGCTTTACTATTGGTCATTCCTTCTAGAATCCACTGGTTTCTTCTGGCTATCCACCGCTATCCACCACAGCTCAATGCATAAACAATTATCCCAGTATATACATTGTGAATATGCTATGGACCGTCTCTTTCAATCGGCGGCGAGCCAGTGAGGTCCCGGAACAGTTGTTCAGCTAGACGCAATGGTTAATGCCTGCCGTCAAACTTGTTTCATTATCATTGAGGATTGGAGCGAGTTATGACCAATCGTACAGTTGTCCATGGCGCCATTGTGGAAGGCGCCTCGGCAGTACCCATTGACATCGCGATTGAATTCAAACCGGGAATTCCCGGCATTCACATTCTAGGCATTCAGGATAACGCCGCCGTGGAGTTGCGGGGCATTGTCAGGTGTGCACTCAAGGCGCAGGGATACACCTTGCCTCGAGACAGTGGTTCTATCGACGTCATGCCCTCGCCCGGCTATAGCAAGGCCTTCTCAGGTCGAATTCGAGACGCAGGCTCCCTCGCGCTGCCCATAGCGCTTGGTATCCTGAGCGCCTCGGGGCAGGTCGATCCTACGTATATCAAGGATAAGCTGTATTTTGGATCGCTGGACTTCGGCGGTAACGTGACGTCGTGTCGGGGCGCCATTGCAGTTGAGGATCTCTGCCATGAGCTGAATCTCCAGGGAGTCGTTTCCGCGGCAACTCCGCGCGGATTGAGGCCTTCTAACCCGAGCCTTCAAACCCTGGACTCGATCTCATCTTATTCCTTGGGTAATCCTGAGAATCTTATCGGCAGGCCTATGCCGGCTGAACCAAATCAATTGAGTCCGGTTTACCCGCCTGCTGCAGTCTCCGCTGTGGCCGAGGCCCTTGCGACGCGAATTCCCATCTTAATTGAGACGGATAGCCCGGATCGTGCGGGAGAGGCGCTTCGCGCGTTCTTCCGCGTCGGCGAAAGCGATGAGGCGACGCTCATGAGAGACCTTGCCGGTGTCGGTGCGAAGGGTAACGTTGCCGTTGTCTCCGATATCGGGACGGCAAGCATCGCAGGTATTATCGGCGGCGGGCGCCCCATCAGGCCGGGTGTCATCTCTGCCGCAAGCGGTGGCGCCATCGTTCTCGGAAATATCGACCAGGCATCGTCCCATGTTCTTCAGTCTGTGGCGTCGGCGACAAGGCGAGACACCGTCAGGATCGTTAGGGTTGACGGTACTACGCTGTTTCCAAGCGACGCCGCCCTCGTTATGACGGCTAGGGAAGACAGAAGCGACTATGCGATGAAAGCGTTTCAGCTGAGCCCATTCCCTAAAATCGAACAGCCGGTCGTTGTCGATATTGACCAATTGGAAAGAGGCCTTTCTCAGATCCAGGCGCTCCCAGGATCGCTGGTCGCCTATAGAGAGAACCTCAAAAAGCGCATCGAGGACAGCAGCCTCTATGTGGATGCAACCACCAAGGGCGGCATCAAGGTCAATTATTCGGTTGATGGCGAGCCGAAGACCGTTGAGCTCGTGAAGCAATTCTACGAGGAGAACGATACATTATGCATCCAAGCCTTCGATGTGACCGAAGGGTCCGACTCGTTTGGTGAACTTTGGTCCGACGTGACCGTTAACCTCGACGGGCCCGCCCAAGGAGATCGCACTGTCTATATGAAGAGGTCTAGTGCAGACCCCTTGCCCGGCATACTCATGGATTCAGAGGTGTTCGGCTCCATTATCGATGGTGCCGGACGGGGTGGATATGACGCCGTTGAAGTTAACCTAAATGCGTTTCTTTCGATGAGGGATCTGTCCGAATTTCGCGAGATGGTCATTCCCAATGAATACAAGGATATTGCCATCGCCGCAGGTGTAAATTTCGCCATTGTGCCTGCGATTGAAGCGAAAGATATTGCTCTCATGTCCGACGGCCTCGTCAGCATCGGTGGACACGACTATAAGCTCTACCGCGGCCAGACCTTCGACGAGTCGCGGAAGGTGGACGCGATCCTTGATCAGTATGAAGAGCTGAGCGTGGCCCCCCATAGAGTCGATTGCAGTCCCAGCACGAAAAAGATCATTGACTCGCTTCGACTTGCGACCAAAAGCACGGCATCGCCCGACGGAGTCGTGTCGATGGAGCGCGACGTGACCCTCCTCTACGCTCAATCGCTTAAACATTAACGAATCAAAATCTAGGAACAGTTGTTCAGCGGCTCTCATCGTCAGGCCCAAGGGCGGACGATACAACCAACGGAACTATGACCGAAGGGAGAGCCGTATGGACAACCTGGATAGGTCGGCGGTGGCAGCGGGGCTGGGCCTGCTCGACCTCGACCGTGTTTTCGATGCTGCGCGCGAAATGATCATGGACCCGCAGCAATGCGAGGGATACCTTAAGTGGCCGGCTGTCGCCGCGCTCGGCGCGATTATGGCAGAGCCCAACCTTCTCTCGGCTGTGGCTGAGGTCGCTCTTGACGGTATCGCTCGCAACACATATGCGGGTCAGAAGTCCTGGCTGCTCGCGCAGGCCCTGTTCACGGCCTCCACTGCTCAGGCCGAATATGAGATCGAGCGAGGTCTTTCGCTCTCGCCGTCAGATCGAACCCATATCAACTCGAAGGCCCCCATCGCCGTTCAGGACTATATCTCTCGAGATGAGAAGCTCGCCGTCATGAAATTCTATGTCATGGCGGACACGGAGCTCTCGCGTATCGCGGTGCCGTGGCCGGCGGGGCCCTATGGCCAATTCAGGATCGGCGACGAGGGTTATGTGACGGACGAGCAGTTCGGGCGCGTGATTCCCGATCCCGCCGACCAAAGCCTCTATGAGTACATTGCGAACGGCGGTGCGCTCACCGATGACGTTGTCCATGCTGCCGTGAGGGGGAATACCGAACACATCGATACGCTTGCCTCCCAGGCCATCGAAAACGACCCCGATGCACCCGTTTATTACACCGAATCGACGCAGGACGAGTGGGACGAGTCTGTCGACGGGGGCTATGTCGAAAAGGACGACATCAAGACCGAACGCGCCCACGAGATGCCTGGGACAAAAAATCTCATCGCGCAGATCAGCAGGAAGTTGGGCGGCGGTGCCGAGGGCGCACTCCATACCACGGTTCCCAATCGCACCGGCTATTTCCATTACGGACAGGCATAGGGAGGCGGCAAGATGAGTATTACCTTGGTGCCTTTCGACTCTCCCATCGAGTGCATGACGATCGACACCGAGACGACGGGGCTCGACCCCTTTGAGGGCGATGAGATCTTGACACTGGCTATGGTTCTCGACATCGAGCATCGGGAGTCTCCTTCGTCGGTTCATTTGCGCGTCAAGCCGCAGCATAAGACCGAGTGGCCTGCCGCGGAGCGCGTGAACCACATCTCACCCGATTCGGTGGTGAACTATAGACCTTTTAAGAACTATCTCGAGGCCGTCCAGTCTCTATTCGACCGCACGGAAAAGATTGTCGGATGGAATGTCGGATTCGACCTTGGATTCCTCGAGCATGAGGGCATCGTCATTCCGCAGACTGTGGAAATTGTCGATGCGATGGAGGAATTCGGGCGCGTGCACGGCCCGTTCTCGGAGTCCCATACCAGATGGAGGCTCACCTCTGCGGCAGATGCCATGGGTTATAGCTTCGAGGGCGCTCCGCACGATGCGCTCGCCGATGCCTTGGTTACAAGGCGCCTATATCGACACACGACTGCAGTTACCGAGGGCCAGAAGCAACCAGGCACGCATGTCAAGCGCCCCTGTGTACACAGACATAGCTAATTAGAGAAATTGTCACCTTGTGGCACCAAACCGGTCGGCACGGGTGGCCTATATGGCGAAAACTGTAGTTGGGGCCGCTTTATGTGCGGCCCCAACTACACGTCGCCGGAGGGAGGTAGTAGTAATGCCCGGGGAGAATGAAGAGGCCATGCGTGTTCTGCTGATGCTCGGCCAGGCTGTTCTGCCGCCGGCGCGCGAAGTCCTCATCATCACGATGAGAGCGCTCGCGCGTGGTACCGGCAAGGTTGCTGGGGGTACGGGCAGAATCGCCGGTCGCGGCGCGAACCACGCGATCAGCCATGTGAACGGGCTCGGCCGCTATGGTCTCGTTACCGAGCACACGCTCAGGCGCGACCGCAACGACGTCATCAAGCTCGTGAACCTTGGCAAGGAAGGCGCGCTTGACCGTGGCGACCTATCGCTCCTTTCCGATATATGTCGAAAGCACCGCATCGGGTTCGCCGTTTTTGAAGACCCGGCGACAGGCTATTTCGCAATCGAATACAAGATGAAGGACCAGGAGGCTCTCGCCGCCTGCATCGAGACGGCAATCGAGAGGAAGCTAATCTCGAATGCCGACGTGGACAACGCGATGAGGGGCCCAGCCGAGAGCGGCGTCCAGACGTCCGCCAATCCAAACGATATCCAGTCGCCTTCGCAGCCAAAAGAGTACCCCGCCCTTCCGGCAATCGGGCTACCTGCTGTGGGCCTTCCCCCGGTAGGGCTCCCGCCCGCACCGGAGAATATCGAATATCTGGGAGAATCTTGGAAGTTCGACCAGAACGATGGTATGTACAAGCGTAAGTTCACCGGTTGGGACGGTGCCGTCTACACCGCCGCCGTTTCCACGGCCGGAGCCTTCAGGATTACCGATCCCGACGGGCGCACGGCAAAAATCGGGCACCAAATCTGCGAGGGCGATGACAAGGGCGTGCTTCGGGATGGCCGTGCCGATGCCATCGTCCGGTGCCACACCCAAATCGAGACACTGAAGGACCGCGAGGCCTTTGAGGGGTCAGTCAGACTCCAGCAGCGCCAGGGACGAACCAAACAGATGGGCTCGCATGAGGTCATCCGCGCCGTTAATATGCGCGACGCAGCCGACCGCAAGGCCAACCGTCACCAAATCGGAAACCAGAACCGTCCGACCACGCACTCCCGAACCCTCAACAAGCGGGTCAAGAGGTAGCCGATGAAGCTGCCAAGGATAGACATAACGAAGATCGTCGGAGCCGTCGTGCTGGGATCTGCTGCCTTCTGGATCGTGAACCTCACGGTCCAGAAGGTCATGCTCGGAACAAGCGGTATCGAGACGTCCGATGACGTCGTGGCGTTCGTCGCGTGGGCGGCATCCCGTCGGCCCCTCGGTGTCTACTTCGGCGGGGTCCCACTGCTGGCCTCGGTCGTCGCGGCCCTCGTAATCGCCCTTGCCGTTTTCCTTAAACATGAGGCGCCAGGAGAGGACATCTCTCCTGCAAAGCAATATGGATCTCAGCGATTCTCGACCGCCCAGGAGCGTCTGCTGTACTCGCACAATAAGGCGACAGCCGAATGGCCGGTTCCCGAATGGTGTGAGACGGTCGAGGACGACAATATCATCCTCTCGCTCAACAGCAAGGTTGCCGGCACATCCATCGTCAACGATAGGAAGGACCCGATAAGGCGCGAGAGCCAGGTGCCGAACCGCAACATGTTCATCATGGCCGGATCGGGCGCCGGAAAGTCCTACCGTTTCGTGACCAACCAGATTATGCAGATGAACGGCAATATGGTCTTCACCGACCCTTCGGGCGAGCTGTTCCGCGCATCGGCTGCCTTTTTGGAGAGCAATGGCTATGACGTGCAGGTTATCGACCTACGCGACGAGGAGCATATCCTGGCATCCACGCCTTACAACCCGCTAATCAACTGCCGTGACGTCACGTCTATCAACTCCCTGGTCAATATGTTTATCTCGAACACCAAGGGCGAGGATACGCATGGGGACCAGCAGTTCTTCATCGATATGGAGAAGAACTTCTACACCTGCGTTTGCGGCATGTTCGTCTTCTGGTTCAAGGCCAACGGCAATACCGCCGACTGCACCCTTCCGGGCATCATCGACTATCTCGCGATGGCAAAGGCCGACGGCGCCGAAGGCATCAACAAGCTCGACCTCGTATTCGAGGGGACACGGGAACGCGACGGCTTCGACGGGTTCGCTCAGTACATCATCGATACCTACGGTGAGGACGCGTTGGACGACGAGTCACTCCCCGAGAACTCGGTCCTCACCAACTACCGCACTTTCAAGGCCAACGCCGGCGCTCCCGAGCAGATGGCGGCGGTCGTGTCATCGTGTGCCGCACGCCTGCAAAGGCTCAACAACCCCGCAATCAGGAAGATGCTGGGGCGTGACGAGCTCGATCTCCAGTCTATCGACAAGCGCAAACGCGCAATCTTCTTCTGCATCAAGTCCGGTGGCGGCCCCTATGACTTCGTCGCCGCGATGGCCCTGAACCAGTTGTTCGACATCTCGAAGGATATCGGGTCAACGAACGGAATCGGCCATCTCGAGATCCCCCTCTACTGCTATCTCGACGAGCTAGCCCAAATAGGCAAGATCCCTGACCTCGAGAAGCTTTTCGCCGAGAGCCGCAAATTCTGGATCAACCTCTGCGCGATCGTGCAGGACGGCAAGCAGCTCGAGGCCCGATACGGCAAGCAGTCGGAATCCATCCGAGCAAACTCGGCCATTTTTATGTACATGGGTTCCTCCCTCTTTTCCGATTGCGAGCAGATATCGCGCGAGATGGGCAACACCACGAAGAAGTTCACGGATTACTCCGTCTCGAACTCCGCGAGTGGCAAATCCATTCAGGAGAGTACGAGATACGTCAAGGTCCCGCTTATGAGCCCCGAGGAGCTCTACAGCTTCAACGAGGAGGACGGCCTGTCCCCTGACGAGTGCGTGACCCATTACAAGCAGGGCATGTGGTTTCGCGACCTCAAGGCCGATCCCGAGATCCACCCTAGGCGCAAGGAGTATCTCAGCGCCGGCAAGACCGACATGCTCGAGTGGGCGCGCGCCAGGCGGCACGCGGATAGCCCTGACGTGTCAACACCGGAGGGTGTCGTGCTCATAGACCGCACTAACCCCAAAACCATCGTCATCGACGCCTAAGGGCGCGTGAATAGGTATCAACTATCCATAAGGGAAGGAAAACTTCAATGGAACAGCTTGCTGATCTTGTCACCAAATTCGAGAACGTTATGATCGCTGGCGGCTCTCTGTTTGCCCTGTGGGGCGTCTACAACCTACTCGAGGAGAAGACCAAAGGCCGCCCCGGCCATGGTACCGAGTGGTGGCAGGTTCTCGCTGGCGTCTTTATTGCCGGATGTGGTGTCTCCCACATCATCTCCCAGCTGTTCAACGGCATCCTCGGATAATGGATATCCAAGAGAGGCTGCTTGCCCTCGCGGCCGGCTCCCCCATCGGTGGTGCTACGTCGCCTAGGCCGACAGACCCGTATGGCGAATTTGAATATGACGAGAGGCCGACTTCGTTTGGTGATTGCGTCTTACGTTTTGCTACCGTCAGCGTCTTGACGCTTGTTGTGGCCTGCGCCATTGCGACAATTGCTTATGCTGCGCAGAAGGGGCAGTGGGACGTTGATGTTGTGCCCAAAGATGAAAGCACATATGTAAGTATCAAATGGAGCGACACTGAAAAAAACAAGTTCGTATCTTTCGAGCATGATGGCATTAAAGCGTACAAAATTGGTTACACCGTAACTACTTCATACAGCGGAAGCACGGTAAAGAAGACAATTGAGGGACCGGTCTACTATGACAAAAAAGACAAGGTCGTAGACAAGTCTCACAGTAAGAAGAAGAATTATGACGGTGGGGTCAATGCAAAGGACCTTAAGAAAGAGCTCGAGCCCTCTTGGGCTCCTGACGGATGGGAAAAGGCTGCGTCCGCCTCAACCAGCGTTAACCGAAATGATAATAACAAGCCCAGTGGCTCTAATGACTCGGTGGCAAAGGAAGAAGACGATTTAGACGATAAGCTAATTAGTAAAAACCCTCCAAAATTCGCCTTGTCGTTTAATTTCTTTAAATATGCGGCTGAAAATCTGGTGTGGACCTTCTGCCGTGGGCTTGCGGAAAGCGCAACGAGCCTTGCCGAATGGTGCATTTCGCTAGTGTCCTCTACGGCGAATACTGCATTCACATCCGACTTTACCAATGGTCCTTTCGGCCAGTTCTACACTATGGCGTCGAAACTTTCGAAAGGCGCTTTCCAGCCCTATGCCATGGCGTTTCTCGGCCTGACCTTCGGCGTCGCCCTCATGCACCAGCTGGATGTTCGCCGCAAGATGGCCGGCGTCGATATCATGGCAAGCCTCGCCTTCGTCGTCATGATGTTCGCGGTGAGCTATACCCTCATCATCCACGCGATGGACATCTGTGCAGCCGTATACGTTCTCGCCCAGCACCTTGTAGGCATCGTGAATAGTACGCTTGCATCAATGGGGATCGACACTACCAACTCCATTGGCATAAAAGACCAGGTGATCAAATCATTCGACGCCCTGACTTACGCACAGGCTGGGACATCGTTTATCCTTCTCATCCTCGCCATCGTCTCGCTTGTTGCCTGCGTAGCCTGCCTATTCACCGTGCTGACGACCATCTTCGTACGTGTAGGCGAAATCTATTTAAGGGCCGCAGCAAGCCCCCTTTGCCTATCGTTCTTTGCTGACGACAAATCAAGGCCCATGGGCGTCGGCTATCTCAAGCGTTTCGCTGCGGTCTGTTTCCAGGCGGTGATGATTGTCATCGCGATTGGCATGATTCCTCTCATCAATACGGTCGCAACCGAACTTATTGCCCCCATCACGTCCGATACGAGCACCCTAAATGGTTTCGGGGGCGCCGCGGCCGCGCTCATTCCGTCGATGTGTTCGGTTCTTTGCATTACGGAAATCGTGAACAAGTCAAAAGTCGTTGCCAACAGCCTGTTTGGCCTTGTCTAGGGAAGGTAGTGAAATGGCTGAGACATTCGTACGCGACGACATCAATAACTACGTCGCGAGAAACATCTTCGGGCGCTTTTCCAAGCGTTCAGCCATAGCCGCGCTCGCCGCAGTCGCTGTCGTGTCGGTCGGCATATACGGCGTCTACGCATGGGGCTGGAGCCTCGATATTGTCACCTACACGGTGATACCGATTTGCGTGGCAATCGGCGTCATTGGCCTCCATTCGCACCACGGCCTCAAGTCCGAGAAATGGCTTCCTCTTATGCTGAAGGACCACGCCGAGCCCGATCAGCTCACGCTCGCAGTTCCAACTTTCGAGGTGTCCGTTCCGAAGAAGACGAAGGCCGAGGCGCGCGAGCAGAAACGCCGCGATAAGGCAGCAAGGAAGGCGAGAAAGTTGGAACAGGAGGCCGTGCCGGCGGGAATCGCCCAGGCGATGGCTGAGGCCTCCGTGAGAAACGATGGGAGAAACCCTAGATGAGCAAACTGACTATTGACGATCTCGAACGAGAGATTGCCGAGGCCGAGCAGCGCCGCGCGAGCGCTCTCGAGGCCGGTTGGCAGAAGGGCGTGCGTCAGATGGACAAACGCCTGAAAAAGCTGAAGAAGAAGCGTGACAAGTATGTCGCGAAATACGGCGCCGATGTGCCATCCATCCCCCTCGGATCTTCTTGGGCGACTGACGAGGAACAGATGGAGCTAGGCGTCAACACTGCGCTCTCGACCGATGTGAAGCTCGTCCAGCCTAAGTGGTCGACCACGAAACTCGTCCCCTACGAGTTGCTCACGGTGGATGGCGTCATGCGCATCGACAGCGAGACCTACTCCATCGCCCTTCGAGTAGATGACGTCAACTATCAGGGAGCGCGACCCGAGGATCAGTATCTCGTTCGCGAGGCATGGGCGGGATACCTCGACTCGCTCGACCATACGGTTCGCCTCGGCATCTTCATCATGAACAAGCGTGTGAGCCCGGAGGAGTTCGCCTCTGACCTGCTGTTCCGCGAGGTTCCAGGCGACGAGCGCGGCAACGTCCTGCGCCGTGAGTACAACGCGTGGACCCGCTCCATGCTCGCCAAGTCATCCCGCTCGGTGCGCCGCGACCGCATCATCACGATTGCCGTTACCGCCGACACGCTGGAGCGTGCGGTGCCCCGGCTGTCCCAGGAGGCGGATTCCTTCCTGCGCTTCATGCGCGACCTCGGTTCCGACGCACACGTCCTCGACGGCCAGCAGCGCCTTGACATCATCCAGACCATGACGCGCCAGGATGACACTCCGGGCACGGCGAACTTCGAGCGCCTGTCCGGGACCGTCGGCCTGACGACCCGCGAGCTCGTGGCACCCTCCTCCGTCCTAACCGCAGACGGCTACCGTGGCGATCCCCGTATGATCGTCGGCCGTCGCTGGGTTAAGACCTACGACGTAACCCTCGACGGATACGGTAAGACCATGAAGGACTCCTTTATCTCGGACCTGACGGGCCTGCCCTACGACCTCACCGTCGCATGGCATATCCGTCCCTGGGAGTTCTCCGCGGCAATTTCAGCCGCCGAGAACCACCTGCACGAGATCACCGAGGAGAACAACACTTATCAGTTCAATACGAGCCGTCCCGAGGTCGGCTACTTCGTCGACCAGAACAACATGCCGCCCGCGATGCGCGAAGCCCAGGAGGACGCCGAGGCGTTCCGAGATGACCTTGAGAGCGCGGAGATGCACGCCTTTGGCGTCACGACCGTCGTGACCGTCCAGGGGCGTACGGAGACTGAACTCGAGGAGGCCTGCCGCGAGGTGGAGAAGGTGTTCTCGACTCACAGGAAGCCCTATCCCGATTCATGGCGGGCCCTTCGCGAGGAGTCCTTCTCGACCGCCCTGCCGATCGGCGCCCCCTACATTCCGTATGAGCGAACGCTGACCACGGACCCCCTGTCACACATGCTGATGTTCGTTGCCGCCGAGATGAACGATCCGGGCGGCAACATCATGGGCCTCAACGCCGAGACCCGCTCGTTCATCGTCTACGACCCCGTGTCCCATGAGCACACGAACAGCTTCACGCTGGCGCAGCCCCGATCCGGTAAATCTTTCAATTCGAAGATCACGCGCATCATCCCTGTGCACCTGAAGCATCCGGACGACGACGTGATCACGATTGACCCCGAGGGCGAGTACGTCACGCCCACCGAGTATCTGGGCGGCCAGGTCATCCGTATCGCCGAGAACTCCGGCGACTTCATCAACCCCCTCGACATCTCCCTTGCATACGGCTCGGACGATCCGGAGACGAAGTCCTCCCCCGTGCCCGCGAAGGTGTCCTTCATCCAGTCGCTCGTCCGCATGATGGCAAGCAGCGTCAACGATGCCCAGGCAAACGTCCTCGACGCCGCCGCCGCATACGCATACAACCGGTACTTGGACGACCCGAGACCCGAGAACCTTCCGACGCTCCAGGATATCTACGACTTCCTGATGTCCGAGCAGGGCTCTGACATGCGCGACGCCCGCGACTTGGCTAAGCTCATTCGCCGCTACGTCACGGGTACGCTGTCGCTGTTCAACCATCCGACGAACGTGAACCTCCAATCGAATCTCGTGTGTTTCGACCTGCACGAGCTGTCCAGCGAGCTCAAGCCACTGGCGCTGCTCATCATCCTCGACCACATCTGGGTTCGCGTCTCGGCGAACCGACGTGCCGGCAGGCGAACCTGGCTCATCATCGACGAGTTCCAGCTCCTGCTCGACAGCCCCTACGCCCGCAGCCAGATCGACCGCTTCTTCACGCGCGGCGGTAAATGGGACTTCTACATCAATGCCATTACGCAGAACCTCTCGCGCGTCCTCAACAGTGAGGAGACGCGCTACATGTTCCAGAATTCTCCCTTTGTGACGATTCTGCAGCAGACAAGCGACCTCCTCCCCGACTTCCAGGAGCTGTTCAACCTCTCCGAGAGCCAGACGAAGGTCCTGGCAACCGCCCATCCCGGCGAGGGTCTCTACGTGTTCAAGAATCGCGTGGTGCATTTCGACTTCCAGATTGACTCTAAGATCTGCCCGACGCTCTACGACATCTGCACGACCCGTCCCGCCGATATCAAGCGCCGTGCAGTCAAGTCGACGGCGGCAAACCCAGACGTCGCCGCGCTCGACGAGCCTGAGGACGCCCCGTCTTCGACTCCGCGCTCCAGGCGCGATGAAATCGGCCGTAACGTTCCGTCACCTGCGCACATGGCTCCCCCGTCGCGTCCACGACCCGGTACACGGCCCGCGAGTGGTCAATTTGGTTTCAACGGCGGCGGCAACCGGAACGCGGTTACCGCCAATAAGGAAAGGATGGAAGAAATGGATATTCGTGACTTCCAGGAGGGCGCGGACTTCTCGCGCTTCAACACCCGCCGACTCCCGACCGAGGAGGAGCTGCGCGCACAGGCCGAATCTGAGCTCAAGGACCTCGTCCTGAACGCAATCGATCAGGTCTTCACCCGCGAGAGCGACACCCATTTTGACGACTTCGCGCGTGCGCTCTCCTCCGCTGGAATCACACTCGGAACCGAGCCTTCCGGCGACATCGCCTTCTCGAACGGCACAGTGGCCCTCTCCGGCTCCGAGGTCGGCTACACGCTGCCGGCGCTTGTCGCCATGTCGGAACGCGCTAACGGGCTCGAGGCCGAGGTGAAGCCTCAGCCCGCGCCCGCTCCCGAGCAAGCTCGACCTGCTGAAGACCTCAATGCGCAGCCGGGTTCCTGGTCAAACGGCACCCGTCAGCAGCAGATGGACTCGGCGCCTCATCCGCGCACCCAGACCCAGGTCCCTTCACAGCCGGCTCCTTCCTCACCTGCCCATCAGGACCCCGCGACGAGCTTCGCGCAGCCCAACGGCATGTATCCGAACCAGCGTGCAGCGCAGCGCCATCGTGCCCAGGTCGCTTCTCAGGTAGCTGCCGCTCCCCAGCCGCAGGCGGACCAGCAATTTGGTAGCGCATCGGTCGCAAGCGCTATGTCTACCCTGCTGAAATATCAGAATGACAGCGGTGAGGACGTCGGCGGCATGTTTGCCAGCCCCGACGAGATCAGCCCTGAGGGCCTCAACGAATATGCCGACGGCTCCGGTTTCGTAGGCTAGTAGATGAAACCGCGCTCGACGAGATATAGCTCAAACCTTGCCCATGCGGATGCCCGTACCGCCGCCAGCCGGCGTACGGGCACCGTGCCCGCCGTGCTCGAAGCCGAGTCACGGCGCGCTTCCGCATGGGAAGGGTCCTCGCCGCGTCCGAACAGGTCGCGATCCGGCTCCTCGGGCTTTTCCCGTCTCAGCGCCCAGAAATCGACGCGCTCGCGTGCGGCATCCGCCGCCGCGGGCGCCGCCTCATACGGCGGCACCTTCGCGTCGGTCGCGAAATCATCCATAGCAGGGGCATCCGAAGCCGATGCGCCCGACACAGATAACTCGGAGGGATCGGGTTTCTCCCCCTCCGGCATGGCCTCGTCTTCCCGACGCGGGGCCGCTGTGTCGGGCGCAACGCCCTCGGCCCAGCTCCTGGCATCCTCATCGCTCGCGAAAAAGGTGGCGACGGTCCCCGTCGCCCCGATTTCCGGTAGCGCCTCCAAGACGCTCAAGCGTGCCAATGCGGTCGAGCTCGACATCCTTACGAAGCGCCGTCCGGGTTCATTCAAGAAGGACCCGGCCGCCGTCAAAAAGCTCAAGGACCATCGCAAGATGGTTTTGCGTAGGAAGAGGAAGGTCGCCCTCAAGCAGGCCTCCCTTAGCAAGAAGGCGGGGCGCGCCGTCGGCGGCAAGCTCTCCCGAAAGCTATTCAAGGGCCGTAAGGGAAGAAAGCAGCTTCTCTCCCTCAGGGAATGGAAGAACAGGATTGCCATATTCGCCTCACTGCTCTCCCTCGGCGGCCTTCTGCTCATGGGGGCGATCTTCGCCTCGTCGCTCGGGCTCGTGCAGTTCGGCCAGCAGGCGGGAGGGGCGAGCAATGGCGGCAGCCTGGACGGCGACGAGCTCACCATCTACCTGTACCTCAAAGACCACGGTTGCGACGACATCCACGCCGCCGCCATCATGGGCAACTACTGCCATGAGTCTGCTGGATCCTCAAATCATAAGATTTATCCGTTGGCCGACCAGGTGAAGGGCTCCTATGCCTATTGGGAAGAGGGCATCAACCCTTGCACCAACGACGAGATTATCGCGAGGGGCTCTGTCTATAACAAGGCAGTGGGCATCGGCCAGTGGGACGGAGGGCGTCGCCTTCGCCTTGCTCAGTTCGCCAAGGAGAAGGGCAAGAACTGGTACGAACTCGATGTCCAGCTCGAGTTCTGGTCGGACCACGATGAGTGGGGCTCGTTTCACAGCGCCAACGGCAAGTACAACTACCAAACATTCATGGATGCGACCGATCTCGAGGCCGCGACGAAGATCTACGCCATGGGCTGGGAGCGGTGCGCCATGGTGGGGGGCAAGCCCTCCGGTTGGGAACCGAGATACACCAACGCGCAGTACTTCTACAACGCCATCACGTCCGGCACCCTCGGCGGCTCGGGCCAGGGTCTCGCGGGCGCCACGGGAAGCCAGCTCGCCGTCGTCAACTCCTGCAAGTCCACGCCCTCACCCGGCCTGAACTGGTGTGCCGCGTGGGTGACAAACGTATTCAAAGCGGCTGGTGTCGGCACCTTCGGTGGAAACGCCTGCGACATGGTCAAGGCATGGTGTCATAGCAACAACCCCGCCGACCTCAAAGTCGGCATGATCGTCGGCGACGCGAGCCACCCGGGCACCGGTACCCCCGGACTTCTCTATGGCCATGTCGGCATCTACATCGGTGACGGCAAGGTCATGAGCAACGAAGGTGCAGTCACCACCAAGACGCTCGACGAGTTCATTGCCTTCTACGGTAAGGGCTCAGGAGTCTACTGGGGATGGATAGGCGGAGTCGAACTCAAATAGCCAACAAGGGAAAGGAAACATCGCCATGTACAAAAAGGGAAAGAAGCTGGATTCGAAAGGGATTATCCTCGCCTGCGTAGGCATCATCATTGTCTGCGTCGCAATCAACGTCGCGTTCGCACTCTTTCCGCCAACAGGCAGGACGGATGACAACTCGGCGGTGGAATCCTCGGCTGCCTCCGACGGTGAAGTCGGTTCCGACGGCTACGGCACGGGCGATGAATCGGAAGGCGGCGCCACGGACGACAAGGGTGAAACGACGCAAGTCGACCCCTCGATTGTTGCCGTCCCTGATAACCTGCCCGAGGAAATGACCCAGACGGGCTTCCAGGATGTGGTTGCAAGATACCTCACGTCCCTGACCCCCGATTACGGCGTTCCCGAGAAGACGCTCATCGAGTCAAGCGATGTCAATCATGGAATGGGCCCCGAGGGCTCCGACATCCCCTACTGGGTCATCCGCGTCTACTTCCCAAACGAGACGGAGATTCCCGTGACCGTCGATTACACCAAGGGCGAGGGTTTCAACGTCGGGACGTACTGATCGAGATGAAGAACGCGCCCGGACCGTACACAACCGAACCTTCCCTGCTGCTTTTTCGCCGACGCCTGGCCGCCCTCATGAGGGTGACGGGCATCGGCCAGGATGAGCTTGCGAGCATGATCGGGCAATCTTCGCGCTCGATCGGGCTTTGGCTAACGGGCGTCAGGTTGCCCTCGGCCGTCTCACTCAAGGCCCTCTCAAGGACGTTCGGCGTGCCCACCGACTGGCTGCTGGGCGCAGACGCGGTCGAGATAGCCTCGGGACTCACGAGGCTCGCGGAGATAGCATCGGCTCCGAAGGCGACGGATACTGGCGCCGATAGGGCGTCAGACTAAAGGCTTATCCGCCTTGTCGCGGTGAACACTTGTTCCCGCGCTGGGCGACATGGGCGCACTCCCCCATCATCGATGGGTAGTTGATTGAGACGGGGAGGAATTAATGCAACAGAGCCACATTGAAGCGCCTGCCGAGATGCTCGCGGCGGTTATGGGTCATCCGCACGGCTGGGACACGATTCTCGACGCCATGGCCGAGCACTCCGAACTGGGCCCGAGGGGAATTCTCGCCCTTGCGGCATTCAAGCTCGACCATCCCGAGGCCGACACATCGACTGTCCTCAGCAGGCAGCGCGCCGATATGCTGGGCGGAAAGATCATGGAGCACCCGGCCGGATTCGAGATTCTCGTTCCCTTCGCCAGACGAGTGGACGATGAGCTGACTCTCGATTGCGAACTCGTTCCCGAGACGGTCTACCCTGCCTCCGCTTATATAGGGCTCACCTCGCGCCCCGGCGCCGCACCGATCCGTGTCGTCGAGGGGGATACGGTCGCGCTCGATGCGGTCTCGAAGGCCTCCGAAGACGTCGACCTTGAGGGCATGGATCCGATGGCCTCCCACGTGACGCTTCGCCGCTACGGGATCGATGACGGCCTGGAGGTTCGTGTCCCGATGGAGGATACCGAGCTGCTTCTCGCACGTATCGAGCGCGTTTGTGCCCAGGTGAGAGGCGCCACGGGCAGAATCGACCGCGCCCTCAAGAAGGCGGGATTCGAGTGCAAACCGAGAACGCGGTCCTCGCAGGGTGACCGGGCCGTGCGCGGCCAGTCAGCAACCATGACGACCAAGCGATTAAAGAGCATGCTCGCCTCCTTCGATTCCGGTGCGCGCGGAACCTCCAATAACTCTCGAAAGGGGGCGTAGCGCCATGGCCAGGAGAGCGTCGAGGCGCTTTGTCGCGGCAGAGGGGCAAATCTCCCTTTTCGCGATGGATGATTCATCGATCTACGAGGCGCCCGCCGAAGGACAAACCGATAACGTAGAAGCGCAGCAAAGCCTGGCCCTTGACTTTGGAACGCAGGAGGAATCTTATGTAAGCCAAGCGGGAGGCGACAAGTTCGCCCACAAGGATGATTTCGAGGAGGAAGCGCATGTCGGTGCTGAAGAACCCGTACAGGGGCGTGAGGGGTCTCCGTTATTCCTTCATGGAGCAGAACGCTCCGGAGGATCTGGCCAGGATGGAGGCGGCTGGCGAGACGGAGGAGTATCTCAAGGCGGTGGAGCACAACTACCTGACGAGACTCGCGGAGCTGCAGGACAGCTGCATGGAGAGCTGCGGGGCGACACCGGAGTTCGCGCAGATCACGATGGCCGAGTGCCGGTACGACGACTACATCCGCAAGGCCAACAGCGCCCAGAAGATGGCCGAGGAGATCGCCCTCAACGAGACGGTGCTCACACTCTAGCCGCTCACCACAACACCGAATACCTGAACCCTGATATCCAGGCCGGCCATTCGCCACTGGAGCGCGCCAGGCTCAATGTCGCCGCGCTACGCGCCCTCAAGGCGACCATGGACGAGGGGCGAGACGCCACTCTCGAGGAGGCACGCGCCATTTCGGCCTATTCCGGTTGGGGCGGTGCCGCGAACGCCTTTGCCGAAAACCCAACCGGTGGCTGGGCCGAGGTATCACGGGACCTGAAAGAGCTTTTGAGTGAAGATGAGTTCGCCGATCAGCGCGCGACGGTCCTCACCGCCTTCTACACCCCCCGCCCTGTCGTGGAACTTATCTGGGAGACGTTGAGGAATGCCGGTATCTGTGACGAGGGCACAGCCGAGATTCTGGAGCCGGGCTGCGGAACGGGCAACTTCATGCGCTGCGTCCCCGCGGGCTTGGACGTTCATGTGACCGGCGTGGAAATCGACCCCGTGAGTGCGGGACTTGCGCGTGTGCTTTGCCCCGACCATATGATCGTCGCCGCCGATATCGCCAAATGCGAGATCCCCGAGGGTTCGTTTGATGCCGCCATAGGTAACGTCCCCTACTCAGACGCGATAAAAATCGACGGAGTGCCGCTCCATGACTACATGATTAAGAGGGCCGTGGCCGCCGTGCGCCCCGGCGGTATCGTCGCTGTGCTGACGAGCCGCTACACCATGGACAAGGCCCGAGAGGCCACACGTGAAAGTCTTGCTCGCGAGTGCGATCTTGTCGGCATGGCACGGCTCCCCAAGGAGACTTTCGAGAGCCAGGCGGGTACGAGCGCGCTGTGCGACCTCATCGTACTGAGGAAGCTCGCCGAGGCGCGAGAGATCACGCACGACAACGCGCCGGCCTGGGTCCGCACGGAGACGAACGCGGACGGCTTTCGTGTGAACGCGCTGCTTGCCTCCAACCCGTCCGTGGCCGTCGGCGAACAGCGCTCGGAGATGACAGCATACGGCCCCGGATATGCATTGGTAAGTGGCCTGGACGCCGCGGGAATCGCCGATAGCGCTAGGAAGTCCCTGGCAAATCAGGCCATCGGTTCGATTTCTCATACATTTGAGGGGATGCCCGACAGGTCCGCCGCGCCCGAGGTCGCGCAGGTCCCCACCGATCCGGCACTCTATGAGTTCACGCTGGGCGACGGCGGGTCGATCTGGTACGGCAACGGCGACACGGTCGAGCGTTTCCGTCTCGCGGATCGCGGGGCAGAGGACCGCGCACGCGCAATGCTTGAGCTCAGGGATGCCGCTCGAGCGCTTGTCTCGCTCGAGCACGACCCCAAATCGACCGACGCCGTAATCGAATCTGGAATTAAGGCCCTCAGCGACCGCTACGACCGCTTCGCAGAGCGCTACGGTCGCTTGAATGATCCGAAGAACCGCAGGGTCCTCACCATGAAGGGCTATCACGACTGCTCGCTCGGCATCAACCTCTTCAGTCTCGAGGTGCTTGACACCAAGAAGAACTTCGTCCGCAAGGCCGACATCCTCTCGAAGCGCACCGTGCGCCCCCAGGCACCCCTTCCCGACCGTTCGGAGACCCCTGCCGATGCCCTGGCCGTCTCATATGACCGTACGGGCGGCGTCGATCTGGCGCTCATCGGGCGACTACTCGGCTGCGGTGTCGCCGAGGCCGAGCAAAGGCTCGGCGACCTCATCGTCCGCGATCCGAACACGTCGAGAATCGAGAGCGCCGAGGCATATCTTTCCGGCGATATCGGCGAGAAGCTGGATGCGATCCATTCGATGCAAAAGAAGATAGAGAGCGATCGGGGCGACGCCGGGGAAAGCTCCTGGCTCGAGTCGGTATCGATTCCCCCTGTCCGCACTCCCGAGACGAGTGCGGAGGTGGCGAGAGCCGTTAACGTTCTCATGAAAAGCGGCCTGTGGGATACCTGCGTCCATCCCTTGACGGCCGACCGTGCCGTTATCGCCTCGGCGCATGTCGGCAGCCTCCCCGACAGCTGGCGCGATAGGTCATTCAGTACATGGACCGGAGAGGCGTTAATCGCCGCCCTGGGAGAGCTCGATGAGGGGGTTCGCATCTCCACCGAGCGCAGGAACGGCTACGCGGCCATAACGAACCCCCTCATCGCAGCGCTTGTCGAGAGATCGCTCGGATATCTGGCAAGTAAACGAGATTTCGCGACCGATGGGATGAACACGGAGGAGGTTCTCTGGCGATTGTCCACCGATCCCCGCGTGGGGCCCGATGTCCTTGCCGTCGCGCTTGGGCGTGCCGATGCTGACAACACATATCAGACTCCCAAACCGATCAAAAACCTGGCGCGCGCGTATGGGATCTCTGTTGCCCGGAAGTCGGAGCAGGAGCCCCTATCGAGTGTTTTGGCGGCTGCGATGAAGGCAGACACCGTGCCGGCCGAATTCCTCATCTCGCTCGGCTATCGCCAGGCTGGTGAGAAGGCCGTGATGAGGACTACCCATGTTGACTGGATGGGCGACGTCGATCAGCCCATTCCCCACGAGGAGCTCGTCAACTCAGATGACCTTGCCGAGTACAGGGCTAGACGCGAGAGACATATGGCAGCCTTCGGCCTAACCGAGTCGGATGTCGAGAGGCTCGCCGCGCTGCGCACCTGCGAAGAGAAACTGAAAGCCGTGCTTCCACGTGAGCTGGGTCCCGGGGAGATCGCGGCGACCCTGGGTTCTCCCTGGATTCCCCCCTCCTTCGTTATGAGCTTCATCGAGGAGGAGCTTGAGTTAACTGATGGCGAGATGACTGCGGCAAAGCAGAGGAAATTCGAGGTTGCCCATGAGCCCCGTACCGGAAAATGGCGCTTGACGGGAAACGCGACCGAGCTTTCGCTCGAGGTGCTGGCCAGATACGGCATCAGCAGCTATTCGCCGCTCAAGGTCATCTCGGCCGTCCTCAACGGCAGCGAGACGAAGCTGAACAAGACCGACCCGTCCACGGGCAAGAAGGTTCCCGACCCCCAGGGGACTAAGGCCGCATGGGACAGGAGGCGCTTGATTTCGTCGGCTTTCGAGAAATGGGTGTGGGCAGACCCGGATCGGGCAGATGTGCTGTGCAAAATCTATAACGATAGGTACAACCGATTGGCGCCCAGGACGTATGACGGCTCATACCTCACGTTTCCCGGTATGAATCCCGACGTGGAGATGAGGCCGCATCAGCGTGCCGCCGTCGCGCGAGCTGGGCAGGCAGATGAGGGCACGCTTGTGGCCCATGTTGTCGGCGCTGGAAAAACCTATACGGGTATCGCTATGTGCATGGAGGCCAGGCGTCTCGGTCGGGCCAACAAGCCGCTTGTCGTCGTGCCGAAGCACCTAACCGAACAGTGGGCATCGGATTTTGCCTATCTCTATCCAGGGTCGAGGGTGCTCTATATGGGTAAATCTGAGTCGGATTCCGCGGATGCGGCGAGGGAGTTTTTCGGCCGCGCGGCAAACGGGGACTGGGACGCCGTGATCGTATCGGGTTCGCGCTTCGATATGCTCGACCTTTCGCAGGAGCGAAAGGAGGTCTATCTCAAACGCAGAAGGATGGAATTCCTGCGGGCCAAAGAAGATGCGCAAGAAAACGGGGGATCCTTCTCGGTTAAAAAGCTCGAGGAAGAAGTCAAGAAAATCAATGAGAAGCTCTCGAAGCTCCATTCTTCTCCGAAGACCGAAGGGCTTTCGTTCGAGGAGATCGGCTTCGACTATCTGTTTGTGGACGAGGCGCATAACTATAAGAATCTCCCTACGTATGGCCTCGCTATTGCGGGAATGACTTCCTCGAAGTCCAACCGCAGTGAGAGCCTGCTTGAAAAGTGCACCTACCTTCGTGAGATTGGCCATGGACGCAACATCGTGTTCGCCACGGGCACGCCTGTCACCAATACGATGGGCGAGCTGTACAACATGCAGCGCTATCTCGCTCCCGAGCTCCTCGAGAGGCAGGGCCTGTCATCGTTCCCGTCCTGGGCGTTCACGTTCGGCACGATAGAGGACTCGATGGAGATCAAGCCTGAGGGCAACGGCTTCCAGCTGAAACAGCGCTTCACGAAGTTCCATAACCTCCCCGAGCTCATGAGCGCCTACCGAACCTTTGCGGACATCGTCACGCAGGAGACCGTGAACCTCAAGGTCCCCGATTGCGAGGAGATCCATATCACCGTGCCCGCCACGCCTGAGCAGCTCGAGGAAGTCAAAAAGCTCGGAATCCGCGGCGAGCGCGTCCGTGCCGGAAATGCAGACGGCAACGATAACCTGCTTGCGATCACGGGCGAAGGCATGAAGGTCGCACTTGACCCGAAACTGATGCACCCCGAGTTTGAGCCGATGGAGGGCGGCAAATGTGAGGTATGCGCACGCGAGGTATTTAAAATCTGGGAGGAGACGGCCGACATGCGCGGCGCGCAGCTCGTCTTTTGCGACCGTTCGACCCCGGCCTCGGGAAAATGGAATATCCAAGACGATATGAGGAGACGCCTCATCGAGGCGGGAATCCCCTCCGAGCAGGTTGCGTGCGTCAGCGATGCCGGCAACGATCCGGAGAAGAAGGAAACACTCTTCGAGAAGGTTCGTTCGGGCGAGGTGCGCGTCCTCATGGGTTCGACTGAGAAGCTGGGCACGGGCACAAACGTCCAGACGAGACTCGCGGCCATCCATAACCTTGATTGCCCATGGAGGCCTTCCGATTTCGAGCAGCGCCTTGGTCGAATCAGACGCCAGGGAAACCTTTTCGAGAGCGTGAGGGACTTCAAGTACGTCGCCCAGGGAACGTTCGATTCCTTCCTCTACTCCACCGTCGAGCACAAGCAGCGCTTCATCGGTCAGGTCTTCTCGAATAAGCCTTCTGTGCGCAGCATGGATGACATCGATGAGACGAGAATCTCCTACTCAGACCTTGCCGCAGTGGCGTCGGGTAACCCCGATATCAAGAGGATCCAGGAGCTGAGAAGCGAGATTATGGCACAGTCCATGCTCAAGCAGTCTCATGACGAGATGGTGGCAAACATGCGCCACCAAATCGAATCTCGTTATGAGCCTTCAGCCGCTTGCAACCGACGGCGATTCGAGTTGCTCGAACGTGACCACGATGTCCTCGAGTCTGCGAACAGGCAAAGGGAGCTCGACAAGGGTGCAGATATCGTAAGGGTCTCGGTCGGAGGCGTGTCGGCGCTAGATCGAGCTAGCGCGATCGGCATGATTCAAGGGGCTGCCGGAGATTGTCCCATCGGCCCAGTCAGGGCAATCGGAGAGTTTCGCGGTCTTGAGATTGTCGTGAAGAAGGAGCAGACGCTGCTCGAGCGAGACGGCACCTTCCGTTACGACCCCTTCATCGGCCTTAGGGTCAAGGGCACAGCCGACGCACACTGGTCGAATCATATGCTGCCGTCGGCCACTTCCGGTTCACACACCGTGCTGCAGCAGATGGACGGCATTATCGAGAAAGAGGCGGGCGGTCTAGACCAGGCTAGGGCCCTTATGGAGCGCTCCGACAAGCAGCTTGATGATGCCAGGAGAATCGTTGTCGAGCCCTGGGACGGTGAGGAGAATCTCGATAAGCTGCAGGACGAGCTTGCCGAGCTGGAGCAGAAGGAGCTTGAAAAAGGCCATCACGAGTCGGGCGTAGATGGTGACCAGGACGAGGACGGCCCCGCCATTGCGGAGTCTCCCGTCAGTGTTGGGGGACACGATGGGGGCGCACATCCCCACACGAGCGGTCATGGATTTTAAACGACAGTCACAGTCGGCCTCCAAAGGCGCTAGCCGTTTGGATGCTATGGAGCCCATTGAGGTTGAATGAGAACGGAGACGGGATGAACGTAGGAAAAAGTCTCGCCGAATCGATTGAGGGGGCCACGACGGCCTACTATCGAGATGGCGGTGGCACTGAGACCGGGATTGCGGCTGACGAGAGGCTGGTCGAGGCGCTCAAACAGGCCTATATCGCCGCCTATGCCAGAAATGACGGCGGCTCGCTGGATACCGTGAAAAATGAGCTCGCGGAGTTCAGTGGAAGGGAGCCGACGACCAATGAGATCTGCGAGGCCGCCATCGCGCTCGCAGGCAAGCAAGCGAAGCAGGATGCCGGGGTCATCTCCCGTATGTTTAAGCTGCAGGCCGCATCGCTAGCGGAAGAGTATGCGCCTGCGCTTGTCAGGGCCTTCTATGCGGAACGCGCTCAGAAGACCGCCCGCGGCATCGAGCTAGACGAAAACGCTGCGGTCAAGCGAATGAATATTAGGAGGAGCTGATATGTATCTTGTGGATGACAGCGGGAAACCTTACGTCGCCTTATTTAGCGTACAGTACGCGCCCAAGTTCAATGACCGTCCAAGTCGGCCCCATGATGTCTGTTTCAAACTCACTAGGGACCCGAAAGGCCGCGAGGGCGTTTTCGTACAGCCCTTCTCATATGGCGGCATCTCTCCCGTGGCCCATGTCTCGCATGAGGTAGAGGCATCGCTTGCGCTCGGATGGCCGGAGCTTTCGCCCAACGGATATTCCGTCGAATTCCCCGGTAATTACGATGATGCCAAGGTAATCGGGAGTTACAGTGCCGGGCATGAAAGGCTGATGGAGCTCCCGATCCTTATGGGAATCCTTGAGCTCGAGGGGATGGTGGAGAACGCTGAGCGTGACTCGTTTTACGGCGCCCTCGTGATCGATGGGGAAACTAACGAGATCAGGGTCGAGGTTCCCGAGGATGTCGATATCGAGTTCAGGTATTGGCTCAGGAACAACGGGGCGCACCCCGTCTCATCCAAGGAGATGCCGACGGTTTCCGTTGACCGCGATTCGGACCGAATCTCCAAGGAAGTTGAGGCGATCATCTCTGAAAAGACTCCGGAACGCTTCATGAGATCGCTACTCGACTCGAGGATTTTGCGTGACGGGGCTTCGTCGTCAGATGTCGCGGCACTGAGATCGGGACTCGATGGCCTTTTGGGCCATGGCGTCGCCGGTACGGAAAACCTTAAGAAATCGCTCGAGATGAGAGAGCGTTCAATGCGGCGTTAAACTGGTCGCTAGTTGGAAAGCCCCCGACCTGAGCAGGGGCTTTTCGTTTGTTAGGAAATTCATTTAGTCAGAAATTACATAGTTACGATATTGCACAGTTCCGTTATCACGTAGCTACGTTATGCCGTTGGGGCGGCCCCATCGACACCATCAGCGAGGCCAACCTGCGGGACAGCTACATCGAAAACACGGCTTATCGGTGGTGTGTCCTGGGGTTCGTCCCGATCGTCGACGCGCGATGGAAGCCTGTCACCTATGGCCACGGCGATTCGAGTTGGTATTACTGCAGCAAATGGGACGTGCGCTACGACCTCGCTCGCGCCAAGGAGCTGCTGAAAACGGGGCTGCGGGAGTACGACCGACTTCCAGACGGCGGGCCCTACGACGGCCACCCCTGTTGGCAAGCGTAAAAACGGAGAGGGTCAAAAACCCTCCCCGTTGCGTCAGCGGTGTCGACCAGCCTACCTGCGAGTCCTGTAAACCCTGCTTCGGTGGTCTACATCGACAACAAGGATGACGAGAACATCGTCCTCGATATCGACAACTATCCGATAGTCTCCGACCCTGTAGCGCCATAGACCAGACTTATTTTCAGTCAAGCCCTTTCCCATGCTCCTCGGGTCTTCGAGCTGTGAAATCTCATGGAGCTTTGCCACAATTCTTTTGGCGATCTGCTTGTCCAGCTTTTTCATTGATCGCTGGACATCCTTATCGACTTCAATCCGCCAAGCCAAGGTTCTCCTCCAGCTCGTCGAGCGTCACAGTCTCAAGCCTGCCGGCCCTATAATCCTCGACCTTCTTCATTAAGCCGTACTCGTATTCAAGCCTGTCAATCTCGGCAGCGAGCGCTTCTGTCATGTAGAAAGTCTTCGTGCGTCCCGTTGATTTCGCCAAACGGTCGTACCTGATTGCTAAGTCCTCGGGCAGCCTCAATGCCGCGGTAGCAGTGGCCATAGTGCACCTCCCAATCATGCGTATAACGTGTATTACATTTTAGCACATCAATCACCGCAGAGGTGCACAATAAATGTATTGATCTTCCATCGTTCATGTAATGTGAACTGTAACGACAGAGGCCACCCAGAACAGCTTTGGAAAATCATGGTGCCGATAACTGCGAAATTACGTTATTGCCTATTTACGTTATTGAGAGGTTACAGTATTGCGCAATCGCGCTATTACACTATGCCGTAGTAACGTTATTACATAGTTATATTGTTACGCTATATCGCATTTATGCTAAGCAACAGTTCGGTTGTGGCCGATACGATAGCACGGTTACGGAGACCATCCGTCATCCGGCCTGTCGTCATCCATGTCATGGACCACATACCAGCTGTTGCCGTGGTGGCAGATGTCGCGCAGGGTTCCATCCCCCATCTTCACGCGCCAGCTCTCGCACACACGTCCCTCCCCCAGCACCCATGACCGGGGCTCGTGCCAACCGACCTCTACGAAGGGGAAGATTCTGCCGTCGTACCATTTGATCCCCCATGGTACGTATTCTCCGTCCGGCCGGCACTCGACCAGTGCCGTCACAAGTCTGATTGACTTCTTCCCCACGTCGACTCCTCATGCCAATAACTAACGAACGCGTGTTCTATTATCATACATCCCATAGCGTTGATGCCAATCAATAAAAAGCCTTTGCGATGCGAGCTAAGATGTCACCTGATGGCACCAAACAGCCCTGCGCGAGAGCTTCAACAGTGGGATTCTTACCTTATGGAAACCCCTGTAAGAATGGGCCGAACGGTTATGGCAAAGAATAGATCAGAGAGCATGCTGGTCCTGCTGCTGACTAGATATGATGCTGCGAGCATATATGATCACCTGCCAGTATTTAGGCCGGAATAGCCATGATTGCGCAGCAGTGTCCGGCGGCCAGCTTTCCAATTTCATATGGTCATGAGATTCTTTTGGAGCGAAAATGACTCCCGTTGCTGTTAGCGTCGTGGAGAGGCCCGGTAGGGAGCCGAAGTTCAGGTGGATCGAGCTTTCCGACGGTCGTAGGTTCCCGGTCCGCTCCACGGGCGCATCTGTCCCCTGTCCCGGGCGCAAAGCGGGCAGTCTCGCCCGTATCTGGAGCGTTGAGATTGAGTGGAAGGGCAGACCCGTCCATCGCTTCATCGTCAGGGATGAAAATGAGTACCTTTTTGTGCAACAAAGGTAAGTAGCTGCTCGAAGCGCGGTACCTACGAAGCATGGGTGCTACTGGGAAATCATTGTCGGCTGGTAAGTAGCTGCTCGAAGCGCGGTACCTACGAAGCGTCTTGAAGACACCTTTGGTCGCATCCAAAGGTAAGTAGCAGCTCGAAGCGCGGTACCTACGAAGCCGCTCGCGCAGTTCCTCACGGCTGGTCTGCGGTAAGTAGCAGCTCGAAGCGCGGTACCTACGAAGCCGGAGAATAGACATCGGCCGGTAAGCGACGCAAAAGAGCAGCTACTGAAGCTGAATAGTTAATTAATAGAGTAGAAAGGGTTCCGACAATTTTTGGAAACCATCCAGTTTCCGCCCGGAAAAGGGATGATAGCGTGAGTTCTGTAAAAACCTGACAGCTGACGGATCATCGGAAAACCGTGCTATCAAGCAGTAAGCCTTATTTGAGATTTCAAGGTGCATGTACCAGTTTAACGGTTTAGACGTTACGGGAGAAGAGAACCCGATCTCTATCTATATGCCACACTGGGATCTCGAGATTGGCAGTGTCTACCTCCCGGTATTCGAGAAACAGCATCTCCAGACACTCATGGCGCGCCTTTCGAGTTAATTCCAAGACCTCGGCCGGATTTAGCTTGTCGATGAGGGCGATTACGGCAATTGACGGATTCAGCCTCGTATCGCAAACGTAATCCATGAAGGAGAAGAATTTTCTTTGCAGGGTAGTGGCCGGCTCGCGGCGGGGTGACAGCGAAAGCCATTTGGCGAACGATTTGATATCCCGTTCCGTGTTCCCTATCAAATCCGTTCGAAGGGAATACCCCAATTCCGCGATTAACATCTCGATACACGCCTCGATCTCATGCGCTTTGGTTGCCAAAGGCTCACAGGCCTCGATCTCAGACGCCATCCTTGACGTATAGGCGCCGGTTAACCTCCGGTCATCGAATGGGAGCTCGATCAGGCTGTCGATAAGGACGATATCCTTCGGTTTGAGCTTTCGTTCCCCTCGGTATAGGGCGATTCCGGGTTCCCCTTCTCCCAAAAGCGATTCGGCGCATCGAGATAGCTCGTCGAACTCGTCGAAGGATATGACTCCAAGTCCATCCGGAAAATCGATTGTCTCCCCTACCGTTTCGAGCTTGACGATCATAAGACGATAAAGTCCTCTCCGGTAACAAAATGCCCCTCGTCAGACGGGCTTCCGCATAGCGTGAGCATTGAGCAAAAGGAGGCCTCGGATACCCTGAGCACCTGCACCAGCCCCGCTTCTGGAAGGCTGGCCTTGAGCCTAGAGATGGCAGCCTCGGCATTCTTGGTATCGACCGCCAGGCGGGTGTAGACGGAATTCTGCAGCCTCGTATAGCCATCCCCGACAAGAAACTGCCTGAACCTCGAGTACTCATGACGGTCCTGGGCATCGGCCACGGGTAGGTCATACATTACGACTATCCTCATGAACCTTATCCTCCCCCGTACCCCATCAAGGCGTTCCTGGCGCCGAGATCTCATCTGCATCGCCAGCCCCCTCCATCACACGAAGGCATCCGTCGACCCATAGGTCGATGGCGTCCGACACCCGGTAGCTCCCATGGCCATAGGGAATCCTGTCCGCGAGTGTGGACGCAAGGAGCCTTTTCACAGAAGGCGAGAGATCGCGGGGGCGCTCCAGCTCGACTTTCCGATCGACCAGGGGCCTGAACGGCTCCACGAGGTCGCAGGCGAGGTTGTAGGGGTTCGTCTTGGAGTGGTGGTGGATTCCCACCTGGTTGAGGTAGCCCTTCGCAGCGATCCTGCACGCTGTATGCGAGAGCAGGATGGAATAACCATAATCGAGGGCGCTATTGGTTGCATCCGCGTGCGGTACCCGCACGAAACCGTCGCCGAACAGCGCTTTGAAATAGCGGCGCGCACCCGCGGCCTCGCGCCCGGTCGAGTCGCCCGCGCGGACCTCTCCCGCATAGGATGCAAGCAGCTCTGCCTCCAGGTCATGGCCTGATCCTTCGAGGACAGAGGCCTGGTTTTCCAGCTTGCACTCGATAATCCTCTTCCACAGCACCTTGCGCGGCCAGGCGCCCCAGGACATCTGTGAGAGAACTTTGCCGTTCGTATCAATCGTCGCTGCCGTTAGCGGCATCAGGATTGATGCCGGCATATGCCGGCTATCGGTGAAATTGACGCTGCAGCCCCTTGCCGCGAGCTCATCGAGCAGGTAAGTCGATATGAACGCGGCCTTCCCGTCGACAACGATGCAGTCGAGCTCGTCGGCACGCAAAAGGACGGGCCGGGGGTCGCCGTCACGGTGAACGGCGACCCATCCCGCCTCATAGCGCAGTTTCCGGGCGTTCTCCAAAAAGAGTGTCTTACCCAAGGGTGGATACCCTCTCGTGGAGGCCCGCCGCCGAAATGTCAACGATAGCGAAACCGGCCTTGGGGTCGTTGATGATCTTATCGAAGGTCATCGAGAGCGTACCCGCGAACGCGCTGCCGCCGAGGGGCCTCACGTCGGCGGTACCCCTGATTCCCGAGAGGAGCTCCACGACCTGGACCTCGGACTCCGCTACCGCGCGGACGGTCTTAGCGAGATCGTCCGCTTCCGTATCGGCGAACACCTTTTCCGGCGTCTTCAGGGCACCCAGCTTGAGCACCTTGGAGACGCGGGGGAAGTTTGCCGGAGCGAGCGCGAGAAGGCGTGCCCACAGCCGGCAGAGAACCTTGGCATCGGATTCAAGATCGCGCCTGGGGCTGGGCTGCTCGCCGTCGACCATGCGCTCGACGATCCTGAGCAGTCGGGTGTCGGCTGCGTCGAGGGCGAGCTGGCGCACGGGGCCGGCGGTCTTCAGCCCCTTGACCCTGAAGCGCTCCCCATATGCCTCGTACACTGTTTCCTTAAGGATCCTGTCGCGCACGACGCGGACGAATCTCTCACCGGATTCATGGCACAGCGAGCGCGCATAGAGCTCGGTGAGCGAATCGGTCGCCTTGGATGCGATGGAGGTGGGCACGGGGGCGAACCTGAACAGGTTTCCCTTCTTGCCCTCGGTCTCGTAGATCATGAAATAGGCGAACGTCTGGGCTGAGTAGCCGCCGAACAGGGCAGCATCACGGTCGCCCTTCACGGGGATGAGCTTCGTCTTAGAGTCGCGCGGGGAGTAGACGGTCTGCTTCCAGAAGGCGCCGCCTTCCTCGTAGGGGGCAAACGTCACGCGGAGGTTCTTCCAGGAGCAGGCGCGGACGAGCCTCTCTCGCTCGAAGTCGGAATCCCACAGCACCTCTGCCGTGTCGTAGTCGACGAGGTTGCGGAAGAACCCGCCGGAGAAGAAATCGAGCTCTGAGTCCGCCCCGCCCCGGCGCTCCTGCGCCTCGATATCGCGCATAATGCGCTCGTAGAAGGCCCTGTTGTTCGACCACATGGGGGCCCTCGTCTCGATGAACCTGCCGGTCGTGAGGGCGATAAGGGCATCGTGGGCGTGGTAGTAGCGATTTGCTTTTCGGCTTCTCGGGATTCCCGCGCGCCTCCTGACCGAGCTGGCGACCCCGGCCTTCACCGGCACGACCTTGACGCCCGTGTAGGTTGCCTCGAGGACCGCGGCGATGAGCTTGCACTCCTGGCTCGTCTCGGTCAGCTGGCGCCCGACGATCGACTTCAGCATTCTCTCGGAGATCTGCGTCCTCATGAGCGCGTTGAGTTTGCGCTCGGTCATGAGGCCCGCGCGGCGAAGGTACATCCAGAAAGGCGCCATCTTCCTCTGCACGTGTTGGGGCACGAGGATCGAGTCCTTCTTATCAAGGCTCTCGGCGTACAGGACCAAAACCTTGTTGTCGAGCGATTCGCCCCTGCGCACCGACCTGGGCAGGATACGGTCGACGCAGTAGTCGACCGACGCGATGCGCGCGATATCGATGGGCTTGCCGGAGTAGAGGCTCTTTCCCGCCTGTCGGAAATAGAGGTACAGGCGCTCGTTGATCTCCTTCTCGTCGAACATCCCCAGCTCGCGCAGGAGCCTGGCGGCATCCAGGTCGCGGCGCGCGTCCTCGTCGAGCGCCTTCAGCGCGGCCTCGATCTCCTGGGCGCGGCTCCGCGACCGCTTGCCCTTCAGCTGTTTCGAGGCGGTCCTCGTGACCTCGACGTAGACCTTTGCCGGGGCGCATCCGGCCACCGAAGCCATATCCTCGATAACCTTCATGGCCTGCGAGACGCCGCGACGAAGCGCGGGGGACCCGGGCAGGGCGTCGATGCCGAACTCACCGGCCTTTTCCAGCGCGGTGGCGTTGACCTCGTCAATCCTCGTGCGGAAGCCGAGCTCGGTGTCGCTTAGGACCTGCATCAGGTTCATGGACGTGCCGCGGAACCTGCCGTAGGGCGCGCCCTGCTCGAGAACGTCCACGATGCACATGTCGCTACGCGCGGTATCTACCCACACACCGGTGAGCAGGCGCTCGGAGAGCTGGCCCCAGCCCTTGAGGCGCTTCGCGCAAAAGGCCTCGATAGCGCCCTCGTCAAGGATATCCCCGTATTCCTTGGCGACCTTGCGCTTCAGGATGGAGCGCTCCTCGAACACGGTGTTCCACAGGATGATGTCCTCTGCCATAGACTTCTGGGCGGCCGTCAAGGACTTCACGCCGAGAAGGCCTGCGATCCAGGCCGAGACGGACAGGCGCGACGTCATCCTTTTGGCATCGGATACGCCCTTGACGTGCGGGTGCGCCATCGTGAAGTCGCGCGATAGGATGTTCGCGATTCGGCTGAGGGTCATGACCGAGCCGTCCGATGCGGCCTCGACCACGGCCGCCCTCATCGCCGCATCGAGCGGCAGCCAGTCCTGGCCGTCCTCGGTGTAGCGGATGCCCGCCAGCTCGTTCAGGAACCGGAAGCGCTCGTAGATGAGGGAGTTCGCCGGGAGCACGTCCTCATCGACCAGGTAGGTGCACTTGCCCGTCATGCGCCGGATGAATGCCTCTACGGCCGCATCGGTGTCGATATGCTCCTCGTAGTTCCAGGGTGCGACGAAGGCGCGCTCATGACCGGGAAGACGGCGCGACCACGCGAACCTCGCCTTGCCATGGGCGTCCAAGGGCGCGGCTGAGGAGTCCAAGGGTCCTACGTAGTAGGGGATCCTCGAGGTCAGCACTTTCAGGATATGGGGGCCCGCGTCCTTGAGCCAGGGATAGAAGTTGCCCTGCGCGTCGATGATGCGGCCCACGACCTCCGCATGGAGCTGGTACGGGATAGCACTGTTGTCCGTGGTGTGGATACGGCGAAGGAACCTGTGCTCTCCGAGAGCGGCGACCATATCGATGTAGGCCGGGTCCTTTGTGGCATCCGTTCCCTTGAAGAGCCTCTCAACCCTCTTCTTGAACTCCTCATAGGGAATCACGTTGAGGTCGTAGGCCGTATAGCCCATATTCCTCTTGGCGCCGTCGAGCTTCTTCACGAGCACCTTGTCGTACCCCCTGCGGTCGGACCTTTTCGGGCCGCCGAAGAAGTCCCTGTAGAGGGCAAGCCCGTCCTCGTCGGGACCGTCTTCGGAATCAGCATGGGCGATGTATTTCAGTGCGAGGTCCTTCAGGGTGCGCAGCTGGCGCCCGTACACCTCGTACTGGGCCACCTGGTTGTGCGAGAGGGTCTTTCCGGGTGCAAACGAGAGAAGGCCCTGTAGGCGCCACGCGGAGTAGAGGACCCTTGCGGCCTCGATGGTCGGGGCGAGTCTGTCGGGGCAGATGGCGAGAAACTCATCGAGTGCATCGGCGTCGGATACGGATATCTTGCCGATCTGCTCGCCCTCGAGTGCGAAGGCGTCCATATTCGCCTTGTAGCCGGCGACAAGGTCGCCCAGCGCCTTTGCCTGTGCGCGGGCGATCTTGGCGTCGATATCGTCGCCTGTCACCGATACGGCGCCGGACACGGCCTTTTGGAGCTCTCGGGCAGTCCAGGAGCCGCCCATACCGCCAAGCGCGCCGCCGTCGAGCTCGATAGCCTTGCCACAGGCCTCTCCCAGGGCGTCGAGCTCGCGCACGAGGGCCTCGACCTGGGCGGAGAGGTCTGAGTTGGCGGACGTCGCGTCGTTGCCCTCCATGAGGAAGTGTCCGCGGCGCACGACGTGGTTGGCGATGGCCCAGAAGACGAGCCTGGGGTCTCGGGGGCCGTCTGATTCCATGAGGTCGACGTCGAGGTGCGCGAGTGTGGGATAGCCGTCAAGAAGCCCCTGCCAGGCGGCAGCGGCGGGATCTGCCGCGATATCGTCGCGCATGAGTTTGTAGGACATCCTGCGCCTGACGAAGAAATCCGGGTCTGTGGGAGCGATCGCCGGCGCGAACACGCGCTCCATCTCACGCTCCCTGCCGCGGGCGCGCTGGAGCCTGCGCCTGGCGGCGCGGGGCATACGGGCCTCGGAGGCGTGGAGCGCCTCCTTGAAGCAGCGTGTGCCCATCACGGGCTGGCCCTTGTGGTAGAGGACCTCTCCGTACTCGTCTGTGGCCACGAACCCGACGCTCGTGCCGTCGAGGTCGATTCCGGCAAACCAGGGACCGTTGATATTTTTAAGTTTCCTAGCCATGAGTTCTCCTGTGTGATATAAAGGGATTGTGAGTTGCTGCTCGAAACGCAGTACCTAAGTCGAAATACGGCTTAAAAGCCACAAACTGCCTTTTCAGGCCGCCCCGTATGGGGCTTTTTCTTTATCCCGACATTCCATAGGCATCTAGAGCAGGTGTTCCATGACGGTACCGGTCGAGTCGGTGCGGAAGCGGATGCTACCCACCGTGTTCTCGTGGATCATGCTGCCGGTCGCCACATCGACGTAGACGGCATCGCTGAGCCCGCGGGACACTTCCATCTCGGTGGCGCCGGTCTCTGAGTCGATGCGGAGCTTTCCCACTTGGTTGCGCACGTGCATCTGGCCCCTGGAGTCCAGGCAGCGCTCGACCGTGCCGCTTCCGGCCTCGGTCAGGTTCAGGCTATTGATTTGGAAACTGTTCACAGTTACCCCTCCCCCTCTGCAAGAAGGCATGAGGCCGGGCCTTTCCCGGCATTGGAGGGTTTTAGTCAATTATAGACCGGTGCGGGGACCTTCAGGTAGTGATTCAGGGTGTCGCCAGGAGAGCAGATTTCAAAATTCGATTTTGTCAAATAGATTCGTTCGCCCGGAAGATATGCCGAGGCAAGTATCCTCCCTTTCAAATAGAAAACCCCGCCCCAGGCAGAATCTGGGACGGGGCCAAAGGGGAAGGCGTATTTGCGTTTACGGCAGCGTATAACCGTTGGTGCCGATCTTGCCTACAACGTTGGTGGCCATAGAGATGACGTCCCGGAGCTTGCCGGAGTAAAGGGAGAGGACGCTCACGAGGGCAAGGGCGAGCAGGCCGATGAGGATGATCATCTCGGTGGAGATGACGGCGCCGAGCTTCTCGTCAGCTGCACGGCGGACATTGTAGGTCTTGGCCGCGAGATACGTGGCCATGGCGTTCATGGTTGCAGAATCCATGATGCGCTCCTTTCGGTTTGGGGGTTCGAGTCTTTGGCCCCCGACGACACGATAGGGCGAACCTCCCGCCCCTGAGATAGATTCTGCTCCCGTAAATGCGTCCGTGAGGGGGCATTTGGTGCCAAGGGGTGACAAATGGTGACACGAAAAACCGCAGGTAGGCGACATGTACACAGCCGTACAACATATGTTCGCCTAGAGTTAATGACAGCTGAGACACCGGCTGCGTTGAGTTGACCCAATCGTCGTTGTGCTAGAGTCGAGACACGGCTGAAAAGTTCGCCCGCGTGCGAAAGGAGCGGTTCATGGCAGATGTCCGCGTGACCGGAACGGCAGATGAAATCGAGCTCATCGCTCGCTCTTTCGGAGTTGTCCCCATGATGGAGCGTCGGCGTGACGGCACGGCGGCGGGCTATTTCGAGGCGCAGGCCCCGAAGACCATCTGCCTGGACCTCGGGACAACGGGGCCCAACCCCGTCGATGATGAAATCGCGGCCATCGCGATCGTGGACTGGGCGGGTAATTTGGCCTATGAGGGGAAATACAGGCCAAGTCGCAAGGAGCTCTGGCAGGCGGCATTTGAGGTCAATGGGGTCGCACCCGACAACCAGATAGACCTTCCCTCCTTTTTCGACGACCAGGTAAAGATCAGGGAGATCGTCTGTGGCGCCGACGAGGTTATCGTCTACAATGCCCCGCGCGTAATGAGGTTCCTGGAGTACAACGACGCTGCGCCCGTTTCTCGAACCAGGGTCACGAATACGATGCACGAATATTGCCGATGGCTTAGTGAAAAGTATCATGACCGAAACTGTCTTGCGAACATCGAGTTGACCGATGCAGCAGAAAAAATGGGCTACGCATGGGAGAACAACCCGCAAGGACCTGTGGCAAATGCCCTCGCCTGCCTCGCTGTCCAAAAATGGATTGAGGGACAGCAAGATGAAGAACACTAAGATTTCTGAATTCAGGGCTTGAACAGCAGGCCCATCGAGTTCGTTGCTTCTTAGATTCAGTGGATGATTGCTTCTATCAATTCCACGGGATGATCTCACCGGGCGGCAAGACACTTAGGAAACCCGGTTCGGATAGGTGATTGGCATGAACGTTAACGATATTATAGCGAAACACGATATCACCGATGCCGACCTCGGTCGTATGGCCACCCCCTTTGAGAATGGCGGCTTCGAGCTAGAGCCCGACCGAAAGGTATTCAGCGGCTCGCATCTCGATGCAGTCTGCACTCGCCGCGTTACGGTGATCCACGATGAGAAGGATACTTAGAGGGCTGAACTGATAAAAAAATAGAGGGCTGATACAGTAATGTGCCCCGCCCTCTATTTTTGTTAACAAATACGCTACTCCTCGTATTTGTTGCCCTTCCCGCAATTACAGTCCTCGCAAAGCGTCTGCAGATTGTCCATTACGGACTTTCCCCCGCGTGAGACGGGCTTGATATGGTCGACGTGGAGCTTCACGCCGTCCTCGCGACCACGTCCGCACTTGACACACCTGAAGCCATCCCGGCGCAGCACGTCATAGCGCATCGCGCGCGTGACCTTCGCATGTTCCTCGTCGTTGGCCATACGACGGTCCTGATACTCAAGGCGGCGTTTCTCCCGCTCTTTCTTCTTTTTGGACTTGCGATGCTCTTTTATAAGCATCGTCAAGATTGTCTCTGCCGCCCAAAGCACGATGGCGATCTGAACAAGAGGCATGAGAGACTGGAATACCTGGGCATAGACATCGGATGTATCCATAGCGTTCCCCTCCGTTGAAAATAGATGCTTCAAGCATAAAGTCCCTCAAATGCCGGCTCTCCCCCACTTGGTGTCATGAGGTGACACCCCTGCTTGGAACACTTGTTCATAGCCGCCCGCCCGACTGCCTCCGAAACGATGATTGGAGCATCAGAAATTCAGACGGAGGGAGAGATATGGCCGAGGAGCTCGACCCGAGCATGCTTCCGAATTGGCTGAGGGACATGGATGACGGCCCGTCTGTGAGGCCCGGTGCAGGCGATTGCGCCCGCTACGGACTCACGTGGTGCGGCAGCTTCACGGTACATGGCCTCGGATTCCAGGCGATGAACGGGACGACGACCGATTTCGCGATGGCCTGGCCTATCGGCAGGGGCGCCTGGCAGGTATTGCAGGACGCATACGACATCTATGACCCTGTTGCCGGGCAGGACGGCTATATCGAGACCGACGACCTCAACGACATCATGCGCGAGAACGGGTTCCGTTCCCTCAACTCATTTAGCGCCGCAGAGGGCGAGGGATGGCGCGAGAGCCTTACGCGCGCCGTCGCGGCCAGATGGTGCAGGGAGCGTTACTCGGTCCCCCTGACCTTTATCGATGGGCCCTCGGCATTGTCCAGGCTCGTCTCCTGTGCCGCCGCGTTCGACCCGTATTCGGACTGGATGCTCGTTACCACCGCGATCGAGCGGGAGATGGTGCGCCAGGAAAATACCTACAACATGGCCGCATACGCTAGCGCCCGCGAGCTCAAGAGCACGCAGCTTCGCTCCTTTGCGGTCGCTCCAGAGAAATCGGCTCTCCATGGGATGGGAGTGGCGGCGGGAGGCCTGCGTCGCCAACAAGACCCGAGGGCAAACGGCCGCGGACCCAAATTCGGGCATTAACGATAGAAGGGGCTGATTGAAATGTATGAGAGGGTATGGAGCGGAGAAGTTGAGGGCTGCGAGGTTTCTCTCGGGTTCAACGAGGAGGACGGCCTGTTCAGCTATACCGCGAAAAGGGACGGCATGGTGTTGAGAGACCGTCACTGTGCCGATCCGGTAGATGCCGGCCTTATGGACGGCCCCGGGGTCGAATGGGATGCCAAGACGCCCCTTGTCCCCAGCGCCTCGGAGATCAAATTCGAGGGCCGTTTCTCGCCCTTTCACACGCTCGAGGAAATCGTGGGCGGCACTTGGCTCTCCCCCGCTGACTGGCCGGCTTACCGAAAGGCGATGGCAGTCGATGAGCTGGCGCACCGCATGACCCGGATCGCGAGGAGCTATGCGGGCGATCGCCCGCCGGACGAGGCATACATGAACTTCGGCCTCATCGATTGCTCGAAACGGCTGAACGCCTTGTACGGAGGCCCCGACAACTGGCCGAACCTGGCATTTGAGTCCCTGTTCACTGCCACCGGATACAAGGAGTTCGCGTTCGGCAAGAGCTTCGCCTACAGCGACCACTATCTGCTCGCCGACCCGCACAAGATGCCCAGGCAGGTCGTCGAGCAGATTTGCATGACGGCGGCGAACAGAGGGCAGGAACCGCTCTCATATCGAGATGCAGTGGTCAGCCTATGCAGGCAATCGCGCTTGGAAAACGGGGGCAACGCCGACTCGTTTACCGTCCTGCCCTTTGTGAACGTGGGCGAGTTCGTAGACGAAATCCGCCAGTCAGACAGGATTCACGTCGACCTGTATGCCGATTTCAACGGTGACAGGGTACCGATGGCCCACTTGGGCAAGACGGCCATCACCCTCAAGGACATGGATGCCGAGAAAATCAGGCTGAGCATGGACAGGGCTCGCGAAAAGCATGGCTACTACTGGTCGAGAAGGGGGAAGGCCACTTCCTCCAAGCTGGATTTCTCATCCCGTACGTTCGAGTTGACCGAGCTTGTCGCCGCCATCAAATCATGTGCAGACTGGAGCCTGTTTTTTAACCAGCGGATTGAATATCCACATCTCGGTTATGATCTTGACGCGAACGGCAACTCCAATCGCGTCCTTCTGGCATGCGGCATGAGCGAATGGCGTTCGGACGACGCCCAGGAGTGGATTGCCGTTTCGCGCTCGAAATCAGATCGCCTTTACCATATCGAGCGTATCGACACATGGGATTCCTACGAAGGGCCCGAATTCGAGGTCACGGAGTCGTACGCCACGAAAACCTACCCGAGAGACCTCATCGACCAGATCGCGGCAGACCATAACGAGTTCAGGGAGACTGATGGCGTGCCGCCCTTCATCAACGCCCGCTATGCCGCCCAACTCGAGCATATGCGCGAAGTTTACCCCCTAAAGCAGAATACCCCGGAGAAAACGCCGGGCACTGCGGCATTGAAGGACGGCCTTGCGAAGCTCGAGAAGAAGGCTGAACCTCAAAAGACACCCAGCCACAACAAGCGACCGGGCTATTTCACTTATTAAATCAGACTCAAGAAGAGGGCCCCATGAGGGTCCTCTTGCTAGTGCTAAGCCCAGCCTCCGTCATTGTGGCAGCCAACAAGAATCGACGGTCAACTAAGGCACCATCAGCGATGTCTTTAAATTCGCTTACGCTCATTTACGCGAACCTTCCGTAAGGGACATGCACGGCCTCGGGACGGAGGCCACGCCTCCGTCCCGACCGATATTTA
Organism: uncultured Collinsella sp.; assembly: GCA_937942395.1. Classification (GTDB taxonomy): domain Bacteria; phylum Actinomycetota; class Coriobacteriia; order Coriobacteriales; family Coriobacteriaceae; genus Collinsella. Next base: position 15,090 of record CALDEU010000043.1, on the reverse strand, counting down.
CCTCTTTGAACTCGTGACGCCGTCTGATTGCGCCACGGACCACTTGATATAGAGTGTGTTGTCCCGTTTCGCCTTGATTGATGCGATCGAGGAATCCCCCGCCGCCGACGTCAACCAGCACTCGGCGACATAGCGTCGCCAGGTGCCGTCCGGCTGCTTCGCGTAAACTCCGCTAGGCTTAACAGGCGCCACGCGCTCACCCCAGTAGACCGCCTTGTGACCAGCACCGTCGTCCCCTAAGGCGGGGAGCGAAAGGCCATCGATAACATGGGCCTCAACGCCCCTGCTGAAATCCAGAAGGCTGAGAGCATCGATAACCTCGGATGCGCTGTCGCTCGCGGCCCCTCGATACACAGCCCCCTCTTCAGGGCGAAGTGACCCCTCGGCATAGTCGATACGGACGGTACAGCGGTTGCGCCCGTAGAGATGGAGTTCATCGCCCGCCGAGAGCTCGGTTCCTCCGTAAGGGGTTGTCAGCTCCTTGTCCATGAACCAGCCCGTGAAGCCCGTGCTCGGATCTTCGTCGAAATGCTCGTTGAGGTTGCAGTGCGACTTAAGGGCGGCGGATGTCGCGGAGGCGCTTGCCGTATGGGCCCCGGGCTGTGCCGTCTCGGTGAACACAATGGACTCATCGTCGATGCCGTCGGCATGGTAGACGACCTTGATGCCTCCGACATGAACGGGTCCGGCAGATATCGATCCGTGAAAACGGTGCACAAGCGGCGAATCAAAGTTTATACCGCCGCGCAATTCCGCGGGGAACACCTGTTGGACCACGCAGGAGAGATAGCGTCCCGAAACTAAATCGAACTCCTGCTCCGATAGGCTGAGCTCCCTCGCTGTTTTCGAAAACTCACGTAGCACCGTTGCGCCCTTTGGCTTGGGAATCAAATCGACCTGAACACAGCGCAGCTCGTTGACACCCTTCAGGTCGCCAAAGCCGTTGACGCTCGCGAAGTCTAGATCGTGCCCTGAGACATATCCCCCAGTCCACGACAAATTCGAGTTAAACGCCCTGACTTCAAGGTCGAAATGCAGGGATACCTCGCCTGTCAGCCATACCTTGATGGCACTCCAGCGCAGGGACTTGCCGCCAACGCCGACTTGAATGCCGTCCGCGGCCACATCGCTCCATTTGCCACCCTTCGCAAGCATGCTGTAGCAGATTGAGCCTTCCCAGGGAGAACCGTCTAGACGAAGCGAGATCGCCTCTATGCACATCTTGGACGACATATTCATACCGACATGCCGATAGGCAGGGCATTCAGGCATGTCGCCGAAGTTCGACAGATGGCACGACCCAATGACGGACGTTCCGGAGCAGCCGCTTGGAACTTCATCTTCGTCGGCATAGTACCAGCGGTACACAAAGTCCGATGCGGCAGTTCCGCCATTATTGCCCTTGACGTCCGACCAGTTATGGCACGGCGTGCAAGAGAGGAGCGGATCCGAGCACGTCACCGTCTCACTTGACCCGATCTCCTTTGCCCCGTTATTCAGGCTCAGTGATCCCGTAAACGGGATCTCCTCGACGACCCAGGCCGAGGCACGGTCTCCGGCCACTCCCGCCTTGTAGCCATTATGGAAGAGATTCAATTTAGACGGCTTTGCCACTGTGGCGTTCGGCCTGTTCACGCATAGCCCCGACGCGTCATTGATGATCGAGACCGCACCGTCTTTGAATAAGGACGTGCCCTCGGAAAACGTTTTCGTTACCCACCAGGCGCTCGCCCTCGAGTCGACTCCGGCCCTGTTGATTGCGAACGGCTGCGTACAGGCGCTATGGCTGAATTCCTTTCCGTCCCAAGGGCCTCCCCATAGGGCGTTGACGGCACAGGAAGCATCAGCGACATGGGCCGGTCGGAACGTCGTGAGAAAGCCCGGAACTGGCCCCCAATCATCAGAATAGGAACCGTCTCGGACTTTCGAGAACTCAGTCAAAAAGAGCTGGTTGTAATTGCCCTTGAATTTCTGCTGGTATATATCTGTTGAATCTGTGATAGAGGCATTTCCGACGTCCCAGTTCAGAGTGTCGTCGTCTGCGGCATGGATGCGACAGACGATACCCTGGATGTCCTCGTTGGTCAGATACGTATGCTCCACGGTCGAGGTCAACCAGCCGGTTTGGGAGTGCAGGGCATTGACCGTCTCGGCGTGGTATTTCCCCTCGACGTAGATATTGAAGATATTAAGGTCAGCGCACCATCTATGGGTCACGTCTTTCGATGTGCGCCTGTACCATTTCCCCGTTTCATTGTATTGATAGTGCTTCCAGCCGGTATTGTGCCGACCGGTGCCGACGCCAAGCTCTTCATTAGTTAAATTGCCATCGAATGTAAGGATGTTATTTTCCTGCTCGTCCTCTTTGATTGCGCCCAGGTTATCGTAATCAGACGCAAACCATATGCGCTTGCCGTTTGGGTTGTAGTTATCATCACCGCAGGCGGTCAGCGGGTAAAAGGAGAGATGGAACCAAAGCTCGTTCTCATAGTCGCACTCGACCTGGAAATTGAGGGCGTATCGAAGAATCTGGACGTAGGCATATCGGAAGGCATACCATTCAGTCCAATTGTTCGCCCACCCCATGCACTGATTTGCGGGGTTTGACCTTCCCTTGCAGCAATTGATCTTGCCGTTGAGCATCCCGTACATATCCCAGGCGCCCTGCGCGATTGCGGCGTTCTGGCCCCAGTAGTCCCAACCGAGTGCGTCGTCTGCGCCAAGCAGACCCAACCCGGCCGCAACTGCCAGGGCGGCGAACAGACCCCTCCTGCTAATCGGGGCCTCCATTAAAGGCTTGTCTACGGCTGCCTCGTTATCGAATTTGCAAGCCTTCATCTACGCACACCTCCCGTAAGGGACGCGCGCGGGCTCGGGACGGAGTCCGCACCTCCGTCCCGACTGATATTTATTTCTTTGCGCTGGCGACGCCGTCCGAATCGGCGTAGCGCCACCTGATGTAGAGCGTTGTGTCCCGCTCCATCTTGATGCTTCGCAGGGACGAACCCCCCCGCCTTATCGGTCAGGTAGGCGTCGCATACGATATGCCGCCAGGTGCCGTCTTCCATCTTGCGGTAGACGTTCGCCGGTACGACGAGCGAGACGCGCTCGCCGTAGTAGGTTGCCATGTGTCCGGCGCCGTTGTCGCCTATTGCGGGCAGCTCGATACCATCGAGGGTATGTGACTCGACAGAGCCTGATAAGTCCGGGAGCCCGAGGGCGCCTGAAACGGAGGCTGCCCCGTCCTTCGGTTTAGATTTGTATTCGACGCCCTCCTCCGGTTTCAGCGAGCCGTCGGCGTAGTCGATCCTAAGTGTGCAGCGGTTGCGGCCGTAGAGGTCGAGCTTCTGGCCCCTGCCGAGGGCAATACCCTCAAAGGAACCGTTAAGCTCCCCGGTTGTAAACCAACCAGTAAAGCCGCTAGAAGCCGCATCGCCGAAATGGTCGTTGAGGTTACATACGTCCTTCAGCGCCGCCTGCGTGGCTGCATCGGATGCCATATACTCGCCTGGGTCAGCGTGTTCGGTGTAGACGATATGGCCATCGTCTACACCGTCGGCGTAGTAGGTGATGGTAGCCTTTTTCGCGTAATACATGACGCCCGGCGTGACGACGGTACCGTGGAAACGGTGGACGAGAGGCCAGGCCTCGGCCGTGCCGGAGCGCTTCTCGGTCTTGAATTCCTGTTGGACGGCACAGCTCAGGTACATGCCGTCAACTGCGTCCGCCTCATCCTCGGAAAGTTCAAGCTTCTGCGCGTCACGCGAGAACTCCTTAACGAGCACTGCGTCAGTCGGCTTTCGTACGAGGTCGACCTGAATACAGCGCAAAGTCTTGCCCACGACGCCCACGGCAGGGGCGCTTTCGGCACTCGTGTCGCTAACATAGACTCGGCTCCACGATACATCGCTCTGAAAGACGCGCAGCTCGAGGTCGTAGTGACGTGCAACCTCACCCTCGAGCCAGACCTTAATCTGACTCCATTGCAGGTTGTCGCCGCTTTGACCTATCCACTCGCCGTCGGCGCGAGCATCGGACCATGTCCCACTGTCGCGGGAAAGCGCCATGTACCTGATCGAGCCCTCGTAGCTCGTTCCCTTGAGGTAGAGACGGAACGCCTCGAGTGCGTAATTCGAGTTGAAGTTCGTGCCAACGTGGCGGTAGGCGGGGATCTCCATGAAGTCGCCCGTTTTGGCGATACGAGCCTGCCCCATGACCACGGCGTCCTCATCGGGCGCGGGGTCGGGACTCGGCGCGGCATACCAGCGGTAGATCATCGCGGTCGGTTCGCCCACCATTTCCCAAGAATCCCTTTTGGCGGGATAGCAGGTGGCGAAGGGATCGCCGCAGGTCGGCGCCTGGGGCCAGTCGATCTTCTCGGCGCCGTTGTTTAGCTCTAGCTTGCCTGTGAACGGAACCTCTTCGATGACCCATTCGGATGCCTTGTTCTTCTGCGTATCCGTGTCATAGCCCCCATGCCACATGAAGAGCTGCGTCGGTTTCGCGGTCGTGCCGCCATAGCGGTTTACCGCCTGGCCTGACGCATCACTGATGACCTGTACGGCATTCTTGGTGCCGTCGGAGTTCCAGTTGTCGACAAGCCACCAGCCGCAGGTGCGATCGGCGGCGACGTATTTATGGATAACGAACTCACGCTTGGTGCTGCTCCTGATATCGGTGCCGTCGAAAGGGCCTCCGCCGTACGCATTAAGGGCCGAAGAACCATCCACGACGTGGGCGGGACGGAAAGTGATGAGGTAGCTTTGGTCGGCATCCGCGTAGTCGCCGCCGATCTCCTGGAAGTTAGCGAATTCAGTCAGGAAGAGTTGATTCAAATTCGGCTCGGGCTTGGCCTTGCCTGTCCCAGCGAAGAGCTCCTGCTGATAGACCGGCGTGCGATTTGACGTTTTGGCATTGCACACGTCCCAGTTGAGTGAGTCGTCAACGGCGGCGTGAACACGACAGACCATCCCGAAGAAGTCCTGACGCGATCCGTGCGGAATGGCGGGGAAGCCGGTCGCACACCGGCCCGTTCCGAAAGCCTTGGCTCCCCATTCGCTATGCCAGACCTTATCGATTCTGATATCTCGAAGCTCGAACCATGCCGCAAAGCTGTGCGAAAAACCGCTGCCCGTTCGGCGATACCACTTGGAGGTGTCCTTGTAGGAGCGGTGCTCCCACCCGGTGTTGAATGTCGCCTGCTGAGCCGGGGACGGACAGCCGGCATAGTTATTTATAAGGTCACAATTAAAGTTAAGGATCTTATGGGCCTCATTGGGGACATCCTCAAAGATGCTCCCGCGGTTGTCGTCCTCGCCGTTATCGTACCAGAGGCGGTGAGAGGTGCCGTAGTTGGTGTCACCGCAGGCCGAGAGCGGATAGAAGCTGAGGTGGTACCACAACGTGTTCTCATAGTCGCACTCGATTTGCAGGTTGAGGGCGCAACGGAGCTGCTGGGTTCCCGGCCAGCATGTCCATTCGCACCAGCTTGTTGCATACCCCATGCACTTCGCACCGGGATTTTTGTACGACCTGCTCCTGCCGACATAGCCGTTCAGCATGCCGTAAGCGTCCCAAAAGCCTTGGCCGATTCCGGCGTTCTGACCCCAGTAATCCCAACCAAAAGCATCGTCGGCACCCAAAAGCCCGAGGCCGGCTGCAACCGCCAAAGCAGCGAACAGGCCTCGCCTGCTAATCGAGGTTTCCTTTAAAGTCTTATCGGTAGCAGCCTCGCTATCGCATTTGTCGACCTTCATCTACGCGCACCTCCCTTGAGGGACGCGCGCGAGCTCGGGACGGAGTCCGCACCTCCGTCCCGACTGATATTTATTTCTTTGCGCTGGCGACGCCGTCCGATTCCGCATACGCCCACATGGCGTACACGGTCGTGTCGCGTTCCATCTTGATTGTCGAGAGAGGCGACCCCCCCCCGCCTTATCGGGCATGAAGCCCTTGAAGACGAGGCGACGCCACGTTCCGTCCTCCCGCTTGGTGAACACGTCAGCGGAGCCGGCGAGCGTCACCGACTCACCGCGATAGAAGGCCGCATGTGCCACCCCATCATCGCCGATAGCCGGCAGGTCAATCTTGTCGAGCCTATGCTTCTCGATGCGTCCGGTGAAGTCGATCAATCCGAGCGCATCTTCGACGACTTCAGCCTTATCGCTCGGTTCCTTCCTGAAAACGGCACCGCCGTCGGGCTCGACCGATCCTTCCGCATATTCGATGCGCAATGTGCAGCGGTTGCGCCCGTACAGCCTCAATGCGCCCTTCTCGGGAATCTCAAGGGAGACGGCTGGATTGACTAGGGCAGTGTCCTTGAACCATCCGGTGAAACCCGAGGCGGCATCCTCCCCGAAATGGGCATCGAGATTGCACGGTCTCTTCCCAGCCGCCTCAAGTGCGGCATCTACAGGCGCGTAGGCGTCACCTGAATGGACGTTGGATTCACGATATACGAGATGAGCGTCATCGATGCCGTCTGCATAGTACTCGACGCAGGCAGTCTCGATGCGACAGGGTTTGGAGACGACTGTGCCGCGATAACGGTCGGTCCAAATGCGATCAGTGCTTTTCGAAGGCAAGCGCAGTCCCAACATGGCGGCGACATATAGGTAGCCGGATCCGAAATCATCGGTGATCGTAAGGCTTTCGTCGGTACTGAATTCCCGCACGACACGAGCGCCAGTCGGCTTGCGAATAAGGTGAACGTTCATACCCGAGATCTTCGTATTGGAGCTACCATCGGGTTCAAGCCCACATGCCGGGGCCGTCTCAAGTGTCAGCGGTTTGTCTTTTGAGTTGTAGACATAGACGGGATCGCTCCAGGCGCACGAGCCGTTGAGGAGCTTGGTCCTAACGACAAGGTCATACCTATCGGCAATATCTCCGGTAAGCCATACCTTTACCCGGCCCATCGCCTCGGTGTCATGGGCTCCGTTTGCGCAGACCTTACTTCCGTCTGTCCCCTCATCCCATGCGTCGCCATACCACCGCTGCGCGGCATAATGAATCGATCCGCTGTATTTCGAATCCTGAAGCCTCATTTCAAGGCTGAAAATAGGCTGACCGCCATGCGGCCATCCGATATGGCGATGCGAGTATGCCTCAGTCTGCTGTTTGCCGTTTGCCCATGAACCGACTCGGCACGATGCCATGATTACCGCATTGTCTTCGGTAATTTCTTCTGCCCTGTCGCTAATGTATAGGCGGAAGATTGGATAGACGGGAAGAGCGTTTTCATTCTTGGCGCCAAGCACCCAGCTGGCAGGGCGAATGTACCTCGTCTCGTCCTTGAATTTATTGTGCCATCCGAGGATCTTTAGAGAATCGCCGGGCTTTGCCTCATCTGAGGACAACCCGACCTCACCATGGCAGGCGACCTCCTCAATCATCCATTGTGCATTTACCTGTTTCGCCCAGGCGCCGGGACAGGCAGGACTGGAAACGGCCACGCAATCGGTACTATCCTTTGTAGCGCCCCATGTGTCGAGTCGCTGGCCATCCGCGTCCGAGGTGATGAACCAGCATTTGTGATCTGTTTCGTTTGTAACGGTCGGCTCATGATGAACCCACCACGAATTTGTGAGGTTGGTTGACTCGGAGTTGCGCCAGATTTCCGCATGTCCCCTATCCATAGTCGGAGACGTATGCCCCCTGTTGTCGAGGCCGTGGTCGAGATTCGGTCCGACCATGTTCGCTATACAGAAGGTAAAGCACCCGAGGCCGTCAGATTTATTTGGCCAGAACATCCAATTCTGGTTGACGCCGTCATAATCATTCCAAAGGCATGTTCCGCGCCCGTTTTCGTATCGGGCCACGGGAATACCGTTCTCATAGCCGCCCTGTATGAGATCGAGCCTCAGGTTTGGCGCCGTGACTGGGATGACCTTGAAAATGCCGCCCATAAGCGTCAGGTCATTTTCGATATAGATTTTTTCGACGTTGATGGACATGTCGTTATTGGGGGCATAGCGGCGAAACTTGATGTCATTTGGGTTTTTGTTTGCCGGAACTCCGTTCACCCAGACATTCCAGATATCCATGCGAGCCTTGACTCTCTCATCATGGGGTTTCGCCTGCCGACGAACGAATGTATCGCACCCGGGCCCCTCATAGAACCCGTTGACGAGCCAACCGGTGCTCCAACCGCTATTGATCAAGTTTCCCTGAAACGTTCCGACCGGATTGTCGTTGAGGAATACGTAGCTTCGGTTGTCATCGCCATCCTCGGAGCCATACCAGAGGGGATGGCCATTCGGGCTAAGCGAGGCGCAGTAATAGAACGGGCGAAACACGATATGGTCATATAGCTCGTTAGACCAGTCACACTCCACCACGCAAGCAAACTCTGCAATTAATTTCTGGCTGCCGTTTGCGGTGGCGTTCCATGCGCCATTGTTGGTGGACTTGCCGAAAAAGTAATCGTTGACCCCGCGTTGAAGATGGGGATGCGTGATCGCGCCCGAGATGTAGCCGTTCACCCATTTGTTGCCGATCCACTGCCCGCGCCCGAAATTCTGCGCGGCAAGGGCATATGCCTGGTTGCTCGATAGGATGCCCAGCCCGGCTGCAACCGCGAGGGCAGCGAAGAGCCCGCGGCGCGAGATGGGCGTGGAGATGCCAGTTTCAGACCCGTCGCCATGGGACCGGCCTTCATTTTCAGTCGCCTTTTTCGCCTCGGCGCGGACAATCTCCTTTTTATTTCGGGAGTTCATCTCAGCACTCCCTCGACTTGATGGCAGACAGGCCGCAGCACAGGGCCACCGCCACGTAGACGGCCGCCTGGTACAAATCCAGCCTCATGGATGCAAGCACGCATGCCGCTAGCCCGAACAAGGATGTAAGTGCGTAAAAGCGCCAGTCGTCGACCTTTCGCGCTATAAGGGCGAAGGCGAATATGGCGACGGGGATCCAGATGGTCTCAACAGACCCTCGCGTCAGGTAGAACAGGGCGGCCCGCTTGCCCATCACGGGCATGATGTTAACGATGATGGAATAGGCCGAATATGCGCAGGCGGGCAGGAGGGTCGCGGAAGACACCGCCGCCGAGAGGGAGAGCTCATCCTCGTCGGGCCCCATAAGTGAAAGGTTGTCCAACACTCGATATCCTCCAAAGGAACTACGGTAGCCATCAGTTGGTCGGGGCCTTGTGGCGACCAGCCCGCCACTAGCCCATGGTTGCCCATAGGTATTCGGTCCCATCAAAAGCGTAAATCGACAACGCACAAAGTGCAGGTCGGTTTGGTGCCATTGGGTGACAGACTGGCCATGAAGGAAAGCTATCCTGGGGTAGAATGTCCCTAGAAATCGGCACGTCTATCGGAGTATGCGGATATATGTTTAACAAATTATTCAATTTGCTTGCTGGGACCAAAAAGGAAAAGAGCCCCGCCGATAGCTCGCGTACAGATATGCCCCTGACCCGGGAATTGCAGCGGCAATTTGTCCGCAGCTATATCGAGCAGACCGCCTCCGAGCGCGAAGGCGGCATCCCGAATGGCGTGTACGAGACATCTATCGTCTCTTTCGTGTTCAACCATGAAAGGATCGAGGGCAGCTCTCTCACGGAATGGCAGACAAGGACGGTTTTCGAAACCAGGGATACCGTTCTCGCGGACTCGACTACCCCCGGAAACGTCCGTGAGACGGCAAACCATACGAAAATGTTCGATTTTCTTTTCGATTCGCTGGACAGGGAGCTAACTCCCGAATTCATTAAGGAGATCCACATGCAACTCATGGCCGGGGTAATGGACGTACCCGGCCAGTGGAAGATCCTGGGCAACGGGGTCGGAAGCGTCATCACGGCGCGCCCAGAGGAGGTCCCCTCGTTAATCGACCGCCTGGTCTCGGAATATAACAAATACGAGCCGTCCCTGGAGAATATCGTCAGGTTCCACGTTCGATTCGAGACGATCCACCCCTTCCCGGACGGCAACGGAAGGGTCGGAAGGGCTATTGCCTTTCGTGAATGCCTGCGCGCCGGACTCGTTCCCTTTATCGTGACGGATGCCTCGAAGGAAACCTATTACACCTCCCTCGATGAGTTTAGGGCGGGGGCAACCACCCCCCTTATATCCTATGCCGAGGCTATGCAGGTCGATTTTGCTTCCACGATAGCGCCTATGCTCGCTGACCGCTCTTTGTCCGATAGCCTACTTGTGAAATTGGGCATAGAGCGACCGAACTTTATAGATGACGCCGGCTTTGTCGGCCCTTCCACAAAATCGTTGAGATCCAGCCTCGATTCAGTTGAATACACCGGATCTGAGATCAAGTCCGATAATAAGACGCATCGCACTCGTCGGAATTAGCTTCAGACAATGATGGGACCGTTCTTTCCGAACGGTCCCAAACTCGGCATCAAGGCACGGTTGTCGTCGCATTTCAGTGATGAGAGCCCTGCGCCCTCTTATTCCTCGATGCTTAGATTCCCAGAAGCAGCTTTCTGTCCCAAACTCACTTTTAACAATCGACGAATCGAACGGGGACATCCATGGGCAACGGTCCACGGGTCGTGACCTTGATCGATCCGAAACTCGAACTCAGCACCTTCCGATGGGCGATATCGGCTGGCATACGAAAATAGTCCTCACAGTCGATATGTACGGTGCAGGTGGGCCACCCTCCGCATGTGACGACAACCAGTTCCCCCACCCCGGGAACGCTCTCGAGGAATTGACGGACCGTCATCTCGCGGCGAGACGAATCGGCGCCCGCATTGCAATCAGTTTCAAACATATATTTGCCTCCGGTTGATCGTTGACGAGGGCGCGTACGCGCCATTGTGCTCATGTCGTCAATAACCCGACCGGAATTCTGTAGCACCCAGTTTACCACTAGCAATCTCACCGGGCCCGATTTCACCTGAACACTTGTTCCTTGCGGGCAGCGGGGACGCCTCCCACGGTAGCGTGAAAACGATAGGTCTAATGAGCGCCGTAGACGAAAACTGTCACCCCGTGGCACCAAATCGGCAGGCATAGCGTCGATGCCGGCGGTACGTTAGACCATGGGGACGCATGCCCGTAAACGCAGCCAGAAACCCGCGTCCCCTCTCCGGTAACCGAGAGAATGGAGCAGTCATGCGACCTGGAGGAAAGATGAAGGAGTGCGCCGGCAAGCTCTTCCGCCGCATCGGCGCCCGTCTCAAGAAAGGTGCGGTTCTCAGTACCGGTGCGGTGCTCATCGCGAGCCAGGTGCTCTCCGTCGTGCCGGCGCCGACCGCGGCATATGCCGCATCGTCCGAGACGATCACGCGCGGCGAGCGCGTGAACTACGGCGGCTTCTACATGTACAACTCGACGACCTCAGAGGGTACCCCGGCAATCTGCCTCGACCCGATGAAGCGCCACCCGCTCGACGCCACGACGGCCACCGCACAGCTGCCCGTTGAAACCGACTGGACCAGATGCTACACGGGAGGTGGCGGCGATCAGACTCGGATTGACCGCACCGATGGGATGGCGAGGGTCCTCTACTACGGTCCCACGGGTCCTGGTTTCGAGGAGGCGAAGGCAAAGGGCCTGTGGAACTTCAACTGGTACGACGGCACGCCCCTGGACTACAGCAAGATGCTCGCTATCCAGCACATCGCCCTCTCGGCCCTCTCGAAGAGCTCCAGCCAGTACGGCATGCAGGGCACGACGGCCGCGTTCCGCAACTGGTGCTATAAGACCATCCTCTACTACAACGGCAATATCAACGCGGGCACATTCCTTGCAAATCTGGATAAGTTTCTGCCGGGACCCGCACCCCAGTCCTTCAAGGACACGATCTACCTCGTCAACTACGGCACCGGCACCCAGTGCCTCATCACCTTCCACAACAAGGGCAAGCTGAAGCTCAAGAAGGCGAGCTCCAACCCCGGCATCTCCGACAACAACCCGTGCTACTCGCTCGACGGCGCGACCTACGGCGTCTACTCCGACTCCGGTTGCACCCAGCAGGTGGGAACGCTCACCTGCAACGCCTCCGGCGACTCCAACGTGATCGATATCGCCCCTGGCACCTACTACGTAAAGGAGACCAAGGCCGGCAAGTCCTATGCGCTCGATGAGGGGATCCACAAGGTGAACGTGTCGGGCGGCCAGACGGCGACCGTGAACGTCACCGATGCGCCCCAGAACGACCCTGCCGACATGCTGGTCGCCAAGGTCGATGCCGAGACGGGCAAGGCCTCCCCGCTCGGTGCCGGCACGCTCGCGGGCGCGGAGTTCACCGTCAAGTACTACGATGGTTTCTACACGCTGGAGAACCTGCCCGAGAAGGCAACGAGGACTTGGGTGCTGAAGACCGATTCCAAGGGTCGCACCTCTCTGTTGGGCGCCCAAAATAAGCCGGATACTTATTTTGTTTCTGGCGACAGTCTTTATACGAGCACCGATGGCTATGCCACCCTCCCAATCGGAACGGTTTCCGTTCAGGAAACGAAAGCGCCTCAAGGCTACCTTCTGACCGATTCAACGGTCCACGTTCAGCAAGTTACTTCCAACTCTGCAACAGAGCGTGTCACGACCTTCGTTGAACCCAGCGAGGACGCCCCCACCGTGCGCGAGCAGGTGAAGCGCGGGGATATCGCCTTCAACAAGGTGCACGGCGAGGATATGACCGGCCTCGCCGGCGTCCCGTTCAAGATCACGTCCAAGACCACGGGCGAGAGCCACATCGCGATTACCGACGTGAACGGCATCCTCACGACCGAGGCATCCGCCTGCCCGCATACCCAGAACACCAACGGCAACGACGCCGCCCTGAACGCCGACGGCACCGTCGACGAATCGAAGCTCTCGATTGACAACGGCCTGTGGTTCTCCGGCTCGAAGGACGTCAAGACCGCGGCAGACGATGCGAAGGGCGCGCTGCCATATGACACCTATACCTTCGAGGAGCTCCGCTGCTCTGCGAACGATAGCCTCAATCTCGTCAAGTTCGAGGTGACCGTGAGCCGCGACGCCTACACCATCGACCGCGGCACGGTTGACGACAACCCCATCGAGATCGGCACTACCGCGACCGACGGGGCAGACGGGGACCATAAGCTCCTGGCCTCGAATCAGGCCGAGATCGTCGACTCCGTCTCCTACAAGGGCCTTAAGAAGGGCACCGAGTACGAACTCAAAGGCACCCTTATGGACGCCGAGACCGGAGAGGCCCTGAAGGACACGGCCGGCAAGGAGATCACCGCCACGGCCAAGTTCACCCCGAAGGCATCCAGCGGTAAGCAGAAGGTCAAGTTCAAGTTCGACGCCACGCTTCTCGGGGACCATAAGGCCGTCGTCTTCGAGCGCCTCTACCTGGACGGCAAGATCCAGGCAACGCATGAGGACCCCGAGGACGAGGACCAGACGGTCGAGTTCCTGCCCGTCGAGATCGGCACGACCGCGACCGATGCGTCCGACGGCGACAAGGCCATCGGCATCGGCAAGGCCGTGACCGTCGAGGACGAGGTTTCCTATAAGAACCTCGCCATGGGCCGCGAGTACACCGTGACCGGCACGTTGATGGATTCGGCTACCGGCGAGCCCCTGACGCACGCGGATGGAAACGCCGTCACGGCGTCCACGACCTTCGAGCCCGAGGATACCGAGGGCAAGGTGAAAGTAACGTTCTCGGTCGACACCTCGACCCTTTCCAATAAGAAGCTCGTCGTGTTCGAGAGGCTCGAGGCGGACGGCAACGTGATCGCACGCCACGAGGACCTGACCGACGAGGGGCAGACCGTAGAGGTCATCCCGCCCGAGATCAAGACGTCGGCCGCCGATGGCGCCGACGGCGATAAGGAAGTCACGGCTGACGGCAAGGCCACAATCGTCGACACCGTCAAGTACACCGGCCTCGTCCCGGGCACCGAATACGAACTCCAGGGCACCCTCATGGACGCCGAGACCGGAGAGGCACTGAAGGGCGCGGACGGCAAGGAGATAACCGCTTCGGCCAAGTTCACGCCGCAGGCCCAGGACGGCTCTCAGGACGTGACCTTTACCTTCGATGCGAGCGCGCTTGGCGGCGCGAAGACCGTAGTTTTCGAGAAGCTGTTCGTTGACGGAACCCTTATCGGCTCGCACGAGGATCCGACCGACAAGGACCAGACAGTCGAGATCTCCCCGAGCCTCAAGACCACTGCGGCCACGATCCAGGGCAGCAAGGTGGTGAAGCCCGAGGACGAGGTCGCAATCGTCGACACCGTCCACCTCAAGGGCCTGCGCCCCGGCCAGAGCTACACCCTCACGGCCTCGATCAACAAGAAGGCAGACGGCACGCAGCTCACGCTCACGGACGTGAAGGACGCCTCGACCCTTACCGGCAACGGCGTCCAGAAGGGCTCCGATAGCGCAGGATCCAGTAGCGACCTCTCCAAGGCCCTCGTCGACGTCACCGGAACTGGTTCGTTCGTCAACATCCCCGAGGGAGCCAAGCTTTCCAAAAACGAAGACGGAACCTATACGCTCACCGTGCCGGGCGCGTCGAAGGACGCGGCCGACATCGTGACGAAGCTGAGCGGCGGTCAGGTGAAGCTCGTGCCCTCCGAGTCGAGCGACAAGGCCGACGGCGCCGGCACGACAACCGATACCGAGTCGATCGGCAAGGATTCCACCCTGGGTACCTACGAGGTCATCGCCAACGGACAGGTGCGCTTCACCCCCGCCGTCTCCGATCTCGACGTGGACGTTCCCATGGTGTTCAAGGCATCCGACGTCGCGGGCCAGCAGGCGGTCGTATTCGAGAGTCTGCAGCGCGAGACTGACGGCAAGGAGATCTCCAAGGAAACCGATCTGGAGGACACCGACCAGACCATCGATATCGAGAATACCCCCGAGGGCAAGAACCTCGAGCAGACCGGCAACGGGGTACTCTATGCGGCGATCGCCGCCGGAGTGGCGGCCTGCATCGCCGCAATCTTCCTGATCTTCCGCAAGCGCAAGATCTAACGCATATCCGCGCTAAAGCAGAAGGGCCCGCTCGAATGAGCGGACCCTTCTTTCCTGACGGCGCTTATCGGGGTAGTGTAGAGAAAGTTGGTGTAAGGGCCCTTGCGGCCCCTGTGTCCGATATCCGGAATCAGTTGATATCCTAGGCCGCCTCCAC
>CALDEU010000042.1:0-16831 GCA_937942395.1 uncultured Collinsella sp. | reverse complement strand
GGGGCCGCGGGGGCGTTCAGCTAACTGCGGGAACGGCCTATCCGCTCAAAGTGTTCGGCTGAGATCGGAAATCAACCTGAGGCTCGCTCCTCTCTAAATGAACCTCCAAATGATGCCAGCCTACCTCCCCTCCGCCTTCAGCCTCAGCAGCAGGTCACCCAGCTCGGGGCACTTGCTGGAAAGGCGCGTCTGAGCTCGATCGCCCATCCCCCACCGCTGGCGGATCTCCTGAGCACGCGGACTCACGCGATAGTCCCCGTCCATCACCTGCTTGAGCAACTTGGCGGT
Source organism: uncultured Collinsella sp. (assembly GCA_937942395.1). Classification (GTDB taxonomy): domain Bacteria; phylum Actinomycetota; class Coriobacteriia; order Coriobacteriales; family Coriobacteriaceae; genus Collinsella. Next base: position 16,543 of record CALDEU010000042.1, on the reverse strand, counting down.
CACGCGTGCGTCGGCTAGGGCACTGTGGGCGTGACCCGTCGACTCGTCGAACTCGATGCCAAACCACGTCGCCGCGTCACTCAAAGATACGCACCCGTGGCTGCCCACGTCCATGATCGAGGTGTAAAACGCCTGCAGGTCGGCCCAGTCCGTAGGAAATGCGGAAAGGTCGATGTGCTTTGCCTGGCACTCGGTCAAAAGCTGTCGATGATCCGCCCCGCTCCAGCAAACCACCTGGGCGGAGTAGCGACCGATCCAATCGCTGAGCCTTTTGATCACCATGTAGAGCGGGTCGGCCATCGCGGTGTCCACGGCCGATATCTCTGTGAGCTCGCGGACGGGAAACGCAACGCCTTCGGTAAATTCCGTCTGCACAAACTGCGAGAACTCGCCCATAACGTTGCCGTGGTAATCGAGCTTGACGGCGCCGATCTCGATAATCTCGCTGCGCAGTCCACGGCGCTGGCGCTGCTTTGGCACCGGCGCAAACTCAAAATCCAGCACAATCTGGCGCGCAAAGTTCGTCGTATCGATAGCCGAGATACACGGCGTCTTTTCAGCTGACACGGTTACGGCCTCTCTCCATCAACTGCCGCTTGCTACATAGGCGGCTACATTGCCGTAAGGATAGGCGCCCGTACGGACATGAAAGCGGGACGCAATATACCATGCGCCAAGCACACGCCATGCAGACGGCCCCAAGAGAGTCGACCGCTCTATTCAAATGCATGAAAAAGATTTAGGCCCGGTGACTTGAATCAGCGGTCATCCCGGGCCCATCAGAGCTCGTAGAGCTCTTGGTTGCTTTGGTCTCGCTCTTCACGGCGCTTATCGAACTTTCCGAGGCACTCAAGCAGCATTCGAAGCATAACAAGTCGCTGCCATTAAGGCATTGACCTCTTGACCAAGCAACGGCGCTGCCCAGCTCTTCACTACTTGGGCTGCCGTCAACTTTATTCTATCCGCGAGCATCTGGTTTACCAAATGGATTTTCGGTAAAGGAAGCACGGCACGCCCGCAAAACCACTACGCCCCAAGTGCCGCCATGGGGATCACCGCCACGCCGTCGTCGCGCGTGTAGGCAATGCTCCCCTTTCCAACCACGACCGCCAAAAACGCCGGCGCGGCATTCTGGGCGGCAGGATTGGAGAGCACTTTCTTCTCCAGCGCCTTGAGATTTCTCGCTCCATCGTCTGCTTTCGCATCACTCAGCTTGGCCTCGATGGCTCCCCAGCGCCCGTCGTGCTCAACGATCAGATCGACCTCAAGGCCCTTCTCATCTCGGAAATAATGGACACTGTTGTCGACACCGCCGTAGGTGGAAAGGAACACGCGCACGTCGCGCAGGACGAGATTCTCAAAGAGCATCCCCAGCGTTTGCATATCGCCAAGCAGCCGCTCAGGGGTAGCCCCCAGCAACGCCGCCGCAAGTGACGGGTCACAGAAGTAGCGCTTGGGGCGCACGCGAACGCGGGCCTTCGAGCGCATGGGCGGCTCCCATCCGCACAGGTCCTCGGTCAGCTTGAGCCTGTTGAAGAGGTCCAAGTACGCAGCGATGGTCCTCTCGTCGGGGCCCGCCTCACCGTACGAGGCGTCCTTTACGAGCGTCTTGTACGTGACAGCCTGGCTCTCGTTCATGGCAAGAGCTCGCAAAAGGCCGTGTGCAAGCTCGGGCGACATGCCCTCGTCCAGCACGTTGACGTCGAGCACCGAGTGCACGTACTGGCTTGCCGTCTCTCGCGCAAGATCTTCCGAAAGCCCAAGATTTGCAGGCCAACCGCCCCTGCAGCACCAGCGGGCGACGTCATCCACCGTGCTCTCGCGACGCTGAGGGGCAAAATCCTCGCCCTTAAAGAGGCTTGCCAGTGACACGAGCGGCTCGCCGTCGCCCGACTCACACAGGGCCATGGGGCGCATTGACAGACGGGCGATCCTACCCGTGCCGGAATGACGAACATGGCTGCGCTCCTCGCTTCTGAGCGCGGTCGAGCCCGTGAGCAAAAGTGTCCCCCGTTCGTTGCCGCTCGCGTCCACGAAACGCCGGGCGGCATCCCAAACCTCGGGCACCTCTTGCCATTCATCGACCAGGTGTGGCGCATCGCCGATGAGCGCCAGGCTTGGGTCGACCTCTGCCGCCGCACGCTGCGCAGGCTCATCGAGCCTGGAGACGCTCGCCGAGCGAGAGAGCGCCGTCCAGGTCTTGCCGCACCATTTGGGGCCGTTGATCTCCACACAGCCAAACGCCCGCATAAGGATGTCGAGGCGCTCCTCTATGAGCCGGGGCCTATATCCCTTTTGGGTCAATCTCTTTGGTGCATCCATAGACGGCCGTCCCTCTCTATCACGCGATATGCGAAATTACGCCATTCTCAATGCTGATTTTACGCTACTTTCAATGTAGTTTTTACGCCATTTTCATTGAAGGTTTTACGCTTGGCATCCTTAGCGCGACCCATTCCGAGCATCACATCAGAGCGTGCTTGGTTATCTCCGCTCGCACATCTCGGCAAACGAAATCAGCTTGGCATCTCCCCTGCTCGCCGCAGCTTCCTGACATCCTTGCGTAAAGCCTCGCTTCGAGAAGATCGCATAGCTTTTGTGCTGCCGCCTAAAGAGCTCGCTTCGGTACACGAGCTTTTCCAGAACATCCTCGCCTACCGGTTCATTGCGCCATTTGCACTCCGCAAACAGCGCAGCGCCCTCGCCATCGTCAACAATCAAGTCGATTTCTTCCTGCGTATGTGTGCGATTGTCCGTCCCCCACCAGCGCCCGACGCTCGCCGGAACCACATCGAGCTGGCCCGCGCGCGCGAGCTCGTACACGTATTGCCTGCATATAAGCTCAAAGACCGTACCCATGTAATCCGATACGTGCGGCTCAATGCGCTTATACGCCATCTCGGCCATATCGTTTTGAATCAGCCCAATGTTCTGCGGCACAAACTTGTACCAGAACCTAAACATCTGGTCGCTCAGCAGATACACGGCTCGCTTATTGCTCGTCTCGTATAGGGGCAGCTCGCGCTCGACAATCCCAAGCGACGCCAGCTTATCCACATAGCTCTTTACGTTGCTCGCAGGGATTCCCGTAGAGCTCGCAATCTCCGAGATCCTCGAGCGCCCCTGAGCAATTGCTTGCACGATCGCATCATATTGCTCGGGATTGCGGCACTCTTGCAATAGCAGGTTACTCGGCTCCTCAAAGAGATAGCCCGTAGGAGTAAGAAAAAGACGTTTGATGTTGTCCTTGAGCGGTGCGGCAGGATCGACTTTCTCGATATATGCAGGAATGCCACCCGTCATGCCATAGCAAACCGCAGCGTCTTCGCGACCCATGCCCTGCCACAGGCCGAGGGTCGTCGTAAAATCGAGCGGCATGATCTTAAACTGGGCCGTACGCCTACCGTATAGCGGACTCTCGTAGCCCAACACCCGCTCTTCCATAAACGAAAGAGACGAGCCGCACAGGATAAGCATGAGCTTGGTCTCTTTGTACAAGTGATCGATTTTGTCTTGCAGCAACGAGCTGATCTCGGGATTTGATTGGGCGAGATAGGGATACTCGTCAATCACGACAATCAAACGTTCCGTGCGAGCCATGGCGGCCAACGCATCGAACGCCTCGTCAAAACTACGAAACGACACGCCTGCAGCACCAACCGAACCCGCAAGTATCGCCTGGCTAAAGCCATGCAGGTTTGCCTCTGCATTGGTACGACGAGCTTGAAAGTAAATAGCCTTCTTGCCTTGGATGAACTCTGTGATAAGGCGCGTTTTACCCACGCGACGGCGGCCGTAAATCACAGGCATCTCAAAGGAGTCCGTGTCATACAGTCGATTGAGCTCGGACATTTCCACTGTTCTTCCGATAAACATAGGACCATCCTTCCTTTACGTTATAGCTAGCTATATTATACCTTCCTATAATATAGCTAGCTATAACGTAATTCGACAAGCGGCGCACGCAAAAGGGGCGGTACACCACCGCACGTGGACCGTTCCGGAAAATGTACCCCGTTCTGGAGCCAAAAACTGGGCCGTAGTTTCCGCCAAGCATGCCATCCGGAAAGCGCGTCCCATTCCGAGTGGCAATTCCGGGACACAGTTTCCGCTTGAGGGCTGTTCCGGAAAGCGCGTCCCGTTCCGAGAGGCAATTCCGGGTCACGGTTTCCTCAGGTACAAGACGACGATCCCCCGCCTTTATCACATGCCTTCAAATATTCGATCCAGAAACACAAAACAGCAGATAGAATGCTCTTTTTCAAAAAGTACACGTCTCGAAACTTACCCAGTCTTCATAACTCGCTACCGTTCAAGGTCGCCGATTACCGCTCACCGATTCAAACAAGAAATATGTCGCCAAAAGCAGGTCATCTACCTGCATGGTTAGATTTTGGTCAGCTTTTGGTCAGCTGAGCGGCAAGTTCCAGCTGATACGTTTTTGCTACCCAAAAGGAGGCGGTAGCTCATGACCCATTGCAACGACCAGCTCATCGACCAACTGCTCACTCAAGCCGAACAAGAGGGGCGCTGTCTGATTCCCCCGAGCACGGCGATCCGAAAAGTGCTCCTTCGGCGCACCGGCGGCACGGTTGTCTCGCCCATGCCGGGGTTGTTTGCGCGAAAAACGCACTGGGATGAACTCAACCGAGCGCAACGCCATTGCGAGATCCTCCGCGCCCTTGCGATCATCCATCCCGATTGGACGTTCTGCTCGTTTTCGGCAGCTTGCCTGCTGGGGCTCGAGGTCTCGTGGCGACACCTGAACGTCGTGCATGTTTGCAGCTCGACAAAGCCGTCGGCTCGTCCGGGCGCACATATTCAGCGACACCAGATTGAGCCGGCCGGAGCAATACGCAGAGCCGGCATATCGGTAACGCCGCCCATCCAAACGGCCACAGATTGCCTGCTGCAAACTGGTTTTGCCGACGGCATGCCCATTGCCGATTCGGCGATCTCAAAGCTCGGCCTTGCGTCGGAACAGCTGATGGAGGCCGTTGAGCAACGAGCGACTGCCCGCAATGGTCGCGCGATTCGCACCGCCCTCACAACGCTTCGATATGCCGACGCCCGCGCCGAGAGCGGCGGGGAATCGGTCGCCCGAGCCATCATGATCGAGACGGGCTTTGCGCCCGACTGGCTTCAATACGAGCTGACGGACCCCTTCGATTCGGCCAAGCCCATACGAACGGACTTTGCCTGGGAGCGCCAGGCGCGGGAACTCACGCTGGGCGAGCTCGACGGGCTCATCAAATATACCGACCAGACCATGCTGGCCGGACGCACCACCGCCGAGGCGCTCGTTGCCGAACGACAGCGCGAGGCGCACCTATCGCTCTACGGCCACCCTCTGCTGCGCTTTACCATGAACGAGGTCCGCTCGGCAGGAATGCTCGCCAAAAAGCTGCAGACGGCAGGCATCCGGCAGACCGCGCTGCCGACGTGGCTCAACGACGTGGAGCTGTAGGAGCTGCTAGGCCGTGCATCGCCGGATCGCATCCCCCCTATCTGGGCCGCGTTTTCCCAACGGCCACGCCAACGGAAAGCGCGGCCCAGCCTGGACGCTCAAAACGGGATGCACTTTCCGGATGGCGGGCCTGGCGGAAAGCGTGTCCCGGAATCAGGTCTCGGAACGGGTCGTGCTTTCCGGTTGAGTCCTTCAGCGGAAACCGCATCCCGGAATAAACACTCAAACTGGGATGCGCTTTCCAAACGACCGGCCAGCGGAAAACGCATCCCATTCTGAGGCATGATTCCGGGACACAGCTTCCGGTTGAGGGCCGATCCGGAAAGTGAATCCCATTCTGAGCATCGATTCTGGGACGCTGTTTCCGCCAGAGGCTCTACCGGAAAGCGCGTCCCGTTCTGAGTGGCAATTCCGGGACACAGTTTCCGCTCCAAACAAAAGGCCCCGGCTCGCGATGGAGCCGGGGGCCAAAGGCGCAGCGTATGTAGTTGATGTTGAGCGCGAACGGCCCGTCAACAATGGCCGTCCACGCTCTACCCTACCCGCGGCGACGGGCGCGGCTGTAGGGCGTATCCACCATGGGCAGATCCGGACGCAGCTTGCCGTCGAATGCGCGATAGGCGTTCTGTACGGCGGGCGCCGTGGGGATTGTTGCGATCTCGCCGATGCCCTTGCCGCCGTATGCCACGGGCAGCAGCTCGTCCTTCTCCACGTAGATGGCGTGGATATCCGGAATCTCGGGCGCACGGAACAACCCGAGCGTACCGTACCTTGCCTGGGGTACGCAGTCCTTGAGCGGCCAGTCCTCGGTAAGCGCATAGCCCATACCCATGAGCACGCCACCTTCGATCTGACCCTGGATGGAGATGGGGTTGACGACCTTGCCGGAATCGTGCGCGGCATAGACCTCGCTCACGCGGCCGTCATCATCCAGAATGACTACATGCGTGGCAAAGCCGTAGCAGATGTGACTCTTGGGGTTGGGAACATCCGCACCCAGCTTGTCGGTCGGCTCCAGGTACACGTACCCAAACTCGCAGCCCTCGAGCGCCTTGATGGCGGCAGCGGGATCTTGAGGATGCATACCCTGGCCGGCGACGAGTTCCTGTGCGTGCAGCTGATAGGCGCGACCGTCGTCGTACTCGATCTTGACGCCATCACCATGGGCGCTCACAGGAGCATCGGGTGCATGCTTGCCGGCCTCGATGTCAAGCATGGCATCGCGCAGCAGGAAGGCGGCACCGCGCACGGCCTCGCCAGTCACGACCGTCTGACGCGAGCCAGACGTGGTGCCGGAGTCGGGAGCGTTCTCGGTGGAGCACTCGCCATTGGCAATGCAGCTCAGCGGCAGACCGCAGGCCTCGGCAACATCCTGCAAAAAGACGGTGTTGCAGCCCTGGCCGATGTCGGACGTGGCGGCGTAGACCACGGCGCGGCCATCCTCGACGCGAATCTTGCAGCGGCCGGCATCGGGCAGGCCCACGCCCACGCCGGCGTTCTTCATGGCGCAGGCGATACCGGCGTGTCCGGGATGCGCATAGTAGGCATCCTTGACCTCGAGCAGCGTCTCCTTAAGTGCCGTGGAGCAGTCGGCAATCTGGCCGTTGGGCAAAACCTCGCCCGGCTCGATGGCGTTACGGTAGCGGATCTCCCACGGATCCAGGCCGACCTTCTCGGCCAGCAAGTCAATCAGGCTCTCGAGCGCAAACTCGGACTGACAGACGCCAAAGCCTCGGTACGCACCGGCGGGCGGGTTGTTGGTGTAGTAGCCAAAACCGCGAATGTCAGTGTTCTGGTACTTGTAGGGGCCGACGGCGTGCGTACAGGCGCGCTCGAGCACCGGGCCGCACAGCGACGCGTAGGCGCCGGTATCAAAGTTGATCTCGCAGTCCAGGCCGGTAAAGTTGCCCTCGGCGTCGCAACCCAGCGTAAAGGTGCCGTCCATGGCATGGCGCTTGGGATGGAACGCGAGCGACTCGGCGCGCGTGAGCTTGCACTTCACAGGACGCTGGAACTTATATGCGGCGAGCGCGGCCAGATGTTGGATGGACACATCCTCCTTGCCGCCAAAGCCGCCACCCACGAGCATGGTCTCGACGACCACGCGCTCGGGCTCGTTGTCCCAGCCAAACATGTGGGCACACTCTTTGCGCGTATCGTAGGCACCCTGGTCGGTCGACTGCACCTTGACGCCGTTCTTGTACGGGAAGGCGACGGCGCACTCGGGCTCCAAAAAGGCATGCTCAGTAAAGGGCGTGGTAAAGCGCTGCGTCACGGTAAACGCGCTTTCGGCCAGCGCCTTGGCGGCGTCGCCGCGCGTCACGTGACGGCTCTGGCACACGTTGTCCTTGAGCTCCACCGTGTTGCCAAAGGCAAAGAAGCTGTCGTGCAGGCGCGGGGCGTCGGCAGCCTTGGCCTCGACAATGTTACGCACGGGCTTCAGAGGCTCGTAATCAATCTTGACGAGCTTCTTGGCCTTCTCGAGCGTCGCCTCGTCCTCGGCAACCACCAGCACGATGGCGTCACCCACGCAGCGGGTGATATCGCCCTGAGCGATCATGACGTCCCAGTCCTGGATAAGGTGGCCGACCTGGTTGACCGGCACGTCCTCGGCGCGCAGGATACCCACCACACCGGGCAGGGCCTCGGCCTTGGAGGTGTCGATGGAGAGCACGCGGGCGCGCGGATACTTGGAGCGCACGGCGCTGGCGTAGGTCAGACCCGGCTGATCGAGCTCGTCGATGTCGTCGGGGTACTTGCCCTCGCCGAGCACCTTCTTGCGCACGTCGATACGGAAGGCGCGCTTGCCCACGCCGTAGTCGTCGCCGTGCTCCAAGTCCTCGTCGATCTGCTTTTCGCCGCGGAGCACCGCGGCCGCCAGCGAAATGCCCTCGATGATCTTTTTGTAGCCAGTGCAACGGCAGACGTTGCCGCGGATGGCGTACTTGATCTGCTCCTCGGTGGGCTCGGGATCCTCGGCGATGAGCGCTGCACCCGCCATGACCATGCCGGGAATGCAAAAGCCGCACTGCACGGCGCCCACGGCGCCAAAGGCGTACACAAAGGCCTCGCGCACGTCCTCGGGCAGGCCCTCGACGGTCACGATGTTGCGGCCGGCGGCAAGAGCGGTGGTCAGCACGCACGCCTTGACGGCCGCACCGTCCACGTGGATGGTGCAGGTGCCGCACGCGCCCTCGGAGCAGCCGTCCTTGGCGGAGTGAATGTGCAGGTCGTCGCGCAGATAACGCAGCAACGGTTTGTTTTGGGTCGTCGTGCGCTCGACGCCGTTAACGGTAAAAGTGAATTCCTGTGCCATGGTGATCCCCCTCTACACGCCGGCGGCGATGCCGGTGCGGTCGTGGATGGCGCCATGCGGGCAGACGACGGCGCACATGCCGCACGACAGGCAGTCCGCGCCGTCGATATGGGCGCAGTTGTCCTCGATGCGGATAGCGCCGGCGGGGCACTTTTTGGCGCACATGCCGCAACCGATGCAGCTCGTGTCGCAGATCTTGCGCGCAATGGCACCTTTGTCGGTGTTGTTGCAGCGCACCAGAATGTTCTGGTAGCCGGGAACGAAGGCAATCACGCGCTGCGGGCACGCCATGCCGCACAGGCCGCAGCCCGTGCACTTGGAACGGTCCACACGGGCGATGCCATCGACCAGCGCAATGGCGCCGTGGGGGCAGGCCGTGACGCAGGCGCCACAGCCAATGCAGCCTTCGCTGCAGCGGGCGTCGCCGCCTGCGGAAGCACAGCCGCTTCCGCAGGCAACGTAGGCCACGTTATGTTGAATGGATTTGGCCATAAGAGACTCGCCTATTTCTTAAGAAGGTACGAATAGTTGTCGCGCACGGCCTTGATGGTCAGGCGGACGGCCTCGGGAAGGCCGGTGTTGACGGCATCGACCGAGACGGTGCGGACCGTGCCGGCGACGCGGACCTTAAAGTGATCCTCGTCCACGGCCAGGAAGCCCTCGTTCTCGGAGTTCTCCATGTCCTGCTCGCTCCAGAACAGGGTGAGCTTGTCCTTGTAGGGACGACCCTCCTGGTAGGGGCAGAACACGGCGCAGTTGCCGCACTCGTTGCACATGCCGTCGACATGGACGACCTGATGCTTAGCCAGGCCCGGCACCTTGATGGCAACGTTGGCGCGGTTGGGGCACACGTCGCAGCAGACCTCGCACACCGAGCCGCAGCCCAGGCAGCGAGTCTTGGTGCAGTTGCGCTTGTCGCGGCAGAGCGTACCCTTGCGCTCGTAGCAGGTGCCCTCGCGACCGGCCTGCTCGTTGCAGTCGGTGTACTTGTTAAAGTCCACGCCGGCGATGGCACGGGCGACCTCGGCGGCGTCGGCAATAGCCTCGACCACGGTGGCCGGACCGCGACGGCAATCGCCTGCAGCCCAGACGCCCTCGACGCCGGTGGAGGTGGCGGCAAGGCGGCCGCGACGGTCGTGCTCGACGCCCGCAGCATCGTACAGGCTGGCATCGATGCCCTCGCCCACGGCGCAGATCACCGTGGTGGCGGGAAGCTCGACGGTCTCGCCCGTGGCGACGGGGCTGCGACGGCCGCTTGCATCCGGCTCGCCAAGCTCCATAACGTCGCAGGTCAGCACGGCGCCGTTAAGTGCCTTGGGGGCCAGCAGCTCGCAGAACTCAACACCGTCGGCAAGAGCAAGATCAAGCTCTTCCTCGTCGGCGGGCATCTGCTTCTTGGTGCGGCGATACACCAGGCGCACGTTCTTCACACCAGCCAGGCGCTTGGCCACGCGGGCCGCGTCCATGGCGGTGTTGCCAGCGCCGATGACCACGACGTCCTCGCCCAGCTCGAGCTTCTCGCCCTTCTTGGCGGTCTCGAGGAACTCCAGTACATCGAGCTCGGCACCCTCGCCCAGGCCCGCAGAGCCGGGCATCCAGGCACCGGTGGCCACGACCACGTCGGTAAAGCCCTGGGCCTTGAGCTCGTCAATGGAATCCACGCGAGCGTTAAGCTGCACCTTGGCACCAAAGGCCAGGCAGAGCTCGGCATCGTGGGAGATATCGTCGCTCGCAATACGGAACTCGGGGATCACGTGACGGACCACGCCGCCGAGCGAATCGCGGGCCTCAAAGATGGTGACGGGCACGCCGGCGCGCGTCAGGAAGAACGCCGTCGCCAGACCGGCCGGGCCGCCGCCGATAACGGCAACGTTGCGCTCGCCGTCGTTGGCGATGGCCTGGGCACGCAGCTTGGGCAGCACGGCGGTCATGGCCTCACGGGCGGCCTTGAGCTTGCTGGCGCGAATCTGGGCGCCCTCGGGCTCGTAGAATGCGCGCTCGCAGGCACGGCCGCAGGGATGCGGGCAGATGGTGCCGGTAATGAACGGCAGGGCGTTGCGCTCGATGATGATGTTGAGCGCGTCCTCGTAGCGACCCTCGTCAACAGCCGCCAGGTAGGCGGGAATATCCTGCTGGATGGGGCAGCTCGTGCGGCACGGCGTGGTAAAGCAGTCGGAAAGCGGGCTCTTGCCGGCGACCTTGCGGTCGGGCAGCGGACGCAGCGGCTTCTTGTAGAGCGGGTTGGTGAGCGAGTCGGTCTGGATCGCGGTCACGGCCTCGAGCGAGACGCCCGCGAACGGCTTGCCATCCAGGTCGGTAAACTCGCCAGCCATCTGGCTAAAGCGCTCGTAACCGCCGGGCTTGAGCACGTCGGTCGCCAGGGTGACGGGCCAAATGCCGGCGTCATACAGGGCGCGGATGTTGTAGACCGTGGCGCCACCGGAGTAGCTGATGCGCAGCTTGCCATCGAACTGCTCGGTAATGCGACGGGCAGCCTCGATGGTCAGCGAGAACAGCGAACGGCCGGACATGTACATCTCGGTAGAGGGCAGCTCGTTTCTCGTCACGTCGACGGGGAAGGTGTTGGTCAGCTTGACGCCAAACTCCAGGCCGCGCTCGGCGCACAGGGCAATCAGGCGCTCGAACATAGGCACGGCATCGGCCCACTGCAAATCCTCGCGGAAGTGCGTGTCATCGAAGACGATGTAGTCAAAGCCCAGCTCGTTGAGGCGCTGACGTGCAAACTCATAGCCCAGCAGCGTGGGGTTGCACTTGATGTAGGTGTTGAGGCCCTTCTCGGTGATCAGATAGGTCGCGATGCGCTCGATCTCGGCCGGCGGGCAGCCGTGCAGGGTAGACTCGGTGATGGAGTTGGAGACGCGCGCCGGGATGGACTCGACAAACGCGGCGTCAACATGCTCAAACTTGTCCAGGTTAGCGAGCGCCCACGTGCGGCACTCATTCCAAACCTCGGAGCCGCTGGCGTCCTTCATGCCCTCGATGTAGGCATCGACCTTGGGGCTCTTGATGCCTTCCAGGTCATAGCCCACGGACATGTTGAAGACAAAGCCGTCCGGGCTGCCCAGGCCGTACTCGCGAGCGATGAGGTGGCAGGCAAACCATGCCTTCACGTACTCGGCAAAGGCCTGCGGAACCTCGAGCTCGGTCGACCACTCGCAGTTGTAGCACTCGTCCTGCGCCACGATGCAGGGCTTGTTCACACACTTGGAGAGCTCCTCGCCGTCCATAACCTGAACGGTCTTGAGCTCAAAGAAGCGGGAACCGGCCACGTAGGATGCCACGATGTTCTGGGCAAGCTGCGTGTTGGGGCCGGCGGCCGGGCCAAACGGAGTCTCGATGCGCTCGTCAAAAATGGGAAGCGCGCCCTCCTGGTTGGTCGTGACCATCTTGCGCACGCCAAAGACGGCGCCCTGAGTCTTGTGCTCCTCGATGATCCAGTTCATCAGCTGCGAAAACGGGATCGGCCTCATGATGTCGCTCATAGTGAGCTCCTCTCTGTAACGCCCGGCGAGACCGCGCGGCGGGCGCAAATACGGTGTAGCGCTAGCACAGCGCCGGCGACCCCGCGGAGGTCGCCTATACGCGCGTCGGATGCGGCGAAACATCCGACGCGCGCGAATCTACTTGTAATTAGTAGGCGCGATCGTTGAGCGTGCTCCAGAGCTTCTTGGACTCGGCCATGGTCCACGCGTTGATCTTGTCCTCATCAATGCCAACGAACTCGCGATCCTTGTACAGGACGCGGCCGTTGATGATGGTGGTGCGGCAGTTTTTGCCCATCATGCCAAAGAGCATGTGGCCGTCGATGTTCTCCTCGCTCAACGGCGTAAAAGGCTTGTAGTCCATAACGATGACGTCGGCGGCAGCGCCGGCCTCGAGCACACCAAGCTTGCGATCGAAGTACTTGCTCGCCATCTTGGCATTGTTCTCGAACAGCATGGTCATGGCCTCGCACCAGCCCACGTTGGGCATAGCGGCGTTGTGGCGCTGAATGATCAGGAAGACCTTGAGGCTCTCGAGCATATCGTGGGTGTAGGCGTCGGTGCCCATGCACACGGGAATGCCGCGGCGGAAGAACTCGAGCACGGGGGCACAGCCCACGGCGTTGCCCATATTGGATTCGGGGTTGTTGACGAGCCAGGTGCCGGACTCCTTGACGATGTCCATCTCGGCAGGTGTCACGTGGATGCAGTGGCCGAGCATGGTGTCGGGACCCAGCAGGTTGTGCTGCAGCAGGCGCTCGACGGGGCTGATGCCGCCGCGGTTGAGGCGGGAGTCCCACACGTCATTCATGCCCTCGCACACATGGATGTGGAAACCGGTCAGGCCGTTGTTGGCCTCGGCCATCTTGTCCATGGTCTCGTCCGAAAGCGTAAAGGTGGCGTGACCGCCAAACATGGCGGCGATCATGTGGTTGTCGTTATCGCGACGCTCCTTGGCGGCCCACTGGGCAAACTCGGCGTTCTCGGCAATGGCCTGGTCGCATTTTTCCTGACCGCGGCGGTCGGAGACCTCGTAGCACAGGCACGAACGCATGCCCAGCTCCTGAGCGGCGTCCTTAATGGTAAAGAGGCTGCCCGGGATCTCGCAGAAGCTCGCGTGGTGATCGAAGATCGTGGTGACGCCATCGCGGATGGAGTCCAGAATCGTGGCATAGGCACTGGCCTTGGTGCCGTCGAGCGTCAGGTTGTCGTCGATCTTCCACCACTGCTGCTCAAGATTCTCCAGGAAGTTGGTGGGGTTGCAGCCCTTAATGGCAAGGCCGCGGGCCAGACCCGAGTAGATGTGGGTGTGGCAGTTGATGAGTCCGGGCATGATGAGGTTGCCCCGGGCGTCGACGTACTCGGCATCCGGGTACTTGGCCTTGAGCTCGCACTCGGGACCCACTTCGACGATCGTATCTCCGTCAATGGCGACCGCACCGTTTGGAATGAACGGGGTCTGAGCGTTGCGGGTAAAGACGGAACCGTTAGCGACCAGAAGCATAAATGCTCCCTTCAACATCAGGGGCGGGGTTTGACACCTCTGACATGGCGGAAGTGCGAAGCGCCGGCCTACACCGGAAACGGGCCCTCTCCCGTCAACGCTTCACCAAAGGGACAAGCCCTTTGAAGTGCGGCTTGGCGCCGCATGGCGCCGCCGGACGAGGCGATGCGTCCGCCGGCGAATAGCACCGAATTGGTTACTTCTTGCTCTCGGGCAGGACCAGATCCACAGCGGCATCCTTGGCGGCATCGATGTGCTGAGCCACGACCGGCGTCTGCGGAAGGATCAGGTTAAGGACAATGGCCATGATGGCGGTGGGGGTCACGGCGTTGGAGCCGATGACGGTGGACACCCAGGTGGGCATGCCCTCGCCGGCGAGGCAGCCGCTGGCCATCCAAATACCCAGGCCAAAGACGACCGAGGTGCCGACGATGGTGGTGGTGCGCTGCGTGAGGCCCTCGCGGGTGAACATGCGCACACCGTTCATGGTGATGGTGCCAAAGACGCCGACGGTCGCGCCGCCGATGACGGGCTGCGGGATAGCGGAAAGGACGGCAGAGAGCTGCGGGAACAGACCGGCGATGGCAAAGACGGCCGCGATGATCACAAAGACCCACTTGTTGACGACCTTGTTGGAGCAGATGATGCCCACGTTCTGGCCAAGGGCGCTGGTGGGAAGACCGCCCAGCAGGCCGCCGACCATAGAGGTGAGGCCCTGGGACACGATAGCACCGGAGAGCTCGCGCTCGGTGGGCATGCGGTCGATGGAGCCCAGGCAGGCAGCGGAGACGTCACCGATAACCTGGATGGCGACCATGGGGAACACGACGGCGAGGGTAATGCAGACCTCGGGATCAAACTCGAGCGCGTAGGGCATGAGCTTGGGAAGGGCGAAGACCTGAGCGGTGGCGACGCTGGAGAAGTCGATCATGCCAAAGGGGATCGAAACGATCATGCCAACGATCATGCCAAAGAACACGGATCCCAGCTTGAGCGTGCCCTTGCCAAAGTTGGCGAGCGCAAAGACCACGGCGAAGGTGATAAGAGCGACGCACCATGCCTGCGGGGTGCCCCACAACGGCGTGCCCATGCCACCGGCCATGTATTTGACGGCCGTGGGATAGAGAGAGACACCAATGGAGAAGATGACCGTGCCGGTCACGACGGGCGGGAACAGCCACTTAATCTTGCTGTAGGCCAAACCAAAGAGGACCGCGACGGCACCGCCAACGATCTCGCCGCCCAGCAGCGCGCCAAAACTAAAGCCCGAGGCGCCCATGGCCTGAAGGGCCGGCAGGAACGCGAACGAAACGCCCATGACGATGGGCAGGCCGCCGCCGATGCGACGGAAGGGAGCGAAGGCCTGAAGGGCCGTGTCGATTGCCGAAAGAATGAGCGCGACCTGGATGATGTCGGTGCTCTGCTGGCTATTAAAGCCGTAGACGCCGGCCATGATGACAGCCGGGGTGATGATACCGGCAAACGAAGCCAGTACGTGCTGAAGGGCACACGGGATCATTTCCTTAACGGGAGGCATGCCTTCACGAGTGAACAGGGCTTCAGTGCCGTTCTTAACCGTCTCCTGGGTCATTTGACCACCAATCCTCGAAATAGTTGTTTTCGCATCTAACGCTCTATTGTGACGCAGTGCGGGGTTGAGGTTGTGCCTTCGTTGCATATCGTATTAAAGATGATTCTCATTCTCAATAATAATTTTTTGTTATCAGACTATTCTTCAACTGAGATAATGCATTTCCGCAGGTCAGGAAAGTGTCTGCTCAAAATAACATCTAACTTTTCTTTTGGTCAACCGTTTACCGCCAAATTCCTACCGTTCGTCTGCATTACGCAATGTACCTGCGGATATACGAGATGATGAGCAGCGTGTTACCATGATAAAAAATTGTTATGAACACTTCGATAGAACCCAAAGGAGTTGCCCGTGAACGAGACCGTACGCCGCTTTTTGCCGATGGTCGATTTCCTGGAGCAGGTACTCGGTAAGAACAGCGAAATCGTGCTGCACGATTTCTCGGATCCCGACCACGCCATCGTCGATATTCGCAACGGCATCGTGAGCGGCCGTAAGGTCGGCGGTCCCGCCACCGATCTGGCACTCAAGATCATGCACGACGCCAAGTATCGCGACCTGCCGTTTATTACGGGCTACGAGGGGCGCGGTGCCGGTGGCAAGACATTGGAGTCAGCGACGTACTTTATCCGTGAGAATGACGAGATCGTCGGCATGCTCTGCGTCAACACCGACCTCTCGACCGTACGCTCCATCAACGTCATGGCTCAGCAGCTCATGGCGTGCTTCGACGCGGCGCCGACGCGCACGGAGCCCGCCCCTATCGAGGTCGAAAGCCTTTCGGAGTCTACACAGGAGCTCATCGACCGCAGCATTGCCGAGTTGCTGAGCGCGCGCGGGCTGGATGTAGCGTCGCTTGGTCAGAGCGACCGCGTGGACGTCATTCGCCATCTCAACGGCAACGGGGTGTTCATGCTCAAGGGCGCCGTGGCCTGCGCCGCCACCGCGCTGGGCATCTCGGAGCCCAGCGTCTACCGCTACCTGCAAAAAGTTCGCAAGGAGGGCTAACCCACTGATCCCTTGGAGACGGAGGGAAACGGATCATTTTTGTCGCATCGCTTGACAAAAGACCCTGCAGCTCGCACTGAACTGCGCCCCAAATCTTGGACGCCCTAAATAGCGACTAGGCCGCAAGGGCCTGATTCCGGAACTCCTCCGGGGT
>CALDEU010000041.1:0-1206 GCA_937942395.1 uncultured Collinsella sp. | reverse complement strand
CCCCCCCCCCACCTAAATGGGGCGGGGGGGGCACCCCCATATCAGGTCCCTACCACCGCCCATTGTGTTATCTGACTCGTGTTGTTCGGTCCTCGCGGATTCGCCTATTCGGCGAATGATGGGAGAAGAGCATCAACGCCACCGCGGCTTGTAGCCCTTCTTGCGACTGTGCGGTTTTATCTGCTGGTTCAGGGGGACATACGTGTGCTCATGAGCGGGATCACGATGCGTCAGATGCCAGGTGCCGCAATATTCGCACCGATACACCCACAGCTCCGCTCCGCGTTCGATAAGGCTCTGGTCGGCGGCATGCTGCGCCTGGGCCTTGTCATGGTACATGATCTTGTTCGAGGTGGAACAGCGTTTCGGAGTGAAGTAATGCATAGCAACACCACAGTCTAGGACAGGGATTCTTCTGTTGCAACGGCCGTTGTTGTGTTTGGGTATGGGTGGGCCCCCGGGGGTTGTTGGCCTCGTCCGGGGGTCCTTGTCGTGTGGTGCGGCGGCGTGCTACTCTCCCACACCCTGTCGGGTGCAGTACCATCGCCGTGCCAGGTCTTAGCTTCCGGGTTCGGAATGGGACCGGGCGTCTCTCCTGGGCCATGGCCGCCGCAAATCTTGGGTTATCGGCCGGGAAACGGGGTTTCCCGCCGGCGTGTGGTGGTTCGGGGACCGGACAATGGACGCGGTTGCTGTTGACTGATCGTGCGCGTGTGAGGACCGTGCTCCCTGTGCGCCTTCGCGGGGCCCTGCCGGGTCCTGCGCCACACACCCTCGCGGGCGTGTGGATGTGGGTTGCCTCTCGACCATTAGTACCGGTCGGCTCCACCCCTCGCGGGGCTTCCACGTCCGGCCTATCGACCACGTGTTCTGCATGGGGTCTTCAGCGGCTCGGGGCCGCATGGAATCCTTATCTTGGAGAAGGCTTCCCGCTTAGATGCTTTCAGCGGTTATCCCTTCCGAACGTAGCCAACCGGCCGCGCCACTGGCGTGACGACCGGCATACCAGAGGTTCGTCCACCCAGGTCCTCTCGTACTATGGGCAGGCCTCCTCAAGATTCCAACGAGCGCAGAGGATAGAGACCAAACTGTCTCACGACGTTCTGAACCCAGCTCGCGTGCCGCTTTGATCGGCGAACAGCCGAACCCTTGGGACCTGCTCCAGCCCCAGGATGCGACGAGCCGACATCGAGGTGCCAAACCATC
>CALDEU010000040.1:0-107621 GCA_937942395.1 uncultured Collinsella sp. | reverse complement strand
TTATCGCGAGTTCCGCACGAACAGGAGGCCACTTAATGTGGCCTCCGTCGTGAGCAGGACTGTAGAGCAGGAAACTTAACCCCCGCACCCCTCGCGCGGCGGGCAAACTCATCTTGTGCTCTATCACGCTAAAGTGTATGATTCTGAACGTTACATGACTCACTTTACTTAACTAAAGTGCCATCAAGGGGGAATACCATGAATACCGATATGTCTCGTCGTCAGTTTGTTGGTCTAGCCGGCTCGCTCGCCACGGTGCTTGGCCTTGGTCTTGTCGGTTGCGGCGGTGGTGCCGGCAAGGGCTCCGCTGCTGGCTCTGCCGCGGCCAAGGATGTGAAGGGCGCTGCGGAGTCCAAGAAGCTCGTGGTGGGCTTTGATAAGTCCTATCCTCCGTACGGCTTTGTGGGCGACGATGGCGAGTACACCGGATTTGATCTCGATCTTGCCAAGGCTGTTGCCGATAAGCAGGGCTGGGAGGTCAAATACGAGGCCATCGATTGGGATGCCAAGGACACGCTGCTTAACTCGGGCGCCATCAACTGCATCTGGAACGGCTTTACCATGGAGGGCCGTGAGGACGACTACACGTTCTCCGAGCCGTACATGCTCAACGAGCAGGTGCTGGTGGTCAAGAAGGATGCGGGCATCAAGGGCTGGGACGATCTTGCCGGCAAGACTGTGATTACCCAGACTGATTCCGCTGCGCAGGACGTGCTTGAGGGTGACCAGAAGGATCTGGCGGCGACGTTTGCCACGCTCGACACGATCGGCGAGTACAACACGGCCTTTATGCAGCTCGAGAGCGGCGCGGTCGATGCCGTGGCTTGTGACCTTTCGATTGCCCAGTATCAGCTTGCCGCCAAGCCCGATGCCTATACGCAGCTTGATGAGCCGCTGTCCAGCGAGCACTACGCCGTCGGCTTTAAGAAGGGCGACACCAAGTCGGCCGACGCCGTGACCGAGTCGCTCAAGGCGCTCTACGAGGACGGCACGGTTAAGGACCTGTGCGACAAGTATTCAAGCTATGGTCTATCTTTCGATAATTGGGTGCTCAAGTAATGTCTATTCAGGTCATGATACAGATGCTTGGCCAGGGTTTCTTGGTCAGTTTGCAGTTGTTTGTGCTGACGCTGCTGGGGTCGATTCCGCTGGGAATCCCCGTGGCGTTTATGCGCATGAGCAAAATCGCGCCGCTTCGCTGGATCGCGCGCATCTATATCTCGGTCATGCGCGGCACGCCGCTCATGCTGCAGATGTTTGCCATCTACTTTGCCCCGTACTACGTGTTTGGCATTTCGCTCACTCCCGATTCCAAGTGGACGGCGTGCGTCGTGGCGTTCATCATCAACTACGCCGGTTACTTTGCCGAGATCTATCGCTCGGGCCTGCAGTCCATTCCGCGCGGTCAATACGAGGCAGCCGAGGTGCTGGGCTATTCGCGCATGCAGACGTTTCTGTATATCGTGATGCCGCAGGTCGCCAAGCGTATTCTGCCTGCGATGGGCAACGAGATCATCACGCTGGTCAAGGACACGTCGCTGGCGTTTGCCATTGGCGTGGGTGAGATGTTCTCGACGGCCAAGGCGCTGGTCGCCTCGCAGGTGAGCATGGTGCCGTTTGCGATCGCGGCGCTAATCTACTGGGTCTTTAACTTCGTCGTCGAGATGCTGCTGGGCGCTGCCGAAAAGAAGCTGGACTATTATCATGACTAACTCAGTGATGAAAATCGAAAGCGCGCGCAAGGCGTTTGGCGGCAATGAGGTGCTCAAGGATATCTCGCTCGAGGTAAAGCGTGGAGAGGTCGTGGCGATTATCGGGCCTTCGGGTGGCGGCAAGTCCACGCTGCTGCGGTGCGCCACGCTGCTCGAGACACTCGACGGAGGCTCGCTCTCGTTTGGTGACCTTGCCGTTGCGACGGATGCGGGTTCGGGCGCGGTCT
Source organism: uncultured Collinsella sp. (assembly GCA_937942395.1). GTDB lineage: Bacteria > Actinomycetota > Coriobacteriia > Coriobacteriales > Coriobacteriaceae > Collinsella. The sequence continues at coordinate 105,682 of CALDEU010000040.1, read as the reverse complement.
ATGCGAAGGGCGATGTGCCCAAGCAGGCGCGCTCGCGATTCGGTCTGGTGTTCCAAAATTACAACCTGTTCCCGCACTATACCGTGATGAAAAACATCATCGACGCGCCGATCCGCGTGCTTAAGCGCCCGCGCGAGCAGGCGGAAGCTCGTGCGCATGAATTGATTGCTCAGATGGGGCTTGTGGGCAACGAGAACAAGGTTCCTTGTGAGCTTTCGGGCGGTCAACAGCAGCGCGTGAGTATTGCCCGCGCCCTGGCGCTCGATCCGGAAATCTTATTCTTTGACGAGCCAACCTCGGCACTCGATCCCGAGCTGACGGCCGAGGTGCTGCATGTCATTAAAGACCTTGCCGCGCAGAATATGACGATGGTGATCGTGACCCACGCGATGCAGTTTGCGCGCGATGTTGCCGACCGCGTGGTCTTTATGGATGGCGGCCGCATTGTCGAGGAGGGTCCTGCCGAGCAGGTCATCGACCATCCGCGTGAGCAGCGCACCTGTGAGTTCTTGAGCCGTATCGAGGGATAGGCTCAGGTATTTACTCAACTATTAATTGAGGCGAAGCCGTCGCAGGTCTTACGGTCTGTGGCGGCTTTTTGTTTGCATCGACGGGGTTCAATAATCGCCTCACAAGCTTGTCTCTTCCTCTCGCCGCCTGTATTCATACGTGCGCCGAAAGGTATGCATGGACGGCCGCCCGTGAGGGTAGGGTGGTGGCATAGGACATTTGGAGGGTGAGTCGGCTCGGTTGCCGACCATGCTGCTCCCGGGATGGCACCGACCGCGAACTCTCCCCGTTGGCGTCGCGCATTGCGCGCGGCCCTGCAAGGAGGTCATCATGGGTGCTCCCAAGACCGGTAACGTAAGGAACGTGGTGCTCGTAGGCCAAGGCGGGGTGGGCAAGACTTCACTCGCCGAAGCCATGCTCCACCTTTCCGGCAAGACCGCCCGCCTGGGCGGCCACGACGGCACCAAGCCCACGCTCGACTATGACCCCGAAGAGGTTAAGCGTGCGTTTTCCATCTCGACGACCATTGCGCCGATCGACTGGAAGGGCGCGCGCATCAATGTGCTCGATGCCCCGTGCTACCCCGATTTTATCGGCGACGCCTTTGCCGCGATGAGCGTCTGCGAGACGGCTCTGTTTGTGGTCGACGCCGAGGCCGGCCCGCAGCCTACGACGGTTAAGCTCTGGTATGCCGCCGAGGACCTGCGCCTGGCGCGTGCGGTGTTCGTAAACCGCCTGTCGCGCTCCGAGGCCAGCTTTGCGACCACGATGGACCTGCTGCAGGAGCGCTTTGGCACGCGCCTGGGCGCCGTGACCCTTCCCTGGGGCGAGGGCGAGGACTTTGACGGCATCATCGACCTGGTGCGCATGAAGGCGCGCCATTGCAACGGCACCGAAGCCGTTGAGTCGGAGATTCCCGAGGAGTATCGTGCCCAGGCCGAGGAGGCCCATGACCATCTGTGCGAGTTGGTGGCCGAGGCCGACGATGAGCTGATGATGAAGTACCTGGAAGGCGAGGAGACGCTGACGCAGGAGGAGCTTGAGGGCTTGCTGTCGAAGGCGATTGCCGAGCGCATCTTTGTGCCGGTCTTTGCGGGCGATTGCATTAAGGAGCAGGGCGTCAACTCGCTGATGGACGACATCGCGACGTACTTCCCGGCGCCGACCGACTACGGTGAGATGCCGCTTATCGACGGCGATTCGCTTAAGATTTCGAGCGACGATGACCGTCCGGTGGCGTTTGTGTTTAAGACCCTGGCCGATCCGCAGCAGGGTCGCATCAGCTTTATCAAGGTGCTGACGGGTACGCTTGAGCCGGGTCTTGAGCTGATCAACGCGCGTACCCGCAAGGGCGACCGTCTGGCTCACCTGTATGTGATGTGCGGCCGCGACATGACCGAGGTCGGTCACGCCTATGCCGGCGACATCATCGTGGCGCCCAAGCTGGCGGCCGAGACGGGCGATACGCTCTCCATTACCGGTAAGGTCGAGGCTGCGGCGTTTAAGTTCCCCAACTCTCAGTACCGCATCGCCATTGAGTCCGAGAATCGCGGGGACGAAGAGAAGCTCTACACGTTTATCGAGAAGGCCTGCAAGGCTGATCCGACTATGAGCATCGACCGCGACGAGGAGACCGGCCAGACCATTATCTCCGCCGTTGGTGAGGCGCAGGTTTCGGTGCTGCTCAACCGTCTGGAGGACCGCACCAAGGTCGCTGCCAAGAGCGTGCCGATCCGCATCCCGTATCGCGAGACCATCCGCCGCACGGCGAGCGCTCAGGGCCGCCACAAGAAGCAGACCGGTGGTGCCGGTCAGTATGGCGACTGCTGGCTGCGCGTTGAGCCGCTCATTGGGCCCGACGGCACGAGCGATGGCTATGAGTTTGTGGACGAGGTCGTAGGTGGCCGTATTCCGCGCTCGCTGATCCCCGCCGTGGACAAGGGCGTCCAGGAGACCATGAAGGACGGTATTATTGCCGGCTATCCGCTCACGGGCATTCGCGTGGCTGTGTACGACGGCTCGTATCACAGCGTCGACTCCAACGAGATGGCGTTCCGCGCGGCGGCTCGCATCGGCCTGCGCAAGGCATGCGCCGATGCCGACCCGGTGGTGCTGGAGCCCATCGAGGAAATCACGGTGACTATCCCCGAGAGCTACGCCGGCGCCGTGATGGGCGACATCTCGGCATCGCGCGGTCGCGTGACGGGCATGGAGACCGATGAGCGCGGCGACACCGTGGTTATTGCCCAGGCGCCGCTGGCCGAGCTGACGGATTACTCGACGCGCCTGCGCTCTATCACGCGCGGCACGGGTGACTTTACCATGAAGCCCGCTGGCTATGAGCAGGTTCCCTATGACGTTCAGGCCAAGCTGGTCGAGCGCTATGAGGAGGGTCGCGCCAAGTAGCGTGTGGCGTTGCCTGCAACATATATGCCGATGCAAGGACCGCTCTGGGTAACCCAGGGCGGCCCTTTTTGATCCCTGGGGGACGGAGGAAAACAGATCATCTTTGGGTTACGGGTGGCGCGGTCGGCACTAGTCTCCGGATGCCTGGTTGCGACCGGTGGCGTAGTCGATCTGCACGTGCGGCTGCAGGTTGTAGCAATATACGTGGAAGCAGAGGGTCTTGCCGTGGTCCTCGACCGATTGCGCCTCAAGGCGCACGCCACGGCAGACAAGTTCCTCTTCGTTATACATGGGCGTGACGCGGTAGAGCACATGGTTGCCCGTGTCGCGGATGTAGCCGAGAATCTGCTCTTCAAACGGCAGCATGCCCGTCTCGTTGAGATAACGCGTGCCGGTGAGGAGATTCTTGCGGTTGGCGTTTTCGCCGCAGAGCGACCAGGCGATGAGGTGACAGCGGTTGTAGAGGCTCTGGCCCGGAATAAAGTCGTAGCGCTGCTGGCGCCATCCAGCGGGATGGATACGCGAGATATCGCCGCGCTCGCCTTGACCGAGTGATTCGGGGCCCACGCAGGCAAGCGCTTTGCGGGTGCGGCCCAGGCTGTCAAGCTTGGAGAACTTCTTAAAGCAACCCTCTTCTGTAGCGCGCTCGTATTCATCGAGCGTGAATGATGGTGTGCCGAGCGGGTGCGTGCTGTCGGCGCGCAGGGCAACGTAGGGGTTGCCGGCGTAGTCGGGAATGCTGCTGAGATAAACACCGCGGGCGCGGTTGAGGTCGGGATTTTCGACCTCGTCGATGGGGATGGCGGCACTGTCCGCGGAAACGTCGTCATCGGTGTCGGTTGCGGCGGAATCGGAACCATCGTCAGGGTCCTGGCCGTTTTGAGGGTCCGGGGAGCTCGCCGTTCCCGATTCGAGCCGAGCGACCAGGCCCGCCTCGTCGTCGGTGCGGCTGGGACTCTCGTTTTGTTTTTCGGCCAGAGCCGCCGCCTGCTCATCGCTTTGCGGCGACAGCAGCTTGGGCGCTCCGTCGAGCGATCCCGTAAACAGCGCAAACCCCAGCACCACGGCGGTGCCGATGGAAAGTACTTGCTTGTAGGTGGACTTGCGCGACATTGAGGCTCCTGGATGGACGGTTGGGAATCTACCAGTCTAGCAGGAGCCGACAGGGGCCGCTCCACCGAACAAATACTCAAGATTTGGGACAAACGCTACGGATTCATTTGCCTCATATGGAGCTGCGGCGGTTGTGAATGTGGGGCCATTCGGCGTTTCCCCAGATAAAACCTGCCAAAATAAACCTGTCCCTTTTTGGCAGGTTAATCGGGGGACTATTCCACCGCAACTTAGGGCACGGTTAGGGAGTGTGCACCTTAAAGAGTGGTGCCCTTGATTAGAGAGGTCGCGCTCGTCTCTCTAATTGTCTCTCTAAAGAGAAAGCCAGTTAAAGAGATAACATTGGGCTATCTAACAGTGAATTCGATACATCTCTCTAAATGTCTCTCTAAAATAAGGTGCTTATCTCTCTAAAGTTAGAGAGATATACTATACTTTAGAGAGATAAATCTATCGTTTTAGAGAGACGGAATGCCAATGCTGCTGGATGAACCTCTTGGCCTTATCGTTGAGCGCCTTCGCAGGCGGGGGACTGATGACGCATCGGTAGAAGTTAAAGCCTGCACGAATAAATTGAGCGCAGACGTATGGGAGACAGTGAGCGCTTTTGCGAACACTGCGGGTGGGCTCATTATTTTGGGCCTGAACGAGGCCGAAGGATTTGTTCCTTCGGCTAACTTTGCTATCGATAGGGTGCGCGATCAGTTTGTTTCGGGTATCGGAGACGGAGGCTCAGCGGCAGTGGTGGCCCATGCGCCGCGGTATGAGCTTGATCGAGGCGAGGTCGACGGGCTCCAGGTGCTTCTGGTGCGCATCTTTGAACTTGAGCTTAAAGCGAAGCCTTGCTATATCGGCGCGCGCGGCGTGCAGAACGGTAGCTACAAGCGCGTGGATGATAAAGATATCAAGATGTCACCCGCTGAGCTATATGAGCTGCAGAGTGCGTTGCTTCCGAGCGATGCAGACGGCACGGTGGTTTCGGAGGCAACGGTCGAGGATTTGGATCCAGATGTCGTGCGGTCTATTATCGCAAATCGCCGGCTGCAGACCCCGCGCGTTTTGCGCGGGGCCGATACGCTGGAAAAGCAGCTGGTCAGACTCAATATCACTACAAAGGATGGTGCCGTGAAGCTCGCGGGGCTTCTGTCGGCGGGAATTTACCCCCAGCAGTTCTATCCTAAACTCATGATTGATGTCGCCGTTCATTCCGATGTGGAAAAATCTGCACCCGGGCAACCCCGGTTTATTGACCGCCAGTTGTGCGATGGCCCGATTCCGGCTTGCATCGAAGATGCCCTTGCCGCGATTGGACGAAACTTGCGCAAAGCGACGATAGTGCAAGGCGCTGGCAGAAGGGAGGATTGGGAAGTTCCCCAGGAGGTTTTGCGCGAGGCCTTGGCAAATGCCTGCATCCATCGAGAATATTCGCCCATGTTTGTGGGGCAGGCCGTGAGTGTCGATATCTATCCAGACAGAATAGAGATCAAAAACCCTGGCGGCCTTTGGGGCGGAAAGACGGTGGACAATCTTGCAGACGGGGAATCGCGCTGCCGAAACCCAAAGCTCATGAGCCTAATGGGGGCGACGCCGTTAGAGCATGCCGAGGGGGCCGTTGCGGAAAGCCAGGGATCTGGTATCCCGGCTATGATTCGCGAGATGGAGTCTCGTTCGCTTGGCAGGCCGAAATTTATCGTTAAGGCCGATTCGTTTACGGTGCTGCTTTCCCGGCACGGGGCGGAGCTTGCTGAAAACCGCACGTGGATTCAGAACCATGTGGGCACCGAGCTGACGGATCGCGAAGAAACATTGCTCATGTTTATGCGGGAGCATGGGTGCGTATGCGATGTTCAAAAAATACGAGAGGCCCTGAAGTGGGATTCGGATGACATTCGCCTGATCTGCGGGGACCTTGTAGATAAACATGCCCTGTCAAAATGCGGCAAAGACACGTTCGAAATTATCGATAGGAACAGAGAACCGTCAGCTTCGACGGCGGATAGGATCCTGGAGGCTCTCAGCGCCGAAGTGGATATGACGGCGCGAGAAATAGCGGTTGCATCGGGGGTCAGAATTTCGTCTGTCCGTTACCATCTGCCAAAAATGGCGGATAAAGGGCTCATCGAAGTAATGGGTTCATCGACGAGTCGTAACCGCCGATATCGGAAGAAGTAGATGCAGCCGGGTCGCCTCTCTAGTGTCTCTCGAGGCCAGATGGGTGCTGGAGGGGCGATTGTCTCGCGATATTTCCCCAGATAAAACCCGCCAAAATAAACCTGTCCCTTATTGGCGGGTCAGTTAACGCAGTGCAGGTTGAGCATATGCGAGCGAGCGGTCTCCGGGTGCGGTAAGGTGACGTGAAACAAGCGGGCGCTGACCTTTTGGTCGCGCCCGTGAAGTTGAACGTCAGATTGCCGTGTCCGGAGCCCGCGCAGCGCCGAGCAGTTACGCCGTTTGTAAAACGGCGTAACCTAAAGGTTCATGTTGCCGTGAATGTAGGGGGTGACCTCGGGGGAGATATGGTCGCAGCCCAGCTCGCGCAGCGCGGACTCGATGGCGGCGGGCAGCAGGGTCTTGCCCTTGTCGTCGACGGCGGCACCGCCGAGGGTGGCAATCTTGGCGACATCTGCGGGTGCGGCCTCGATATGCATGCAGCCGCCGACCAAGCGCGCGCGTACCTGTGCCAGATCAAGATCGTGCAGGTAATCCTCGCAGGCGCGGATTAAATCGACTTTCTCGCGCGTAAGCTCCTCGCCCGTGGGGACGCGGGTGGCAAGACATGCTCCCGCCGGTAGGTTCCAAACGGGATAGCCCCATGCGCGCAGCAGCTCGCGCTCTTCGTCCTTGGTAAAGCCGACCTCCATAAGGGGTGAGCGTACGCCGAGCTCTTCTGCCGCGCGCATGCCGGGGCGGTAGTCACCGCGATCGCTTGCATTGCTGCCATCGATGACGGTGGGAAAGCCGAGCGACTTGGCGTGGTTGACGATGGCGGTAAAGCCGGCGTGCTTGCAGTGGTAGCAGCGATTAGCATCGTTGCAGGCTACTTGGGGGAGCTGCAGCTGATCCACCGAAAGATTGAGCACGGGGAGCTTAAAATGTGCCCCTTCATTGGCTTGTCCATCAACGGACCGCTCAAACGAAGCCTGCTCGGGCGTGCCGATGAGCGGCGTGGTGAGATGGACGAGGAGGGTATTGGTAGGCATGATGCGGGCGCATACGGCGGCCAAAAAGCTGCTGTCAACGCCGCCGGAAAACCCGATAGCCACGCGCCCGTATGCCAAAAGCAGCTGTTCGAGCGCCGATAGCTTGTCTTGAAGCTCCTCTGCGGGTGCCGTGGTGTCTAAAATCATGAAACGATCCTTATCGTTGAGTACTCGATCGAAAACTATAATCCTAATGCGTTACTTGCCATAAGACTTCTATCTGTGTAACGAAAGTGCAATATGGCATATACGTTATATACAAGTTGCCAAATGCGGTAGAGTTGCAGCAACGCGACAGCGAGAGTCGATGGGGGACCGATATGATCAAGGCTGTTATTTTTGACATGGATGGAACGCTGGTCGATACCGAGCGTTTGGGGATTAAGGCCTGGAAGGCAGGCGCCGCTGAGCTGGGGCTCGCGATTGATGAAGCGCTGATCCATCAGTTTATCGGCCGCACGCTGCCCGATGTTATGGATATCCTCGATAAGCATTATGGCAGCCACGAAACCACCGAGGCGATCTATCGTCGCCACAAGGAGATTCGCGACGAGATGGTCAAGACCGAACTGGAGCTTAAGGCCGGCGCCGCCGAGTGCCTAGACGAGTTGCTAGCTGCGGGCTATCACGTGGGCCTAGCGACGTCGTCGCGCCTCGTTACGGCCGAGCGCAACCTTAAGATGGTCGGTCTTTTTGACAAGTTTGAAACGGTAACGTGTGGCGAGGACGTCGTGCACGGCAAGCCCGACCCCGAGATGTATCTGCTCGCCTGCGAGCGTGCGGGCTTTGCCCCCGAGGAGTGCGCCGTGGTCGAGGATTCGCGCAATGGTTGCGTCTCGGGCATCACGGCCGGCTGCCACGTCTTTGCCGTCCCCGATATTGTGCCGCTGCCGCAGGACGTGGTGGATGGCTGCGAGGCCGTGCTCGATACGTTGTTCGACCTGGCGGCGGCAATCAAGACTGTGCGCTAGAAAATTGCGGCGTTGAAACGAGCGATTGCTCACGTTTGCGCTTAAGCAAAAGGGGTCCGGCAATGGTCGGGCCCCTTTTGCTTAAGCGGCGACTTAGCATACTCGCGGGCGTGCTATAGATACGCACCGAGGTTGATGGCCGTGGCGTCGGTCTGGCTGCTTGCCTGGGTGCTGGCGCGTTCCAGTAGGAACGGACGTACCAGTTCTTGGCGGTTGATATCCTCGGCGGCGACTGCGGTGACGGTACGCGCTGCGGAGCCGACACGGATATGCTTGATCTTTGCCGGGGCCTTGTTCTCGATTTGCTCCATCAGCAGTTGGACACCCTTGCGGCCAATCTCGTAGCCCGGGGGCGCTACCGTAGTGAGCGGGACCGATCCGCTCCAAGCGAGCGGGTTGCCATCGCAGCCTGCTACGCGTACTTGCCCGGGGACAGAGATGCCCTTGTCGACCAGTGCCGAAACGACGCCCGAGGCCAACACATCGGTCAGGCCGACGACAAAATCGGGACGTTCGTCCGCGGGGCGCTCGGCGATTTGGGCACCGATGCCGTAGCCGTCGGCAGCGGTATTCCATTCGCCGGCGTCGATGACTTCGATCTTGATATCGGGGTGCAGGGCGAGCGCCTTATGAATGCCAAGGACGCGCAGGGTGAGTTGCATAAATGCTGCTCGGCCGACGACGACAATATGGTGCGCGCCGCGGGCGATGGCAAGTTCGGCAATGATGCGACCCTGGGCCTCATTGTCGGCCGCTACGTAGTAGCCGGGCTCGGAGCAATGGATGTCCAGATGGACGATCGGCACGGGCATCTTGGTCATGGCGGGGTGCCAGTCGGGGGATGCCATGGGCTGAACCATGACGCCGGACATCTGGGTGCCCATAAAGTAGCGCAGGTAATGATCCTCGAGAATATCGTCGTTATCGGCGTTGGCGATGAGCAAGTCGTAGCCGTGCTTGCGGGCCTCGTTGTGGGCGCCGCTGGCGATTTGGAGCGAAAAGCCGTGATCGAGACGGGGGAGCACCAGGCCAAAGGACTTGGTGGCGCCGCCCGCGAGCTGACGAGCGCTTTGGTTGGGCAGGTAGCCAAGGCGATTGATGGTCTCGTTGATGAGCTTGAGGGTCTCGGAGCGCAGCTTTTCGGGGTGGTTGAGCGCGTTGGAAACCGTGCCCAGCGAAACCCCGGCCTCGCGCGCGACGTCGCTGATTTTTACCTTTGCCATAGCGGCCCCTTTGATGCGTTTCAAGTACAAGCCAGATTGTAGCATCCCAAACCTTCCAAAAAGGGACAGGTTTATTTTGGCAGGTTTTATCTGGGGAAACGCCGTTGCCAGCGCGACCACCACGAAGGGGACAGGCATCTTTGTGGTGGTTTGGACCGGCTGGACGTGTGTGCATCGGGTGGTATCTAAGTTGAGATACCACTTCTGGTATATCAGCTTGTGCTTGCGTGAGTACAATACTCGAACGTTATACGTCTCAGCGCCCCTTGTGCGTGGACGTCTTGCAGTCACGCGAACGAAGGGATTTATCTTATGTGCGGAATCGTCGGCTACACCGGCTCTGATATTGCAAAGAACATCCTGGTCACGGGCCTCAAGCGTATGGAGTATCGCGGCTATGACTCCTCGGGCGTCGCGCTCGAGGTGGGCGAGGGCGCCGCGGCGCACCTCGACGTCATCCGCCGCGTGGGCAAGGTCGCGGGCCTGGAGAGCGAGCTTTCCAACATTGACAGCGACGCTACCTGCGGTATCGGCCATACCCGTTGGGCCACCCACGGCAAGCCCTCCGTCGTTAACGCTCACCCCCACACCAGCTGCGACGGTCGTATCGCCATCGTCCACAACGGCATCATCGAGAACTTCGCCGAGCTGCGCGAAGAGCTGGAGGGCCGCGGCCACCACTTTAAGAGCGAGACCGATACCGAGGTCTTCGCGCATCTGATCGAAGAGGCTTATGCCGAGACGCACGACCTGATGGCCTCCGTGCGCGAGGCTTGCACCCACGTGGTCGGTGCCTATGGTCTGGCCGCCGTGTGCGCTGACGAGCCCGGCGTGATCGCCGTGGCCCGCAAGGATTCCCCGATCGTGGTCGGCGTGGGCGAGACCGGCGCCTATGTCGCCTCCGATGTCATCGCGCTCATCGACGCCACCCGCGATGTCGTGGTGCTCGAGGACGGTCAGTTTGCCAAGCTCACGCCCACAGGCGTCGAGTACACCGACGAGGCCGGCAACGTTATCGAGCCCAAGGTCACCTACATCGACTGGGACCTGGACATGGCAGAAAAGGGCGGTTATCCCGACTTTATGCTCAAGGAGATTCACGAGCAGCCGCGCGTCGTGCGCGACACGCTGGTTGGTCGTATGACGCCGGCCGGCGAGCTCGACATCGACGAGCTGGGCCTTTCGCTCGAGGAACTCAACGACATCGACCGCGTCTACGTGATCGCTTGCGGCACCAGCTATCATGCTGGCCTCATTGCCAAGAATCTCATTGAGGGCTGGGCTCGCATCCCCACCGAGGTGGAGGCGGCCAGCGAGTTCCGTTATCGCAACCCCATCATTACGCCGACGACGCTTGTCGTTGCCGTGTCCCAGTCGGGCGAGACGGCCGATACCCTTGCCGCCATTCGCGACGCGCGCATCAAGGGTGCCAAGGTCTTCGGCATCACCAACGTGGTGGGCAGCCCCGTGGCGCGTGAGAGCGACGGCGTCATCTACACCAAGGCCAACAAGGAGATCGCGGTCGCCTCGACCAAGAGCTTCATCGGCCAGGTCGTGAGCCTTACGCTTTTGGCCCTGCTGCTGGCGCAGGTCAAGTACCGCTTGACCACCAAGCAGGCGCGCATGCTGTTCCGCGAGCTTTCCGATACGGCCGAGCAGATCCAGTGGATTTTGGATACCCAAACCGAGGCCGTTCATGAGGCTGCCCTGCTGTGCAAGGACGCGCAGTCGGCGCTGTTCGTGGGCCGTGGCATGGGTGCCGCTATTTCCTACGAGGGTGCGCTCAAGCTCAAGGAAGTCAGCTACCTGCACGCCGAGGCATATGCCGCCGGTGAGATGAAGCATGGCCCCATTGCCCTGATCGACCCGGGCTTCCCTGTCATCGCCGTGGCCACCAAGAGTGCCACCTACGACAAGACCGTGTCGAACCTTATGGAGTGCAAGGCGCGCGGCGCCAAGGTCATCGTCGTTGCCACCGAGGGCGACGAGGAGATCAACAAAATCGCCGACTGCATTATCCGCGTGCCAGCAGTCCGCGACGTGTTCAGCCCCATCACGGCGAGCGTCCCGCTGCAGCTGCTCGCCCGCGAGGTCGCCATCCTGCGCGGCTGCGACGTCGACCAGCCCCGCAACCTGGCAAAGAGCGTTACCGTGGAGTAGTTGGTTCCGCCATTCTGGCGACCAAGGCCCGGCTCCGTTGCAGCGGAGCCGGGCCTTGTTTCATTTGCCCAGATAAAACCTGCCAAAATGAACCTGTCCCAATTTGGCAGGTTAGCGGAGCTTGCTGGTCTCGAAGTACTCGGGGAACTGGTCCAGAACCTCGGTCTGGTTGCGGAACATCATATGCAGGTGCTTGCTAACCAAAAAGCTCGCTTCGATGGGGTCGCGACCGGCGATAGCGCGGCGAATCTGCTTGTGCTCGTTCACGATGTCCTGATTGTCGAGAACCTGCGTGGCGGCGCGCAGCCAGCGGAAGCGCTCCAGGTCGGCATTGGTCTCTTCGAGCCACGACCACACGGTGCTGCGACATGCGATGCTAAAAATCATGTGATGCATGAGGTTGTCGCTCAAAAAGAAGCCGATGCGATCCTCTTCGGCCATGGCCTTTTCCTGCAGCGCGATGGCGCGGTCGAGCTGCTCGATGCCGGCCGACGTGGCGCGCGCACAGCACTCCACAATCACCTGCTTTTCCAGATGCTCGCGGATGTAGCAGGCACTCTCGGCAAGGGTGAGGTTGATGGGTGAGACGTAGGTGCCGCTCTGGGGCACGGTGCGCACCAGGCCTTCCTGCGCCAAGCGAACCAAAGCCTCGCGCACAGGGGTGCGCCCCATATCCAGGTCGTCGCAAAGTTGCTTGACGCCCAGCTTTTCGCCCGGCTTGTAGTCCAGGTAGACGATTTTGCGTCGAATGGTGTGGTAGGACTGGTCCTGTAGGCTCGTTTCCTGCTCGCCGACGTGCATCGATTCTTCCATAGCGCCTCGCAACTGTTCTATCAAACTCATATGTCAGTTGTTAATTATGCCGCGAATCAGCTCTCCGCGGTGGGCAATTCGGCTGTTGCCTGAGAACTATTGCGGCATCTTAGTCTGTGTTTGCGCAAGGCTGTGCTCAATGTTGCCGTATCATAAGCCGTCGCAAACGTGAAATAGAAAGAAGGAATCCCATATGCAACTGGCAAATATCGTTCGCGAGCGCTGGAAAGGCGTCTTGTTCTGCCTGATCATTGCCATTCCCGCGACGTTGCTCGGCAAACAAATTGAGGTGGTCGGCGGTCCGGTATTTGCCATCCTCTTTGGCATGGTCCTGGCGCTCGTCTTTCCCAGGAAGCGTCGCGAACAGCTCGCCGCCGGCGTCACCTATACGTCCAAAAAAGTCTTGCAGTACGCGGTTATCCTGCTTGGCTTTGGCATGAACCTCTCCCAGATTCTGTCCAAGGGCGCCCAGTCGCTGCCGATTATCGTGGCGACGATCTCGACCTCGCTTGTCATCGCCTTTGTGCTCTGCCGCGTCATGAACGTACCGGGTAAGATCGCGACGCTTGTGGGTGTGGGTTCGTCGATTTGCGGCGGTTCGGCCATCGCTGCGACCGCGCCCGTCATCGATGCCGACGATCGCGAGATTGCCCAGGCCATTTCGGTCATCTTCCTGTTTAACGTTATCGCGGCGCTCGTGTTTCCGACGCTCGGCGGCATGCTCGGGCTGACCAACGAGGGCTTTGGCCTGTTTGCCGGCACCGCCATCAACGACACCTCGTCGGTAACGGCTGCGGCGAGCGCCTGGGACAGCATGCATCCCGGCGCCAATGTGCTCGAGAGCGCCACAGTGGTCAAGCTCACCAGGACGCTGGCCATTATTCCCATCACGCTGGTCCTCGCATGCTGGCAGATGCATCTGGCACGCAAGGCCGGCGGTGACGCCAAAAGCACGTTCTCGCTTAAACGTGCGTTTCCCATGTTTGTGCTGTTCTTTGTGCTGGCGAGCGTGATCACCACGGTGCTTCAGCTTCCCGCGTCCATCACGGCGCCCATCAAGGAGCTGTCGAAGTTCTTTATTGTGATGGCCATGGCGGCTATTGGTTTTAATACCGATATCGTCGAGCTGGTCAAAAAGGGCGGCAAGCCCATCGCGTTGGGCTTTTGCTGCTGGATTGGCATTGCGTGCATGAGTTTGGGAATGCAGCACGTGCTGGGAATCTGGTAGAGAAGTAGCTTATTCGCGTGCTGGCTGCCGGTGAGCGCAAGCCTTCGGTGGAGCGATAGGAGCTCTTGCGGGTATGGCTTGTCCGCAGGTTTATAAGTCCCGAAGAGCTCTTATCGCCCCGCCAGGATGGCGATGCGGGGCAACACCTATACTCGCAGGACGGCGCTTTCTGCCCTATAGTGTTTGGTGAGCAATATCGTTCAATTTTGAAACACTCGGTCGTGCGACCGTCGGCGGTTGCACGTCGCCGCGGACAGGGGCAAATCATGGATAGCAATGCTAAGCTGAACATCTTGACCGATGCCCTAGCTGCTGCCGGGGCCTCGGCATTGGCAATCGATGCGCGTGGGGACGTCGCGATCTCGACCATGAATGACGCGGCGCTTGAGCGGGATGTGGCGGCTTTTGTCGCTGAGCGTCTCGACCGTATAGGAGACGGCGCGCGTCTGGTTATGGGGCGTGAGGGTACGCGCCTGAGCCTGACCGTTCGCCCCACCGACAAAGAGGGCGGGAGGCTTTGGGTCGTTGTGGTCCGCGAGGTGCGCGGTGCCGCGGCGCATGCGGGCATCGAGTGGCTCAACGCCGACGAAGTTGAGGTCCGCTATGAATCGAGCGCGTACGGCATCGTTGAGGGGGCGGCCTCGGTGGCTGTACCGGTTACCGAGAGCTATGCGCGCGGCGTGCCCCTTATGCTCGAGGGCGAGCTGGGAGCGGGTCAGGTCGAGATTGCCAAGCGCCTCTATCTGGATGGCCCTTTTGTCGATCAGCCCTTTGTTTCCGTCGCGCTCGATGAACTCACCGATCGCGGTTGGCGCCATGTGCTCAAAAGCTCCGAATCGCCGCTGTTCCAAACGGGGCTGACCCTTTGCATTGAGGGCTGGAATGCGGTTGGCCCCCAGCGCCTCCGCGAGCTGGTCTCCACGATGACCGACACCGCGTTGGCGACGCGCTGCCATGTGGTGCTGACGGCGAATGACATGCCGGGCGGCGGCGAAAGTGATCAAGCCGCCTTTGTGACCGAGCGCTTCGCCTGTGCGGTGAGCGTCGCGCCGGCAATCGCCGAGCAGGGAGCCGCGTCGACGAAGGTCGCGCGCTATTTGGAATATCTCGCTGATGCATTTGGGACGGCAGCGCCCACGCTGTCTGCCGCGGCGACGAAGACGCTCGATGCTTACCGCTGGCCGCGCAACTATCTGCAGCTCCGCGAGGTCTCGGAACGACTGTATATATTGGTGGGGACGGGCACGGTGGACCGCGCTGTGGCGGAGGAAGTGTTCGCCCAAGAGGACGTGATTAAGACCGCAACCTTTGGCGCCCCGACGCTTGAAAGTGACCTGTATATCCTGCGACCGCTGGCCGATACCGAGCGAGATATCGCGCATCTGGTTGTAGACCATCTCCACGGCAACCGAACCCGTGCGGCGGAGGTGCTGGGCATAAGCCGTACAACGCTGTGGCGCTTGCTGAAGGACGATGACCGTTGAGCGAGGCGCCCGTGACCGCACGCGACGCGTGTGCTACAGTCCAAAGCGTTATTGTTTCGATTTGGTTACGGCGTGCGAGGGCATATGGCTGAGATTTCAAAACCGAGCCGCAGAAGGCGGAGTGCCGCGCCGGTCAACCGACGCACAACATCGGTGACGTGGGGCAAACACGCCTCGGGGTTTGATGGCTCGTTCAAGCGCACTAAATACGGCTATCCTTCGGCAAGCGCCCGCTTGGCAATGCAGGCAGAGTCCTCGCTGTGGGGCCGCAAACGCGTGGTGGGCTCAAAGCTCAAGCACGACGGAACGCTCGGCTACATCAGCCGCGGGGCGGCTCGCCGCAGCGGGCTCAATCCCGCCGGCTGGCATCGCTACGTGCCGATCGTGGCCGCCGTTGCAGTGATCGTCATCGCGCTCGCTGCGCTCGGATATGCCGGCGGTGGCGCCAACTTGGACGCAATGTTTAAATCGCCCGAGCTCGCGCATGTAGGTACAGAAGTTGTCGAGGGCGCTCAGGCCCAGACGAGCGTCGCGCCCCAGCGCGGTATCGTTGCGGCGGCCTCCACCATCGCCGATGTGCAAAAGGACGAAGACAAGCAAGGCGACGACGTCGATGCGAATCAGACGAGCGAAACGGCAATAACTCCATCGGCGGGATAAGTTGCGAGTGGGGCAGCTAATTTGGGACGGGGCTTTTTTAGCTGCCCAAGACAGTGGCTCATTCGATGTCAGTCGCCAAAAGCGAGCGAGCCGCATTTGCGCCAAGGTGACGTGAAATGAGAGGGCGCTGACCTTCTGGTCGCGCCCTCGAAATTGAACGTCAGATTGGCGTGAATGCGGCCCGCGCAGCGTCAACGAGCCCGCCGTTCGGTAGAATGGCGGAACTAATTACCTTACGTAGACCACGTTGTCGCGGCGGGGTTTGGGCTCGGGCAGCGTGTCCTCGGCATAGCCCAGAATGCAGTGACCGACACCGCGCAGGCTGCCGTCGGCGGGTAGACCCCAACTGGCCAGTAGCTCCAGGCCCTCGGGCGAATCGAAAACCTCGTGGGCGCGATGAATCCAGCACGAATCAACGCCCAGCGCATAGGCAGCGTTGAGCAGGTTGCCCATGGCGAGCGAGCCGTCTTCCAGATGTGTGGGCACGCTGCGGTCAACCAGCACCACCACAACGGTCTTGGCGCCATAGAAGGGGTCGCTGTTGCTGCCCATGACTTGCGCGTTGAGCTGCGAGAGACGCTCGACGGTCGCGGGGTCGGTGACGGCGACAAACGTCACCGGCTGGCGGCCCATGCCGCTCGGTGCATATTGGCCGGCTTCGATAATACGTGCAAGCTTTTCGGCCTCGACGGGACGATCGCTGTAGTTGCGGCAGCTGCGGCGGTGAATGAGTGCTTCGATAGTCTCCATGGTGTCTCCTTGCGGTGGCGTTGCAGATGCCCCGTTCATACCCGTCGGGCTCAAACGATAGACGGTCAATTGCCCGGCCAAAAGGATAGATTCCAATTGGGAAAGTAGGTTTGCATAAAAGTACCTTCAGAATGTGACAAACAAATGGGATGGTTAAACGTTTTATCCCGTCTACCCTGCGGTTTTTTACCACTTGCCTAAATGACGAACGCATAACCTCTGATAAAGGTTTTACTAAAGGAGTACCAACGTTTATCAATGCGCCGTGGTGGCGCCGGGCCAGGAGGTAACATCATGTTCCAGGCTGGAGATGTCGTCGAGACCGATTTCGAAGGATTTCTGAAGCTGCTGCGTTCCAAGACGCGCGCTTTCGTGTCGATCAACGATCACGAGTACTACATCACGCACACCGATGGCTATTGGCGTGTTCAGGATTGCGAGGCCCTCAACGACAAGGGCCACTTTACTGACTGTTCTGAGTTGGTCAACACGGTCTGCGAGGTCGTCGAGCTGCCGTGGATTGCCGGCAAGAGCCTGCATGACAGCTTCTCGGGCGCTACGGTCTATGAGGCCGTCGCCGCTTAACAGGCAATAAAACCCGATTTTCACGTGACCGCTGGCGCCGCCCCCGCGCCGGCGGTCTTTTTCTGCCGATAGGCCATAAAAATGCACGCATTTGCGGAGAGCCTGTTGACGATAGTCAAAACTCGGACTAATCTAGAGACACATAATTGGTCAAAAATCGGACAATTGAATGGTGGGATAGATGAATAGTGCGGTTACGCTGGTCGACTTCGATCGGTTGCTCAATGGACTCGACCATATCTATTCGGAGTTCTCGCGCGCCTGCGGCCTTTCGGACTGCGCCTACTGGATGCTCGTCGACACGAGTGCAGCGGGCGGAAGCGTTGCCGTGAGTCGGCTGACGAGTGAATGGTTCTACAGCAAACAGACCATCAATTCGGCGATTAAAACGCTTAGGGCGCGAGGGCTTGCGACGTTGGAGTTTGCCGAGGGCAGTCGTAAAAACAAGGTTGTACGACTGACCGAAGAAGGCGTGCGGTTTGCCAAGCGCTACGCGTTGCCGGCGCAAAAAGCCGAGCAACAGGCATTCGAGGCGCTCGAGCCGTGGGAACAGTGCGAGATCATGCGCTTGGTCGGTAAGTTCTCCCATGTTCTTAACGAAGAGTGCGAGGCATTTAAACGGCAAGTGGCCGCCGAGAACGAGACTGACGATAAGGGCGAGGGGGACGCATGCGACTCTTAATGAGGTTTATGAGGCCGTACCGCGGTCTGATTGCGGTGACGCTGTTTGCGGTGCTGATAGATAACGTCGGTACGCTGTTGGTTCCCACGATGCTGGCGAACATGGTCAACACCGGTATTACCACGGGTGATGTCGACTATATATTACGCAACGGCCTGTACATGCTTATCGCGACCGGCATGGCCAGCGGCGGCACGGTGCTGGGCTGCTATCTTTCGGCGCGCCTGGCCGCCAACGTGGCCTGCGATATCCGCAATGCCGTGTACGACAAGTCGCTCGAGCTGTCCGCCAGCGACTTTGAGCGCTTTGGCACGGGTTCGATGATCACGCGCTCGCTCAACGACATCAACGTGATTCAGCAAGCTGTCCTTCAGACGATTCAGCTGGTGCTGCCGGTGCCGTTCTTGGCCGTGGCAGGCATCATTTTTGCTTGGTTCATCGATCCCGCCATGGGTACGCTGCTGGGCGCGGTGGTTGCGATCGTGCTGGTGGCGGCGGTCTTTACCGTTGCCAACGCCGCGCCGATCTTTATGCGCCTGCAGAGCTTTATCGACCGCATGAACGTGGTGCTGCGCGAGAACATCGTGGGCGTGCGCGTCATCCGCGCATTTAACAAGGAGCGCCACGAGGAGCAGCGCCTGGACGAGGTGTTTAGCGATTACGCGGCCAATGCCATCAAGGTCAACCACCTGTTTGTGGGTCTCGACAGCTCCAGCTTCTTTTTGATGAATATCGCCGAGGTGGCGGTGCTGTGGGTGGGCGGCAACCGCGTGGGCGTCCACGCCATGCAAATCGGTAGCATCTCGGCCGTGCTGGAGTACGCGATCCTGATCCTGTTCTTTGTGATGACGGCGCAGATGGTGATTCTGACGCTCCCACGCGCCGCCGCATGCCTGAACCGTGCGCAGCAGGTGTTGGAGATTGAGCCGAGCATCGTGGACGGCAAGCGCACGCTGGACACGTGCGCGGCGGAGTCTGTTGACGGTGCCGACGCGGTGGCCGTGTTCGACCACATGTCGTTCCGTTTTGACGATGCCGACGAGGATACCCTGTGCGACCTGAGCTTTGCCTGTCGCCGTAGCCAGACCACGGCGATTGTAGGCTCGACGGGTTCGGGCAAGTCGACGGTGGCCAAGCTCTTGCTTCGCTTCCACGATGCCACGAAGGGCGCCATTCGCCTGAATGGCATCGATCTGCGCGACCTTTCGCAAGACGACATCCGCGGGCGTATCGCCTATGTGCCGCAGAAGGCATGGCTGTTCTCGGGTACGGTGGCGAGCAACCTGCGCTTTGGCAACGAAGACGCGACTGAGGCTGACATGCTCCATGCGCTGGAGGTTGCCCAGAGCACCTTTGTGCTCGACCAGCCCCAGGGGCTCGATACGCCGGTGGCCCAGGGCGGCACGAACTTCTCGGGTGGTCAGCGCCAGCGCCTGGCGATTGCCCGCGCACTCATGAAGCATGCCGATCTATATATCTTCGACGACAGTTTTTCGGCCCTGGACTTTAAGACCGATGCGGCACTGCGCCATGCGCTGCAGGACGAGACGTGCGATGCCGCGGTGCTCATCATCGCCCAGCGCATCTCGACTATTTTGCATGCCGATCAGATCGTGGTGCTCAAAGACGGCGAGATCGTGGGCCTAGGCGCGCACGACGAGCTCATGGAAACCTGCGAGGTGTACCGCGCAATCGCGGAATCGCAGATGAAGGGAGGTGAGTAGCATGACCGAGGAGCTCAAGAAGCAGGGCATCGTCGATGGCGCTGCGGTTGTAGAGACAGTCGAGGAGACGGGCGTCGCGCCCGACCTGGACGAAGCCGCCAAGGCGGCGGAGCGCGAGGCTCGCCGCCAGGCGCTCTACGAGGAAAACGAACGTGCCGAGGACGAGCGCGCCCGCGCCGAGGCAGAGCGTATGCGCGACGTGGACGACGAAGACGAGGACGAGACGCCTCGGGATACCTGGGCGACGGTGCGCCGCCTGTGGAGTGAGGCTGCCGGCGACCATTGGCGCTTCTATATCGTGTTCGCGAGCATTGTGTTCTATGTCATCTTTAACACCGCCGCGCCGGCATATAGCGCCCGCGTGATCGATGAGCTGTGGGGCCACATTCAGGTGGCGTTTGCCAACGACACCACTTTCAGCATCACCTGGGAGAACTGCGGCAAGACCATTTTCGTCTACTTTATGATCTGGACTGCCGCTGCCTCGTTCTATGCGCTCCAGAGCTTTTTGATGTCGAGCGTCGCTGAGCGTCTCAATCTGCGCCTGCGCAACCGCATCGCGCAAAAGCTCAACCGTCTGCCGCTCGCCTATTTTGACGCGCATCGTCCCGGCGAGGTCGTCAGCCGCGCGACCAACGACCTGGACAAGATGTCCGAGAGCATGCAGCGCGGATTGCTGCAGCTGCTCGTGTCGATCGGCACGGTTGTTGGTGCTGTGAGCGTGATGTTCGTGTTCAGCGTGCAGCTTACGCTCGTCTTTCTGTTCTTTACGGCACTGTCGCTGCTGGTGACGAAGGTCGTCTCGCGCCGCACACACGATGTGACGGGCGAGCGCCAGGAGTGGGTGTCCAAGATTACGAGTGCGGTCGAGGAAGGCTATTCGGGCCGTCTGGTGATCCGCGCGTTTAACCGCGAACGCCAAAGTTCTGCCGAGGTGCACCAGGCCTCGGGCGAGCTGGCGCGCGTGAGTGCCAAGGCCGACTTTATGATCAATGCCGTCGGCCCTGCGGTGCGCTTTATCGGCCGTTTGGCGCAGATCGTGATCGCGCTGGTGGGCTGCAGCATGCTGGTTGCCGGTCACATGACCGTCGGCGTGTTCCAGGCGTTCTTCCAGTTTATCTACGAGGCGTCCGAACCCATGACGCAGCTGTCGTTTACCTTCAACTCGCTGCAGAGCGCGTTGGCGAGTGCGGAGCGCGTGTTCGACCTGCTCGATGAGCCCGAGATGGAGGCCGATCCGCTGCCGGACGAGGCCGCCAAGCTGCCGGGTCGCGTTGAGGGTCGCGTCTCCTTTGAGCACGTGCGCTTTGGTTATTCGCCCGACAAGCCGCTTATGCACGACGTGTCGTTTACCGCCGAGCCGGGCCAGAAGATTGCCGTGGTGGGAACCACGGGCGCGGGCAAGACGACGCTCATCAACCTGCTCATGCGCTTCTACGAGATTGACGGCGGGCGTATTACGCTCGACGGCGTGGATACGAGCCGCATGGACCGCGGCGAGCTACGGCAGCAGTTTGGCATGGTGCTGCAGGACGCCTGGCTGTTCGATGGCACGATTGCCGAAAACATCGCCTACGGCTGTCCCGAGGCGACGCGTGAGGAGATCGTGGCGGCTGCGCGCGCCGCGCAGGTCGACTTCTTTGTGCGCACCATGCCGCAGGGCTATGACACGCGCGTGGCCAACGATGCCGAAAGCATCAGCCAGGGCCAGCGTCAGCTGCTGACCATCGCACGCGTGCTGCTCAATAACCCGGCGATTCTCATCCTGGACGAGGCGACCTCAAGCGTGGATACGCGTACCGAGCTTGCCATCGGTCGTGCCATGGACGCGCTCATGCGCGGGCGCACGAGCTTTGTGATCGCGCACCGCCTGTCGACGATCGTGGACGCCGACCTGATCTTGGTCATGGATCACGGCAACATTATCGAGCAGGGCACGCATAAGGAGCTGCTGGCTGCCGAGGGTGCCTACGCCGACCTCTATCTGAGCCAGTTCGCATAATGTGACAAAGGGACAGTCTCTTTGCCACATCACAAATAAGGCGCGCCGGGGATGAATTCCCTGGCGCGCCTTTGCGTTGATGCCGATGTCGTTTTGTGCCGCTTGCGTTCCTAGCGTTCGTCCACGAGCTTGGCGACGAGGGCCTTGAGCTCGGCCACCTCTCGCTCGAGTTCCTTGACGCGGCGGGCATTCTCGGTGATGCCCTGGCGGTTGAGGGCGGACTGCTCGGCGGCGTCATCGGGCATGTACTCGCGATGCTGCTTGGCGTCGAAACTCTCCTCGAACACACGGCAGCCGTTGCGCTTGATGATGCGTCCCGGCACGCCCACGACGGTGCAGTTGTCGGGGACGTCCTTAACGACGACCGAGTTGCCGCCGATCTTGACGTTGTTGCCGATGCGGATGTTGCCGAGCACCTTGGCGCCCGTGCCCACCGTGACATTGTTGCCCAGGGTGGGGT
Source organism: uncultured Collinsella sp. (assembly GCA_937942395.1). Taxonomy (GTDB): domain Bacteria; phylum Actinomycetota; class Coriobacteriia; order Coriobacteriales; family Coriobacteriaceae; genus Collinsella. The sequence goes on along the minus strand of CALDEU010000040.1, from coordinate 83,711 downwards.
GACGCTTGCCGGTCTCGTTGCCGGTGCCGCCGAGCGTGACGCCCTGGTAGAGCACACAGTTGTCGCCCACAATGGTGGTCTCGCCGATGACGACGCCCATGGCGTGGTCGATAAAGAAGTGCTTGCCAATCTGCGCGGCAGGGTGAATCTCGACGCCGGTGATGTGGCGGGTGATTTGCGAGAGCACGCGGGCGAGCGAGCGATGACCGTGCTCCCACAGCCAGTGCTCGGGCACGTGGTTCCACTTGGCGTGCAGGCCAGGATAGGAAAGAAAGATGACCAGACCGTTTTGCGCGGCGGGGTCCTGCGCCTGGACGGTCTTGATGTCCTCGCGAATGGTATTGATAAAGCTCACCGGCCGCCCTCCCTTAGCGCCATGGCAATGCGATTCAATAAAGTATAGCGATTCGCTAGGGATTAAAAAGGACAATCTTGGCGGCTTTGCGCTACAAGTGTCAGTTATGCAAACTTGCTGGTAATGGAGTCATGCTTTTGTGGGGTTGCGCACGAGGGGGCACCGCAACCGTATACTGGTCAACTTGGACGTATCCGCGCCCACAACTGAGAGGTTTTACTTCATGGGTTTCATCAATTTTATTGCCGAGCTGCTTAAGGACCCGCGCACCGCGATCGCCAGCTGGATCGCCGCCGGCCCGCTTATGGCCTACGGCTGCGTGTTCCTGATCATCTTTATCGAGACGGGCGTGGTGTTCTTCCCGTTCCTTCCCGGTGATTCGCTGCTGTTCGCCTCGGGTTTCTTTGCCCACAACGGCGGCTTTAACATCGTGGCGCTTCTGGCCACCGCATGGGCCGCTGCCATTTTGGGCGATCAGTGCAACTTTATGATCGGTCACTTCTTTGGCCGCAAGATCATCGCTTCGGGCAAGGTCAAGGCCATGACGCCCGAGCGCATCAAAAAGTCCGAGGACTTCTTGGACAAGTGGGGTCACCTGGCCATCTTCCTGGGTCGCTTCTTCCCGTTTATCCGCACCTTTGTGCCCTTTATCGCTGGCATGGGCGGCATGCACTGGCGCAACTTTGTCGTCTTTAACGTGCTGGGCGGCATTACCTGGTCGACGGTCTTTACGCTGCTGGGCTACTTCTTTGGCGGCATTCCCTTTGTGCAGGAGCACTTTGAGCTGCTGATTATCGGCATCGTTGCCGTGTCGATCATCCCGACCGTGGTCGGTCTGGTTAAGGCCAAGCTGGGTAAATAGAACGCCTAGCTCGAGCCAGCGCGCAGACCGTACAGTTGAGGCCCGTCACCGCTTACGGTGGCGGGCCTTTTTGCTTCGGTCAAATGAAAATACTTTACTTAGTTAAAGAAAAGCGTTTTATCAGACGCGTGCGGGGAGTACAATCTCGTGCATGCGAATCGACGTGCCATCGGCTTTGATGCTGCTCGCGTGTCCCGTCCGGCTCTACGCTCCGGGCGTGCGACGTTGCGACGCGGTCGGCCTCGGTCCTTGCGTGCGGGTTCGCGAGTATGCAACTGTGTATGTAAGGAGCGACATATGACTGTCGAGAAGAAGGATATCGATTGGGGTAGTCTCGGCTTTGGCTACATGAAGACCGATTACAGCTACGAGGCTCATTGGAAGGATGGCGAGTGGGACGAGGGCGGCCTGACCACCGACCACACCCTGCATGTCTCCGAGTGCGGCGGTATCTTCCATTACTGCCAGGAGGTCTTTGAGGGCCTGAAGGCCTACACCGCCGAGGACGGCAGCATCGTCTGCTTCCGTCCCGACATGAACGCTGAGCGTATGTATAACTCTGCCCAGCGCCTCGAGATGCCCCCGTTCCCCAAGGACAAGTTCGTTGAGGCCGTCAAGCAGGTCGTTTCTGCCAACGCCGCGTGGGTTCCGCCCTTCGGCTCCGGTGCGACCCTGTACGTGCGTCCGTTTATGATCGGCTCCGGTGACGTGATCGGCGTGGCTCCCGCTCCTGAGTACACGTTCCGCATTCTCGTGACCCCGGTCGGTCCGTACTTTAAGGGCGGCCTCAAGCCCGTCAAGCTGCGCGTTTCCGAGTATGACCGTGCTGCACCGCACGGCACCGGCAACATCAAGGCCGGCCTGAACTACGCCATGTCCCTTAAGCCCACGATGGAGGCCCATCGCGAGGGCTATGCCGAGAACCTGTATCTCGACTCCGAGTCCCGCACCTATGTCGAGGAGACCGGTGGCGCCAACGTCCTGTTCGTGAAAGAGGATGGCACGCTCGTCGTTCCGCAGTCGCACACCGACTCCATCCTGCCCTCTATCACCCGTCGTTCGCTCGTTCAGGTTGCTCAGGACCTGGGCATGACCGTTGACCAGCGCCCCGTCGAGTGGGCCGAGGTCAAGGCCGGCACCTTTGTGGAGTGCGGCCTGTGCGGCACCGCTGCCGTCATCTCTCCGGTTGGCGAAATCGACAACAAGGTTTACGGCGCCGACGAGACCGTGACCTTCCCGGCTGGATATACCGAGATCGGCCCTGTGATGAAGAAGCTCCGCGAGACCCTGACTGGCATCCAGTCCGGTGCTGTCGAGGACAAGCACAACTGGGTTTACACCGTCGCGTAATTTGTCTTACGGATATGCCCGGCCCGAGGGCGACCTTCCTTTCCGGCGCGTCCTCGGACATGAAAGAGCCTCCGCTGCGCACTTCGTGCGGCGGAGGCTCTTTCGTCCTGCGGAGTGCGCCGGAAAGGAAGGTCGCCCTCGGGCCTGCGTCACCCTGGCGCTGTCGTACGGGCAATATAGATTTGAATTAAAGATGGTGCGCGGCCTTTTAGGCCGCGCTTGTGTTTTGCTTCGCGCCATGTGGGGGCGGTGGCGACGTGCATTTTTGCGAGTATTCTGCAATCGAAGGCCCCTGCATACCGACCTCGGGCAAAAAATCGGGATTTCTCGATGTTTTCTACGGATGATGGGCGGGGTTATGGGCTGACAGTGTTTGATTTGCAGGGATATTCGCGGTCTTTGGCATTTATCGTGGCGCCCGAAGCTCTTGGTTATGTTGAATACTCCTAAAAATGCACGGCGCTTAGAGGGGGACCTTCGCGAAAAAGGAAACCGCCCCGTCGAAGTATGCATTCGACGGGGCGGTTTATGCATTTGGCCGATTAAGGATGCGCTGCCAAACTACTAGAACTTGACGGTCGGGGCCTGGCGGGCTGCTTCGGCGGCCTCGAAGCCCTGGCGCTCCTTAAACTGGAAGATGCCGGCAAAGATGACAGCCGGGAACGTTTGAATGGCGTTGTTGTAGCTGAGCACGCAGTCGTTGTAGCTCTGGCGTGCATAGCTAATCTTGTTCTCGGTATCCTCGAGCGATGCCTGCAGCTGCGTAAAGTTGGTGTTTGCCTTAAGATCGGGATAGGCCTCGGCTACGGCGAAGAGCTGGCGCAGCGCACCGGTCAGCACGTTGTCGGCTTCCATCTTGGCTTCGGGCGTGGTGGCCTTGACGGCGGTGTTACGCGCGCTGATCACGGCGGAGAGCGTCTCCTGCTCGTGCTTGGCGTAGCCCTTGACGGTCTCGACCAGGTTGGGGATCAGGTCGTTGCGACGCTGCAGCTGCGTATCGATGTTCTGCCAGGCGTTATCGATGCGGTTACGCTTGGTGACCATGTTGTTGTAGATGCCGGCGATGGCGCAGGCAATCACAATGACAACAACGATGCCGATGATGACGGGAAGCATGATGTCTCCGTTTCGAATGGCCGCGGCGGCATGCGCCAGCTGCCGTTGGTATAACGCTACTAGTATACCCGCAACGTTTTGCCGTGCCGAACTTTCCGGTAAGCGTTGTGTTTTCGTCGGGGTCGGCACCGGGGCAAAGCGCGCGAGGTACAGGTGTAAGATATGCGACAGATTGACGAGTGTTGTCTTTGCCCTGAGGATGGCGATACCAGTGGACCTTCGCATCAAGAAAACCTACCGCGCCCTGTTCGATGCCTTTACCGAGCTTCTCGAGGAGCATCGTTTTGAGGACCTGACGGTTGCCATGCTGTGCGACCGCGCCATGATTCGCCGCACGACGTTCTACAAGCACTTTCGCGACAAGAACGATTACTTTGCCTTTTATATCGATGAGCTCATGTCGGGCTTGCCGCAAAAACAGCCCGATGAGGCCGGCGTGGTATCTGCCGAGGACGTGCGCGCGCTTCGGCACGCGATTTTGGACGATGCCATGGATTTGATTCTGGCGCACGAGCGGCTCATGGATAACATTTTGGCAAGCAGCATGTCGGGCATGTTGACCAACGTTATTTGCGACCGCATTGCCCGCTCCATCCGCGAGCGTGTGATGAACGTGCTTGCCGAGGATGCCCTGGCCCCCGTGTCACTCGAGACGACGTCTGAGTTTATCGCCGGTGGCATTATTCGGTTGTTCACAAATTGGTGGGAATCGGGCCACGATCTTGAGCGTCGACCCGAGATGGCCGACGTGGTCGATGCACTGTTTGAGCGGACCATGACGCCGGTGAATCACTAAGGTGGCGGAGAGAGGGGGATTCGAACCCCCGGAACGCTCTCGCGCTCAACGGTTTTCAAGACCGCCGCATTCAACCGCTCTGCCATCTCTCCGTGAGTCGTAATGATAGCATCGTTTTGAATTTGCAACAGGGAAGGCGAACGATGACGATCACCGAAATCGACGAGAAGTTCATGCGCGAGGCGCTGGCGGAGGCGCGCGACGCCGCTGCGGTGGGCGAGGTGCCCATCGGAGCCGTAGTAGTGCGCTCGGGCGAGGTTGTCGCGAGGGCGCATAATCGCCGCGAGCTCGACCAAGACCCTTCGGCTCATGCCGAGTTTTCGGCCCTGTGTGCCGCCGCTCAGGCGCTTGGACGCTGGCGTCTTTCCGATTGCACGGTCTACGTAACGCTCGAACCCTGCTGTATGTGCGCGGGGCTTATGGTTAACGCGCGTGTGGGGCGTTGCGTGTATGGCGCGGCCGATGCCAAGGCGGGCGCGCTGGGCTCGCTGTATGACCTCAATGCCGATTCGCGCCTGAACCATCGGTTTAACGTAGATGCCGGCGTGCTGGCGGATGAGTGTCGTGAGGTGTTGAGCGACTATTTTAGTGGGCTGCGTGGCACCGATGGTGCTGGCTGCGGTTGTGGGGCCGATCTTGAGGCGCACGCCGCTCATGCCGAGGCACTCGCGTGTGCCGAAGATATTGCCGTTGAGGCGGCCGACTTTGGCCCCGTGCAGCGGCGGCCCCGCCGTGTGCTGCTGGCGATCGACTCCTTTAAGGGCAGCGTTTCGAGTGCGCAGGCGGAGGCGGCGGTTGCCGAAGGCGTGCGCCGCGTTTGGCCCGATGCCGAGGTGTGCACATTGCCGCTGGCGGATGGCGGTGAGGGGACGCTCGATGCCGTTGCCGCGTGCGGCGGTGGGCTCTCAACCTGCGATGTCGCAGGCCCCTTGGGCGACCGCGCGTCTGCCCGGATGCTGGTGGACGGCGAGCGCGAGTCCGCGGTCATCGAGATGGCCGAGGCGGCGGGTATTGGGTACTCGCCCTGTACAGAATTGGCGGCGCTTGCGGCTTCGACCTATGGCGTGGGCGAGCTCATGCTTCGCGCGGTTCGCACGGGCGCAAAGACTATCTATATTGGTTTGGGCGGCAGTGCCACCAACGATGGTGGCGCCGGCATGCTGCAGGCGCTGGGCGCGCGTGTGGTCGATGATCAGGGATGCGATGTCGCCACCGGTCTTGCCGGCCTTGAGCAGGTGGCGAGCGTTGATCTGGCGCCCGCGCTGCAGGCTTTGGATGATGCTCGTATCGTTGTGCTTTCCGATGTCGAGAATCCGCTCGTGGGGCGTCGAGGCGCACTGGCGGTGTTCGGCGGGCAGAAGGGCCTGCCGGCGGATGATGTCGAGGTGCTGCGCAGATACGACGGCTGGATGGTCGGCTACGGTCGCTTGCTCGATGCGGCGATTGCCAGAGCTCGAGCCCAGGGGTTGTTGCGCACACCCGAGGGTGCTCGGACATTTGGCTCGGTGCTCGGAGTGCCCGGTGCCGGTGCCGCAGGCGGCCTGGGTGCCGCGCTGCTGGCGCTCGGGGCGGAGCTGCGTTCGGGCGTGGAGACGGTGCTCGATCTCGTGGGGTTTGACGAGCGCGTGCGCGATGTCGACCTGGTCATAACGGGCGAGGGCAATATGGATGAGCAGTCCGCCGCCGGTAAGGCGCCGGTGGGTGTGGCCCGTCGTGCGAAGCGATATGGCAAGCCGGTGATTGCTGTCGTGGGCGGTCGCGCTGATAACCTGGATGCGGTGTATGGGCAAGGCATCGACCTTGTACTGCCGATTTGCCGCAAACCCATGGGCCTGGAACAGGCACTCGATCCGCAAGAAGCCACAACCAACCTCATCTGCGCCGGCGAAGCGGCCGCTCGATCCTACGACCTTGGCCGTATCTAAAACCCATCCCCTCGATAAGTCGCGGTGAAATACGGAGCGTTTTTGCCTTTAAGGGGCCAATTCAGTCCGTATTCCACCGCAACTTCGAGAATGGCCATTCGAGGTTGGCTGCCTTGGGTCTTTGGTCGGACCGTTTGCCACGAAATGCGGCCATCTACTACGTTAAACCGGCCACCCTCGACCATCCCGGAATTTGCAAAAACAAAACCGCAGGTAGAAAGCTTGCCGATTTTCGAAAAAGCCGGCTATGGTTGACCCTTGCGGCCTAAACGTAGTAGATAGGTCCTTTCTGTGGTGCGGCACCAAGCCGGTCATTTTGGGATGGGACTATTTTGACTACTCATTGGCTGCTCTGGCAATCGGGCTGCAAAAGTAGTCAAAAAAGCTCCGTCCCAAATTAGCTACCTTGCTCTGGCGGGCGGGAGCAGGTAAGATATACCGAGCGCCTAGCGCGTTCGATGGGTTCGGATGACGACATGTTCCGAATCTGGTCAGGTCCGGAAGGAAGCAGCCATAAGGAGCCTCTGTCGGGCATCCGAATCCATCGAGCGCACGGGCGCTTTTTGGTGCCGCGACACGGCCCGGCCGGCGGCGAGGTATTTGGTGTCTCGCTGGTCCTCGGCTTCGCCTGCGGGATCGCTCGACTACTAAACACCTCGCCGCCGGCCGGCCCCCGTCGTCCAAAAATCACCCGTAAGGGCGCGTTTATCTAATTTAATCTATCCCTTGCGGAATGCGGCTTGCTGGCGTTGTCTGGGCATTGATGGCTACGTGGTTCAAGAGGCGGCGGTGCTGTTGCTTGAATTTTTGCAGTTAAAGAGGCCCGTTTCCTTAGGTGGGGAAACGGGCCTCTTTTTGTCTCTGGGCTTGTGAATTGGTGAAGGCAGAATGCTCTGTCGGCTATTTTGAGTTCTTGATGCGGCGTGTGGCTGTGGCGGTTATTCCGAGTCCCATGGCGGCGATTCCTGCGAGTGCTATTGCGCTCGGCGCTGCATCGCCCGTGTTCGCGAGCTTGCCGGCGGTCGTATCTGCTTGCTTGCCGCTGCTCGAGTTCGCCTGCTTGGTGGAGCTTGGTAGGGTGTCTTTGCCGGTCGAGGGTGAGCTGGCGGGCTGTGTCGTCTCGGCCGGTTGCGTCGAGCCGGAGGGAGGCGTTGTCTCGGTCGGTTGCGTTACCTCGGGCGAGGTGGCCTTGTCTGCCGCGGCTTTTGCCTCTTCGTATGCCTTGCAGGCGTCGTCATAGGCCGCTTGCGCCTTATTCAAATCGCTGAGGAGCGCATTTCGCTTGGCTGTGCATGCGTCGATGTTGGCCTTTGCTTTCTCCGCTCCATCTTCGAAAATCTTAACCTGCTCTTCCTGACTTTTGAGCGTACGTCGGTGGTGGTCAAGCTTATATCCACAAGATTCTCTTTCCGAATCCGCCATTTTGACCTCCATACGCAACTGCAAAACAGTTTCGTAATCCCTGTCGGCGAGCGCCTTTTCTACTTTTGCTTTAAGCTCGCTTACCCGGTTGCTGGCCTTGTCGTAATCGGCTTGGGCTGCAGCGACGTTCGCTCGCATGGCGGGAAGGGGTTCACTAGATTTGGCGGCTTCCGCCATCATCTTGTCGTAGAGCTCTTGAGAAGCGGCAATGTCATCATCGATTTCCGCAAGTTTCTCGGGACTTGCGGCGTCTTTTGCGGCCTCGAGGTTTTTGAGCGCTTCCTGCATGGCTGCATACGCTTTTTCTTTTGCGGCGGCCGCATCTTCCGTCTGCAAGGCAACTGCAGCGGTGGGGGAGCTGGTTTCTGCCGCTATCGCCGTTGCGGGGGCGATTCCCGCGACAAGTGCCGCGGAAAGGGCGATGCCCGCAGTTGCTCGTCTTGCTCTTCTTGCGAGAATGTCGTTCATCTCGGCACCTCATTTCAAGGGTCGGCGACTAACTTGGTAGCACTAATGCAAGTATACCAAGTGGTCGACCCGACACTGGCTGGGTGCGCGCCTCTCCGCTTCTTTGGAAACCGAATCCCATTAGAAATGACGAGTTGTTTACGCTTCTTTTGGGCTCACCGTACTATCATGATTCGGATTGAGTGTGAATGATGATAGGGAGCGCCTATACATGATTGAGCTGCTCGGGCGTTTTGGTGGCAAGTTTCGCCGGTATATGGTGATTGGCCCAGCGTGCAAGCTGATCGAAGTGATTTTTGACCTGCTGACGCCGTTGGTGATTGCCCAGATGATCGATAAGGGTATTGGCGCACACGATGTGAACGCTGTCGTCCACTACGGCATGGTGCTCGCCGCCATGGCCGTGATCGGCATCTCGTTTACGCTCGTCTGCCAAAAGATGGCGGCGCTCACCTCGCAGGGCATGGGTACCGATATCCGCGGCGCGCTCTACGAGCACATCAACAAACTGAGCTATGCCGAACTCGACCGCTTTGGCACGCCGTCGCTCATCACGCGCATTACCAACGACGTTAATCAGGTGCAGCTGGCCGTGGCGCTGGGCGTACGCATGCTCATCCGCTGGCCCTTCTTGGCGGTGGGCTCTATGTGCGCGGCCCTTGCCATCGACCTTAAGCTCGGCATGATCTTTTTGATTTGCACGCCCGCTATCGGCCTGGTGTTTTGGTTTGTCATGGCGCGCTGCATTCCGTATTACAGGCAGCTGCAGGCAAAGCTCGACCGCATCGCGCTTATCTGCCGCGAGGGGCTTTCGGGCGCCCGCGTTGTTCGCGCCTTTGTACGCGAAGATCACGAGCGCGAGCGTTTTGCCCAAGCCGCCGATGACCAGGCCAATACTGCCATCGCGGTGGGCAAGCTCTCGTCGATCCTTAACCCCGTCACGTTTCTTGTGATGAACCTGGGCGTGTGCGCCATCCTGTGGGTGGGCGGCATACAGGTCAACGTGGGCGAGCTTACGCAGGGCCAGGTCATGGCGTTTGTGAACTACATGACGCAGACCCTCACCTCCATCGTGTACGTCGCCAATCTGGTCGTGGTCTTTACCAAGGCGAGCGCCAGCGCGTCGCGTATCAACGAGGTGCTCAATTGCGTGTCGAGCATCGCTGACGAGGGCAACCGGCCGGTCGCGCTGCCCAAGCCGAGCGAACTGGCGGGTGGCGCTGTTCCGGTCCCCGCGCTGAGCTTGAGCCATGCGAGCTTCTCGTTTGGCGCCGGCGCTGCCAACGCTGTCAACGATGTGACCCTGGAGCTGCCGCTGGGCAAAACGCTCGGCATTATCGGCGGCACGGGCAGCGGCAAGTCCACGCTCGTCTCGCTCATCCCGCGCCTGTACGATGCGGGCGTCGGCAGCGTGAGCGTAATGGGCGCCGACGTGCGCACCTGGCCGCTCGATCAGCTGCGCCACGTGGTCGCAACCGTTCCGCAGCGAGCGTCGCTGGTGAGCGGCACCATCCGCAGCAACCTGACCTGGCGCGACGAGGCTGCGACCGACGAGGATCTCTGGGCGGCGCTCGACATGGCGCAGGCGAGCGAGTTCGTGCGCAACAAGCCGCAGGGGCTCGATGCCCCGGTCGAGGCGGGCGGCAAGAACTTTAGCGGTGGCCAACGCCAGCGCCTGACCATCGCGCGCGCCCTGGTGGGCTCGCCTCAGGTCCTGATCATGGACGACTCCGCCTCGGCACTTGACTTTAAGACTGATGCGGCGCTTCGCCATGCCATCCGCGAGCGCAGCGTGTGTGGCGCTGCTGAGGGCGGGCTGCCGCTGACTACGGTGATCGTAAGCCAGCGCGTTTCGACCGTGCGCGACGCCGATATGATCTGCGTACTTGACCACGGTTCGGTCGCGGGCCTGGGCGCGCACGATGAGCTCTACACGACCTGCCAGCTCTACCGCGAGATTTGCCAGTCGCAGCTTCGCCGCGAGGAGCTCGAGGGTCAGCAGGGGAGTACGGCGCCCGCGCCCGCCCCAGGCGCCCCGACCGTCCCCACATCCGTCTGCGCAAAGGAGGGCTGCTAAATGAATCCGTACACTTCCTCCGGTTCGGTCGCCACGATGACGGCCAACGTGTCCGGCAACGATAACCTCAACGACCTGGGTGACGGTCCGCGCCAGCCCGGCGATCCCGAGCGCTATCCCGTGGGTGCGGTGACCCGCCGCTTGCTGGGCTACGTTCGTCCGCACCGTTTTTCGTTTACGGCGTCGTTTGTGAGTGCCGCCGTTTCGGTAATCTTGCAGCTCTATACGCCCATCCTTATTGGCGAAGGCATCGACCTTATCGTCGCCGCCGGGCAGGTGGACTTCGATGCGCTGCTGCCGCTCGTTACCAAACTCGCGCTCGTCGTGGTGGGAGCAGCGGCCTTCCAGTGGCTGCAGGGCTATTGCGTCAACCGCTTGTCCTACGAGACGGTGCGCGACATGCGTGTGGAGGCGAGCGACAAGCTCAGCCGGATGCCGCTCAGCTTTATCGACGCCCACGCCCACGGCGACCTTATGAGCCGCGTGGTCAACGATGTCGACCAAGTGGGCGACGGTCTGCTTCAGGGCTTTACCCAGCTTTTCACCGGCGTTATCACCATTGTGGGCACGCTCGCGTTTATGCTCTCCATTAACCTGACCATGACGCTTGTAGTGGTGCTCGTCACGCCGCTTTCCATTTTTGCAGCGGGCGCCATCGCCAAGCTTTCCAACAAAAGCTTTACGGCACAGCAGCGCATTCAAGGCCAGCTCGGTGGTCATATCGAAGAGTACGTAGGCGAGCAGAAGCTTGTCGACGCCTTTGCCTATGGCCCCAATGCGCAGCTGCGCTTTGATGCCCTTAACGCCGAGCTCTATACGGCAGGCGAGTGCGCGCAGTTTATGGGCTCGCTTTCCAATCCCGGTACGCGCTTTATCAATAACATCATCTATGCCGTGGTCGCTGTGATCGGCTGCGTGGGCGTGATCACGGGCGTGCCCGCGGCGCTTACGGTGGGCGGCGTGCAGATCTTCCTGTCCTATGCCAACCAGTACACCAAGCCGTTCAACGAGGTCACCAACGTCATTACGCAGATCCAGACCGCGTACGCCTCGGCGCGCCGCATGTTTGCGCTGCTCGATGCGCGCGAGCAGGAGCCCGACGCGTCGGACGCTGTAGAGCTTACCGCCCCGCAGGGTGAGGTGACTTTTGAACACGTGGACTTTAGCTACGTGCCCGACCGCAAACTGCTGCAGGATATCTGCATCGAGGCTAAGCCCGGCATGCGCTTTGCCCTGGTCGGCCCCACGGGCTGTGGCAAGACAACGCTCATCAACTTACTGCTGCGGTTTTACGATATCGATGCCGGTCGCATTGCGGTCGATGGCCGGTCTTCGCGTGACTACACGCGCGCAAGCCTTCGCCGTGCCTTTGGCATGGTGCTGCAGGACACTTGGCTGTTCGAGGGCACGGTGGCGGAAAACATCGCCTACGGCTGTCCCGACACCACACGCGAGCAGGTTATCGAGGCTGCCAAGCGCGCGCATGCGCACAAGTTTATCGTGCAGCTGCCAGGCGGCTACGATACGGTCATCGGCGAGGACGGCGGCACGTTTAGCCAGGGTCAAAAACAGCTGCTGTGCATCGCGCGCGTCATGCTCACCGACCCGGCGATTCTGCTGCTGGACGAGGCGACGTCGAGCATCGATACCCGCACCGAGCTGCAGGTGCAGGCGGCATTCGACGAGCTCATGGCCGGCCGTACGAGCTTTGTGGTGGCGCATCGCCTGAGCACGATTCGCAACGCCGACTGCATCCTGGTGATGCGCGACGGCCAGATTATCGAGCGCGGCACACATGACGAGCTGCTAGCGGCAGGCGGCTTCTACGCCGAACTCTATCGCAGCCAGTTTGCCCAGTGAGCAAGCCCGTGGGGCAAATTAATCAATCGACAGACGGTGGTTTACATCTGTCACGTTAGTACTAAGATAGTCATCTAATAAATTGCATTAGTGGCTTTAGTTTTGGGGGAAACGAGGCAACGTGACTATGACGTGCTCTCTGGTGGTTAACAGCAAGAGCGGTAATACCAGGATGGTTTCGGGCGCGATCAAGCGCGCTCTGCAGGCTGCGGGCGTTGAATTTGTCCATGCCGCGGCGTTGAGCGACGATGCGGATGCAGATCAGGTTGCGCTCGAGGCGCAGGGCGCCTGCGCGGCCGACACGGTGCTCGTCGGTTTTTGGTGCGACAAGGGCGCGTGCACGCCTTCGGTCGCGGCGTTGCTCTCCGCCTTGCACGGTAAGCGCGTGTTCCTGTTTGGCACCTGCGGCTTTGGGGCCGATCAGAGCTATTACCAGCAGATTATCGACCGCGTAACTTCCAATTTGGCTGAGGATGCCGAGCTTGCGGGCTGGGCGATGTGCCAGGGCAAGATGGGCCCCGCGGTCAAGCAGCGCTACGAGGCCATGCTCGAGCAAGATCCCGAAAACGCTCGCTATAAGATGCTGCTCGACAACTGGGTTGCCGCGAAGGACCATCCCACCAAGGAAGATCTGGATAACATGGCTGCAGCCGCCAAAAAGGCCGTGCTGGGGGAGTAGCTCCCATCGCTGACGGCGGTCGGTCCATCTTTCTAAATGAAACGTCCTCCCGGTCGTCGGGGCACGAAGTTCCCTGCTCTACAGTCCTGCGCAAGACGAAGGCCACATTAAGTGGCCTTCTTTGTGTGCGGAACTCGCGATGAACTTCGTGCCCCGCCGTCCGGGAGGACGCCTCTTTATTGATGGGAGGCCTGATAGGTCGATGGTTCCGTGTCCGGATGCGTCCAAAGTGGGACGGGCTTTCCGGATGGGCAGGCTTTCGAAAAATGCGTCCCGGAATTTGCCTTTGGAATGGGACGTAGTTTCCCGTTGAGGTGCTTTGCGGAAAGTGCATCCCACTCTGGGCGGTCGAAGTGGGACACACTTTCCCAAAGGCGCTCCAACGGGAAATTGCGTCCCATTATTCGGTCAAGAAATGGGATGCATTTTCCCAATGAGAGCAAAACCGGAAAATGCATCCCACAATCAGCCCTCAAAGTGGGACGCCGTTTCCCAATGAGGCTCAAGCGGAAAATGCATCCCGGAATTTGCGCTCAAAGTGGGATGCGGTTTCCGGTTGAGGGTCTAAGGGGAAAATGCGTCCCAGAATCGACGCTTGAAATGGGATGCAGTTTCCCGATGAGGCACTCGACGGAAAATACATCCCAGAAATGGCCTTTGAGCTGGGATAAGATTTCCGCGGCATCTCGGATTCTCAAAAATGAGACACGCCGTTGGCGAAAATGAGACACGTGATATCGGGCATCGGATGTATCATTTGCAAAAATGAGTCCACTCCACTCGAATAAAGCGAGGTCCCTCATGTACGTTCCACACCCCCGTATCCGTAGGCTGTCGAAAATCCCGCTTGTTGGGACGGCGGCGCTTGCTGCGTTGATCGCCACGAGCGTCGCCTGCTTCACGGCCACGCCCCAGGTTGCCCAGGCGGCAGACGCGCCCGCAATCACCGATATGACCGAGCAGGATTATCAAGCCCTGGGTCTGGGCACGAGCGAGGACATTCCGGCCGATACCGTTGGCCCCTATTCCACTGATACCCCCACGACGTTTGCCACGCGCAGCGAGGTCTATATGGCAGCTAACGGTAGCCATGGCAATCGCTACACTCTGCGCGACAAGCTCGAGAACGTCGAGCGCGGTGACATTGGCGGCAGCAGCAAACTCACCGATGGCTATGGAAGTGTGTGGGGCGCCGCAAAGTTCTGGCAAAACGTCAACAACTTCGATACGAACAGCGATCTCTACAAGCATAGCGACTACGGTGGCGGCACCTGGTCGTACCTAAGCAACAATGAGTCTTCAACAGTACTCGCCAACGACAACAACGGTTTCTCGGGCATTCACGCCACGAGTGTTGAGTTCTGCAGCGACGCCAGCACGGGCAAAAAGAGCCGCGTTGCCGAGCTCCGTGCCTACGGCGACAGTTCCTCCACGACGATTGACGGCAAGTCATACGCCGGAAAGGTTGAGCTGGTCCTCTACTCGTTTAGCAACGGGCGTACGCGCACTCTCGACACACACCTGCCGGTGACGGTCAACACTAATATGATGTACGAAGGCCGTTTTAAGTACCTGGATGCCGGTTACCTGCAAGAGTACGACGCCGTCTTTGATGTCGAGGCGGGCGATGTCGATGACGACGGCGTCGACGAGCTTTTTGTCTACGCGGGCTGCTATGTCGACGAGAACGGCGTGCGCAAGGCTGTAGTCGACATGTATGACTTGGAGGGCGGCAACTGGAAGCAAAGCGTCGTCAAGATCGATGCCGGTAACGCCGCGGACTACACCACGCACAACAAGGGCGGGAACGACTCCTGGACGCAGCTTCAGTCAGCTCCTGTCGTTTCGCTAGCGGCCGGCGACCTCGATCGCGATTTTTGCGATGACCTCGCCATCGTGGTCTCGGCACCCTGCGGCAAGAAGAATATTGATAAGTCGACGCATTGCGAGCTGTTTTCGTGGGATGCATCCAAGGGTGCGCTCGTCCATGTCGATGCTCTGGGCGACGCGGGCGCAATCTCCCTCTCCGCGAACGGCAAGACCATGGTCGCTGCGAATGCGACGTTCGGCACGTTTGCCGCCTACGATGAAGAAGGAAAGAAGACGGGTGAAACCGTCACGGGCCTTATTCTTGCGGGCTATGACTGGCAACGCAGCGCTTTTGATTACGGCGCTTCTGACGGCAGCAAGGGGCTGTACGGCGCGCTGTACCGCTACGCGTATTTTGACTCGGAGTCTGGCGAGTTCAAGCTTTCCGATTGTAAGGAATACAGAGACGGGCTCCTCGCCTCCTATGGGCTGATGCATGTGCCCAACAGCGCATGGAAGGATAGCGCTCAGGATAAGCGCTATCCGTGCACCTTGGCGCCTATTGCCCTTGCCACTGCCAACCTTGACGGCCTGTCCGAGCAGCTGGCGGTTGACGAGGTGCTCGTGGGCGGCGATGTGTTCCGCGACTTTGCCTGCAACACGGCACAGAGCGGGGCTCAGGGCTTGGGGTCCATGGTCGGAACCATGAGCATGAGCGGTCAGCAATACAACAGCAGCAACAAGCATGACCACAAGGGTATAGAACAGGTGTGGATCAGCGACGTCAAGGCGGGCAGCGTCTCGGGTTCGGACCGCTATAACGAGAGCTTTATCGCCGTGGTGGGCAAGCACCGCGACGAGGACCTGCGCAAGAACGATGACTACTATTGGATGACCGCCTCGCATTTTTCGCTCGACGAGAACGGAAAGGTGCGCCGCGGCGAGGAGCAGGTGATTAGCGAGAGCAACCGTCGCGGCACTACCTACGGCACATTTATCTCGCTCGCGCTGCCCGATGTCGACAACGACAGCGTCAAGATCACGTACAAGGACCGCTACAAGGTCTATACCAACCCGCGCGTGCTTGCCGTGCTGCAGGATGCGCCCTATGTTGAGGATCTGGAGCAGGCATACGGCTATCTGGTGTTGGGCGGCACGTCATACGGAGAGGAAAAGGGCACGGGGACATCCCAGGGCTATACCATTGGCGCCGAGTTGGGCGTTGCCGTCGAGGTGCAGACCGGTCCGCCCCTGGTCGCGATGAATGCTTCAGTCGATTTTGCCGCCGAGGGATGCTATGACTACCGGAGCGAGCGCACGGTCAGCGCAAGCGTAAGCTATGAGTCGCATGCCGGCGAGGGTGACAAGGCCGTGCTCTACACGATTCCGATGGTCTATTACGAGTATGAGATCGAAAATGAGGAAACTGGTGGCAAGGGCGTGATGGCGGCGCCCGTGTCGCTCGGCGCGCAGACCTCGGTCGTTAATGTCGAGGCCTATGACCGCATTGCCAAACAGCACAATATGACGCCGCTCAGCTACTTTTTGACCAACCGGTCGGGAGAACCGGGACCTATCAAACGACGCTCAACGGCGAGACTCCCGTTGGGGATTCCTTTGGCCTGGGCAAGCCTGGCGTAACGCGCGCCTACACGCACGATGGGTTTAACGGCGCCGCCGCGCAGTCGGGGGCGAGCATTGAGCAGACCATCGAAGTCGAGGAGGGCAAGGAGCAGGAGCTCGAGCTCGGCTTGACGCTGAACGGCAGCGTTGTCATGGGCGCGAAGCTCGCAAAGCACGAGTTGTTTGGCGGCCTGTGCTTTGGTGCCAACGCCGGCTTTACTACGGGTAACTCCTCGAGTGAATCGACCGAATACGGCGGCACCGTCGACAACCTGCCCGAGGCCGCGCAGGGCAAGTACGGTTTTGTGTGGCGTCTGGGCGTCAACGCGGTGGATGTCGACAAGTTCGAGGCAGACTCGGGCGACAAGCTCGGCACCAAGGACACCGACCAGTTCTGGATCGTGGGCTATGACGTTAAGGACGTCGAGATGCCCGACGCGCCGGCCGTGACGGGCTTTACGGCAAACGCCGTCGATTCGACCAGCGTTACGTTTAGCTGGGACGATGTACTCGCAAACAAGAGTGGCTTTAGCTACGGCGTGGGCATGCTGCAGAGCAATGCGGCGGATGCGGTCGTCAATAGCTGGAAGATTGCCGACAACACGCAGACCTCGCTCAAGTGGGATGGGCTGCAGCCCAATACGGAGTATCGATTCGCCATCGCCGCCGTTAAGAACGGATCCACGACCGAAACAGGTATTCGCTCGGCAATCATCACGGTCAAGACCATGCCCGATGGCATGACGATGACCGTGAGCGGACCTGCGGCGGATGCTGCGGAGGGGTCGGATCTTGGATACGACTCTTCGGTTGAGCGCGCGGCGGGAAGCCACCTGACGCTCTCGGCGATTGGCCATGTGAAGCAACTCGGTGCCGACGATAGCGAAACAGGGCTGGCACCGACCTATATGTGGTACCGCAAGGGCCGCGGCGAGACAGAGTTTAAGCTCGTGGGTGCCGATGGCAACCTCGCGGCTGGAACGGCCTCAAAGCTCGAGATTGACCTGACCGCAGACGATGACGGTGCGCAGTATTACTGCCACGTGGGATACAACGACGTGGGCCTCGACACCGGCACGACGCTCGTGAATATCGAGGCCGAGGAGACGGCGCCCACAACGGTGAACGCCACCCCGATCCGCACGCGCCGCCTGTTCTCACAGGCAAGTGCGGGCGCCAAGAAGTTCCTGGACCATACGCTGGTAAACACCGCCGGCCCAACCGATTCCGAAGGCTCAAAGGACCCCGAGACTCCTGAGACCCCGACGAACCCGGACAAGCCCAAGTCCGACAACGGAGCTAAGACCGACACCAAGGTCAAGACTACGACCACAGCGAAGAACCTCGCAAACACCGGCGACCAAACATTCGCCCTAGTCGCCACCGCAGCAGCAGCGGGAGCAACGCTCGTAGTGATAGCCCTCATCATGCTGATCAAGCGCCGCAAGACCCACTAGTAGCCAGTCGAACATATCGACAACCCAAAAACCCGGGTAGCCAAAAAACAGGCCACCCGGGTTTTCTGTTGAGTGGAGACTCCGCAAGCGGAAACTGCATCCCACAATTAGCGCCCGGAACGGGACACATTTTCCGTCAAGCCCTCATCCGGAAAATCCATCCCAGTTTGAGCGCCCAGACCGGGACGCACTTTCCCAAAGGGTCCTCAACGGGAAACTGCGTCCCATAATTAGGCCGAGAAATGGGATGAACTTTCCCAATGAGAGCCAACCGGAAACCACGTCCCAGAATCAGCCCCCAAAGTGGGACGCACTTTCCCAACGAGCCTCAACCGGAAAATACATCCCGGAATCCAGCTGAATAGTGGGACACACTTTCCCAATCGGGTCCCAAGCGGAAACTGCATCCCATTCCAGACAAGAATTCTGGGACACGGTTTCCGGATGCAAAAAGGCCACATGACGTGGCCTTCAACTTATATATGTTCAGCAGATGTCCCCATGACAAGCCGCGTTTCAACACCGAGGCGTCTGCCCGGCCGGCGCGGAATGTAAGGTTCATCGCGAGTTCCGCACGAGCCGGAGAGCACTTAATGTGCTCTCCGTGCGAGCAGGACTGTCCGAGCAGGGAACCTTACGTTCCGCGTCGCCGGGCAGACGAACCAGTTAAGACGCGCTGCTACTTGATCTTGGTCGTACCCGGTGCCAAGTTGGGGTCGGTCTCGTTGGCCTCGGTCTGGAAGTGCTCGGTGTACACGTTCTTGCCGTCGCGGAACATCTCGTAGTACTGCATCTTGGCGTAATCCTCGCGCGCCTTGGTGGCGGCTGCTGCGGCGGCGTCGTCACCGGTGACGTTGGAGGAGAGCGCCCAGCGCAGGCTGGCGTCCTCGTAGCCGACCGAGTTGATGGCGGGCAGTGACTCGCGCAGCGTCATGTGCGCCTTCTGATAGTCGGAAAGCGGGGCACCGATCAGCTGCATCAGCTGCGTGGACAGGTAGTTGGTGGACAGGTCGTCGACCTCGCTCGTTTGGTCGCAACCGGCAACGTCGTAGTTAGCCCAAATGATGTAGTCGGTCTGCCACAGACGTTCCTGGTGCGTGGCATCGTCCTCGCCGGTAAACCACTTATCGTTGAACTTGGACGGGAAGAACGGCTGGTGATCGCCCCAGAACACCACGACCACCTTGCGGTCGAGTTTGCTCAAGGCGTTGAGGAAGTAGCGAAGCGCCTGGTCGGACTGCTCGATGCACGAGACATACTCGTCGACATCGGAGAGCGTGCCGTCCTCGACGGTCTTGGTGTCCAGGTCGGTCGTGTCGATGTTCAGGTGCATCTGCTTGTCGACCGGCAGCAGACCCGTGTCGTAGCCCGAGTGGTTCTGCATGGTCACGTCGAAGATAAACTGCGGATCGGCGTTCTGGTCGAGCAGCTCAAGAATCTTGTCGTAGGTAGCCTGGTCGGTCACCATGCCGCGCAGGGTGTCGGCGCCCTGGAAGTCGTTGATGGACAGGAACTGGTCAAAGCCAAAGTCCTTGTAGACGTTCTCGCGGTTCCAGTTGGTGGCGTGGTTGGGGTGCATGGCCGTGGTGGAATAGCCGAGCGATTTGAACTGTTCTGCCAGATTCCCGGTCGTTTCCATGTTGTAGATGGTGTAGGGGTACACGCCCGAGCCCAGGTTGGCCATGGAGTTGCCGGTCATAAACTCAAACTCGGTATTGGCGGTACCGCCGCCGTAGGCGCTCACATAGAGCTTGCCGCGGCTGAGGCAGTTGGACAGGCTCTTAAAGTACTGCGGGCCCTCGTAGCCGGCGCGCATCTCCTGATAGATTGAAAGATCCGAGAAGGTCTCGTTCATGATGGCGATGACCGTGGGCTTCTCGCTGTCGAACTGCTCCTTTGCGGCGGTGCGCTCGTCACTCTTGGCGGCGTCGGACTTGTCGTAGGCCTTGGCGTACTTTTTGAGCGTGGCCTTGGCATCGTCGACGGAGTAGTCGGCGGGTTTGGGCGGCTTGATGGACTGCGCCGCGCTAATGAAAGCGGGCAGGTAGCCCTCGCGCCAGTAGCTCTCGAGCGGGCGCCAGGTGTAGACGGTGATGCCGAGGGTGTTGTAGTAGTCGATAAGCGTGACGTGCGCGGTCACGCCGCCCAGGCACAGCACGGCGACGAGCAGGTTGGTGAGTAGGATGCGCTTGGCGTTGGCGGCACCCTTCTGGCGATGCGGTGCCACCAGGCCGGCGTACTCGCACAGCAGCATGGCGATGGCGGTAAAGCCCATGGACAGCACGCAGAACAGTGAGATCGAGAAGGTGTAGCCGGTGCCGGCGACCGCGGCGGCGGTGGAGATGGCCGAAAGGTCGCCCGGCTGGATGGGCATGGATTTAAACGTGATGACGAAGAACTCGGCAATGCCCAGGACAAAGAGGGCAAAGGCCAGGACCGCGGGAGCTGCGCCGTGGCGCTGGAACAGGAAGAACAGGCCGACCATGAGCGTGGTGATGATGGCCCACTCGAGCAGGATGCACAGGGGGTAGACCCAGGTAAAGTCGTGGTTGGACGATACCTCCATGCCAAGCAGCGCAAAGACGCCGGCGAGCAGCAAGCACAGGACGGCCGCGACGAGCGGTTTGCCCACAAAGGCGCCGCGCAGGCGGGCGAGCTTGCCGGTGGGGGCGGGCGCATCGGCCGAGGCGAACGCAAAGACGCGCGGGGCGATGCGGTCGCGGGCGATGCTGGCCCAGGCGCAACCGGTGAGAATGGCGTTGGTCAGGATGAGCATCACGAAGGCGAGCGGCTCGTTTTGGGCGACGAGACCAATAGCGCCCCAAATGGTCAAAAAGAGCTGGAACAGGCCGAAGGCGACGCTCCACCCAAGAGCGCTTTTGGCAACGGTGCCCGACTGAGCGCGAATGGCCTTGGCCTCGCGCAAAACAAGGTAGACGGTCGCCGCAAGACCGACGAGCGAGATGGCGGCAGCGAACATGCTGAGACTCCTCACAAACTAAAACCTACGAAAGCGGGGGTTTACCCGATTGTTACCAAGATATGCGCTGCATTTGCGGGCTGCGCACAACAACCAGCCATATTAACGCGCATGTGCGGCGGTGTGGCGCAATGTAGTGGTGACCTGCGCGATAATGGACGGGAATTACACGGAAACGCAAAGGCTTCTTAAAGAATTAGCGAGGATGAGGCGATGAACGAGCGGGTTTGTATGACGAGTGCGGGCGACGTGGGCGCTGGCATGGACGCGGGCGGCTATCCGGTCGAGACTACGGGCAATGCAGTGCTGGACATCTTGGAGCATCGCTCGTCTACGCGTGCCTTCGCGCGTGATGACGACGATCGTCCCGTGGCGGTGACCGACGAGCAGCGGGCGGCGATTCTGCATGCGGCGAGCCGTGCGCCGTCGGCAGGCGCCATGATGATGTATTCCATCGTGAGCATTCGCGAGCAGGCTACGCTGGATCGTCTGGCCGACCTGTGCGACCACCAGCCCATGATCGCCAAGGCGCCCTGGGCACTCATATTTGTGGTCGATTATGCCAAGTGGATCGATCTGTTTGAGCACGTGGGCTGCTTTGAGCCCGAGTTTGTCGAGCGCACGGGTAAGGCGCCCCGCCGCGCGCCGGGTTTGGGCGACTTTGCCATCGCGGCCCAGGACGCCGTGATCGCCGCGCAAAACGCCGTGGTTGCCGCCGAGGCTCTGGGCCTGGGGAGCTGCTATATCGGTGATATCGTCGAGAATGCCGAGGAAGTTGCCGAGCTGCTCGGTCTGCCGCTCTATACCATGCCGCTGTCGATGCTCATCATCGGCACGCCCCGTAAGGAGCGTCCGGCCATTGCGCATCCTGTGGTGAACCTGGTGCACGAGGAGCGCTACTGCCGCGCCGATGCTGCGACCATGGACGCGCAGGTGGCCGAGATGGACGCGATGTTTCGCCCGCATGCCCGCGAGGTGGGCGAGCGCGTGGTGGATATCTACACCCGCAAACACACGAGTCCCTTTATGGCCGAGATGAGCCGATCCATGGAATGGTGGTTCAAAAACTGGCTTGGAAAATGACGAATGTGACAAAGGGACAGTTCCTTTGTCACATTCCATATCGCGGCGGTGGCCTAAAGGCCGTATAAATGTTTATCTAGCTGGGAAAACAGTGCATTAAAACATGGACCGATTACCTATAATCCCTTCGAACATTAAAGTTGGGAGGAAACCGGCTTATGGAACAAAAGGCCAAGGAGGCAGCCTCGCACGCTGCGATTCCTGTGAGCATCTCGGCGATGCTCGTCACGCTGGGCGTGGTGTACGGCGATATCGGCACCAGTCCTATGTATGTAACCAAGGCGCTCGTTGCCGGCAACGGCGGCATCGGAAGCGTCACGGAGGAGTTCGTGCTCGGCGCGCTCTCCCTTGTCGTGTGGACGGTCACGCTGCTGACCACCATCAAGTATGTGCTCATCTCGCTGCGCGCCGATAACCATGGTGAGGGCGGCATCTTTGCCCTGTACAGCCTGGTCAAGCGCTGCGGAAAGTGGCTTATTTTCCCTGCCATGCTGGGTGGCGCCGCGCTGCTCGCCGACGGCATCCTGACGCCGGCCGTTACCGTTACCACGGCCATCGAGGGCCTGCGCACCATCCCGGCGGTCCATGCCGTGCTGGGCGATGACCAGGGCCGTGTCGTCGCCATTACGCTCGCCATCATCATCGTGCTCTTCTTGGTTCAGCGCATCGGTACGGCCAAGATCGGTCACGCCTTTGGCCCCATCATGACGCTGTGGTTCCTGTTCCTGGGCGGCACGGGTCTGTTCTTTGTCTTCCAGCACCCCGCCGTGCTGCTGTGCCTCAACCCGGTGCGCGGCATCGCCTTTTTGCTGAGCCCCAACAACCACGCGGGCATCATGATTCTGGGCAGCTGCTTCCTCGCCACCACCGGTGCCGAGGCGCTCTACTCCGACATGGGCCACGTCGGCCGCGGCAACATCTACGCTACCTGGCCGTTCGTTAAGTGCTGCCTGCTGCTTTCCTATATGGGCCAGGGCGCTTGGCTTATGAACAACGCTGCCAACCCCGAGCTCATGGGCATTGCCGACCTCAACCCGTTCTACCAGATGCTCGCCCCGGGCCTGCGCCCGTTTGCCGTCGGCCTTTCCACCGTCGCGGCCATCATTGCCTCGCAGGCGCTCATCACCGGCGCATTCTCGCTGGTGTCCGAGGCCAGCCGTCTGGACCTCATGCCGCACATGCAGGTCTTCTACCCTGCCGAGACCAAGGGCCAGCTCTACATCCCCATGGTCAACAACGTCATGCTTGTCGGCTGCGTCATCGTGGTGCTGCTGTTCCAGAACTCGGCGCATATGGAAGCCGCCTACGGCCTTGCCATTACGCTGACTATGATGTGCACCACGCTGCTGCTCTTCTTCTACCTGCACGAGGAGCGCAAGCTCAAGGTTGCTCCGTGGATCTTCGCGGCCTTCTTCCTTTTGCTCGAAGGCTTCTTCTTCGTGAGCTCACTTACCAAGTTCTTCCACGGCGGCTACTTCACCATCCTCATGGCCGCGCTCATCATGGGCATCATGGTGTGCTGGTACAACGGTACGGCTGTTGAGCAGCGCCAGTTTACGCTTCTGCCGCTGCGCAGCTACCTGCCGCAGCTCAAGCGCCTGCGCGACGACGACCGTTACGAGCGCATGAGCGACAACGTCGTGTACCTGACCAAGGACACCCATACCGACTACATCGACCGCGATATCGTCTATTCGATCTTGGACAAGCATCCCAAGCGCGCCCGCGCCTGGTGGTTTGTGAATGTCGAGACCATGGACGAACCGCACACCTTTGCCTATTCGGTCGAGACGTTCGGCACCGATTACGTGTTCCGCGTGCATCTGTACCTGGGCTACAAGATCAACCAGCGCGTCAATGCCTACCTGCGTCAGGTCGTTCAGGACCTGGCTGCCACCGGCGAGCTGCCGCCGCAGACGCATGACTACTCGGTCTACAAGGATCCGGGTAACATCGGCACGTTCAAGTTCGTCCTGATCCGTAAGCTTCTGGCGCCCGAAAGCGATGTGGAGCCGAGCGAGCGTACGGCCATCACGCTCAAGTACATCATCCGCCGCGCCGCCGGCACGCCTGCGCGTTGGTACGGCCTGGAGAACTCCAACGTGAGCTTTGAGTACGTGCCGCTGTTCACCAAGTTCAAGGCCGTGAACAAGATGCAGCGCCTGGCCCCCAACGAGCGGCCGTAGACGTCGGCGGCTACACGGAGTTGGTTTTTGATGGATAAGCATGAGGCCGGGGAGGTAAACATGGATACAAAGGCGCTCGATGGCCGTGAGGCGGTGGTCGAAATGGTGCGTGAGGCGCGCGTCGACGCCGCCGAAGATCGGTTCTTTACGAATCGTGCCAACATGGATATGGCCGATCGCGTAATTTCGATCGTGGCACTGGTATTTGGAGCGGTGTGCGTGTGTGCCCTGCTCGCGCACGTGCTGTTTGTCTAGCGACCGCAGGTTGCAAAGGCTATACACTTGGAACCACCACAAGGGAAACCACCACAAAGGTGCCTGTCCCTTTGTGGTGGTTTTTGTTTTTGAGAGAGGGGCGGGGCGCTGATGGACGTCCGTGCGGACGGTGATATTGCCGAGAACTTTTGGTGGCGGCGCACTACGATGACGCGTCGCGGCCCCCTGTACGATATCTGCGTGTCGGTGGGGCTGCTGGTCGCGGCGACGATTGTGGGCGCGCTGCTCGACCATCCGGGTCTCGCGCCGAGCATCATGATCGTCTATGTGTTCGCCGTTCAGCTGTGCGCATTCTTTACCTGGAGTCGCCTGTATTGCTTGCTGAGCTCGGCTGCCGCCGTGGCGCTCTACAACTTCTTGTTTGTCGACCCGCGCTACTCGCTGTCGCTTATCGACCGCGGCTATCCCGGCATGTTCTTCATCATGTTCGTGGTCTCGCTTGTGTCGAGCTCGATTGCGTTGGCCCTGCGCCGCGCCTTGGCACAGGCTGCCGCCAGCGACCGCCGCACGCATATGGTGCTCGAGACCAATCGCATGTTGCAGCGCTGCGCCGACGAGCAGCAGATCGTTCACGCCATGGCCACGCAGCTGGCGCGTCTTTCGGGCTGTCCGGTCGTGTGGTACAGCGCCGACGCCGAGGGCGATGACCTGCTGCCGCGTGCGACATACACGGCCGTGGGCGATGCCGCGCCGGTGCACGAGCTGGCGCCGCAGATGCCACCGCGGCTCTCGGCGTCCGCCTATGTGGGAACGCCGCTCGATGCTACGTTCGGCGGCTCGGCGTTTTATGGCATCTACCTGACGGTTCGCACAGGCGACGGCTTCGCGCGCTCGGGCGACCCCGCCTCGGTGGTGGGCGTGCTGGCTATCGTTGCCGAGCCCGACGTGCTGACGCACGAGGAGCGGACACTTGCCGATGCTATCGTGAGCGAAGGCGAGCTGGCGCTCGATCGCGCCCGCGCCATGGAGGCCCGCGAGGAGGCGGCGGTGCTTGCCAAAAATGAGCAGCTGCGCGCCAACCTGCTGCGCTCCATCTCGCACGACCTGCGCACGCCGCTCACCAGTATTTCGGGTAATGCCGATGTGCTGCTCGACCAGGGCTCGACCGGCACCGCCGTGCTCGACGCCCAAACGCGCCGCGGCCTGCTCTTGTCCATTCGCTCGGATGCGCAATGGCTCAACGCCACCGTCGAGAACCTGCTCGCCATCACCAAGCTCGAGGGCGGCGGTATGCGCCTGTCGACCACGCTCGAGCTCATGGACGATATCGTGGAGGAGGCGCTGCGCCACGTGAACCCTGCCGTGCGCGAGCACGACCTTAAGGTGGTGGCGTGCGATGAGCCGGCGCTCGTCAACGTCGATGCGCGCCTGATGGTGCAGCTGGTGGTCAATCTGGTGAACAACGCCATCACCTATACGCCCGCAGGCTCGCATATCATGATTTCGATTAGCGTCGACGATGGACGCGTGGCGTGCTCGGTGGCCGATGATGGTCCAGGCATCGCACCCGAGGATCGCGAGCGCATCTTCGAGTCGTTCTATACCGCCAACCATGGCCTGGCCGACAGCCACCGTAGTGTGGGCCTGGGGCTTTCGCTCTGCCGCTCCATTGCGCTGGCGCATGGCGGTAGCATAGAGGTTGCCGCGGCGGACCCGCACGGCTCGGTCTTTACGATTGAGCTTCCCGTCGCCGACGTTTCGTTTGATAAGGAGTAGCGCTGTGCCGAACTCTGCCGTAAAACCGCTCATCTTGGTCGTTGAGGACGACCCCGCTGTCCGCAATCTTATTGTTGCCGCGCTCGAGGCGCACGGCTTGCGTCATATGGCCGTGGAGACCGCCCATGCCGCCATCGCTGCCGCCTCATCGCAGGCACCGAGCATTGTGCTGCTCGACCTGGGTCTGCCCGATATGGACGGCGTCAAGGTGGTGGAGTCGGTGCGCGCATGGTCGGGCATGCCGATTATCGTGGTATCGGCGCGTAGCGAGGATGCGGACAAGATTCGCGCACTCGATGCCGGCGCCGACGACTACCTGACCAAGCCGTTTTCGGTCGAGGAGCTGCTCGCGCGCATTCGCACGACGCTCAGGCGCCTTTCGTATGCGCAATCGGGCGGCGTTGCCTCCGAGGGCACGTTCGATGCCGGTGAGCTGCATATCGACTTTGATGCCGGCATTGCCACGATGGATGGCGAGGAGCTGCATCTGACGCCGATTGAGTACAAGCTCTTGTGCCTGCTGGCACATAACGCCGACAAGGTACTAACGCACCAGTTTATCCTGCACGAGATTTGGGGCACGGCAACTAAGAGCGACCTGGCGAGCCTGCGCGTCTTTATGGGCACGCTGCGCAAGAAGATCGAGTCCGACCCCGCGCATCCGCGCTATATCCAGACGCACGTGGGTATCGGCTATCGCCTGGTCACCCAAGGGTAGGACGGCGTCCGCCATCCCACTATGAGTTGCGGTGAAATACGGTCTAAATTTGCCTAATTCCAGGCAAAGCAGTCCATATTCCACCGCAACTTTGTTTATTTGCCCTTGGGCTTGCTGGCGTAGAACTTCTTCTTTTTGGGCTTGCCGGCGGGGGAGGGCTTGCCGGCAAAGTTAGACTTGCCGTTGCCAGCCTGCGCGTGCGCGGGCGCCGTTGCGCGAGGCTTGCGGGCCTCGGGGTTGCGCAGCTCCTCGACGCGCTCGGCAATTTCCTCGGCGCTAAAGCCGACCTCGGCCATGGCGTCCTCGATGGGCAGGCGGCGCACGATATAGCAGTGGTGCACCTTCTGGTTGCGCGCGAAGTCCTCGGGGATGGTCTGTGCCGTAATGTCCTC
The DNA here is from genome assembly GCA_937942395.1 of uncultured Collinsella sp. GTDB lineage: Bacteria > Actinomycetota > Coriobacteriia > Coriobacteriales > Coriobacteriaceae > Collinsella. The sequence continues at coordinate 56,561 of CALDEU010000040.1, read as the reverse complement.
CAGCACTACGCCCGCGCGTGCGAGCTTGCGCGTTTCGGGGCGGAAGCCGCGCAGGTTGCAGCTAAAGATGGCATGGCCGCCCTGCGCGAGCAGGCGCGATACGCCGGCCAAAAGCTCGACATGGTCGCGCTGGACATCCCAAGTGCGACGGCCCATCTTGGACGAGTTCGAGAACGTGGGCGGGTCGACAAAGATCAAGTCCCAGCGGTTGCGCGTCTGGCGCTGGTCACGAATCCAGGCGAGCACGTCGTCGCGCACAAAGTGATGCTGCGGCCCCACAAAGCCGTTTTGGCGCATGTTGCGCTCGGCCCAGTCCAGGTAGGTGTTGGAGAGGTCGACCGTCACGGTCTCCTCGACGCCGCCGTCGGCCGCATAGCAGGTGGCGGTGCCGGTGTAGGCAAACAGGTTGAGGAAGCGGCGCGCCTGCTTGGCGTGCTCGCGCACTAGGTTGCGGGTGACGCGGTGATCCAGGAAGATGCCGACGTCCAGGTAGTCGTCAAAGTTGACGGCAAAGGTAAGGCCGCCCTCTTCGATGAGCGGCAGGCGACGGCGCGCGATGTTGGCGCGCTCGCCCGATGCGCCCTTGCCGGCGCCCTGTTTGCCGTACTGCGAGCCGCCGCGCGAACGCATGCGGGCCTTGGCGTGCACGTGCTCGGCCGGAACATCAAGAATACGCGGCGCGATGGCCAAGATGTCGAGCATGCGGGCCTGGGCAAGCGCGGGGTCGATGGTCTTGGGTGCGGCGTATTCGGCAATGACGAGCCAGCGGCCCGGCGTCTGCGGGCAGCCCTCGTACAGGTCGATGGCGGCGGAGTAGTCGGGTAGGTCGGCATCGTAGACGCGGTAGCAGCTCACGCCCTCGCGCTTTGCCCACTTTCGACGCAGACGGGCGTTCTTGCGCAAGCGGTTGGCGAACTGCTCCGACTCGGGGATGAGCACGGGCAACGGCTTGCCGTCGCCCAGGTCGAGCATGGCGGCAGGCTCGGGCATGGCGGAAGCAGCGGCTTCGTCTTGAGCGTCTGCGGTCTGCTCCTCGGCATCTGCGCTGGTCGCAGCTTCGAATGCCGCGGCGGCGTGGTCGAGCGAGGGCCAAACCTCAATAGTTGCCTCTTCGTTATTGGGCATGACGGCGATGGAGCGCGCGGGCTCGGCATGGAGCGCGCGGGCCATAAGGCCATCGCGGGTGAGTGCGGCGACCGGTGCCGAAGCGAGCTCGGGCGCGCGGCGCAGCTCACCGATGAGAGTCATGGCGTCGTGCATGAGCGAAAGCGGGGTCTCGGTGGTGTCTGCGACGATGGCGGCGCCGGCGACGGCGCCCGCATGGTCCAGCACGGTGGCGGGCTTGGCGGCGCAAAAGACGACAAAACGCTTGTAGCCGGCGTACTTGGCCATGCGCTCGGCAGTCTTGCGGGCGGCGGGGTCGATGTCTACGGCCACGATGCGCGTCTGCCGCTCGCGCGCTGCCGCCTCGCGCTCGCGCGCCTCGGCAAGCAGCTGCTCCCACAGGGCGGCATCGTGCAGCTGCCAGCCCTCAAAGCCCCAGCGCTCGCGTGCGGCACCTGGGGCGCGGTCGGTCAGAATGTTCACGGCTTCCAGCAACAGGCCGCCGCCGGCGCACGAGGCATCGATCAGCGTGGGAAGGGCTTCGTTCTCGTAATCGTCGGCCGTCAACTCGCGCTCGCACAGTGCGGTCCAGCCGACCTGTGCCAGCACCAGGGCGGCGTAGTCGGGGCGCAGCACGTGCGCGCCCTCGCCGGCGCGGGTCGCTGCGGGCGGCAGGCGTTTGAACAGCGGGTCGCCCGAAAGGTCCAGGCTGATGCTCGCGCGGCGCTGACGCAGCGAAAGCAGTAGGTGAACATCGGGGTCGGCGGCGTCGACATCGGCGCGACGGCCCATGGTTTCGGCCAAGCGGTCGCATAATGCGTCCTTGGCGCGCAGGGCCGAGAAGCGCGTGTTGCGCAGCTGCTCGGTCACGCCGCGGGCGGTGATGGCGATGGTGGCGCCGGGGCGGATGATGGTCTCCCAGGCGATGTCGTAAACGCTATCGTACAGCTCGTCGGCATCCTGCGCCTCAAAGCGCCCGAGTACCACGAACACACGGCTCGCCAGGCGCGACCACAGACAGGCGCGGTAGCCTTCTTCGAGCTCGCCCTCAAATGTAGCGCGGCCCTTCAGCCGGCGAACCTGCGAAAGCCCGAGGCGTTTAAGCTCATCGGCGAGTGTGGACTCAAAGCCCTCGGGGCAGCTTGCGTAAAATTCCATGGGTGACCTCTCTGGTTGCGTCGCTCCATTATATGATGGATACTTCGTTTACTCTCGCCCCCGAAAGGAACCCATATGATTGATGCGTGCCCCGATTCCGCCGTGCTCTTTTTTGACGTGGACGGCACGCTAACGTCGTTCGATCCCGACAACATGACCGACAAGGACTTTTCGGCGGTTCGCCCCTCGCAGGCGGTCGTCGAGGCGTTTCATCGCCTGCGCGACGCAGGGCACCAGGCATTTATCTGCACGGGTCGTCCCCTGTGGCTGATTGCCGATGGCCTGCGCGCGCTGAACCCGGCGGGTGTCGTTGCCATGGCGGGAGCGACGCTCGAGGTCGAGGGCCGCGTGGTGCATGAGGACTGCTTTGGCGAGGACGTTATCGCGGAGCTCGCGCGCCGTATGGCCGCGGCAGGGATTGAGGCCTTTTTCGAGACCAACGTTGCTACTTTTGCCCTGGAGCCTGTGGGCGTTGAGCAGTCGTCTCTGATCGGCACTTCTGTGGTGCACAGCGACGAGGAAATGCGCGTCGACGGCCGTCTGCGCGTGGGCAAGGTGTGCATCGTCGCGAGCGACCTGGCTCGCGTAGCCAACGATGATGGCTTTATCGACCGCGAGTTTGAGCTGTGCAACACCGGTGGTCAGAATCGCGAGCTGAGTCCCAAGGGCATCGACAAGGGCGTGGGCGTGGCGCGAGCGCTGGAATACCTGGGTCGCACCGGCAACGCGCGCACCTTTGGCTTTGGCGATTCGGGTAACGACCTGGGCATGCTCGCTGCGGTCGAGACGGCTGTCGCCATGGGCAACGCCATGCCTGAGGTCAAGGCGGTCGCCGACTACGTGACCGACGATGTCGCACACGACGGCACCGTCACAGCGATGCAGCATTTCGGCCTCATCTAATGAATCCCGCGTTCTGACGTTTGCTCAAACTGCGACTCTTTGCTTTTGCATGCTCAATCGATTTATCAATCCAAACACTGAGGTGTTTATACCGTTCGCCGAGAAGATAAAAAACCGCAGTTCACGCCTTGATAAACGTAGGTAAAGTGTTTAGCAGTTTATCGGCCGTATGCTAACGAAAGGAATCAGGCAGATGGCAATCAAGGTGTTCGCTGACGGTGCAAACCTCGAGGGCATGCTCGACATGTACGAGAACGGCAACGTTCAGGGTTTCACGACCAACCCGTCCCTTATGAAGAAGGGCGGCGTGACGGATTACCGCGCGTTTGCCAAAGAGGTCCTGGCTCACATCACCGATGTGTCCGTGTCGTTTGAGGTCTTTGCCGACGACATCGAGACCATGGAGGTCGAGGCCCGCGAGATCGCTACCTGGGCCGAGAACGTCTACGTTAAGATCCCGTGCGTGACCACCAAGGGCGAGTCCACCGCCGATCTGGTCCGCAAGCTTTCCGCCGACGGCATCAAGGTCAACGTTACTACCATCTTTACGCCTGCGCAGGTCGATGAGATGGTCGAGGCCGTTGACACCGAGACGCCGTCCATCATCTCGCTCTTTGCCGGCCGTATCGCCGATACCGGCGTCGACCCCATTCCGTTTATGACGGAGTCGGTCCAGAAGGCCGCCGCCAAGCCCAACTGCGAGGTCCTGTGGGCGTCCACGCGCGAGCTCATCAACATCTACCAGGCCGAGGCCTGCGGCTGCCAGATCATCACGGTGCCCAACAGCATCCTGGCAAAGCGCAAGAACATTGGCCGCGACCCGTACGAGGTCTCGCTCGACACCGTGCGCGGTTTTGCCAAGGATATCGCCGCTTTGGGCTTCCATATTCTGCCGTAGCGCGAACACTGAGCGCGTCGCGGGCTGTTCGCCCCGGCCTTTCCTTTCCCTATCGCTCACGCGCTTCGCGAGGGTCGCGCTAGGCAAAGGAAAGGCCGGGGCTGCTGACACGGGCTCGCTGGCAAGTCGGTACTCGGCTTCCATATCCTGCCGTGGGCAAAGGTACCCCCGCCTGCGACGTGCAAAATTGAGAGTATTCTGCGAGGTAAAGGCTTTTACCAGCTAGTTGAAGCACGGAACAGCCCCCGTTTTGGCTCTGATGACGCCAAAACGGGGGCTGTTTATGACTTTATTGTCTCTGAGGGGCGTCCGGAACAGCGGAATTTGCAGAATACTCGCGATTTTGCACGTCACTACAGGGGGTACCCTTGCTTTGGCGGTTTACTTTCCCTGTACCATGGTGAGGGAGATTTTCTTGCGGTCGCGATCGACCTTTTCGACCCACACCTTGACCGTGTCGCCGACGCGCACCACGTCGCTCGGGTGTTTGACGAAGCGGTTGGCCAGCTTGGAGATGTGCACGAGGCCGTCCTGGTGCACGCCCACGTCGACGAAGGCGCCAAAGTCGACGACGTTGCGCACCGTACCCTTGAGCTCCATGCCGGGTTCCAGGTCGTCGATGGAAAGCGCTGAGCGGCTAAAGACCACCTCGGGCGCGTCGTCACGCGGGTCGCGACCGGGCTTCTTGAGCTCGTTGACAATGTCGATGAGCGTGAGGGTGCCGCAGTCCAGGTCGCTTGCCAGCGCCGAGATACTGCCCAGGCGGCGCTCGATGTCGGGCACGCCGCCGCGGCTGAGTTCACTGGCCGCCACACCGGCGCGCTCCAGGACGGATGTGGCCACCTCGTAGCTCTCGGGGTGGACGCTTGTCGCGTCGAGCGGGTTCTTGCCACCGCTGATGCGCAAAAAGCCCGCGGCGTTGAGATATGCCTTGGGTCCCAGCTTGGGGACCTTCTTGAGCTGGCAGCGATCGGTAAAAGCGCCGTTTTCCTCGCGGTAGGCCACGATGTTTTTGGCCACACTCGGCGTGATGCCCGACACGTATCCCAGCAGGCTCGCGCTTGCGGTGTTGACGTCGACGCCCACGCGGTTGACGACGTCCTCCACCACGTGGCCCAGGGTGCGCGAAAGCTCGGCCTGGTCAAGGTCGTGCTGGTACTGGCCAACGCCGATGGACTGGGGCGGAATCTTGACGAGCTCTGCCAGCGGGTCTTGCAGGCGGCGGCCCAGGCTCATGGCGCCACGCACGGTGACGTCCAGGTCGGGATATTCCTGGCTGGCGAGCTCGGAGGCGGAGTACACCGACGCGCCGGCTTCGTTAACGATGGTGTAGCGAAGGCTGGGCGCCTGCTCGGCAATGAACTCCGAGACGACTTCCTCGGTCTCGCGGCTGGCGGTGCCGTTGCCGATGACGATGGTGTTGACGCTGTCCTTCTTGACGAGGCGGGCGAGCTCGCGCTTGGTGCCGGCGACGTCGTGGCGCGGTTTGGTGGGGTAGACCACGCCGTGGTCGAGCAGCTTGCCGGTCTCGTCCATGACGGCGACCTTGCAGCCGGTGCGGTAGCCCGGGTCGAGCGCGAGCACGCGGGCGCCACGGACGGGGCGCGCCGAGAGCAGGCCCTCGAGATTCTTGGCAAAGACATTAATGGCCTCGGTCTGGGCGCGAACGGTGAGCTTGGCGCGGGCCTCGCGCTCCAGCGAGGGGGCCATGAGGCGCTTGTAGCCGTCAGCGATGGCGGCATCGAAGACGGGCGCGAAGACGCTCTGGCGTCGGGGCCAACGGCTGCCGAGGCGTGCCGTGGCAGCGGCGCCGTCGACGTTCACGCGCACGCGTAGCTTGCCCTCGCGCTCACCGCGGTCGATAGCCAGCACGCGGTGGTTGGGTATACGGCGCAGCGGCTCATCATAGCTGTAGTACGGCTCGTAGGGGGTCTTCTCGGCGGGGTCGGTGGCCTCGACGATGATGTCGGCGGTGTTTTGCGTAAAGGCGCGCAGGTCGGCGACGTTCTCGGGGTCCTCGGCCACCGTCTCGGCCACGATGTCGGCGGCGCCGGCGAGCGCCTTCTCGGGCGTGTCGAAGCCGGCCTCCTCGTTGACGTAGTCCGCGGCGGCGTCGAGTGCGCTGCCCTTGGCCGAGGCCTGCATGATGATCATGTTGGCGAGCGGCTCCAGGCCGGCCTCGCGGGCCTTCTGCGCGCGGGTCATGCGCTTTTTGCGGTAGGGCTTGTAGAGGTCCTCGACACGCTGGAGCTGCGTGGCCTCGCGAATCTGCTGCTCGAGTTCGGGCGTGAGTTTGCCCTGGGCGTCGATGAGCAGAATGACGTCCTCTTTGCGCTGCTCAAGATTGCGCAGGTAAGACAGGCGCTCGTCGAGTGCGCGCAGGGCGACGTCGTCCATGCCGCCCGTGGCTTCCTTGCGGTAGCGCGAGATAAAGGGGATGGTGCTGCCCTCGTCGATGAGCTTGACGGCTGCCTCGATGTTGGCGGCTTTAAGGTTGAGCTCGTGGGCGAGCTGGGCGATAAGATCCATGGGACTCCTTGCGTTTAAGGTGCGTTTGCGGCATGGGGCTACCAAGGATACCACCCGTCCCAAAAGACTGTTTTGGGGCCGCGCCACGAAAACGACCTATCTACTACGTTTTGCCCGTAGAGGCTGACCATACCTGGGTTTTCCGAAAATCGACAAGCCGTCTACCTGCGGTTTTTATTTCGCGAAATTTGGCATGGTTAGGGGCGATCGGTTAAACGTAGTAGATAGGCCCATTTCGTGGCGAACGAATCAGACTGAGGTGCAAAATAGCCCCCGCTCCAGAAAAATCGTCGGCAAGGTAGCAAAAGGCCCCGCGGGCAGGAGGCTACTCGCGGGGCAAAGAAGAGGGGCTTATTTGTGGCGGACCAAGGCGCTCGGCGGGGAGTTTGCCGCGGCCCGCTCTTAAGGCATTACAGCTCGACGAGCTGGCCGGTCTCGGCGGCCTCCTTGATAGCGTTAAGCAGCGTGAGCGTCTTAACGTTATCGGCGGGGGTCACGACGGGCTCGACCTCGCGGCGGACAACCTTCACAAAGTGCTTGAGCTGCATCTTGTGCGGCAGCGCCGGGTCCACGGCCGGGATCTCCATCTGCAGCGGCTTGTGCCAGTTGGAGGCGCCGTCATAGGAGAATTGGTGCAGGCGGGGCAGCGAAAGGGCGCCCTTGGTGCCGCCGATAAAGTAGGCGTCGGCGTCGAAGGGACGATACTGCGGGTCCTCGCGAGCGGTTGCCTCCCAGTTCCAGGGGCTGGCGGTGGCGTCGGAGATGGTCATGCTTGCGAGCGCGCCATCGGCAAAACGGACGTTGACCACGGCGGAGTCCTCGGTCTCAAAACCGCGGGCGGCGCTGGACTGCATGCCCTGGACGGCAACGGGCTCGCCCAGCAGGTAGCGGAGCAGGTCGACGTCGTGCACCAGGTTGACCAGGATCGGGCCGGCACCCTTCTTGCGGCGCCACTCGACGTCGAAATACTCGTCGTTCTTATAGATCATGTAGTGGAAGCTCGACACGGTGAGCTTGCCCAGCTCGCCAGACTCGATGATCTCCTTGGCCTTGTTGACGAAGGGGTTGTGGCGACGGTGCTGACCCACGAGCACGGGCACGCCGGCGGTCTCGGCCTCGGCGGCGAAGGCCTGGGCATCCTCCAGGTCGTTGGAGATCGGCTTTTCGACCAACGGCACGATGTTGCGCTTCACAGCCTCGCGGGCAACGCCCAGGTGCAGGTCGTTGGGGGTGGCGATAATGACGGCCTCGGGCTTGACCTCGTCCATCATCTGGGCGGGATCGGTGAAGAACGGCACGCCGGCGGCCTCGGCCGTGGCGCGGGCGCCCTCAAAGGCGTCGGCGATGGCGACGAGCTCGGCCTCGGGCTCCTCGGTGACAAAGCGGATGTGGTTGCGGCCCATGGCGCCGGCGCCGATAACGGCAATGCGGACGGGGTTGAGCTCAGACATTTCGACTCCTTAATACAGGTGACCGGTGGGATGCGACAAAGGGGCTGTCCCTTTGTCGCATCGGTAAAACTAGGCGGACTTCTTCTTGCTGTCGGAGACCATCATGTAGACGGTGAGCACGACGGCGATGGCGGCGATTACAATGGCGCCGTAGAAGGACTGCTGGTAGGCGGCGCTGCCGGCCTCGGCGTGATACAGCACGGCGGTGATGGGCTGGCTGATCCAGGTGGAAGCGGCATAACCCAAAAACATGATGCCGTAGTTGACGCCGATGTTGCTGGTACCAAAGGCGCCACCGGTGAGCGGCGGGTAGATGACGAGCAGGGCGCCAAAGCTAAAGCCGAGCAGGGCGAGCGCCACAAAGAACATGCTCTGCGTAAAGCTCATCGACATGATGACAAGCGCGACGATGGTGACGACAAGGCTGATGAGCAGCGACTTGTAGGCGCCAAGCTTGTCGATGATCTGGCCAAAGGACAGACGGCCAACCAGGTTGGCGCAGGTGTTGACGGAGACCACCACACCGCCGAGGGCGACGGCAGCGGCGCTCGTGGGATCGGCGAAGAGCTGGACGGCGGCGATGGAGGCAACCTTGCCGACGAGCAGGGTGCCGGCGGTGGCGGCAAAGGCGAAGGTGATGATGAGGACCCAGAAGCGCGGGGTCTTGACCATCTCGCCCGGGGTGAGGTCACCGAAGGTGCCGGCATGCGCGCCGCCCTTGGGGGCCTCGAAGCCCTCGGGCAGCCAACCGGCCTCGGGGGCCTTCAGGAACAGAGCGGAGGCGGCGATCATCACAAAGAAGATGACGCCGAGTGCCTTGAGGGCGCCAAAGATGCCCAGGCTCGGGATGAGCAGCGAAGCGAGCACCGGGGACAGCACGGCGGGGCCGGCGGTCGAAGCAGCGAGGGTGATGCCAGAGGCGAGGCCCTTCTTGTCGATGAACCACTTTTGGCCGGTGGTGAGCGCCGGGTTGTAGCCCAGACCGTTGCCGACGGCGGCGACGAGCGAGAACCACAGGTAGAATTGCCACGGTTCGGTGACGGTGCCGGACATGAACCAGCCCACGCCGTAGCACACGGCGGCGGCGATCACGACGTTGCGGGGGCCGATTTTATCGGAGATGCGGCCGGCGAAGATGCCCGTCACGGCCATGATGGTCTGGAAGACGGGGAAGGCCCAGGTAAGGGCGCTGGACCACTCGGGATAGACGGCGAGCAGATTCTTGCTCACGACGGAATACAGCGCGATGGAGCTGATGAAGAACATGGTGACGCACGCGGCGGAAAGCACGACAACGCGACCCTTGTTGGAGTTGGTGGAAGCCATTGGACTCTTTCTAATCGATACGGGGGAGGAACAGGCGTGTCTGCGGGTCCTCCCTGTCGGGTTGGTTTACTGGTCAGTCGGCTTGGCGACGCCGGACTCATCGGACCAGAGCTCGACACCCTTGTTCTTAAGGTAGTTGTCGGCATAGGCGCGACGGCCGCCGGGCTTGGCGGTGAGGTCGCCCATCATGTTGGAGAAGCCGCCGTCGACCTTGATGGCGTCGCCGGTGGTAAAGTCCGAGCGCTTGGACGCCAGGAACATGACGGCGTTGGCGATATCGCTGACCTCGCCGATGCGGCGCGTGGCGATCAGGCGGCTGCGGCTCTTTTCGACCTCGGGGTCGGCGTAGAAGTTGGCCGACATCGGGGTCTTAACGAAGCAAGGCTCGACGCAGTTGGAGCGGACGCCGTAGGGGCCCCATTCGGCAGCCAGCATCTTGGACATCATGTTGACGCCGGCCTTAGTGGAGCTGTACACACCCGAGAACGTCTCGGGGGAGTGGCTGGCAACGGTCGAGATGTGTACCAGGCGACCCTGGCCGGCCTTGATCATTTCGCGACCAAAGCGCTGCGAGGTGATGAAGTAGCCGGTGAGGTTGACGTTGAGCACCTGCTCCCAGTCGCTCAGCGGCAGGTCCTCCATGGCGGCGAAGCGCAGGATGCCGGCGGTGTTGACGAGGACATCGACGCGGCCGAAGTCGGCGATGGTGGCATCGACGGCGGCCTGAACCTCGGCCTCGTCGGTGGCGTTCATCTTGTAGCCCTCGGCGTGGATGCCAAACTCGGCGGCGAGGTCGGCGGCTGCGGCCTTGACCTTCTCCTCGTCCAGGTCGAGCAGGACGACGTTGGCGCCGTTGCGGGCGAACTCGCGGCAAATCTCGACGCCCATACCGCCGAGCGCGCCAGTCACGGCGCAGACATCGCCCTCGAGCTTAAGCCAATTGCTCATAGGAACTTCCCTTCTTGTGCCTCCCGGCGGGTCGCTCCCATTAACCGACCCGCGTGGTTTTCGCTGGTTATCGTATGCTTTGCATTTGCGCAGGTGAATTGCATATTTGTTAGAATGGCGTTAACCGTAGATTTACACCGTGCATTGAGGTTTGTTCTCAATTGAGCACGTGACCTGCGAAAACGACCCCCTGCGGTGCTGTGCGCCCGCACGTGCGAAAACGGGAGATTGACGTGTACGATCGACGACTTGAGGCTATATCGGCCGCCGCGGAGCTGGGAAGCTTCTCGCGCGCCGCGGCAAAGCTGCGCGTGTCGACGCCGGCACTCGTCAAGCAGGTATCGGGTTTTGAGGCGGAGTTCGGTATTACGCTGTTCGAACGCTCGCACTCGGGCGTCAAGGTGACGCCGGCAGGCGCTCTGCTGGTGGACGACGCGCGCTCGATCATGCGGCAGTCCGAGGACGCGCTGCGCCGTGCCCGACGTGCGGCGGGCGATGGCGGTGCCGTGCGCCTGGGCGTGTCGATGATGTGCCCGGGGTGCCAAACGCTGTCGATGTGGTCGGGTGTGCACGAGCTGGAGCCGTCGCTGCGCTTTGAGATTGTGCCGGTAAGTGACCTTTATGATGAGCGCGAGACTGTCATGCGAAGCCTAGGTCGCGAGGTCGATGTGGTGCAGTCGAGCTTTTCGACCCCACGCTGGGGCGACGCATGCCAAAGGCTCCGCATCGTCAACGTGCCGTTTTATATCGACGTGCCGCGCACGAGCCCGCTTGCGCGCAAGACGCGTATCACGGTTGCTGACCTGGAGGGCATGCGCCTGCGCGTGCTCCGTCACGGCAACGACGCTATGGACAGTCTGCGTATCGATCTGTTGGCCGACGGCGGCGTGGACGTGATCGATGTGGATAGCTTCGACTTTGCGCTCTTTAACGAGGCGGAGGAAAAGGGTGACGCGGTGCTCACCTGCGGCGCATGGTCGGGGGTGCACCCGGCCTTTGTGGGCGTACCGTTCCTGTGCGGCCGCGAGGTGCCGGTCTTTTTGCACTATCCGCTCGAGCCGACCCTCCAAGTACAAAAATTCATCAACGCCATGGCACAACTTCTCAAATAGCCAAAAGAGTCCCGTCCCAAATTAGCTACCCTTTGCTACGGGTTTAGCGGTCCTCGCGTTGCGGCCCGGCTGCCTCGGCTGTCTTTACGCGGTTCTTGTCGATGTACATGTTTTTGTCGGCCTGGGAAAAGAGCTCGCGCATCGTAGGCGGTTCATCAAAATCACTGGAAAGCGCATAGCCCACCGCATAGCTGATAGGCATGTCGGGATGAGTCTCGGAATACTCGTTCACGTTCGCGCGAACCCGAGCGAGACAGGACTCCACGGCAGCTCGATCGGTATCTCGCAGCACCGCGAAAAACTCATCGCCGCCGTCGCGGCCCACAAAGCAGGTCTCCGACGCCACGCGCCCCAGCTGCTGGGCAAAAGAACGGATGTATTCGTCGCCCTTCTCGTGGCCGAAGCTGTTATTGACCGTATGCAGATTGTTAAGGTCGAAGACGCACACCGCAACGGGCGCCTCCGCGGAGACAGGTTGCTCCTGCCCCAAGACCTCCTCGCACTTGTTCTTGTTGGGCAGTCCTGTGGCTTCGTCGAGATAGACTTTACTCTGCAGTTCACGATTGAGCGCGGCAGTTCGCACCGCGCGAACAAGTTCGACCGCAAAGGTCGCCACCAAGCCCATGATGTCGATGATCACCAGGCCCTCGAGATAGTTGAGCGCCGACGCCTTCTCCTGAGAGTAGTCCTCTGCGAGTCGCGTAGCATCGTCGCAAATGCCAAAGAACTCCTCGCTCATGGAGATGATGTCGGTGTTCTCATAGCCGACTTCGCGCACGCGGGTAATCTCGGTGCGAAGCTCGTCAAAATAGCTCGCGAGTTCGGTCATTTTTGCCTGATACTCATCGTCGTCGAGACGGACGAGGTTGAGGTCGTCACTTCCGTAACGCAAACCGTTGATGTATGAATCCACGGCTTTGAGCAGGTCATCTTGAGGCTGGCCCGCATCCTCGAGCTTAACGATTCGCTGCGTGGTACCGCGCACCAGACCGGCGTAGTTGACCACACGCGCCGTGCCCTGGATATCGGAGACGAGCAGCATAACATTGATGAAGAAGAAGATGAGAACTGCTGCCGTGAGCACCATCATGAGCAGGCGCACCGCCTGGCCGGCCTTCTTGGCGACAGAAGTATTCACAAGTTCACTCCCCTAAATGACAAAAGAACAGGTAGCACGCAGTGTGCTGAAATTCATGGGTGGTTAACTCTACCATATGGGCCAGCAGCCTCAAACTGCAGCAGACGCTCGTCCAAATTGGCGTGACGCTTGCCTTGTTGTTCTTGACCTGGCCGCGCTATCGGACATGCTTCTGGTCTTGGATCACCATGGGAAAGCTCATCCCGTTTTGTGCGTCTAGAGTGGGATGCGGCTTCCCAAAGGTGCCGTTAGGGGAAATCACATCCCGGTTTACCCCCTTGAAATGGGATGCCGTTTCCCGGAGGGGGTCCAGCGGGAAACGGCATCCCATTTTGGGCCCGAAAAGTGGGATACGGTTTCCGGCCGGCATGAAAAAGCCTCCGCAGCTCGTGTGGCTGCGGAGGCTTTATTCGTTGCGGCGCATTGTGTTTGGGTCGCTGAGATGAGTCGATTTGCCCCGAAAGAGGAGGGCATTGACCTTAGGGTCATGCCCGACGAATGAGCGGCAAATCGGCCATCTCGGCGAGCCGAACTACTCCAGCTCAAACGCTCCGGTATAGAGCTGGTAGTAATACCCGCGCTTGGCAATCAGCTCGTCGTGGTTGCCGCGCTCGATGATGCGGCCGTGATCCAGACAGATGATCGCGTCGGAGTTGCGTACGGTGGAGAGGCGGTGCGCGATGACAAACGTCGTGCGGCCTTCCATGAGCTTGTCCATGCCGGCCTGCACGATAGCCTCGGTGCGGGTATCGATGCTCGACGTGGCCTCGTCCAGAATCATTGCCGGCGGATCGGCGACGGCGGCGCGTGCGATCGAAATCAGCTGACGCTGGCCCTGCGACAGCTGTGCGCCGTTGCCGGTGAGCATGGTGTCGTAGCCGTCGGGCAGGCGGGTGATAAAGTCGTCCGCGCCCGCGAGCTTGGCTGCCGCGATGCACTCCTCGTCGGTAGCGTCCAGGTTGCCATAGCGGATGTTATCCATCACGGTGCCGGTGAACAGGTTCACGTCCTGTAGCACGACGCCCAGCGAGCGGCGCAGGTCGGCCTTGCGGATCTTGTTGACGTTGATGCCGTCGTAGCGGATCTTGCCGTCGGCGATGTCATAGAAGCGGTTGATGAGGTTGGTGATGGTCGTCTTACCGGCACCGGTGGCGCCGACAAACGCGACCTTCTGGCCCGGCTTGGCAAACACGGACACGCCGTGCAACACCTCGTGGTCGGGCGTGTAGCCAAAGTCGACGTTGTCCATGACCAGGTCGCCGCGCAGCGGTACGTACTCGATCTCGCCGGTTGCGCGGTGCGGATGCTTCCACGCCCACATGCCGGTGTGGTGGTCGGCTTCCTCGAGCTGCCAGGTATCGGGGTTCACCTGCGCGTTGACGAGCGTCACGTAGCCTTCGTCGGTCTCGGGCTTCTCGTCGATGAGCTCAAAGATACGGTCGGCGCCGGCGAGGCCCATGACTACGGCGTTGATCTGCTGCGAGATCTGGCCGATCTGTCCGCAGAACTGCTTGGTCATGTTGAGGAACGGCACTACGACGGCGATGGACAGCGTCATGCCCGAGATGCTCAGGTTGGGCACGCCCAGCGCCAGCAAAATGCCGCCTGCCAGTGCGACCAGCACGTAGAGCAGGTTGCCCAGGTTCATAAGGATGGGCATGAGGATGTTGGCGTACATGTTGGCCTTCTGGGAAACCTCGAAGAGCTTTTCGTTGCGCTCGTCAAAATCGGCCTCGGCGGCAGACTCGTGGCAGAATGCCTTGACGACCTTCTGGCCGTTCATGACCTCCTCGATATGACCTTCGACCACGCCGAGCTCGGTCTGCTGTGCAATGAAGAAGCGCGCGGAGTTGGAGCCGAGCAGCTTGGTCATAAAGGTCATAAAGGCGACGCCGGCAATAATGACCAGGCACATCCACACGCTGTAGTACAGCATGATAAAGAACACCGTGGCAATGACGATGACCGTCATGAGCAGGTTGGGCAGCGACTGGCTGATCATCTGGCGCAGCGTGTCGATGTCGTTGGTGTAGTGGCTCATGATGTCGCCGCGCTGGTGCGTGTCGAAGTAGCGGATCGGCAGGTCCTGCATGCGGTTGAACATCTTCTCACGCAGCTTCTCGAGCGAGCCCTGCGTGACGATGGCCATGGCGCGGTTCCAGAACAGCGAGGACAGGATGCCGACGCCGTAGATGCAGGCGAGGGTGGTCACGAGCTGTGCGATCTTGGGCTGTGCAGCTTCCCAATCGCCCGACTGCCACGATTCGCTAATAATCTGCAGGGCGCTCTGAAGGAAGGTCGCGCCGATGGAGTTGATGATGGCACAGAGCACCACGCCGACGACGACGAGGGGCAAAAGCACGGGGTAGAAGCCAAAGAGCGTCTTGATGAGGCGCGACATGGTGCCACCCTTGCGGTTGAGCGCGCGCTCGGCGGTCGTTGCCTTACTCATGTGCCTCGCCTCCTTCCTGGGTCTGAGCTTGTGTTGCGGATGCCTCGGTGTCGGCTTCGACGGCCTCTTCGCCCTCGGCAGACATCTTGTTTTGCGAGGTGAAGGTCTCGCGGTAGATCTCGCTCGTCTTGAGTAGCTCGTCATGGCTGCCGATCTGAGCGATACGGCCGCCCTCCATGACGATGATGCGGTCTGCATCCTGCACGGAGCTAATGCGCTGGGCGATGATGAGCTTGGTCGTGTTGGGCAGATAGCTTGCCAGCCCTGCGCGGATCTTGGCGTCGGTCTTGGTGTCGACGGCGCTGGTGGAGTCGTCCAGGATCAAGATCTTGGGGCGACGCAGCAGGGCACGCGCAATGCACAGGCGCTGCTTCTGACCGCCCGAGACATTGGAGCCGCCCTGCTCGATCCAGGTGTCATAGCCCTTGGGGAAGCCATCGACAAACTCGTCGGCGCAGGCCAGATGTGCCGCCTCGCGGACCTCTTCGTCGGTGGCGTTCGGGTCGCCCCAACGCAGGTTCTCGGCAATCGTGCCGCTAAACAGCACGTTTTTCTGCAGCACCATGGCCACTTGGTGGCGCAGGGCGTCCAAGTCGTAGTCGCGCACATCCACGCCGCCCACGCGCACGGTGCCTTCGGTGGCGTCGTACAGGCGGGCGATGAGGTTTACAAGCGTGGACTTGGCCGAGCCGGTGCCGCCGATGATGCCGATGGTCTCACCGCTCTTAATGTGCAGGTCGATATCGTCGAGCGCCTGGCGCTTCGCATGCGCGGAATACTTAAAGCTCACGTGGTCAAAGTCGATGGAGCCATCGGCGACCTCGAGCACGGGCTCGGCGGGATCGGCGATCGTGGGCTCGGCGGCTAGCACCTCGGTGATGCGGTGCGCCGATTCGTCGGCCATGGTCACCATGACAAAGATCATCGACAGCTGCATCAGGCTCATGAGGATTTGGAAGCCATAGGTAAAGATCGAGGAGAGCTGGCCCACGTCGAACAGCGTGCCCTGGCTCGTGATGATGAGCTTGGAGCCCAGGTAGATGATGACGACAAATGCGCCGTTGACGCAGATGTTCATCATGGGGTTGTTAAAGGCGAGCAGCTTCTCGGCGTGGGTGAAGTCCATCTGGACGTCGCGTGCGGCGGTCGCGAACTTCTCCTTCTCAAAGTCTTCGCGCACGTAGCTCTTGACCACGCGCATGCCGGTGACGTTTTCCTCGACGGACTCGTTAAGGGCGTCGTACTTGTGGAACACGCGCGAGAAGATGGGGCGCACCTTAAAGATGATAAAGAACAGTCCAAAGCCCAGCAGCGGAATGATGATCAGGTAGACCATGGCAACGCTGCCGCCCATGATAAACGCCATGGTAAAGGCGAAGATCAATACCAACGGCGCGCGCACGGCGATGCGGATGATCATCATAAAGGCCTGCTGCACGTTGTTGATGTCGGTGGTCAGGCGCGTGACGAGCGAGGAGCTCGAGAACTCATCGATGTTGGCAAAGCTGAACGTCTGGATCTTGTAGAACAGGTCGTGACGCAGGTTCTTGGCGAAGCCGCAGCTCGCATGGCTGCAGGTGACGCCGGCAGCGGCGCCAAAGGCAAGCGACGTCAGCGCGATGAGCACCAAAAAGCCCGCGGTGGGAACCATCTCGGCTACGGTGGCGCCGTCTTTGATGGCGTCGATCAGGTTGGCGGTGATAAATGGAATCAGCATCTCGCAGAGCACCTCGCCAAGCACGAGCAACGGCGTGGCAACGGTGACTTTTATATAGTCGCGGATGCTGCCCATGAGGGTTTTAATCATCCAGTTCCTCCCAGGTTACACGGATTTTCTCGAGCATTTCGGCGAGCTGCTCGCGCTCGTCGTGGGTGAGCGCGCTAAAGGCCTGTTCTCTAAAGCGGATGCGGGCCTCCTGGTCGATGCGGGCGTTTTCCCGGCCGGTTTCGGTCAGGCGAATGGTGAGCTGCCGTCGATCCTTGGGGTTACGGCTGCGCTCGATGAGGCCGTTGAGCTCGAGCTTGGACAGGATCTCGGAAAGCGACCCCGGCTTGAGGTCAAAGTGCATGCCGAGTTCCTGCTGCGACATCTCGCCGCCGGGTTGCTTGGCCAGCAGGCAGATGATGGGCGCCTTGCCGGACACGCCTCCGCCATGAAAATGCATGTAATGGCCGCAAAAGCCCAGGCCATTGAGGATGCGCTTGGCAAGCTTGTCTTCGGAGCTAACCGCTTCGGGTGCATCCGCCGGCTGTGACGGGTCGCCGCCGGGCTCGTGCGAACAAAGGTTAAGAGGTTCATCGCACATGAATTAGTGTTGCTCCTTTCTTTAGTTAGGTAGTGGAATTGTTTTGTGCCTAACCAATCTAGGAGCATGAGAAATGAATGTCAAGGTACCAAACTAGTGGTTACGCGGTTTTACCAAACCGCGTAACGGCTCGACGCTGCAAACGCTCCTAAGCGGCAATCTGACGTTTAATCGTCGGGCATGGCCACAAGGCCTATGCCCCCCCATTTCCGAAACCTTTTCGCAACAATGCGCTCTTCGCGACCGTAGCGCCCGCTCACAACGTTCCCTGCGCTACACTTAATCGCACTGTGGCGCTGCTGCGCCGTGCCCGAACCAAGGGAGACCCTCATGAAGAACACTCAGCTGCTGCTGATCAACGATATGTGCGGCTACGGCAAGGTCGCGCTTTCTGCCATGTTGCCGGTGCTGTCGCACATGGGCTATCGCATCCACAACCTGCCGACGGCCCTCGTTTCCGATACGCTCAACTACCCCAAGTTCTACATCCACGACACCACGGAGTATGTCCGCCAGAGTCTCGCCATCTGGGAGGAGCTCGGCTTTGAATTCGACGCCATCTCGACCGGCTTTATCGTGACCGAGGAAGAGGCACGCATCATCTCGGACTTTTGCCACCGCCGCGCGCAAAAGGGCACCAAGGTGTTCGTCGACCCCATCATGGCCGACAACGGCAGGCTCTACGCTGGCGTGCCCGAGTCGACCATCGGCCTTATGCGCAGCCTGGTCGAGTGCGCCGACTACGCGGTGCCCAACTATACCGAGGCGTGTCTGCTCACCGATACGCCTATGGCCGAGCAGATTACGGCCGACGAGGCTCGTACGCTCGTGGATGCCATGCTCGCGCTGGGCGCCAAGTCGGTGGTCATCACGAGCGCAAAGGTCGACGGGGCGAGTGCCGTTATCGGCTACGACCATGTGGCGGGAGAGTACTTTACGATTCCCTTTGAGCTGATCCCAGTGTATTTCCCGGGCACGGGCGATACGTTCTCGTCGGTGCTCGTGGGTCGCGTTATGGCCGGCTGGAGCCTGCAACGTGCGACGACCGACGCTATGCGTGTGGTGGCCGAGCTTATCGAGCGCAATGCCAACCAAGAGGACAAGTCGGCCGGCCTTCCCATCGAGGCCTGCCTGGATGTGATTGACCATGAGTAACGCCGGCGAGGGCGGCGTCAAGCCTGCGGGCGAGAGCAAGCCGTTCGGTGCGCCGCGGGGCAAGCGTCCGCGTATCCGCGTGAGCTGCGTGGACCAGCTGGGTGCGTGTCGCTGCCACCATGGTCATAAGCCGGGCGATGTCTTTGACTTCGACCGAGACCGCGGTAAGATGTGCGCCATGGCCTGCCATGTGGGCTTTCCCTATATCGATATCCTGCGCTACGGCGGAACCGTGCCTGGCAACGAGCCCGGTACGGCAAAGTTCTGCTGCCCCGAGGTCGATACGCTGAACGTTTGGCTTGCCGAGGTCGTCGACGAGTAGCTGAGCGCAATGTGACAAAGGGACAGTTCTTTTGTCACATTCGCGGGTGGTGTCCCTTCTTTTTGCTTATAATCTCAAATCTCTGCATTTCATCAGATTTTAGGTTCTAAAAATTCTGCGTTTCATCGATAATCAAGCGTATAAAACTTTGCATTTCATTTGATGACACTGAGGGGAGAGCCTATGCTGCGTAGGAAAATAGCGGCAGAGCTGGAGCGTTGGCTGAAGTCTGCCGAGCAAAAGGCCTTATTCATTACGGGTTCTCGCCAGATTGGCAAAAGCTATTCGATTCGCGCATTTGGCAAAGCCAGCCATGCAACCTACATCGAGCTCAACCTCATGGAAAATCGCCAGGCAAAAGATGCTCTTCTCGAGGCGCGAGATGCCGATGATTTCATCAGCAGGGTGACGCTTCTTTCGGGAAAGTCGATTGCACCAGGCAAAACGCTCGTGTTTATCGATGAGGTCCAAGAGGCCCCCGACATCATGACGATGGCAAAGTTCCTTGTTGAGGACGGGAGGTGCCGTTGGGCGTTTTCGGGGTCAATGCTCGGGACTCAGCTCAAGGGCGTCAGGTCCTATCCCGTGGGGTATGTCCACGAGCTTAGGATGTTCCCGCTCGATTTTGAGGAGTTTTGCTGGGCAATCGGGGTGAGCGAGGGGGCTCGTCAAACGATACGTGACGCGTGTATCAGCGAGAGGCCCATTCCTGATTACATTCATGACGCGATGATGGCAAACTTCAGGACCTATACCGTTGTCGGCGGAATGCCGGAGGTTGTGCAGCGTTTCCTTGACACGCAGGGCGACCTTGCCTCTGTTCGTCGGCTACAGTCAGAGCTCAACGAACAGTACCGGCGGGATATCTCCAAGTATGCAAACGGGCGAGCCCTGCAGGTGCAGAGCATCTACGATCAGCTCCCTATTATGCTCGAGGGCGAAAACAAGCGCTTCGTGCTCAATTCCATTGACCCCAAGGCTTACTACGAGAAGTATCAGCGAGATTTTGTATGGCTTGTCGATGCCGGCGTTGCTCTCAAAGCCGATATCGTAACCGAGCCAAAATCGCCCCTGCTCAAGACGGCGCGGCCATCGCAGTTCAAGCTATATCAATCGGATACGGGCATGTTGATGGCGCGCTACCCCGTTGGAGTCGCCCAAGCGGCGTATCTTGATAGCAAGGAGCCCAATCTGGGCGGCATTTACGAAAACGTGGTGGCCCAGCAGCTGGCTGCCCAAAATCGCCAGCTTTACTACTATCAGACAAAAAAGCGCGGTGAAGTGGACTTTGCGGTCGATGGACCGGATGGGACGGCTGTTCCGATCGAGGTTAAATCGGGCTCCTATTACCACGCGCACGCTGCGCTCGGTCATGTGCTTGATACGGCTGAATATGGCGTAAGGCTCGGGATTGTTTTCTCGAGAGGCAACGTTGAGCGCAACGGAGCGGTTCTCTATTTGCCTCTATATGCGACCTGGGCCCTTTCGGATGTTTTGGGCGACTCCTGTGCCAAGGGGATTAAGCTGGAGGTCAAGCCGGTCTAGGGCCAGTCCCTTTGTCACATTCATGAGTGTGGATTTTCTCCCGTATAGAGCGCACTTGAACGCTCAAAGTGGGAGAAAATCTACGCTCGATTTATGCCGTGGGCGCGGTTCGTGCGCCCACGAACCTACAGCTGCTCGAGCATAGCGGTGCAACCGGCGAGCACATCGCGGTAGGTGGCATCGAAATTGCCGGTGTACCAGGGGTCGGCCACGTCGCCGGGACACTCGGTCCAATCGAGCAAGCGCGTAATCTTTCCGTCGGGGCCTGCGTCGCCAAAGATGCGACGCAGGCCCCGCGCGTTCTCAGCATCCATATAGACAATGTGATCCCAGTCGCCATACTCCGCGCGACGCACCTGGCGGGCACGGTGCGCAACGACGGGAATCCCGACTTCGCGCAGCTTGGCGACCGTGCCATGATGCGGCGGGTTGCCGATCTCCTCAGTTGAGGTCGCAGCGGAGTCAATGACAAACTCGCCCGCGCGCCCGGCGCGCCGCACCAGCTCGGTAAACACGGACTCAGCCATCGTCGAGCGACAGATATTTCCATAGCAGATAAAAAGAATGCGTTGCATGAGCGGCTTCCTTTCTAGGCGGTCGCGCAGGGCTTACAGACTGCTCTTGAGGCAGTTTGCTCCAATAAAGCCCGCTGCGTACAAGGGGAGGTGGCGCAGCTCGCGCCCGTCATCGGTTTCGCTGCGGGAAAAATTGTTCTCGGACAAAATGTAGGCATATGGCGATCGGGCTTTGTCCATAAACGACCCGAGGGTTCTCGCGCGCACGTTACGTGCGGACTTTACTTCGACGGGCACAATTTCCATACGGTCGGTCTGAAGTAAAAAATCGAGCTCGCCGGTCGTCTTCCAAGACGACGGCGGCACCCAGTAATACGTCTGCAAGCTATTGCCCGAAAATGCTTGCATGACCGAGTTTTCCGCCAGGGCGCCTCGGAAGTCGGAAGATAGCGCTATGGCGGAATCCTCTTTGAGGTCGAGCCAGAGCCGCGGGTTGATGCCGAGTTTGTAGAACATGAGGCCGGTATCGAGAAGATAGACCTTAAAGAAACTTCCATCTTCGTCGTCGAAGGGAACGAGGGGAGGCTCGATGCCTTCGGTCAGGTTGTTGACCGATATGATGCCGGCGCCTTCGAGCCAGTCGAGCGGCTCGATAAGCTTGGCGCGACGGCCTCCGCGTTCGACCTCGGAGTACTTGAATTTTTTTGTGGACGATCTCAGCAGCTGGGACGGAATGGAGCGCCAGACCTTGCGCGCCGCCACGCCGCTGATCCCGTTTTCGGGGTCGGTCATATCGGCGGTATAGGTCTCGTCGATTTCGCGCTGCTCGACGCGCGCATCCTCGATGGATAACGTCTTGCGATATGCGTTGACGGCGGCGGGCATGCCGCCCACGATCTGGTATCGATGAAACAGGCTGAGCGCGGCTTGGTGCGCGGCGTAGGTCTCGAGCGTGCCGGCGTGGGTACGAATGGCATTGGCCATCTGCTCCTCGTCGAGCGCCCAGAGAAACTCCTCGAACGACATAGGATGCATGGTCTCTTGACGAACGCCGCTGGGAAAAGGCAACTTGCGCTTGCGCGTGGCGACGCCGAGCTGACTGCCGGTCGCGCATATGCGCCAGCCCGAACCCGAAAAAAAGCGAAGCGAGTTGAGCGCCCGTTCGCAGAGCTGCACCTCGTCAAACAGGATGAAGGCGGTTTCTTTGCGAATGGGGGTGCGTTTATAGTCTGAGATTCGCGCCACGATGGCGTTAACGTCGTCGGTGGGACAGTCGAACAGCGGAGCGATCAGCTCAAGATCGGTCTGAAAGTCGAGTTTGACAAACGCATCGCCGGCGATTCGTCTGCCGATTTCCTCGGCAACGTACGTTTTGCCTACGCGTCGCGCACCACGGATGAGGAGGGGGCGCGACGCGTCCTTTGTCGCCCATGATTCGATAACGGATTCGATTGATCTGCGCATGGGGCCGCCTTTCCAATTTCGTGTACTTCAGATACATAGTTTAGTACGATTTCATGTACTTGGAATACACGAAATAGTAGAAAAGTGTGTATCTGAAGTACACGAAATTGCACTGCTGGAGCTTGCAGGCGGATAAACACTACTCGTATGGGACGGTTTTCACCGGTTGCTCGCCACCTTGGGCTATGTTCGCCCCTATGCCTGCATCCGGGGCTGTGCAGATTGACGACGGCGCTCCCAGCGAGCCAACTTAATCGTCACCAGCGTGAGCGCCCAGGCCACAAGCGAGAACGCGGCGCCCACTGCACCCACGTACGCAATGCCAATGCTGCTTACCACGGCGCCGCCCACTGCGGTGCCAAACGAGATGCCGACGTTAAACGCCATGGGCTCAACCGAACTTGCGAGTACCATCGACTTGGGATGGCGGCTGCGTGCCACGTCCATAAAGTGCGTGATGCATGAGACCGAGAACAGGTACATGAGCATCGCCAGGCTAAAGACAAAGACCAGCGCGAGCGGCATGGCGGCGCCCACGGCAAACAGCCCGAGCAGTGCCGCCGCCTGCAGCACAAACGTAACCAGCAGCGCCTTCATGCCAAAACGCGCATCGATCCATCCGCCCAGGATGTCCGAGATCAGGCAGAACACGCCATAGGCCATAAGTGTGGTGCTCGCCTGAACGGTATCCATGCCCAGCATCTGCTCCAGATAAGGCGTCACGTAGCCGTAGAATACGTAGACCGAGCCCACGCCAAACAAGAAGATGAGCATGCCGGTGATGATACTCGGCTCGCGTAGTAGCCCCGCCTGCTCGCGGAAGGTGGCGGGCTCATCGGTCTGCCCGGCGCGAGGCATAAACGCCACGAGCGCGCTACAGATCAAAACGGCAAAGGTCAGCGTGCCGTACATGGCCACGTGCCAATCGAGTGTGTCGGCCACAAACTTGCCAATCGAGGTCACAAAGACCATCGCCACGGAAAACGCGCCGTACACGACCGAGATGGCAAGTGAGGTTTGCTGCGGGGATAGCAGCTCAGGGATGTACGTCACGCCCACGGCGAGCAGCGCACCCGAGACAGAGCCCAGGACAATGCGTGAGATAAACAGCACCTGGAAGTTGGGAGCCAACGCCATGACCAGGTTGCCGAGCACAAAGACGACGCTATAGCACACGAGCAGCTGGTAGCGGCGGAATCGCCCCGTGCTGAGCGCGAGCACCGGCGTCGCGATAGCGTAGACGAGCGCAAACACGCTGATGAGCTGGCCCGCAGTGGCAAGTGATATGCCGAGTTCCGTTGCCAAGTCGCTTTCGATGCCGATGACCACGAACTCGGAGCAGCCGAGCGAGAATCCCAACAGCACGAGCAGCGCCAGGCAGAGCTTGGTGCGCGCGGGGGAGAGCGCGGCGGCGGTTGGCTTACTTTTAGGCGTGGTTGCGGCGGTCAAGGTTGTCACTCCAATGTCGCATGAATAAGCGGGATTCACTTCCTGCAACTCTAACAGAATGTGACAAAGGGGCAGTCCCTTTGTCACATGGAGGGCTTGCCTGTATAGTCGCAATACAGGCGAAGATGGTCTCAGGTACATCGCGGGCGGCAGGAGATCCCATGGGTATGCACACGACAAAGGTTGCAGTGGGCGAGGGCAAGTTTGCGCTCGAGGCCCAGCTGACGGTGACGCCGCGAGGCATGGCGGTGTACGCCTGCTCGCCGGAGTTTGCGCACCTGGGCGCCACGGCGCAGGCCATTCCGCGCCCCGAGCCCGGCCGTACGGCAACGGTGAGCATCCTGGCCGTTCCGTGCCATCGAGACGAGATCCCGGCGCACGATATCGCGGCGGCGCTGGCCACGCGCTTTGGCGTGCCGGTAGTTGCAAGCACGGGTTTTCATGTTGAACAAGCGAGCGGTGACGACCTGCAGCGCGTGCTCGACACCACCAAGGAGCTCATCGCCGCGCTCGAGGAAGCCGCAGCCCGCATTCTGCGCGCCGGCTGGGATGAGGGCGGTGCGGGCGCCGAGGTCGTGGCGGTCGATGCTGCGACCGGCGAGGCGCTTGGCCCCGTCGACCGCATCGAGGCCCATGCTGGTGAGGGCATCCTGCATCAGGCATTTCTGACGCTTTTGGTCGAGGGCCGGGGCGAAGACGCGCGCCTGCTGCTCTGTCGCCGCAGTCCGCTCAAGCGCCTGTGGGGCGGGGTGCTGGCCGATAGCTGCGCCGGCCATCCGCTCCCCGGGGAAGACGTCGCGGCCGCCACGGCGCGCCGCATCAACGAAGAACTCGGCATTACGCGCGAGCCCGATCAACTCAAGCACCTCGGACACGTGGTGTACCGCGAGGATCACGGCGACGGCCGCTGCGAGTGCGAGTGGTGCGAGGTCTACCTTGCCCATGTTGAGCCGGGCGAGCTGCATATCAACCAAGAGGAGATCTCGGAGGTGCGCCGCGTGGCCCCGTCCGAGCTCGACGGCTGCCTGCAGGGTCATCCCGAGCAGCTGGCCCCCTGGCTCCGCGAGGCTCTCAGCGACCCATCCATCCGTACGGCCCTCGCTATGTGACAAAGGGACAGTCCCTTTGTCACATCCAAACCGTCACAACATTCGGCGAAAATCTCGAAAATGAGGAAAAGTGTCGAATGTTGTGACGGTTTTTGTCCAGAGGGGCGCTTCTCATCCAAAAAATCCGCTTGACTGTATTGCCGCAACACAGCGCAACGTAAGGGGTGTCCGATAACGGGCGCCCCTTTTTAAGCGGCAACGTGGCTGCGAATCCGGAGCGCCCCCAACAAGAAAGGTGGGGAGATGGAAGCGGAAAAGAAGGCGTTTAAGATCACCAAGCGCGAAATTGGCTTTGTGCTGGGTATCGTTGTCTTTTTGCTGGTGAAGTTTCTTCCTTTGGCGGAGCTGAGCTCGACGGTCGAGCTCACGGTCGGCGGTCAGACCTGTCTGGCGCTGACGCTCGCCACGGTGGTGTTCTGGGCATGTGGCGTGGCACAGCCGGGCTTTGTGGGCCTGCTCTACTGCGCGCTGCTCGTTCTGTTCAAGGTGTGCGTGGACGACACGGGCGCCGCGAGCATCTCGGCGACGGTCGCCTCCACGTTTAGCTCGTGGACTAAGGCCACCATGTGGCTCGTCATCGGCGCCTACCTCATCGCCAGCGCGGTCAAGGAGTCGGGCCTGGGCGAGCGCATCGCCTACGCGTTCATGCTCAAGTTCGTGCGCGACGCCAAGTCGCTCATCATCTCGATCTTCGCGCTCACCTTTGTGCTGTCGCTGCTGATCCCGCATCCGTTCCCCCGCGCCTTCCTCATCCTCGCCGTCGTCTCGGTCATCGCCGAGTCCGCCGGCTACGGTGACGACGACAAGGGCAAGCTCGGCTTCCTCGTGTTTGCCGCTGCCGCCCCGGGTTCCATGTTCTTCCTGACGGGCGACTCCACGCTTAACCCGCTCGTTGCGCAGTACAGTGCCGAGGCCGGCGGCATGAGCCCGTCCTTCGTCGACTGGTTCCTGTACATGAGCGTGCCTATGCTGGTTGCGCTGCTGTGCACCCTGTTCCTGGGCCTTTTCCTCTTTAAGCCCAGCAAGGAGCTCGTCTACGATCGCGAGCAGATCGTGGCCAAGCAGGCCGCGCTCGGCAAGCTCTCCGTCAAGGAGATCCGCACCATCGTGTGGCTTGTCATCGCCATCGCGCTGTGGCTCACCGTCTCGGGCGACTATATCGGCTGGGTCACCCTGGCCATTGGCGTTGCTCTCGCCATGCCCATCATCGGCGAAGTCCTCACTCCCGCCAGCTGGAACGCTGTCGACATCAAGTCCCTCATGTTCCTGACGGCCGCCATGGCCGTGGGCTCCGTGGGCGGTGCCACCGGCATGAACGCCTGGATCGCCGACGTCGTGCTCCCCAGCTCCGTGCCTGAGAACATCTTCCTGTTCGCCCTGCTCGTCGCCGCGCTTTCCATGATCATCCACATGTTCATGGGCTCGGTCATGGCCGTGCTCGGCGTGTGCGTGCCGGCATTTATCAGCTTTGCCGCCGGCTCCAGCGTGAGCCCACTCGCCGTGGCGCTCATCGTCTTCACGTCCATCAACATCCACTACATCCTGCCGTTCCATAACCTGCCGATCCTTATCGGCGAAGGCAAGGACGCCGGCGGCTACACCTCCAAAGAGGCTATGCGCATGGGCATCCCCCTCACCGCGGTCGTCTTTGTCGTCGTGCTGGTCGAGGCCGCCTGGTTCCACCTCTTTGGCCTGATGTAAGCGGTCGAGCGCCCCGGCTGTAAGCAGCCAAGCGCTTGAACTTCGAGTGGTCGAGCGCTCCATTTGTGAGCGCCGCGGCCCCATTACGTTACCCCGTCCGGCGGCACCCCGTCGCCGGACACTCTCCCGAAAGGAGTACGCCATGTCCACTACCGATGCTTCCCAGATCCACGACCTGCGTTCCGCGCTCGACTTTTTGCGTGAGATGCCGGGCCAGCTGCTCGAGACCGACACCCAGGTCGATCCCGATGCCGAGGTCTCGGGCGTCTACCGTCACGTCGGTGCTGGCGGCACCGTCATGCGCCCGACCAAAGAGGGTCCGGCGATGGTCTTCAACAACGTCAAGGGCTTTGACGACGCCAAGGTCTGCATCGGTATGCTTGCCAGCCGCAAGCGCGTTGCCGCCCTGCTCGACCTGGACGAGGAGCACCTGGGCCTCGAGATCGGCAAGCGCTTCGAGAACCTGATCGCCCCCGAGCAGATCGCCGAGGGCAAGCACGTCGACTGCCAGGAGGTCGTGTACAAGGCGACCGACGAGGGCTTTGACCTGCGCAAGATCGTTCCCGCTCCCACCAACACGCCCGTTGACGGCGGCCCCTACATCACCATGGGCCTCGCCTATGGCACGAGCCCCGATGGCACCCAGTCCGACGTAACCATCCACCGCTTCTCCTGCGTCGACAAGGACAAGCTCGCCATGTGGATCACCCCGGGCAGCCGTCACCTGGGTGCGTTCTTTGACGAGTACTGCCAGCGCGGCGAGGATATGCCCATCTCCATCTCCATCGGCCTGGACCCCGCCGTGTACATGTGCTGCGGCTTCGAGGCTCCCACCACGCCGCTCGGCTTCAACGAGCTGCAGATCGCCGGCGCCCTGCGCGGCCGCGCCGTCGAGCTTGCCGACTGCGTCACCGTTCCGCAGAAGTGCATTGCCAATGCCGAGTACGTGCTCGAGGGCTACCTCATGCACGACGAGACCATCAACGAGGATGTCAACGGCCACGGCTACGCCATGCCCGAGTTCCCCGGCTACACCGGTGGCGCCAAGGTCTGCCCGGTGATCAAGATCACCGCCGTCACCACGCGCGTCAACCCCATTATGGAGAGCTGCATCGGCCCTTCGCACGAGCACGTGTCCATGGCCGGTATCCCCACCGAGGCCTCCATCTACAAGATGGTCGAGACCGCTATCCCGGGCCGCCTGCTCAACGTTCACGCCGCTCCCTGCGGTGGCGGCAAGTTCGTTGCCATCATGCAGTTCAAGAAGTCGAGCAAAAATGACGAGGGCCGTCAGCGCAACGCCGCCATGCTCGCCTTCTCGGCGTTCTCCGAGCTCAAGCACGTCATCCTTGTCGACGAGGATGTCGACATCTTCGATATGAGCGACGTGATGTGGGCCATGACCACGCGCTTCCAGGCCGACGTGGACCTCATCACCATCCCCGGTTGCCACTGCCACGTGCTCGATCCGTCCAACGACCCCGCGTTCGATCCTTCGATCCGCGAGCACGGTATCGCCTGCAAGGCCATCTTCGACTGCACGGTTCCGTTTAACCTCAAGAAGAACTTCATCCGCTCGCAGTTCATGGAGATCGACAAGGACAAGTGGGCCGCCGAGCTCGCCTTCTAGTAAGTAGCCCTACCAAGTAGTTAAGGAGTTGTCATGCCTGAGTCTTCTGTTCGTCCCCGTCGCATTGTCGTTGGCGTGTCTGGCGCCAGCGGTGCGGCACTGGGCCTTGAATGCCTCAAATGCCTGCGCCAGGCCGGCGCTGAGTCGGCGCTTGTCGTCACGCGCGGGGGAGAGATCACCATCGAGCAGGAGCTCGGCATGACGCTCGACGAGTTTGCGTGCTATGCCGATGTGGTCTACGACAACAAGAACATTGGCGCTGCCATCGCAAGCGGCACCTATCCGGTCGACGGCATGATCGTGGCTCCCTGCTCCATGAAGACGCTCGCCGGCATCGCGAGCGGCTACAGCGAAAACCTGTTGCTGCGTGCGGCCGATGTGCAGATGAAAGAGCAGCGCCGCCTGGTGCTTATGGTGCGCGAGACGCCCTTCAGTGCGATCCATGTCGACAACATGGCACGCCTGGCGCGCGTGCCGGGTGTCATGCTCATGCCGCCCATGCTCACGTTTTACAACGGCCCCGCCACGCTCGATGAGGCGGTGCATCACATCGCCGCCAAGGCACTCGAGGCCGTCGGCGTGTCGTGCGCCAACTATAAGCGCTGGTCATAGGCATCTTTAGGGTAGGATACGAGTAGTGTTTGAGCCCGCTGCCCCTGTGGGCGGCGGGCTTTTCGTGTCAAAGGGTGTGTCGGGAGGACCTATGCAGACGGGTATGTATGCGATTAGCGAGATGGCGAGCTTGTTTAACGTTTCGCGCCAAACGCTCATCTACTACGACAAGATCGGTCTGTTTAAACCCGCCGTGGTTAACGAAAAAGGCTACCGTTTCTATTCGCCCACGCAGATCCCGCTCATGCGTCTGATCTGCATGCTGCGCGACTTGGGACTGGAACTCGATGAGATCGATCGCCTGACCTCGACGTTCGACATTGGAGAGATGACCGATCACCTGCGCTCGCGGGTGCAGGCGCTCGACGAGCAGATTGCCGGGCTCAAAGCCGAGCGCGCGAGCGTGCAGGAGCGGCTGAGTTTTTACGACGAGGCGGTCTATTGGCGCGAGCGCGAGGGCAAACCGGAGCTCAAGCAATTCGAGCGCCGCTACGTGGTCTTTGAGGAGTTCCCGAGCGATATCGAGCGTGGCCGCTCGATGCTGCACCCCACGCTCATGCGGGCGATTCTGCGCATGCGTGCGCTCACGGGCACACGCCCCATGCGCGGTTGGGGCGCCATGCTGCGTTGCGAGGCGCTGCATTCCGACGACCCCATCGCCGGTGCCGGTTCCTTTGCCGTGTTGCCGCGTGGTGCCGAGGAAATACTGCCGAGCGATCCTGCCGAGCTGGCGGAGATTGGCGTCGAGGTGCTGCCCGAGGGCACGTACCTGTGCATGAGTCGCTGGGGCATGCCGTACGAGCCCGAGGGTATCCGCGCCATCGTGGCCTGCATGGACAGGCACGCGCTCCAGCCCATCGGCAATGCTTTCGATTTTTGCTACCTGGACACCACGAGCTACGACGAGTCTCACCAAGAGGACTTCTGCTGTATCCAAATCCCCGTCGCCCTCAAATAACTTGCGGTGAAATAGTCCCTAAATAGCTCGAGTGGGCGTGCAAACAGGAACTATTCCACCGCAACTTCGATGCGACAAAGGAGCAGTCCCTTTATCGCATTCCGTGCGAGCTCCAGCGCCATCTGCGGGTATAAGGCTAACAAGTGTTTATTTGCGAGGCCTAAGGGGCGCCCCGTATGGATATCGATAACTTTGAATGGTGGTATAGCGAGGGCGAGGCTCCGGACGAGGAGTGGGACGAGCCCGCGTCGCGTGACGTGTCGAGCGACGAGGACGAGACCGGCAACGATGCCGCTGTCGAGCCTGATGCCGCCTCCGATGCCGCCGAGCCCCTGACCTTTGAGCAGGCTTGGGCCCAAGCCGAGGCCGATGAGGCTAAGGCCGATGCCACGGCCACACTCGGTGAGCCGGCGGACATGTCCATCTCGCCGGCAAAGATCCCGCAGCCGCGTCACACCATCGACCCCGACAGCACGGCATCCTTCAGCATTCTCGACGTGCCCGCGCAAGGCGCCCAGGCGCCTGCGCCCACACATCGCCCCGACCTGGCTCGTGAGGAAGACGCGGGCCGCCGTTCTCCGCTCGGCCCCATCCTCATCGCCTTCATGGCCGGCGTTATCGCCTGCTCGGCAATCGGTAGCGTTTGGAGCCATGTCGAGCAGCAGCGTCAAGACGCCGCCAAGGTCGAGATGTCTGTCGAGCAATCGCTCAGCCGCACGCGCTCGGTACATGTGTCGGTCGAGGTCAAGGACGGCGCGATGTGGGACACCGCGCGTGGCGACAGCCAAATGCTCATCCACATCGTGGGGCGTACGCTCAAAGGGCAGACGATTGACGAGTATCAATACGTCAATTCCGCTGGTGACGGCATCGAGCTCAAGCCCGGCGACTACGAGCTCACCGTCGACGAACCGCCCGTCGCCACCGACGGCACGCGCTTCCGCGCCTCAAAGCGCATGGTTCCCGTGAGCTTTAACTCGCAGGCGCCCGATACGGTCGATAGCACTCCGCAGGGCGGGTTTGACCTTTACGCTATTGCTCAATAACTGCGCCTGTCGCTCAACCCCGCCGCCAAGAGTGGGACAATAGCCCTCGACACTATTGTTTACCTTTGGAGGAAGTAGCATGTCTACCGTCACTACTATCAAGCGCGGCGGCCTCACCGCGGCCATCGATTCCATGGGCGCCCAGCTCACGAGCCTTGCCCTCAACGGCAACGAGTATCTGTGGCAGGGCGACCCCGCCTTTTGGGGCAAGCACGCGCCCATCCTGTTCCCCATTGTGGGCTCGCTGCGCAACAACACGGCAACGTCTGCGGCCGGCACCTGCGAGATGCCGCGCCACGGACTCGCGCGCATTGTCGAGCACAAGCTGGTCGAGGTTTCGGAGGACGGCTCCTCGGTAACGTACGAGATCACCGATACGCCCGAGTCGCTCAAGGCGTTCCCGTTCCACTTTAAGCTCAACATGACCTATGCCTTGACCGGCGATTCCACCCTCACGCAGACCTTTGCCGTCACCAATACCGGCGACGTGGACCTGCCGTTCTCGGTGGGCGGCCACCCCGCGTTTAACGTACCGGCTCCCGGTGCCGAGGACGAGGCATTCGAGGATTACGAGCTGGCGTTTACCGAGGCTTGGACGAACGAGGCTCCCATCATTACGCCCGACGGTCTTATGACGTTCGAGGGTAGTTACAAGGCTCCTGATAACTCGGACGTGCTGCCCATCACGCACCGCAGCTTCGATAACGACGCCATCATGTTCACCGATACCCCGGGCTCCACGCTCACGCTGCGCGGCCGCAAGTCGGGCCACGGCGTCAAGATCGACTTTGAGGGCTTTAAGTACATTGGCGTGTGGTCTGCCGCCAACGATGCCCCGTTTGTGGCGCTCGAGCCCTGGACCGGTCATACCACCATGGACACCGAGGACGACGTCTTTGAGCACAAGGTCAACACCATCACCTTGGCTCCCGGCGCTACCGACAAACGTAGCTTTAGCGTCACCTTGCTCTAGAGGTTCCGCCGTTCTGACGAACGGCGGGCCGGTCGACGCTGCGCGCCGCCCAGAGCGACAATTTGTCATTCAAAAGGCATGGCATGACCAGAAGGTCTATGCCTTGCCTTTTTCATGCCAACTTGTTTGCTCTGGGCGGCGCTCGCTGGCATTGCCAAAACATCGACGCTCCCAATGACTACCGTGTGTCTATTAATTTTTCGAGCTTGTACTGCGCTGCTGGTCGCTGGCGTATATCCTGTTAAGTCGTCAGCATACGATTCAACAGGGAAGGCAGATTATGCATTCTCCCCATCAACGCGACGCGCATCCACAGCCGATATGCAGCCGTCGCATCTTTTTGGGTAGCGCTCTCGCTGCGAGCGCTTCTGTCGTCGCCGGCGCACTTGCCGGTTGCCAGCGTCCCTCCACGCTGGAAGTAGTTCAGCCCACGACGGGCGGCGGTCGCGACGACCTGTCCGATTCCGTGATCGGCAAGGACAAGATCCGTATCGGCATGGAGGCGGCCTACGCCCCGTACAACTGGCAGGTCTCCGAAGCCAGCGAGTACACCATCCCCATCGACAACGTGCAGGGCGCCTATGCCGATGGTTACGACGTGCAGATCGCCAAGATCGTCTGCAAGGCCCTCGGCGGCGAGCCCGTTGCCGTCAAACAGAGCTTCTCGGGCCTTATCGACTCGCTCAACAACGGCCAGATCGACCTCATCATCGCCGGTATGAGCGCCACGCCCGAGCGCGAGGAGTCTGTCGGCTTTTCCGACCCGTACTTTATCGGTTACTTTGGCCTGTTCGTAAAAGAGGGCTCGCCCTACCAGAATGCGACCAAGCTCAGCGATTTTAGCGGCGCTACGGTCCTCGGGCAAAAGGACACCATGCTCGATACCGTCATCGACGAGATTCCGGGCGTTGTCCACAAGAACCCGGTCGATTCGGTTCCCACGGTGTTTTCGAACCTGCTGCAGGGCACGTGCGACGCCGTGACCTATAACACCGAGAACGAGAAGGGCTATATGGCCCAAAACCCGGGCATCGTCCCCATTCATTTTGCCGAGGGCGAGGGCTTTAAGCAGGAGGTCGCGGCAAACGTCGGCTGCCGCAAGGGCTCGGACAAGCTCCTTAAGCTCATCGACAAGACACTCAAGGGCATTAGCCAAGAGGAGCGCGACCAAATGTGGGACGCGTGCCTCGACCGCCAGCCGGCATAGGGAGGCAGCATGAAAACCATCAATCGTCTGGCCTCCTTTATCAAGGCCGACCACCGTTATGTGTACCTGGGCACGAGCGTTATCGCGGCGCTCGGCCTGGCGTTTAGCCAGCGCAACCCCACACCGCTGAGCTTCTTGGCTCCCACGGGCGTGTTTCAAGATTGCCTTTGGGCAATCCTGTGGGCGTGGCTCGTCGTGTCGGCGGCGGCGCTGGTCACCAAGCTTATGCACTGGAGCGACTATCGCGAAAAGTCGCCGTTCGCATCCGAGCGTTTCCGTCGTGGAGCACGTTTAGGCAGCTACGTCGTGGTCGCCATCGCGGCAGTTTTCTTTATCGACCGCTGCGTCATGTCGTTTATCGACCTGGTGCAGGTGAGCATTGTCTCGGATTCCAACCCCAGCGACTTTTTGTCGAGCCTGGTCTACATGACCTACAAGAGCGGCGACTTCTTCATTCGCGGTATCGAGATCACCATCGCGCTTGCCACCTTCGGCACCGTCATCGCATTCTTCCTGGCACTGCTCTTTGTGTTCCTGCGTATTCAGACCTTCGACCGCGTGGATAACGACCTGGTGCGCTTCTTTAAGAGTATCGGCCGCGGCTTTGCGACCATCTACTCCACCATCGTGCGCGGCACGCCCATGATGGTCCAGGGCCTGCTCATCTATTACGCGGGCTTCACCGTTTTGCGCGGCATGGGCTTCGAGACCGCTCAGGCCAACCAGATTTGGAGCACCTTCACCGCCGGCCTCGTTACCATCTCGCTCAACTCCACCGCCTACATGATGGAGGTCCTGCGCGGCGGCATCGAGTCCATCGATCCCGGCCAGGCCGAGGCGGCGCGCTCGCTGGGCCTTTCGCAGTGGCAGGCTATGCGCAAGGTCGTGTTCCCCCAGGGCATTAAAAACGCGATTCCGGCGCTCACCAACGAGCTCATCATCAACATCAAGGATTCGTCGGTGCTCTCGGTCATCGGCGTGTTTGACCTCATGTACGCCACCACCACCGTCGCCGGCGTGTACTACCGCCAGATGGAGGTCTACTGCGTGGCGCTCGTGGTCTACCTGATCCTGACGCTCGTGGCGAGCCGCCTGCTCGAGGCCTTTGGCAAAAAGCTCGGCGCCGAGGCTCCGGTCACGCTGCCCAGCTCCAACTAGGCTCAAGACGAGGAGAATCATCATGGCAGATACCGCCACTACCGGCGTTGCGGCCGCCGCACAGACCAATGAGCCGCTCATCCGCGTCGAGGGCCTGCGCAAAAGCTTCGGCTCGCTCGAGGTGCTCAAGGGCATCGACCTGTCCGTTAAATCAGGCGAGGTCGTCACCATTATCGGCGCCTCGGGCTCGGGCAAGTCGACCTTCCTGCGCTGCCTCAACCTGCTCGAGACCCCGGACGCGGGCCACATCTGGTTCCACGGCCAGGATCTCACGGCCGAGCGCTGCAACATTAACAAACTGCGTGAGGACATCGGTATGGTGTTCCAGGGCTTTAACCTGTTCAACAACATGGATGTGCTCGACAACTGCACGCTTGCGCCCGTCACGCTCAAAAAGATGAGCAAGGCCGAGGCTGAAAAAATTGCGATGGAGCATCTGACGAGCGTGGGACTCGAAAAGTTCGCGCACGCCGCCGTGGGTCGCCTGTCCGGTGGTCAAAAACAGCGCGTGGCCATCGCTCGTGCCCTATGTATGAATCCGCAGATCATGCTGTTCGACGAGCCGACCTCCGCACTCGACCCCGAGATCGTGGGAGAGGTGCTCGAGGTCATGCGCAAGCTCGCTGCCGACGGCATGACCATGGTCGTCGTCACGCACGAGATGGCCTTTGCCCGCACGGTGTCCGACCGCGTGGTCTTTATGGACAAGGGCGTAGTGCTCGAGGATGCCGCGCCGGCGGAGCTCTTCGGCAATCCCAAACACCAGCGCACCCGCGAGTTCCTCTCGCGTTATCTCGAGGACAAATAACCGACCGCAAACGCTTATGTGGCAGGGCCGCTCCGGTGGGGCGGCCCTCGTCATCACAATCGAAAGGATGTCATGGCCGAGGTTTGGCGCTTTTTTGCGCATGAGGATGATTTTGCCGATTTGGACAAGGCCGGCGCATGCGAGCGCCTGGGCCGTGTGCTGTCGTTTCCGACCATTTCGAGCATGGATGCCGAGGCGGTGGACTGGCAGCCGTTCGACGACCTGCGCGCGTATATGCAGCAGGCTTGGCCGCACGTGTTCGCGGCGGGCGAGGTCGAGCTTATCGATCATTCGCTATTGGTGACGCTTAGCGGTTCCGACCCTGCCCTCAAGCCCATTATGCTCATGGGCCACATGGACGTGGTCCCCGTGGTGCCGGGTACCGAGGACGATTGGACGCACGCCCCCTTTAGCGGGCACGTGGACGATACCTACATTTGGGGCCGCGGCGTGATCGACATGAAGGACCAGGTCGCAGGCATTCTCGAGGCGGTTGAGTATGCGCTGGCGCACGGTTGGCAGCACGAGCGCACGCTGCTCCTGGCCTTTGGCCAGGACGAGGAGACTACGCAGTACGGCGCAGGCGCCATCGGCCGCGCGCTCGAGGAGCGCGGCATTGAGCTTGAGTACCTGATCGACGAGGGTGACTACCGCATCGTTCCGGCTGCCGAGTACAGCGCGGGCGAGGGCTGGCTTATGCATGCCGACCTTGCCGAGAAGGGCTATGCCGATATTGTGCTCAAGACGAAGAGTGAGGGCGGGCATTCGTCCAACCCCTACGGCGGCACATCGCTCGAGGTGCTGAGCCGTGCCATCACCGCAATCTGCGATATCGAGTGGCCGACGCGCGTGACCGACTTGCTTGCCGCCCAACTCGTCGAGTTGGGGCTCTACACGGCCGATGAAATTGCCGCCAACGGGGATGCCATTGTCTGCGAGTGCCTCGCCAGCAAGAAGCTCTATCCGCTGGTGACGACCACCTGCGCGCCCACGCAGATCGAGGGTGGCAGCACCGGCGCCAACGTAATGCCGCAGGATATGTGGGCCAATATCAATTTCCGTATGCTCGAGGGCACGAGCGTGGCCGATGTCGTGGCCCGCTGCTGCGTCGCCGTTGCCGAGGCGGGGCTCGCCGACCGTGTCGAGGTCGAGCTCGGCCCTGGCAGCTCCGAACCCTCGCCGTCTCCGCGCATCGGCGGACCGGGACTCGAGGCGGTTCGCTCCATCGCCGCCCGCTATTTCCGTGATCCAAAGGGGATGGAGGAAAACGGATCATCCGAGCCGTTGGCGATTGTCCCCTCGACCGTGATCGGCGCGACCGACGCTGCCAACTACCAGCGCATTTGCTCCGAGTGCATTCGCTTCTCGGCCTTTGTGGTTGATGACGACGAGTGTGATCGCGGCGTCCACGGCACCAACGAGCGCATCACCCGCCGCGCCTACCTCCAGGGCATCCGCTTCCTCGTCGCTCTACTCCAAACGCTCTAGCCAAAAAGCAAGCCCTTGGTGCAATGGGGTCAGGTTTGTTTGCACCAATCATTCCGTGCGGGTTATATGCAGGTTTGCCTGGGCACGCTATCATGTTTGGGTTAGACCGCAACTATGTACCCCATACGCGAAGGGATGCGCATGTATCTGAAGATCGACATGTTCTAGCCGGGCTTACCCCCGCAGTGGCGCCGCGCGCCCCATCAACTCTGCCGATTTTCACCTTCACGCATATAAAGGAGTCCCGCCATGCGCGACAAGCTCGAAAAGATTATCAAGGCCTACGAGGAGCTCGAGAAGAAGCTCTCCGACCCGGCCGTCGCCTCCGATATTAAGGAGTTCACGCGTCTCAACAAGGAGTACGCGCACCAGTCCGACCTCATCGCCGCCTCGCGCGAGTACATTGGCGCGCTCGATGACATCGAGGCTGCCAAGGAAATGCTGCACGATACCACCGATGCCGATGAGAAGGAGATGCTCCAGATGGACATCTCCGAAAACGAGGCCAAGCTTCCCCAGCTCGAGGAAGACATCAAGTACATGCTCATCCCGAGCGACCCCAATGACGACAAGAACACCATCGTCGAGATTCGCTCCGCCGCCGGTGGCGACGAGGCGGCCATCTTTGCCGGCGACCTCTACAAGATGTATCAGCGCTTTTGCGAGTCGCGCGGCTGGAAGACCACCGTGCTCGACTCCAGCCCCAGCGAGGCCGGTGGCTTTAAGTCCATTGAGTTCAAGGTCGAGGGCGACCGCGTCTACTCCGTTATGAAGTACGAGTCCGGCGTGCACCGCGTCCAGCGCGTCCCCAAGACCGAGTCCCAAGGCCGCATTCAGACCTCCACGGCTACCGTCGCCGTGCTTCCCGAGGCCGAGGAGATCGACGTTCAGATCAACCAGTCCGACCTGCGCATCGACACCTACTGCGCCTCCGGCCCTGGCGGTCAGTGCGTTAACACCACTTATTCCGCCGTGCGCATCACCCACCTGCCCACCAACACCGTGGTGCAGTCGCAGGAGCAGCGTTCCCAGATCCAGAACCGCGAGGTCTGCATGCAGATGCTGCGTGCCCGTCTGTACGAGATGGAGCTCGAGAAGCAGCAGGCAGAGCTCGGTGCCGAGCGTCAGAGCCAGATCGGCCACGGCAACCGTTCCGAGAAGATCCGTACCTATAACCAGCCCCAGGACCGCGTGACCGATCACCGCATCGGCTTCAACTCCACCTACAACGGCGTCCTTCTGGGCGATCAGCTCGGCACCGTCATCGAGGCGCTCGCCGCCGCCGAGCGAGCCGAGAAGCTGGCACAGGCTGTTTAAGTTCCGCCGTTCTACCGAACGGCGGACCAGCCGACGCTGCGCGGGCCGCATTTGGACAATCTGACGTTCAACTTCAAGGGCGCGACCAGAAGGTCAGCGCCCTTTCGTTTCACGTCACCTTGTCTCAAATGCGGCCCGCTCGCTGTCCGTCCTCTACCTGCGGCGCCGCCTTGCTCCGGATGCGGTATGCTCAACCTGCGGCGCCTTAGAGGTAGTCATTGGGGACGTTCTTAAATGACTAGGTTGGGCACATTGCTTTGAGATGTTATTCAATCAGCTGTGATGGCATTTGAGCTGTCTACCTGCTTAAAGTAATCAGCAGCCTTCATCTGCAATTGAAAATATTGCTCGAAAAATTGTCCAAGAAGTTGCGGGGCGATTTTTGATGCGTCGCGCGTCAAGCGATGTGGCAAGTTCTTGGTTAGATATTGGTCAGTTTTGGGGCAACTTTGCCAAAAGCTTGACGAATGCAGATTTAGACGTCGATGAATGAACATTTCAGGCAGGTTCCAAGCAAAAATCTGGGCTGATTCTCGATAATCGTCTTCAATCGTCCCTTGCCAAGCGCTAGCCTCGCGTACAATCTGCTCCGACATTCGCGCGCCGTCCGGCGCTTAAGAGGGGAGGGCCCCATGGCAAACGAGATTTGGACCATCAAGCGTTGTCTCGAGTGGACCAAGGAGTACCTGGCCGAGCGCGGCGAGGAGCACCCCCGTCTTTCTGCCGAGTGGCTGCTGTGCGCCGCCACGGGCCTGGCGCGTATCGACTTATATATGCGCATGGACGAGACGCTCGACGCAGCGCAGCTCGAGACCATGCACGCGGCGGTCGTCCGTCGCGCGAAGGGCGAGCCGCTGCAGTACATCACCGGTAGCACGCAGTTTCGCATGATCGACGTCGCGTGCGCCCCCGGTGTGCTCATCCCGCGCCCCGAGACCGAGATGCTCGTCGAAGAAGTTCTGAACTATCTGGATGCCGAGGTGCTGAGCCCCGAGGCCGCTGCCCGCCAGCGCGTGGAGCTGCCTTGGAACGATGAGGTCGAGCAGGCCCGCAAAGCCGAGGCGGCGCTGGCTGACGAACGCGCGGCCGCCGAGCGCCGTGCCGCCAACCTGACGGCCGCCGATGAGGCTGCGCTGGGTAGCGACGTGCTCGGTAGCCGCGCCTATGCCGAGGAACTGGCCGACCGCGAGGCCGAGGAAGCCGCCGCGCAGGCAGCAGAAGCCGAAGCGGCAGAAGCAGAGGCCATGGAAACCCCCGAGCCCGAGCTCGACGAATACGGCATCGCCATTGAGGACAACGACCAACAGGCGACTCCCGCGCAAGATGCCGCCGAGGCCAACGTATCTGCCCCAGCCGAGCCCCGCACTGCCCGCGTTCTCGAGGTCGGCTGCGGCACGGGCTGCATTTCGCTCTCCCTTGCCTGGGAGCGCCGCGGGCACGTTACCTGCACTGCTACCGATATCGAGCCGCGCGCCATCGACCTTGCTACCAAAAACCGCGATGCGCTTGGCCTCACGTCCGACGAGGTCGCCTTCAGCCTCACAAACCTGGTGAGCTCCATTCCCCGCGAAGAGTGGGGCACCTTTGACGTACTCGTCTCCAACCCGCCCTACATCCCCACCGATGTCATGCGCTCGCTGCCGCATGAGGTCAAGGACTTTGAGCCCGATCTGGCGCTCGAGGGCGGTGCCGACGGTCTCGATATCTTTCGCCGCCTGCTCAACGCGGCGCCCTACATGCTGCGTGCCGGCGGCCTGTTTGCCTGCGAGCTCTACGAGGGCGCGCTCGACGCCGCGGCCGAGCTCTGTCGTCAAGCAGGCCTTTCGGACGTGCGTATCGTCCACGACCTCACCGATCGTCCCCGCATCGTTCGAGCCATCGTCACCGAGCCCAAACAGCGTATTTAAGCTGAATAAATAGACATTTGCGCAAGTTTGTCCTTGCAATATACCGTAAAACTTCTACTATAGAAGGAGAAAGGTATGTCAAATCAGCTGCATCGGTACCGTATCGTGCTTGATTACATTGAACCTTGGCTTGATGAGCAGGATGAAGCTACGCTGAAGCAGATTTATGCAGACCTTTTGGTGCTCGAGAAGGAAGGTCCCAGCCTTGGTCGTCCGCTGGTTGACCGCGTAAAGGGCTCGAAGCTTCATCATTTAAAGGAGCTGAGAGTGACGTCGTGTGGTGGGCAGGTGATTCGCATCCTCTTCGCCTTTGACCCCAAGCGCCAGGCGGTATTGCTATTGGCGGGTGATAAGTCGCGAGCGGGATCGTCAAGGGCAAAATGGAACGGTTGGTATGCGATCAACATTCCAAGGGCCGAGCAAATATACCGTCGCCACGTAAGGAGGCTCGATCGAGATGGAACTGCATGAGTATATGGAATCTCGCGGGATAACACGCGACTCCATTACCGCCGAGCAGGAGAGGACTCGCGATCGTATCGAAGCCTATAAGCTTGCTCAGATTCGCAGGTTAAAAGATCTAACACAGGCGTCGGTCGCCCAGTCGATGGGCGTTTCTCAAAAACGTGTATCCGAGCTCGAGCGTGGGGAGTTGGGTTCGATGAGGCTCGACACGCTGAGCAGGTACGCAGAGAGCCTCGGCGGAAAACTGGTTGCAAGCATCGAGTTTCCCGATCGTACCGTTACGCTTGCGCGCTAAAAATCTTCAATTAACCCCCTCACTTTCACCGACTACTAGAGCCGCTCACCAAACCAACATGCGCTCTGGGCAAATAGGTTGAATGTTTCGTGCGAGAATGCCCCACAGTAAACAAACTTGCACCGGAGCGTAAGGGGCTGGCATACACATGCAGACGGTCTATCGGGTATACGAGGGAACGCGCGAGCCGCATCGGCTTGCCGTCGAGCGCACGGCCGAGGTGCTCGGCCGCGGCGGCCTGGCCTTGATTCCGACCGAGACCGTCTACGGTGTCGCCGTGGCAGTCAACGCCTTCTCGGACGCCGTGCCCCAAGATACAAGCGAATTCCCATCGTGGCCGCGCGATCCGCAGGCTGCCGTCAATGGCGCCGCAGTTCCTGCGCTCGGCACCGGCTATCGCCGTATCTTCACTCTCAAGCAACGTGAGCTCACGCAAACCGTCGCTTGGCTGGTCGATGGCGTCGAAGCACTCGACCGCTATGGCGTGGATATCCCGGAAGATGCCC
This sequence comes from uncultured Collinsella sp., assembly GCA_937942395.1. Classification (GTDB taxonomy): domain Bacteria; phylum Actinomycetota; class Coriobacteriia; order Coriobacteriales; family Coriobacteriaceae; genus Collinsella. The sequence continues at coordinate 15,606 of CALDEU010000040.1, read as the reverse complement.
GCGTACTCGCGCGACGATGCTGGCCGGGAGCCCTGACTATCGTGGTCAAGGCAGCCCCCTGCGTGCCGACCTTTATGCGCGCTGCCGACGACACCGTGGCCCTGCGCGCTTCGGCCTCTCCCGTGGTCCAAGCGCTCATCCGCGCCTGCGGCAGTCCCCTTGCCTGCACGAGCGCCAACACACACGGCGCGCCTTCGCCGGCAAGCTTTGCCGCCGTCGAGGGTCGCATCCTGGAGGGGGTCGATGTTGCCGTCGACGCCGGTGAGACCCCGTGTCGCGACGCCTCGACCATCGTGTCGTTCCAGCACGGCGGGCTCCAGATCCTGCGCCAAGGCGCACTTCCCGCATCAGAGATCGAGCGGGTCCTGTCCGACCCGATGCAATAGAAGGGTGTAAGCGATGTCGTTGAATCTGGGCAGCCTGGGCATGGAAGATGCCTCGTTTAACTTTGGCGGTTCCTACATCATGGCGCTCGACTGCGGCACTACCTCGGTACTCGCGGCCATTGTCGACGAATACGGCTGCATCGTTGCCCAGGCGCGTCGTAGCGTCAAAACCAGCTTCCCGCGCCCCGGCTGGGTGGAGCAGGATCCCACGGAGGTGCTTGCCAGCCAGATCGGCGTGATGATGGAGGTTCAGTTTAAGAGCGGCATCCATTCCGATCGCATCGCCGCCATCGGCATCTCCAACCAGCGCGAGACCACGGTGGTCTGGGACCGCGTGAGCGGCCAGCCCATCTATAACGCCATCGTATGGCAGTGCCGTCGTACCGCGCCGGCGATCGACGCGTTGGTTGAACAGGGTTGCGAGGAGCTGGTGCGCTCCCGCACGGGACTTACGCTTGACCCGTATTTCTCGGCCTCCAAGGTGCAGTGGATTCTCGACAACGTCGACGGCGCACGCGAGAGCGCGGCGGCGGGCGACCTCATGTTTGGCACCATCGACACCTGGCTCATCTACAACCTCACCGGCGGCCAGGTCTTTGCCACCGACTACACCAATGCCAGCCGCACGGCACTCTTTAATATCCATACGCTCGATTGGGACGACGACCTGCTGGCGCTCTTTGACGTTCCACGTTCCATGATGCCCGAGGTTCGCTGGAGCTCGGGCGACTACGGCCGCGTCGCGAGCGACATCATGACCAACATGCCGCCCATCATGGGCGTGGCGGGCGACCAGCAGGCATCGCTGTTCGGCCACTGCTGCTTCTATCCCGGCCAGACCAAAAACACCTATGGCACGGGCTGCTTTATGCTCATGAACACCGGTGACGAGATCGTCGAATCCAAGAATGGCCTGGTCTCCACCATCGGTATCGCTGCGGACGACAAAGTCAGCTATGCGCTCGAGGGCTCTATTTTTGCCGCCGGTTCAACGATGAACTGGCTTCGCAACAACATGGGCATCATCTCGAGCGTGAGTGAGTCCGCGCAACTCGCCACTTCGATTAACGACAACGAGGGCTGCTACTTCGTCCCCGCCTTCGCAGGCCTGGGCGCTCCCTGGTGGGACCCGCATGCTCGCGGTATCGTGTGCGGCCTGACCGGTGCCTCGAGTCGCGCGACCATTGTGCGTGCGGCTTGCGAGTCCATGGCCTACCAGAGTTATGACGTGCTACGAGCCATGGAGCAGGACGTGGGACTTTCGATTGAGCGCCTGTCCGTCGATGGCGGTGCCTCGCGCAACGAGTTCATCATGCAATTCCAGGCCGATCTGCTGGATATCCCCGTGTTGCAGTGTGAGACGGTGGAGACCACGGCGATCGGCGCCGCGTACTTGGCAGGCCTTGCCGTCGGCTATTGGGAGGATTTGGAGGAGCTGGAGCAAAACGCTCAGATCGTCAAAGTCTTCCATCCTCACATGTCCGCCGAGCGCCGTGAGAGCAACCTCGCTGGCTGGCGTGATGCCGTCAAGCGTTCGCTCAACACCGCTCAGTAGGGTTGCGACGAGCTGCTCGATACAACAAACCGTTAAACTTATGCACGGCGCGAGGCAACAACGTCGCCATGCGCCTTGTCAGCAAGGCCATCTTCCGGCCGCAATGAAAGGGGCATCAACCCATGACCGTCACCTACGATACGTCCCGTGTGACCCTTGTCGATCACCCACTCGTCCAGCACAAGCTGTCGATCTTGCGCGACAAGAGCACTGGCACCAACCAGTTCCGCCAGCTCGTGCGCGAGCTTGCGCTCTTTGACGGCTACGAGGCCATGCGCGACCTGCCCATGGAAGACGTCGAGGTCGAGACCCCCATCACCACCGCCACGTTCAAACAGCTTGCCGGCAAAAAGCTCGCCATCGTTCCCATCCTGCGTGCGGGCCTCGGCATGGTCGACGGTATCCTCGACTTGGTACCCTCGGCTCGCGTGGGCCACATCGGTATGGAGCGCGACGAGGTCACCCACGAGCCGCATGAGTATTACTGCAAGATGCCCAAGGATATCGATCAGCGCATCTGCCTGGTTGTCGACCCCATGCTCGCCACGGGCGGTTCGGCCGAGATGGCCATCAGCTACCTGCGCGAGCGCGGTGTCAAGGATATCCGCATGCTGTGTATCGTCGCCGCGCCCGAGGGCCTCAAGTCGCTGACCGAAAAGGACCCCGACGTACATATTTATACCTGCGCCATCGATGACCATCTCAACGAGGCCGCCTACATCGTTCCCGGCCTGGGCGACGCCGGAGACCGCATCTACGGTACGCTCTAGTCGTTGGGCCTTGTCGGCTACGGTCACAAATAAGAAGAAATGGTGCGCGCGGGCGAGCAAAAGTCGTCCACGCGCACTTCTGTTAACGGACGATTTGCGCTGAGGGGTTCGAAAAAACGTATTACCGTACCTGCGGCATAAAGAAGGCCTTAAGAAAACGTACAGGTGCGTATTAACCGTTTGTTTTACGGTTGTACTTTAGCGATTGGCTCGTACAATAGTCACCAATGTTTGGCTGGGACTGCGCTGTGAGGCGTTAAAAAGGAAAGCGAGGAAGCCAGTGTTTCAGATAGCCGATCTGCTCGCTATCGTTGCAGGCGCCATCGCGGGCGCAATTGCCTTCCTTCCCTTTGTTTTTACGCTCAAGCCGGTTCTTGACGATAAACAGAATGCGGACATGCTCAAGGGCATGGTGAGTCTGGCGGTCTCGGCAGTCGCCCTGCTCGTCTTTACCTTGGTTGTGTTTGCGTTGTTCGGAGAGGCATTTCGCATGTTCCTCCTGGGCGAGGCGATCGGCTTCGTGGCCTTTATGGCCGCCTGCACGGTTCGCGTCGCCAAGGCGCTGCGAGATCCTCATGAGGTCGAAAGGTAAGTCGTGGAAATTTTTGAAAAGCTGCCTGATGAGATTAATCATCTGGTCAGCGAGTTCAGCTCCACCCCTGTCGTGGGCGATCTGAGCTGCGGCATCACGCAGTACTCGTTTTGGCTGATCGTCTCCACGATCGTGCTCCTGATCGTCCTGGCCGTGTTCAAGAAGAAGCAGACCCTGGTTCCCAAGGGCTTCTTCGTCAACGGTTTCGAGTACATCATCGAGTACGTCGAGAACGATATCGGCAAGGGCGTCGTGGGTGAGAACTGGAAGAAGCACTTCCCGTTCCTGTGCTCGCTTTTCCTGTTCATCCTGATCAATAACATGATCGGCCTGATCCCGGGAATGAAGCCCGGCACCGGCGCAATCGGCTCCACCGCCGCGCTCGCCATCTTCGCCTTCGTGTACTTCATCTACTACGGATGCAAGGCTCACGGCGTGATCGGCTACATCAAGAGCCTCGCCCCGCAGGGCGTGAGCTTCCCGATGAACGTGCTTGTGTGGGTCGTCGAGCTTTTCTCGACCTTCCTGCGCCTCATCACGCTCGCCGTCCGTCTGTTCTGCAACATGTTCGCAGGACACGTGGTCATGGGCTCGTTCGCCATCATGGCGAGCATGTTCATGCAGCCGCTGCTTCAGCAGGTTTCCGCGGCCCACGCCGTCGGCGCCCTGCCTTCGCTGGCCTGGCTTGCCATCCTCATCCTGATCTATGCGATCGAGCTTGTGGTCGGTGCCATCCAGGCTTACGTCTTCACGGTCCTTACCGCCGTGTATGTCTCCGAGGCAGAGGAGGTCGCGGAGGAGGAGTAATCTTCCGTTCGCGCCTTAAAGGTAAGGCAATTCGTTAAACCGCCGGTGCCCGTACCCATGGAGCCCGGCAGTTATAAAAAGGTTATCCTGCGTGAAATAAGACACGCACGACAAAGGAGGAATCGTGGGAGTTATCGGTTACGGTCTCGGTGTTATCGGCGCTGGTCTTGCTATCGGCCTGTCTGCTCTGGGTGCTACGGGTGCTATGGCCCGTCAGCCTGAGGTCCAGGGCCGCGTGTTCACCGTCTTCATCATGGGCTCCGCCTTCGGCGAGGCTCTGGCTCTGATCGGCTTCGTTGTCGCGCTGATCGTTAAATAGCACGGAGCGTCAAGTATGAATCTTTCATCCCAGAAGAGCGCGATCGCACTCTCCGCGTCCGCGGCCGCGCTGCTCATGCCGGTTTCCGCGTTCGCCGAGGACGGCGCTGCCGGTGCGGACATCCTCATCCCTAAGATGGCGGAGTTCATCCCGGCGCTTATCGCCTTCCTGATCATCTGGATCGTGCTGGCCAAGGTCGCCCTGCCGGGCATCATGAAAACCATGGAGGAGCGCGGCAAGAAGATCGAGGAGAGCCTCGACGAGGCCGAGAAGACCAAGCAGGAGGCTATCGCCAAGCGCGCTGAGTCCGACTCGATCGTTACTGACGCCCGTCGTCAGGCTGCCGACATCGTTCTCGAGGCCCGTAAGGACGCCGAGTCCGAGCGCGCCCGTATCATCGAGGCTGCCCACAAGGAGGCCGAGGAGATCATCGCCAAGGCCCATACGACCGTCGAGGACGAGCGCAAGTCCATCTACGCCGGTGCCGCGAGCTCCATCGCCGACCTGTCCGTTGCCGTCGCCACCAAGATCGTGGGCGAGGCACTCGAGGACGAGGGCGAGCAGAAGAAGCTCATCGAGCGCTACATCCAGGAAGCAGGTAGCCTGAATGCCGACTAGCCGCTATCAGGACAAGGTGCTCGAGACCTACGCGCGCTCCCTTTTGGAAGCCGCTAAGGCCGAGAACCATGTGTTCGAGGACCTCGAGATGATCGAGCGTCTGGCTAGCGCCAGCCCCGAGATCATCGCCGTGCTCGACACCATGTCCAAGCGCGACCAGCTCGACCTTCTTCCCAAGGTGGCAGCTGCCTTTAAGTATGTTGCCGAGGAAGACGAGGATGTAGTGGGCGTGACCGTCACCACGGCGATCCCGCTCGACGACGAGCTGCGTCAAACCATCACTAAGAAATGCGAGCAGGACTTCGGCCGCAAGGTATTCCTTATCGAGCAGGTCGACCCGTCTATCGTGGGCGGCCTGGTGCTCGAGGCCCGCGGCGAACGTCGTGACATCTCCGTCAAGACGCAGCTGCGCATCGCGCAGGAGACCCTCGCAAACTCTGCTAATTCGTACGGAGGTGAAGCCTAATGTCCGAAACCCTCAATGCCCAGGATATCGCCAAGAAACTGCAGGAGCAGCTCACGAGCCTCTCCGCGACGGTCGATACGCATGAGGTTTCAACGGTCGACGAGGTAGGCGACGGCATCGCGCGCGTCTCCGGCCTCAAGAGCGCCATGGCAGGCGAGCTTCTGGAGTTCAAGAGCTCCGATACCGGTGAGACCGTCTTCGGCCTTGCCCAGAACCTTGACCGTGACGAGGTCGGCGCCGTTCTGTTTGGTGCCGTCGACTCCATCAAGGAAGGCGACGAGTGCCGCACCACTGGCCGCATTATGGATATCCCCGTGAGCCGCGCCATGCTCGGCCGCGTCGTCAATCCGCTCGGCCAGCCCATCGACGGCCTGGGCGACATCGTCGCCACGCATCGTCGCCCCATCGAGTTCAAAGCCCCCGGTGTCATCGACCGTACCCCGGTGTGCGAGCCGGTTCAGACCGGCCTGTTGGCCATTGACTCCATGGTGCCTATCGGCCGTGGTCAGCGTGAGCTCATCATCGGCGACCGTAAGACCGGTAAGACCGCCATCGCCATCGACGCTATCCTCAATCAGCGCGGCAAGGGCATGGTCTGCATCTATGTCGCCATCGGCCAGAAGGCCTCCACGGTTGCCAACATCCGCGAGACCCTCGCTCAGCACGGTGCGCTCGACTACACCATCATCGTTTCGGCAACCGCTGCCGATTCCGCTCCTATGCAGTACATCGCGCCTATGGCCGGTGCCGCTATCGGCGAGTTCTTCATGTACAACGGCGAGGACGGCAAGCCCGCCAGCGAGACCAACCCCGGCGGCCATGTGCTCGTCATCTACGACGACCTGTCCAAGCAGGCCGTGGCCTACCGTCAGATGTCGCTGACGCTGCATCGTCCGCCCGGACGCGAGGCCTATCCTGGCGACATCTTCTACCTGCACTCTCGTCTGCTCGAGCGTGCCGTTAAGATGTCCAAGAAGAACGGCTACGGCTCCATGACGGCTCTGCCGATCATCGAGACCCAGGACGGCGACGTCTCGGCCTACATTCCGACCAACGTCATTTCCATTACCGATGGTCAGATCTATCTGCAGTCCGAGCTCTTCTTCCAGGGCCAGCGCCCGGCAGTCGACGTGGGCATCTCCGTGTCCCGCGTCGGTGGCGATGCTCAGACCAAGGCCATGAAGCAGGTCGCCGGCAACCTTCGTCTGGACCTCGCTTCGTACCAGGAGCTCGCCGGCTTTACGCAGTTCGGCTCCGACCTTGACGAGGCTACTCAGAAGCAGCTGACCCACGGCGCTCGCATGACCGAGCTCCTGAAGCAGCCGCGCTACAAGCCGTTCGAGGTTGGTGAGCAGATTGTTACGCTGTTCGCTGGCAACGAGGGCTTCCTGGATGACCTGGAGATCGCCGACGTGCTGCCTTTCCGTGCCGAGCTCATCGAGTACATGGACAATGGCTTTGGCTCGCTGCTCGACAAGGTTCGCGCCAAGAAGATCGACGACGACACCAAGGCCGAGCTCTTGCGCGTCATCGGTGACTTCAAGCAGCAGTTCATGGCCAAGCACCATGCCGATACGACTGGATCAGAGGAGAACTAAGCCCTATGGCCAACCTTCGCGACATTAAGAAGCGAATCTCCTCGGTTACCACGACCAAGCAGATCACGCGCACGATGGAGATGGTCTCTACGGCCAAGATCCGTCGTGCCCTCGATCGCTCCAAGCAGGCCGAGCCCTATAAGGAGGCGCTGACCAACGTCATGCTGACGGTTGCCGGTGACGCCTCCTGCTCGGGCACCGATCCCATGCTGCAGAAGCATGAGAGCGTCAAGCATGGCCTGATTGTCGTCATTGCCTCGGACCGCGGCCTTGCCGGCGGTTTCAATACGACGGTGGAGCGCACGGCCGAAAAGCTCGCCGCTTCTTGGGCGAACGACGGCATCGAGTGCGAGATCATCGCGTGTGGGCGCAAACCGGCCACGTATTTCCGCGACCGCGCAAACGTCGCCATGCACTTTGAGGGCAACTCCTCCGAGCCCGATTTCAATCAGGCCCGCATGATCTCCTCTCATATCTGCGATGCGTATCGTGCCGGTGAGCTTGACCGCGTCGAGCTTGTCTACCACCACGCCAAGAACCGCGTGGATCAGGAGCTTCGCGTCGAGCATTTGCTGCCGCTCGACCCCGAGATGATCGCTATGGCCCACGGTCCGCGTAAGAACGAGACCGACGCCCCTAAGCGCATCTCGTCCACGTTCGAGTTCGTGCCCTCTCCCGAGCATGTTCTCGGCAAGCTTGTGCCGTCATATATCCTGACGGTCATCTACCAGGCCCTGATCGATTCGGCGGCTGCCGAGCAGGGTGCGCGCCGCAAGGCCATGCACTCCGCGACGGAAAACGCCACCGCGATCATCTCGACCCTTACCCGCACGTATAGTCGCGTGCGCCAGGCTTCGATCACGACCGAGATCAACGAGATCGTCGGCGGAGCCTCAGCATTGGAGGAACAGTAATGGCTAATAACACCGTAAAGCTTGCGGTCGAGGAAGCCACCAAGAAGACGACTGCCGGCGATGGTCGCATCGTGCGTATCATCGGCCCTGTCGTCGACGTCAAGTTTGACGGTGCGGTGCCCCCGATCTACAACGCGCTCACGGTCGAGGCCGAGACCCCGATCGGTCATCTGAGCACGATCCTCGAGGTCGAGAGCCAGCTTCCGGGCGGCGTCGTCCGCACGGTCGCCATGTCCTCGACCGACGGCCTGCAGCGCGGCCTCATCGCCACCGATACCGGTGAGCCCATGAAGATGCCCGTTGGTCCCAAGACGCTCGGCCGCATTTGGAACGTCATGGGCAAGCCTGTCGACGGTAAGCCCATGCCCGAGGTGGAGGAGTTCTATCCCATCCACCATGCAGCGCCCCGCTTCGACGAGCTCACCACCAAGACCGAGATCTTCGAAACCGGCATCAAGGCCGTTGACCTGCTCGAGCCCTACATCCGTGGTGGCAAAACGGGTCTGTTCGGCGGCGCCGGCGTCGGCAAGACCGTTCTGATTCAGGAACTCATCAACAACCTCGCCCAGGAGCACGGCGGCACCTCGGTGTTCACCGGTGTCGGCGAGCGTACTCGTGAGGGCACCGACCTGTTCCTCGAGATGAGCGAGTCTGGCGTTATCGACAAGACCTGCTTGGTCTATGGTCAGATGAACGAGCCGCCTGGAGCGCGTCTGCGCATCGGTCTGGCCGGCCTTACCACCGCTGAGTACTTCCGCGATCGCGGCCAGGACGTTCTGCTGTTCATCGACAACATCTTCCGCTTCTCCCAGGCCGGTTCCGAGGTTTCCGCACTGCTGGGTCGTATGCCGTCCGCCGTTGGTTACCAGCCTACGCTGGCTACCGAGATGGGTGACCTCCAGGAGCGCATTACCTCGACCAAGACGGGTTCCATTACCTCCGTCCAGGCTGTCTACGTCCCTGCAGACGACCTGACCGACCCGGCGCCTGCCACGACGTTTACGCACCTCGACGCCACCACGGTTCTTTCGCGTAGCATTTCGTCGCTCGGTCTGTTCCCGGCCATCGACCCGCTCGCGTCTTCCTCCGACGCCCTCGATCCCTCGATCGTCGGCGAGGAGCACTACCGTGTCGCCGTCAAGGTCCAGGAGCTCCTGCAGGAGTACTCCGACCTTCAGGACATCATCGCCATTCTGGGTATGGACGAGCTGTCCGAGGAGCAGCGCCTTACGGTCAACCGTGCCCGTAAGATCCAGCAGTTCCTGTCCCAGTCCTTCCACGTCGCCGAGAAGTTCACCGGCAACCCCGGTGTCTATGTCCGCGTCGAGGATACCGTCCGCTCCTTCGCCGAGATTGTCGACGGCAAGGCCGATGACCTGCCCGAGCAGGCGTTCCGCTATGCTTCCACGATTGAGGACGTGCGCGAGCGCGCCCGCAAGATGGGGGAGAAGTAGGTTATGCGTATCCGCATCGTGTGCCCCGTGAGCTGCGCCTATGAGGGCGACGCTGCGTTTGTGTCGATTCCGTCCACGGATGGCGAGTTTGGCGTTCTGCCTGCTCACTCCAGCGAAATCTGCACGATCGACCGCGGTTACGTTCGCGTTTCCGATAAGGCCATGGGCACTGTCGACCACACGTTTGCCGTGGCCGGCGGCTATGCCCAGGTTGCGGACGATGTCGTGACCGTCCTCGCCGAGCGCGCTTGCGATTTGGCGACCGTCGACGCCGACAAGGTTAAAGCTGATATTCAAGGTTTTGAAGAGAAGCTGGGTAATTTGTCGGAGGATGATGCACGCCGCGCCTACCTCTATAATGAAATCGCATGGTGTAAGCTCAAGCTTGCCCAATAGTCAGACGTTTTAGCGTTCGACCATTTGCGAACACATCATGCCCGGGATGGCCCAGCCACCCCGGGCATGCTTTTTGAAAGGGTAGACCTTGGATATTATCCGCGTTGAGGGTGGCCACGCCATCGGAGGTTCCGTGCCTGTTTCGGGTGCCAAGAACTCCGCGCTCAAACTTATGGCGGCAACGCTTCTGGCGCCGGGCAAGACGACGCTGCAGAACGTGCCCGATATTTCCGATGTCCACGTGATGGGCAAGGTGCTCAAGGGTATGGGCGCTACGATCGATGTTCTCGACGAGCACACGCTCGAGATCGATACCTCCCAGGTCGATTCTTGGGAGGCGCCCTACGAGCTCGTTGCCAAGATGCGCGCTTCCACTGCCGTGATGGGGCCCCTGCTGGGCCGTTTCCATCGCGCCAAGATCGCCATGCCCGGTGGCTGCAACCTGGGCGCTCGCAAGATCGATATGCATATCTTGGGTCTTGAGGCCTTGGGCGTTGAGTTCGATACCGCCCACGGCTATATCAACGCCAACGCGCCCCAGGGCCTGCACGGTACCACTGTCACGCTCGAGTTTGCCAGTGTCGGTGCGACCGAGAACCTCATCATGGCTTCCGTGTGCGCGCAGGGTACCACGGTAATCGACAATGCCGCCCGCGAGCCCGAGATCGTCGATCTCGCCAACATGCTCAACGAAATGGGTGCCAAGATTGTCGGCGCCGGTACGCCTGTCGTGACCATCGAGGGCGTGGAGGAGCTGCATCCCGTTACCCATCGCGTGGTGGGCGACCGTATCGAGGCCGGTACCTTTATCGTTGCCGGTGCGTTGATGGCCGACGATTGCGGTGTCGACGTCACAGGCTTTTGCCCCATTCACTTGGGCATGGTGCTCAAGAAGATGGAGCTCATGGGCATCGACTGCGAGCGCGTCGAGGATGGCGTCCATGTGAACCGTGCCGAGCGCATCAAGCCGGTCGATATCCAGACGCTCCCGTTCCCCGGTTTCCCCACGGATATGCAGGCGCAGATCATGGTGCTCTCCGCCCTGGCAGACGGCAGCTCCGTTATCACCGAGAACATCTTCGAAAATCGTTTTATGTTCGCATCCGAGCTGGTGCGCATGGGTGCCGATATTCGCATCGAGAGCCACCACGCCATGATTCACGGCGTCAAGGGCTTCTCCGGCGCTCAGGTAACCTCACCGGATCTTCGTGGTGGTGCGGCACTCGTCGTTGCCGGCCTCATTGCCGACGGCACGACCGAGGTCTCGGCCATCCATCACATTAAGCGCGGCTACGAACAGTTTGTCGAAAAGCTGCAGGCGCTTGGCGCTCATGTCGAGCACGCCACTGTTCCCGATCCCGTCATCTACTAATGCAGGTTGCCTATGTTTAAGAAAAAGCCCATTACGGAATCTCGAAGACCTTCGACCGGCGCTCAGGCAAAAATCTATAGCCGCGATAACGTTGCCCGCTATTCCGAGCGCGCTCGTCAACGTCGTCGTAGCCACACGATTCGTCACGTCGCGCTCATTGTCGTGCTTGGCGTGCTGCTGAGTGCCACTACCGCTGCCGGCCTGTGGTTTGCCACCATTATGGGCAAGCTCGGCGATTCTAATGTCATTACCGACAATCTGCGTCGGGTTCTGGTTGACACCGATGAGGCAAAGGATCCGTTCTACGTGCTGCTTCTTGGCACCGACGGCCGTCCGGGCGAGGATACGTATCGTGCCGACTCGATTATCCTGGCACGCATCGACCCCACGCAAAAGCAGGCGACGCTCATTTCCGTTCCGCGCGACACCAAGGTCGAGTACAAGGGTGAGACCATGAAGATCAACGCCTGCCATACCGTTGGCGGCGCCGAGGCCATGGTCGAGGCGGTCAACGATCTGTGCGGTGTTCAGATTTCCCACTATGCCGAGGTTAGCTTCGACGGTATGCAGGCGCTGATTGATTCGGTTGGCGGTATCGACATTAACGCAACCGATGATGTTGACGACCCCGAGCACCTGGATATTAAGATTACCGCTGGCCAGCAGCATATGGACGGTGCCACCGCCCTTACCTATGCCCGCTGCCGCTACACCTATGCCGACGGCGATTACACGCGCATGCGCCACCAGCGTCAGGTGCTTGGCGCCCTTGCCAACCAGATTCTCAATAACTTCGATGCCACGAAGATCTTTGGCCTGGTTAATTCGCTGTCCGATATGCTCGTAACCGATATGAGCGTTCAAGATATCGTGGCTACGGTCAACGCCATGCGCGGTATGGATGTCGACGGTATCTACTCGGCCAACCTGCCCTCGTACGCCGACGACAGCACCATGATCGACGGTGTGAGCTACGTCTTTGTCTACGAGGACGAGCTCAAGGAAATGATGGAGCGCGTCGATGCCGGCAAGGATCCCAAGGGTCCCAACACCATGGGTCTTTCCGACGGTTCCAGTTCTACGATCGGCGACCTGAACAACAACACGTCTGACGACTACGCAAACGGTACCGCAACTTCATCGGTCAGCTCTGACGATTCCGATGACTCAGGCGATTCGAGCGATTCGGACTACTACGAAGAGCCCACCGGCGACGGTAACGGCTACGAAGCTAACTACTAAGTTACGCGGTTTTACCAAACCGCGTAACCGCTTGACGCTGCGCGGGCCGCATTTGGACAATCTGACGTTCAACTTCAAGGGCGCGACCAGAAGGTCAGCGCCCTTTCGTTTCACGTCACCTTGTCTCAAATGCGACCCGCTCGCTGGCGTTGCCAATACATCGGCGTTGCCGGAGTAGTCATTGGGGACGTTCTTGTTTGACTAGTCGTCTAAGAACGTCCCCAACTTCTATTTCCCCTTGCACCAAAAACCGCCCCGTTCTCGGTTTTGAGGACGGGGCGGTTTTGCTTACCTAGATTGTTCGAGTTCCCTATGCAAAGCGGGCGACGAGCTCCTGGAGCACGTCGGTCATCTTGACGAGCGAGCTGACCGGGACGAACTCGTTGACGCCGTGGTAGCAATAGCCGCCGGTGGAAAGGTTGGGGCAGGGCAGACCGCGGAACGACAGCTGGGCGCCGTCGGTGCCGCCACGAATCGGCAGCACTTGGGGCTCAACGCCGCAGGCAAGGTAGGCTTCCTTGGCAACATCAATAAGCTCGGGATAGTCACGAACGATCTCGGCCATATTTCGATACTGTTGCTTAATCTCGACCGTCACGCGCTCCTCACCCAGACGCTGGTTGAGTATCGAGGCGGCGGCATCAATAAGGTCGAGTTTCTGCTGGAACTTGGCGGCGTCATGGTCGCGGACGATATAGCGCGCTGTGGCGTGATCGACGGTCGCAGATACACCCTCAAGGTGATAAAAGCCCTCGTAGCCTTCCGTATACTCCGGGCGCTGCACGTAGGGGAGCAACGCGTTGAAGTCGCAGAACAGATTGCCTGCGTTGACCATACGGCCCTTAGCGTCGCCCGGGTGGATGGACTGGCCCTCAAAGCGGACGGTCGCCTCGGCGGCGTTAAAGCACTCCCACTCCAGCTCGCCGATGGGGCCGCCGTCGACCGTGTAGGCGTACTTGCAGCCAAAGGTATCGATATCCAACAGCTCGGCTCCGTGGCCGATCTCCTCGTCAGGGCAGAAGCAAATGCCGAGTGCGGGATGGGGCAGAGAAGGGTCCTGAGCGATACGCGCGACAAGCGACATGATCTCGGCGACGCCCGCCTTGTCGTCCGCGCCCAGCAGCGTGGTGCCATCGCTGCAGACCAGGTCCTCACCCGCGAGGTCATTCAGGGCGGGAAGCTTGGCGGTACCCATGGCAACGGGCTTACCGTCAACCGTGCCGCAGACCAGGTCGCCGCCTTCGTAGTGTACGATGTGCGGCTTCACGCCGGCGCCCGGTGCAACTTCGGTGGTGTCGAGATGGGCGATCAGGCCCAGGGCGGGCTTGTCCTCAGCGCCCGCACTTGCGGGGATATGCGCGCAGACATAGGCGTGCTCGGTCACGTGGGCATCTTCCGCACCAAGCTCGCGCAGCTCTTCAGCCAGCACGTTGGCAAGGTCAAACTGAACGGCGCTCGAGGGTACCTGGTCGCAGTTTGCATCCTCGGACTGCGTGTTGATCTGGACGTAGCGCAAAAAGCGTTCGAGGACATCGGGGCTCGTGGTGGTGTTTTCCATAAAGACCGCTCCAATCTTGGTCGTCGTGTGCAACAAGAACTCTAGCACGGTATGCCACGGCATACCACGACGCTTGGATGGGGTAGAATCAGCCATTGAATGCAGAAGGGACGGAAGATCATGGATACGACAAATAGCTCGCGCGAACTACATCTGACGGTGGCGAACGAAGACTACTTGGAGTGCATGGTTCGCATTGAAAGCGAAGAGGGGGAAACCAACGGCGTGCGATCGGTCGACATCGCGCAGCGCCTTGGCGTCTCCAAGGCATCGGTCAATAAAGCGGTTTCGGCGCTCAAGGCATCCGAGCTTGTCGAGCAATCGCACTACGGCAAGGTGATCCTGACCGATCGCGGCCGCGAGGTTGGCACGGCTATCTGGTACCGTCATCGCCTCATCCGCACGTTTTTGGTTCAGGAGCTCGGTGTCGAATTTGAGCGAGCCGATTCCGAGGCCTGCATGATGGAGCATGCGCTATCCGAGGACACGATGAGCCGCTGGCTCGCCTATCTCGAAAAGCAGGGAATCAGCGTCGAGGAATAGCGGGATATATATGGATACGAGTTATTACAACCGCTTTGGTGCCGAGGAACTTACGCGCCGCTTGTCGAGCGAGACCTTGTTGGCGCAGGGCCCCATGGGCAGTGTTCTGTTGAGTGAGTACGATGCCGCCGACATTCCACCGGCGTTTTGGAATCTGGCAGAGCCGCAGACCGTTTCTCGTATCCATCGCTTGTATGTCGCCGCCGGCGCGCAGGTGCTCATTACCAATACCTTTCAGGCATCGAGCTATGCCCTCAAGCACGACCAGATTGCGCCGTCCGTGGCGGAGGTCAATCGCGGGGCCGTCGACGATGCCCGCCAGGCGCACCCTCAGCTACTGCTGGGCTCGATGGGCCCGATCGGTATTGAGTGGTTTGCCGAGGACTCTGTCGAGTATCGTGAAATCCGCGGCATTGCGCGCGAACAGGCGCACGCCTTGCTCAATGCTGGTGTTGACGGTCTGCTGATCGAGACGGTGACGTCTATCCGTAATCTGCAGCCCATGCTTGCCGGCGCCCGAGGTGCCGCCGACGGCATGCCTGTTCTGGTGAGTTTTGTCGTTGACGATAAAGGCGACCTGCTGGGCGATGGCCTCAACATCGAGGCAGCCGTTTTGTACGCCGAAAAACACGGCGCAAACTCGGTTGGTGTTAATTGCTGTTCGCTTGCGGCCGCGAATGCGGCGGTGCCCAGGATGGTTGCATCGGCGACTACTCCCGTTACGGTGCGTCCCAACGTAGGCGATCCGGTCCAGACTCAGGATGGCCCCGTATGGCACGAGAATCCCGAAGCTTTCGCGCGCGCATGCATCGAATGGAGACATGCCGGCGCCGCAATGGTGGGCAGTTGCTGTGGAACCACGGCAATCACTACGGCAGCGATGGCCGAGGCGCTCGATATATAAAGGGCAAAACCGCTCCATACGGGGCGGTTTTTTTATTTCAAGACTTTAGTCTGCTGGCCGCGCAGCGGCCAGCTTTAAACCACCCGCTACGCGGGTGGAGATAAACGGCTTT
>CALDEU010000039.1:0-109355 GCA_937942395.1 uncultured Collinsella sp. | reverse complement strand
TCAAGAGGTCAGGGGTTCGATCCCCCTCGTCTCCACCCGAGCATTGAATGAGGCTCCAACGCAAGTTGGGGCCTTTTTTCATATAGGCACACAAGGTCAAAGGCGGCACCATGATCCTCCTGGTCGACAAGATCGAAAAAAGCTTCGGCGCGCGCGTCCTCTTTAGTGGCGCGTCCTTCCAGATCAACCCCGGCGAGCGTTTTGCGCTCGTGGGACCCAACGGCGCCGGCAAAACCACCATGCTCAAGATCATCATGGGCATCGACAGCCCCGACGCCGGCCAGATCCAGTACGCAAAGGACTGCCAGGTAGGCTACCTAGAGCAGGAAACCAACCTGGAGCACAAGGACACCACCATCCTTGCCGAGGTCATGGCGGCCGCCAAGGAAATTCGCCGCATGGGCGAGCGCGCCAACGAGCTGCAGGCCCAGATTACCGAGCTCTCCGAACAGGGGAAGGATGTCGACGCGCTCCTCAACGAGTACGGACAGGTCCAGGACCGCTTTGAGCACCTGGGCGGCTACGAGCTCGAGAGCAACGCCCGCAAGATCCTATCTGGCCTGGGCTTTAAGGTCACCGACTTTGAGCGCCCGTGCTCCGAGTTCTCGGGCGGCTGGCAGATGCGCATCGCGCTCGCCAAGCTCTTCCTGCGCCACCCCGACCTGCTGCTGCTGGACGAGCCCACTAACCACCTGGACCTCGAGAGCGTCCAGTGGCTACGCGGCTTTATCGCCAGCTACGACGGCGCCGTACTCATCGTCAGCCACGACCGCGCCTTCATGGACGCCTGCGTCGACCACGTGGCCGCGCTCGAGAACCGCCGCGTGACCACCTACACCGGCAACTACAGCAGCTACCTCAAGCAGCGCGAGGACAACCTGGAGCAGATGCGCGCCAAGCGCGCCGCCCAGGAGCGCGACATCGCCCACATGCAGGTCTTCGTCGATAAGTTCCGCTACAAGCCCACCAAGGCTGCCCAGGCTCAGGAGCGCATCCGAAAGATCGAGCAGATCAAAAAAGAGCTCGTCATCCTGCCCGAGGGCCACAAGCACATCGACTTTAAGTTCCCCGATCCGCCGCGCTCGGGCGACATGGTCGTGGGTCTGGAGGGCGTGTCCAAGTCTTACGGCAACAAGCACATCTACAGCGATATCGACCTCAAGCTCTACCGCGGCGAGCACGTGGCGCTCGTCGGCCCCAACGGCGCCGGCAAGTCCACGCTCATGAAGATTCTCGCCGGCCTGGAGCCGCCCACCACCGGCACCCGCGATCTGGGCACCAACGTCGGCGTCGCCTACTACGCCCAGCACGCACTCGAGGGCATGACCGAGTCCAATACCGTCCTGCAAGAGATCGACACCGTCACGCCCAAGTGGACCGTGCCGCAGCAGCGCAGCCTGCTGGGCGCCTTCCTGTTTAGCGACAACGATTCCATCGAGAAGCAGGTCCGCGTCCTCTCCGGCGGCGAAAAGGCGCGTCTGGCACTGGCCAAGATGCTTGTGGCCCCCGAGGCACTCCTGTGCCTGGACGAGCCCACCAACCACCTGGACATCGACTCGGTGGACATGCTCGAGAACGCCCTGCAGAACTTCCCCGGCACCATCGTGCTGATCAGCCACGACGAGCACCTGGTACGCGCTGTGGCCAACCGCATCATCGACATCCGCGATGGCAAGGTCACGGTCTACGACGGCGACTACGACTACTACCTCTACAAGCGCGAGGACCTCGCGGCCCGCGCCGCCGCCGAGACAGCAGGGGAGAGCGTGCCTGTCGCGGCCAAGTCCGCAAAGGTTACCGCGGCCCAGCCCGATGCGCCCGCCGCCGCTTCCAAACCTGCCGAGGGTAAAAAGACCAAGGAGCAAAAGCGCGCCGAGGCCCAGGCCCGCGCTGCGCTCAACAAAAAGCTCAAGGGCGTGCGCAACCAGCTCAAGAAGATCGAGACAGAGCTCGACAAAAAGCGCGCCCGCTATGACGAGCTTATGGAATTGATGGCCAGCGAAGAGCTTTATGCCGATCAGGACAAGTTCAACGCCGCGCTGGGAGAATATAACGGCCTTAAGCAAGAGCTACCCAAGCTCGAGGACGAATGGCTGGAGCTTTCCACCCAAATCGAAGAGGAGACCGCGCGTGAACTCTCGTAAGGCCGCTGCCGTGGCGATGAGCATCATCGCCATCGCTTGTCGCATCTGCGGCATCTTTATGAGCGCGATGACCGTGCTGCTGTGCTTTAGCGGCCTCACCGCCAAACTGCAGATCGTTGGCTTTGTCGTTGAGCTTTCGCGCGCACTGCCAAGCGCCATCGCCGGCTACGGTGTCATCACGTCGCCCTTTGGTGGCGTGTTTCGCCTGGATTACGCCATCGTCGCGGTAATCTTGTTTGTGGCCGACTACCTGCTCACGCGCGCCTCGCGCCGCGTCCGCTAGGAGAGCGCCATGTCCAGCAGCTACATCATGAACCTGCTCGCCAGCGCCGTCGCCGTCATCGTTGGCATCGTCATTCACGAGAGCGCGCACGCCGCCGCGGCCTGGGCTCTCGGCGACAAAACGGCGCGCTCGCGCGGACGCGTATCGCTCAACCCGCTCAACCATATCGACCCGTTTGGCACCATCATCTTGCCGCTGCTCATGCTCGCCGCAGGCGGTCCCGTGTTCGCCTTCGCCAAGCCCGTGCCCGTCTATCTCAACAACCTTAAGCACCCCAAGCGCGACGAGGTCCTGGTGAGCGTAGCCGGCCCCACATCGAATATCGCACTCGCGTGCCTCGCGGCCGCCCTCATGCACGTAACGTACGGCAATCTCTACGCCAGCATGTCCTTTGCCCTGGCGTCACAGATCATGAACTTCGGCGCCACGTTTATCGTGGTTAACCTGTCGCTCGCGTTCTTTAACCTCATCCCGATTCCGCCGCTCGACGGCTCGTCGATCATCGTGCCCTTCCTCAAGGGCACGGCGCTCAACAACTATTACCGCCTGCAGCAATACGCTATGCCCATACTCATCCTAGTTCTATACCTGCTGCCTATGTGGACCGGCATCGATGTAATCGGCCGCTATTTCGACGTTACCGTGTATCCGCTTGCTGAGCAGCTGCTCAACTTCGCAATCGCCGGCATCTAAGGTAAACTTACAGGTCGACCGTGCAAAACTGTCGCAATATGCACCCAAACCGCGCCGCGAAGGCGCCGTCAAAGGAGGTCGAAGATGTCGTATCGCGTGTCAACGCAGGTCTACAGCGGACCTTTCGACCTGCTGCTGCAGCTGGTAACCCGCCAAAAAGTAGATATCGGCGCCATCTCCATCAGCGAGGTGGCCGAGCAGTACCTTGCCGAGGCCGAGCGCATCGAGGCGCTGGACCTGGACGTGGCGAGCGACTTTTTGCTGGTCGCGGCAACCCTTTTGGACATCAAGGCCGCCTCTCTGGTGCCGCAGGAGGCCCCGCGCAAAGTCGATGACGACGATGACGAATTCGACGAAGACCTCGAGGAGCTCAGCACGCTCGACGGCGACGCCTTGCGCGAGGTCCTGATCCAACGCCTGATTGCCTACAAACAGTTTAAAGGCGCGGCTGCGGCCCTCGGTGCCCGCATGCAGGCCGAAAGCCGCATGCACCCGCGTGTGGCCGGCCCCGACCCCGAGTTCTTGGGCCTAATGCCCGACTATCTGGCCGGCATTACCCTACGCGGTCTCGCCGTCATCTGTGCCGACCTGGACGGCAAGCGCCAGACCTTCCTGCTGGAGGCCGAGCATGTGGCACCGCATCGCGTACCACTCGACCTGACGGTGGCCTCGGTCGACCGCTTTACCATGGCGCACCAAACCTGCACTTTCCGCGAGCTGCTGGACGGCGACGCCACCACCGAGCAGCTCGTCGTCACCTTCCTGGCCATGCTTGAGCTCGCCAAGCGTGGCTCGCTCACGCTGAGCCAGGACGAGATCTTTGGAACCATCCGCATCAACCGCGTCGAGGGCGCCGAGGCCTATGTGCCCGGCGAGGGCCCCGAGCTCACCGAATAGGAGCGGCAACCATGTCAACCCTTTCCACGCTAGAGGCAAACAGCCTCAAAGGCGCCCTCGAGGCGCTGCTGCTGGTGTCGAGCGACCCGGTGAGTGCGCCCGCGCTGGCCGGCGCACTGGATATCGCCCCCGGCGAGTGCGCGTCGCTGCTCGCCGAGCTCAAGGTTGAGTACGAGGAGGCCAACCGCGGCTTTCAGCTGCGCGAGGTCGCCGGCGGCTGGCGCCTGTTTACGCACCCCGCCTACCACGACGTGGTCGAGGCCTATGTGTTGAGCTGGGACACGCAAAAGCTGTCGCAGGCGGCACTCGAAACTCTGGCCGTCATCGCATACCACCAGCCCGTGACGCGCGAGGTGGTCAAGGGCATCCGCGGCGTCAATTCCGACGGCGTCATCGCGTCGCTCGTGGACAAGGGTCTGGTGCGCGAGCTCGGCCGCGACCCCCAGCGCGGTCAAGCCATCATCTACGGCACGACCAACGCCTTTTTGGAAAAGTTCGGCCTGCGCTCCACTCGCGACCTGCCCGATCTTGAGCAGTTTGCCCCCGACGAGCAGTCACGTCAGTTTATCCGCGAGCGCCTGAGCGGCCGCAGTATTCAGTCCACGCTCGAGGAACAGGCCGAGGACCTGGACGAAGAGCGCGAACTGCTCGATACCGATGTTGAAGATGTTGAGGCAGTCGAGGACTTGGAGACCCTGGTCGTCGACGAGACCTCGGAGGAATTGCATGACGAGGACTAACGAAGTAGGGGAGACGCGCGCCATGGGCAACGCAGTACCCGCAACCGACGCCCAGCCCGTCTATCCGCACACCATGCGCCTGCAGCGCTTTTTGGCGCGCGCGGGTGTGGCGAGCCGCCGCGGTTCGGAGGACCTGATGACCGCTGGTCGTGTGACGGTAAACGGCGAGGTCGCGACCGAGCTGGGCACCAAGGTCGATGTCGACCGCGACCGTATCGAGGTCGACGGCATGCCGGTCAAGCTCAACCAGGGCGCCGTGTACCTGATGCTCTACAAGCCGACTGGCTACCTAACCACCATGAGCGACCCGCAGGAGCGCCCCTGTGTGGCGGACCTGGTTCCCCGCGACCGCTTTCCGGGCCTGTTCCCGGTGGGCCGCCTGGACCGCGACACCACGGGCCTTTTGCTCTTTACCACCGACGGCGACCTGTCTCAGGACCTGCTGCACCCCAGCAAGCACGTCTACAAGACCTACCAGGCACTCGTGGACGGGCAGCTAACCGACCTCGATCTAGAACCGCTCCGCCGTGGCATCGAGCTCGACGACGGCCTATGCCAGCCGGCAATCTGCCGCATCATCACCGCACGCGAGGCCGAGGCCGTAGCTCCCCAGGGCGTCAAGCCCGGCACCACCGCCGTGGAGGTCATCATCCGCGAAGGCCGCAAGAACCAGGTTAAGCGCATGCTGAGCAAAATTCACCACCCGGTAATCCGTCTGCATCGCTGCAACTTTGCCGGCCTGGAGCTCAAGGATGTGGCCAAAGGCTCGTGGCGCGAACTCTCCGACCGCGAGGTGCAGATCCTCAAAAGCGGTGGCATCCCGCCCAAGCAGGCGAGCGCCAAGCGCAACGGCGGCAAGCCCCAAGACACGCCCGCCAGCCGCACGCGTCACCACGGCAGCCACGGCTCCGCACCCAAGCGTAACACCTACCGCGAGCGCTACACGGGCTAGGCAACCCGCCGCGCCCCAACGTCCGCGAACCATACCAGCACGTCACCCATCGAAAGGAAGCATTGCATGATCGTCGCCATCGACGGCCCCGCCGGTTCCGGCAAGTCCACCATCGCCAAGGAGATCGCCCGCCAGCTGGGCTTTAACAAGCTCGACACGGGCGCCATGTATCGCGCCGTCACCTTCGCCGCGCTCGACCGTGGCATCGATTTGGACGACGAGGCGGCAATCGACGCCCTCGCCGAGCAAATCGAGATCCGCTTTACCAACGGCACCGGCGAGGACACGCGCCTGACCATTGACGGCCAGGACGCTTCGGCCGCCATCCGCACCCCGCAGGTCGACGCCAACGTGTCCAAGGTCTCGGCCTATCCGGGCGTGCGCACCGCCATGCTCATCCACCAGCGCCGCGCAGCAGAGGACCGCGATATCGTGGCCGAGGGTCGCGACATCGGAACCGTCGTGTTCCCTAACGCGCAGGTCAAGGTCTTCCTGACCGCCGACCCACGCGAGCGCGCCCGCCGCCGCGTGCTTCAGCGTCACCAAAACGATGCCCAGCCGCTCACGTCCGAGCAGCTCGAGGCCGAGGTCGACGAGACCCTCGACGCCCTTAAGCAGCGCGACAAGCTCGACAGTAGTCGCGAGGTCGCCCCGCTCGTGCCCGCCGAGGACGCCGTGCACGTCGACTCCACCGCCCACACCATCGACGAGGTCGTTCGTATCATCGAGGACCTCATCAACCAAAGGAGGTAGCCCATGCGCCTGTTTAAGCAGACGCCCGAGGACTATTACAACGCCCCCTACGCCGAGTTTCCAGCGCTCATCCGCGGCACCGTCGTCGTAGTCATGGCCATCCTTTGGGCCTTCTCCAAGCTCATGTGGCGCTGGAAGGTCGAGGACGCCAATCTTCTGTTTGAGCGCCAGGAAGGCCGCGGCAGCGTGGTCATCTGCAACCACACCTCGATGGCCGAGCTCCTGGCCGTGGAGACGGCGCTATTCTTTGGGGGCCGCCGCATTCGTCCCATCTTTAAGTCCGAGTTCGCCAAGAGCAAGATTGTGCGTTGGGCCTTTAGCCGCGTTGGCGGCATCCCCGTCGAGCGCGGTACCGCCGACATGAAGTGCTTGCGCGCCGCTCAGCATGCGCTGCAGCGCGGCGAGGACATCCTGATCTTCCCCGAGGGCACGCGCATCCGCTCGCGCGAGATCAAGCCCGAGGTCCACGGCGGCTTTGCGCTCATCGCCCAGATGGGCAAGGCGCCCGTCAACCCGCTCGCCATCTGTGGCTGGTCCGACATCACGCCCGCGGGCAAAAAGCTCATGCGTCCCAAGAAGTGCTGGATTCGTGCCGGCAAGGCCGTCTCACTTTCCGACGCACCGGCCGGGCTTAAACGCACGGAGCGCTTGGCCTGGTTTGAATCCGAGGCCATGAACCGCGTCTACGCCATGCGAGACGAGCTGTGCGCCGAGCATCCGGGCAGGTTCTAGCCATGAGCGAGAACGTGACGAACACCGCCGCGGCTACGTCCGACCAGGCAACCGCGCCGACAATCGAAATCGCAGCCCACGCCGGCACCTGCTACGGCGTACAGCGTGCGCTCGATATGGCGCTGGCCGCCGCGCCGCAGGCAGGGGAGAGCACTCAGGTCCATACTTTGGGTCCGCTCATTCATAACCCCATCGTGGTACGCGAGCTCGCTGAGGCAGGCGTTGGCTTGGCCGAGAACCTGGATAATGCCGCAACCGGCACCGTGATCATCCGCGCCCACGGTGTGGTGCCGCAGGTCATCGATGCCGCTCGCGAGCGTGGCCTTACCGTGGTCGACGCCACCTGCCCTTACGTCAAGAAGGTTCACGTGGCAGCCGAGCGCCTGGTGCGCGAGGGCTACCACGTGGTGGTCGTGGGTGAGCCGGGGCATCCCGAGGTCGAGGGCATTCTGGGTCACGCCGGCAATGATGCGCAGGTCGTGAGCTGTGCCGCCGATGCCAACGCTTTGCCGCTCAAGGGCAAGGTAGGCCTCGTCGTGCAGACCACCCAGACCGCGCAGAACCTCGCCGAGGTCGTGGCAGCTATCACCCCGCGCGTGCAGGAGCTGCGTGTGATCAACACCATCTGCGCCGCCACGAGTGAGCGTCAACAGGCAGCAGCCACACTTGCCAACCGCTGCGACTGCATGGTAGTCGTGGGCGGCAAGAACTCGGGCAACACCCGCCGCCTGGCGCAGATTTGCGCAGACGCCTGCGAGCGCACGTATCACATCGAGGAAACTTCCGAGCTCCAGGCCGCGTGGTTTACCGACGCTCACCACATCGGTATCACCGCCGGAGCCTCCACCCCGCAAGAACACATCGAACGCGCCGTCACGCGCATCAAGGAGCTTTGCTGCTAACCATGGACCAGACCGTACCCGCATACGCCGCCGAGGTGGCCGATTACGGGCGCAGCCGCGACCCCGAGCCGGGTGAGGGCGCGCTCGTTAAGAACGTGCGTCCTGAATCGCCCGCATGGGATGTGGGTATCGAGCCGGGCATGCGCGTGCTCACGGTCAACGGCGAGCAGCTTACCGACATGATCGTGTGGCTCTGGGAGGCAGACGACGACACGGTCGACCTCGAGGTTTTCGACCCGCGCGATGGCACCGTCACCCCCGTGGAGCTCGATCGATTTCCCGGAGAGGATTGGGGTCTGGAGTTCGACGGCCCCATCTTCGACGGCATGCGTACCTGTGTGAACGCCTGCGTGTTCTGCTTTATGACGATGCTCCCCAAGGGCGGCCGCTCCACGCTCTATATTCGCGACGACGACTACCGCCTGAGCTTTTTGCAGGGCAACTTTGTCACGCTTACGAACCTCACCGACGAGGACGTGCAAAACGTCATCCAACGCAACATGAGCCCCATGAACGTGTCGGTCCACGCCGTGAGCCCCGATGTCCGCCGACGCATGATGGGCCGCAACGCCCAGCGCGGCATGGATGTGCTCGAGGCCATCATGGCCGCCGGCATCGAGATTCACGCGCAGATCGTGTTGTGCCCCGGCATGAACGACGGCGAGGAGCTGGAAAAGACCCTGCGCTTTTGCGAGGAGCACGAGCAAATCACAAGCCTGGGCATTGTGCCGCTCGGTTTTACCAAGCATCAGAACCGTTTTAGCTGGTCCTACAGCGACAAGCCCGAGCTAGCACGCGAGACCATTGCCATGATCCGTCCCTACCAGGATCGTGCCTACGAACGCTTTGGCCGCCACACCTTCCAGATGAGCGACGAGTTCTATCTGGACGCCGGCATCGATCCTCCCGAGGCAGACTTTTACGACGGCTACCCGCAGTACTACGACGGCATCGGCATGATCCGCTCGTATCTGGACGAGACCGACGACGTGCTTGCCGCCGACGCCGAGCGCCTGGCCCGCGTTCGCGAGGCAATTGCCGGGCGCGGCCAGCGCCTCCTGTGCCTTTCCGGCGCCAGCGCGCGCGACACCGTGGCGCGCTTTGTGGAGTCGTCACAGGGCCTCGACGGCACCGTCACGGCCATCAAAAACCATTACTTTGGCGGCAACGTGGACGTGACCGGCCTCATCGTCGCTTGCGACATTCTGGAGCAGCTGCCGCAGGACCTCTCGGGGGTTATGCTCTTTGTGCCTAAGCTCATGTTCAACGCTGACGGCATGACGCTTGACGAGTATCATCGTGACGATTTACTCGCAAGCCTTACCAGTCGCGGCGCCGAGGTTCATGTGGTGTCGACCATGCCGCATGAGCTGCTCGATACCCTGGAGCACATCCTTGGCATTGTGCCTGCCGACTCTAACACTTCCACTGACCCTACCCATTAAAGGAGTGCAGATGAAACCTATCGTCGCCGTCGTCGGACGCCCCAACGTGGGCAAGTCCACGCTCGTTAACCGCCTGGCCCAGACCTCGGACGCCATCGTCCATGAGTCCCGCGGCGTCACGCGCGACCGCTCGTACCACACGGCCGATTGGAACGGCCGCGAGTTCACCATCGTCGACACGGGCGGCATCGAGCCGCTCAAGAGCGATGACGTCTTTGCCACGTCCATCCGCGACCAGGCCCTCGCCGCCGCCGAGGAAGCCGCCGTCATCCTGTTTGTGGTCGACGGCCGCACCGGCGTCACCGAGGAGGACGAGTCGGTCGCCCGCATGCTCAAGCGCTGCGACAAGCCGGTCTTTCTGCTGGTGAACAAGCTCGACAACCCCGATCGCGAGAACGACAGCATCTGGGAGTTCTATTCGCTCGGCATCGGTGAGCCCACGCCGCTCTCGGCCCTGCATGGCCATGGCACGGGCGACCTGCTCGACGATATCGTGGCCCTGCTTCCGGAGGAAGAGGACGAGGTCGCCGATGAGTTCCCTGACGCGCTGAACGTCGCCATCATCGGCCGCCCCAATGCCGGTAAGTCGTCGCTGTTCAACCGCATCCTGGGCGCCGACCGCTCTATCGTGTCCAACATTGCCGGCACGACGCGCGACGCCATCGACACCGTCGTGGAGCGCAACGGCAAGCACTACCGCATGGTCGACACCGCGGGCATTCGCAAGAAGAGCACCGTGTACGAGAATATCGAGTACTACTCGATGGTCCGCGGCCTGCGCGCCATCGATCGCGCCGACGTGGCACTGCTCGTCGTCGACGCCTCCGTAGGCGTTACCGAGCAGGACCAGAAGGTCATGGGCCTTGCCATCGAGCGCGGCTGTGCCATCGTGGTGCTGCTCAACAAGTGGGACCTGCTCGACGACGACCGCAAGCGCGAGGCCTGCATGGAAACCGTCGACCGCCGTCTGGGCGTCATGGCTCCCTGGGCCCAGTATCTGCGCATCTCTGCGCTCACCGGCCGCAGCGTCGAGAAGATCTGGGCGATGGTCGACGCCGCCGAAAAGACGCGCTCGCAAAAGATCACCACCTCGCGCCTTAACACGTTCCTCACCGACCTGCGCGAGTTCGGCCACACCGTGGTGGACGGCAAGCGCCGCCTGCGCATGCACTACGTGACTCAGACGGGCATCAACCCGCCGACGTTTACGTTCTTCGTCAACCACAGCGATCTGGTCAACGACACCTACCAGCGCTACGTGGAGAACCGCATGCGCTCGACCTTCGACTTTGCCGGCACACCCATTCGACTCTTCTTTAGGAAGAAGGAGCAAAAGGATGCATAATCCGATTCTGCTGACCGCCATCTGCGCCGTGGTATCGTTCTTTATCGGAGCGATTCCGTTTGGCCTGATCCTGGGCCGCGTGTTCAACCATACGGATATTCGCAAGGCGGGCTCCGGCAACATCGGCACCACCAACGCACTGCGTGTGGCCGGTCCCAAGGTCGCCGCGCTCACCCTGCTGCTCGACTGCCTTAAGGGCGCCATCTGCATCCTTATCGCGCGTCCGCTCATTGCCGACTTGGGCTATGGCTTTCCGCCGAACATTATGGCGCCTGGAGCCCCCGGCGACTGGATGCTCGGCGTCATTTGCCTGGCGGCCGTGTGGGGCCACATCTTCTCGCCGTACCTCAACTTCCACGGCGGCAAGGGTATCGCAGTTGGTCTGGGTGTCATCCTCGCCTGGTACTGGCCTATTGGCCTGTCGCTGCTGGGCATGTTTATCGTGGCCGTCGCCATCACCAAGTTTGTGTCGGTGGGCTCGCTTGCCGCTGCCATCGGTCTTCCCATCGCTGCCTGCGCGGTCTTTCCGTACAGCAGCCTGGGGCTTAAGTTTTGCATGGCGATGATCGGCATCACCGTGGTGTGGGCCCATCGTGCGAACATCAAAAAGCTCATGACCGGTAAGGAGTCCAAGCTCTCGTTTACCAAGCGCGTCACCGAGCCCGACGATAAGTAGGAGAGAGTCATGAATGTTGCGCTGATTGGCTCCGGCTCCTGGGGAACCGCCGTCGCCGGCCTTGCTGCCGCGCGAGCCGAGCGCGTGACCATGTGGGCCCACAGCGAGCAAACGGCCGCCGGCATCAATGGCGAGCACCGCAACCCCCGCTACCTTGTGGGCTACGAGCTGCCCGGCAACGTCGTCGCCACCACGGATCTGACCCAGGCGCTCGACGGCGCCGAGGCCATCATCTTTGCCGTTCCTTCGACGCACCTTCGCAGCGTGTCCCACCAGGCCGCGCCCTTTATCGCCGCCGATACCCCGGTGCTCTGCCTCACCAAGGGCATTGAGCCCGAGTCCGGCCTGCTCATGAGCGAGGTCATCACCAGCGAGATCGGCAACGAGGCGCGCGTGGCGGCTCTCTCGGGCCCCAACCATGCCGAGGAGATCTGCCACGGCGGGCTTTCTGCCGCCGTCATCGCCAGCAAAGATCCACAGGTAGGAGAGACCTTTAAGGACCTGCTCCTATCCACGGCCTTCCGCATCTACCTGTCGCAGGACATGACCGGCGTCGAGGTTTGCGGCGCCATGAAAAATGTCATCGCCATCGTGTGCGGCATCTCCGCCGGCACCGGCGCGGGCGACAACACGCTCGCCCTCATCATGACGCGTGGTCTAGCCGAGATCAGCCGTCTGGTGCACGCCCGCGGCGGTCAAGCTATGACCTGCATGGGACTTGCCGGCATGGGCGACCTCATTGCCACCTGCACCTCGGAGCACTCGCGCAACCGCACCTTTGGCTACGAGTTTGCCAACGGCGTGTCGCTCGACGAGTATCAGACGCGCACGCATATGGTGGTTGAGGGCGCCGTCGCGGCCCGCAGCGTCAGCGAGCTTGCCCGTTCACTGGGCGTAGACATTCCGCTCACCTTTGCCGTGGAGCAAACGCTCTACAACGGTGTTACTTTGGATAGGGCGCTCGAGATTCTTACCGATCGCGTCCCTTCTCAAGAGTTCTACGGACTCACCGACTAGCGCAGAAAGGCTTCTACCATGGGTTCCATCAAAATCGCTCCGTCCGTCCTTTCGGCCGACATGGCCAACCTCAAGGGCGAGCTCGACAAAATCTCCGGCGCCGACTACGTGCACTTCGACGTTATGGACGGTCACTTTACCGGCAACCTGACCTTTGGCGTTGACATCCTTAAGGCCGTCAAGCGCTCCACCGACGTGCCGGTCGACGCGCATCTGATGGTGTCGAACCCCGACGAGACGGTCGATTGGTACGCCGACGCCGGTGCCGACATGATCACCGTGCACTACGAGGCCTCCACGCACCTGCACCGCACGCTCACGCACCTGCAGCAGAGCGGCGTCAAGGCCGGTGTGGTGCTCAACCCCGCCACCCCCGTGTGCGTGCTTGAGAGCATCATCGACGTCGTCGATATGGTACTGCTCATGAGCGTGAACCCGGGCTTTGGCGGTCAGAGCTTTATCCCGGGCACCATCGCTAAGCTCCACGAGCTCAAGGCCATGTGCGAGCGTCACGGCGTTTCGCCCCTCATCGAGGTCGACGGTGGCATTTCTTCCAAGAACATTGCCGAGGTCGTCAAGGCCGGCGCCAACGTGCTCGTGGCCGGTTCTGCCGTATTTAAGTCCGAAGATCCCGCTGCCGAGGTTGCGCTGCTGCAGAAGCTGGGCAACGAGGCCGCACAGGAGGCATAAACCCTTATGACCGCAGGTCAAAACCGCATACCCGTGAATCTTGACTATGCTGCCTCGACGCCCATGCGCGCCGAGGCGCTCCTTGCGCAGCGCGAGTACGACGACAGCGAGCTTGCGGGCGTCAACCCCAACTCGCTGCACTCGCTTGGCCGCAAGGCCGCCGCACGCCTGGAAGTCGCCCGTCGCGAAATCGCACGTAGCTTTGGCGCACGCGTTCGCCCGTCCGAGATCATCCTTACCAACGGCGGCACCGAGGCCAACCAGCTGGCGCTGCTCGGTCTTGCCGAGGGCGCTCGTCAGCGCGATCGCAAGCGTAACCGCGTGATCGTGTCGGCGATCGAGCACGATTCGATTCTGGATAACCTGCCGCTGCTGCGTGCCGCCGGCTTTACCGTCGACCTGGTGCAGCCCTGCCGCGCGGGCTACATCGAACCCGCCGCGCTGAGCGACTTGCTCGACGACGACGTGGCGCTCGTGAGCATTATGGTTGCTAACAACGAGACCGGCGTGGTGCAGCCCATCCGCGAGCTTGCCGCGGCCGCGCATACCGTGGGCGCCCTGTTCCACACCGATGCCATCCAGGGGTATCTGCACATTCCGCTCGATGTCACCGAGCTGGGAGTTGACGCCATGACCGTTGCCGCGCACAAGATCGGTGGCCCCGTGGCATCCGGCGCGCTCTACCTTAAGAGCCGCACGCCGCTGCGCCCGCGCATCTTTGGCGGCGGACAGGAGGCCGGTCGTCGTGCCGGCACGCAGGATCTGCGCACACAGTTGGCCTTTGCCGCTGCCGCCCGAACGCTGGCGCCCCATGTAGCCCAGGAGCGTGCGACGCTGCAAACCCTTTCCGACAAGCTCTACGCCGCGCTTACGGCCCATCCGCGCATTCACGCCACCATGGGCGACTACGCACAGGCCGATCGTCTGCCGGGTATGGTTTCGATCTACGTCGACGGCATGGACTCCGAGGAGCTCATCGTCAAGCTCGACGCCGCCGGCTTTGAGGTATCGGCAGGCTCGGCATGCTCGAGCGGCAGTATGGACCCCAGCCACGTTTTGAGTGCGATGGGCATCGGTCGCGAGCAGGCATTGGGCGCACTGCGCATTTCCTTCGATGACCGCGTGAATCCGGGAGATCTGGACGACTTTGCCCAGACGCTGCTCTCGATCGTAGGTGCCGCATGATCGTCGCCGAGCTCGAGCGCGCCCTGCTGGCACGCTATCCCAAGACCGATGCCGAGAGTTGGGACCATGTAGGACTCTCCGTCGGCGACCCTGCCGCGGAGATTACCGGTGTTGCCTGCGCACTCGATGCGACCGAAGCCAATGTGCACCGCGCCCAGGAGGCCGGCGCCAACGTGCTGCTGACGCATCACCCCATCTATATCAAGGCGCCCGAGGCCTTTTGTCCGGCGGATGCCACACGCCCCCAATGCAGCGCGGCGCTCTACGAGGCAGCGCGTTGCGGCGTGAGCATCATATCGCTCCACACCAACATGGACCGCTCGCACGAAGCCCGTGTCTGCCTGAGCGAGCTGCTGGGTGCCGCACCCGTGAGCTCACTGGAGCACGTGGACGAACCCGAGGCCACCGGTCTGGGCGCACTTGCAACGCTCAACGACCCGTGCACGCTGCGCGATCTTGCCACCTGTGCTGCCACGGCTTTCGGGAGCGACCCGCGTGTGTGGGGCGAAGCCGATCGCCCGTGCCGCACCGTCGCCATTTTGGGCGGCTCCCTGGGCGACTTTGGAGAGCTCGCCATCACCGCGGGCGCGGACGTTGTCGTGACGGGCGAGGCGGGCTACCACGTGGCGCAAGACCTTGCCTTACGCGGGCTGCCGGTGATCTTGCTCGGCCACGACCGCTCTGAGGAGCCGTTCGTTGATATATTGATGAACTCTGCAGTTGACGCCGGGGTCGACCCCCGTCATGCGATTAAAATACTGAACCCTTGCCAATGGTGGACTGTGACAAAAGGAGAGAACTTATGAGCGCCGGCGCTACGCTACTCAAGCTGCAACAGATCGATTTGGAGCTCGCCCGCAACAAAAGCGAACTTGCCAATATGCCGGAGCTCAAGGAGCTCGCTTCCAAGCGCAAGACCTATGTGAAGCTCAAGTCCGAGATGACCAAGCTCTACGCCCAGCGCAAGGATCTGGACATTGAGCTCGACGACCTCAACACCACCGAGATTCAGACTAACAACGCCATCGAGGCTGCCAAGAAGCGCCATGTCGACGGCTCCGACTACCGCGAGGTTCAGGACCTGGAGAATGAACTCGCCACCCTGGCCAAGCGTCTGGACAAGATCGAGCACACCCGCAAGGATGTTGTTATCGCCCATAAGGAAGCACTTGACCGCGAGGCTCGCGCACAGGCCATCATCGCCAAGTTCGAGGAGGGCGTGAAGGCCGATACCAAGGCCGCCCGTGCCAAGGCTGCCGACCTGCAGGCTCAGATTGACGCCGCCACAAAGGAGCGCACCGCGCTTGCTGCCACGCTGCCGGCCGACGTGCTCATCGACTACGAGCGCCTCCTCAAGCAGTTCCGTGGCCTGGCTGTCGAGACCATCCAGGGCAACATCCCCACGGTCTGCCACACCGCGCTGCAGGCATCGTCCATGAGTGACCTCAACCACGACGGCAGGTCAATTACGCACTGCCCGTACTGCCACCGCCTCCTGGTGCTCCCGAGCAAGGAAGCTTAAACGATGGCGGCACCCAACAATTCAATGCAACTTGAGGGAAAAACGATCCTGCTGGGCATTACCGGCGGGATCGCCGCCTATAAGTCGTGCAATATCGTGCGCCTGTTGCAAAAGCGCGGCGCGCGCGTCAAGGTCGTTATGAGCAAGCATGCCACGGAGTTCGTGGGGCCGCTTACCTTCCGCGCACTCACCAATGAGCCGGTCGCGGTGGGCCTATTCGACGATCCCTCCGACCCCATCCACCACATTTCGCTGGCGCAGGAGCCCGATCTGGTGGTCGTAGCGCCCGCGACGGCTAATATCATCGCCAAGATGGCCAACGGCATCGCCGATGACCTTATTTCCACCACGCTACTAGCCACACCGCGACCCATCGTGATCGCACCCGCTATGAATAACGGCATGTGGAAGGCACCGGCGACGCAGGCCAACATGGCCACGTTGCGCGAGCGCGGTGTCCATGTGGTGGGTCCGGGCAGCGGCTACCTTGCCTGCGGCGACGTGGACACGGGACGCATGAGCGAGCCGGGAGACATCGTCGAGGCTGTCTGTGAGGTGCTCAACCCCGCGCCTCAGGACCTGGCGGGCAAGCGCGTCGTGATTACCGCCGGCCCCACGCACGAGCCGATCGACCCCGTGCGATTCATCGGCAACCGCTCTTCGGGCAAGATGGGCATCGCCCTGGCGGGGGAGGCCGCACGCCGCGGTGCCGAAGTCACGCTCGTGTTGGGACCGACATCGCTCGATGTTCCCCGCGGCGTGGAGTGCGTGCGCGTGCAAACCGCCGCAGAGATGCTCCAGGCGGCACTGAGCGCCTTTCAGACGGCCGATGCGGCAATTTGTGCGGCTGCCGTCGCCGACTATACCCCGGCGGCCCCTGCCGACCATAAGCTCAAAAAGGTTAACGAGCGCCTGGATCGCATCGAACTGGTCGAAACGGTCGATATTTTGGCCGAGCTCTCGCTCCAGAAGGGCGAGCGATGCGTGATCGGATTTGCGGCCGAGACCGATAACGTCGTGGAGTACGCGCAGCGCAAGCTCGCCCGCAAGGGCTGCGATGCCATTATCGCCAACGATGTCTCGCGCGCCGATTCGGGCTTTGGAACCGATACCAACAAGGCCTGGATTGTGAGCACAACGGGTACGCAAGAGCTTCCCGTGCTAACAAAACCCCAGCTCGCAGATACAATTTTGGACTTGCTTCAAAATTTATAAAAAAGTTCTTGCACAAGTCTAAAGTTTCGGGTTAATATACTCCCTGTTGCGAGCGAGAGCAGAGCAACAAACAAAAGCTTCGGGACGTGGCGCAGCTTGGTAGCGCACTTGACTGGGGGTCAAGGGGTCGCTGGTTCGAATCCAGTCGTCCCGACCAGAAGTTTGCAGGTCAGGCACCTAGTGCCTGACCTTTTTTGTTTTAATCACCATGATTATTTTGCTTAAAGCAACAACGTTCCCGCTCGATGTAATCACCGAATCAAAACGTGTACATCAGCCACCAAAATCGACATTTTTCGACATGTTTGGAGGCTGATGTACACGAATGCGAAATCCCCGCCGCCTAAAAGCGCCCTCCACATGTCTGGACTCTCTATGCTTACGCTGGATAGACATCGCCGGAACGGGTATAGTATCGAAAGTTTTGTCGTTAACCAGCGGGGGAGTCCTGTGGGCATCAAAAAGAAGATCAAAAAGGAGCTTATCGGCACTTCCGATTACCCGTCGAATAAGATCTTTACGATCTCCAATTTCATCACCTTTACGCGCCTGATCCTCACCCTGGTATTTCTGTACCTGTTTGTGACGGACAACAACCGCGTCATCGCCATCGTTATCTACGCCGTCGCCGCCTCCACCGACTGGATGGACGGTCAGATCGCCCGTATGACTAAGACGGTCTCATGGCTCGGCAAGGTCATGGATCCCATTTGCGACCGCGCGCTGCTGTTCACCGGCGTACTTGGGCTGGTGGTCCGCGGAGAGCTGCCCATCTGGGTCTGCGTGCTCATTATTGGCCGCGACATCTATCTGGGCATCGGCACGCTTATCGTTCGTCATTATCACCGTCGCCCCATCGATGTCGTCTTTCCCGGAAAGATTGCCACTGCACTGCTCATGACCGGCTTCTCGCTCATGCTGCTCGGGTTCCCCGTTATTGACGGCCTGCATCTTCTACCTTCATCCCTTACGGCCTTCCCGGGCCTCAACGGAAGCTCGGTGCCCCTCGGCATCTTCTTTGTGTACGGCGGCGTGATCTTCTCCATGCTCACGGCTGTCATCTACTCCATTAAGGGCGGAGTGGCCATTAAACAAGCTCTCACGCATCCCGAGGACGAGGACATCGACTTTCTGAACCCTGAAATCGAAGACTGATTCGTTGGGGTATGATTACGTACGGTTCATTATTTGCGGCACGTCCGCGATAAGTTAGGGGTTGTCATGGACAACATGGTTAACAATATGCCTCAGAATGATAAGACTGCTGACGCTACCTGCGTATTCCGCGTGCCTTCAAGCGACGTCACCGTTCCCGACCTCATGGCCAACGTGCGCATCACCGCCCCCGTTCTGTCCATCGTCAAGGGTCCACAGACTGGTGCCGCTTTTGAGCTCGAGGATGACGTGACCACCATCGGCCGCGATCCCGCGAACGGCATCTTCCTCAATGACATGACCGTTTCGCGCAGCCACGCGCGCATTATTCGCGAGGGCCTCGGCGCTCGCATCGAGGACTTGGGCTCGCTCAATGGCACCTGGGTCGACGGTGCCATCGTCAATGCAGCCCCGCTGCACGACGGTTCTTCCGTCCAGATCGGTACGTTTACGCTCATCTACCACGAGAGCACGCCGGAGCGCATCGAAACCGGTGAGTAGGGCATGGCCGAACGCAACTATCTGAGTATCGGCCAAGTCGTCAACCTACTTCGAGGCGCATACCCCGATCTTTCGAACTCAAAAATTAGATTTCTAGAGGATGAGGGGCTCATTACCCCTCATCGTACGCCTAAGGGATACCGTCAGTACTCCAAGGAGGACGTTGATCGCCTGGAGGTCATCCTGCACTTGCAGAAGACCCGCTACATGCCGCTCAACGTGATTAAGCAGCGCTTGGAAAACGCCACGGACCTGTCAACGCTCGCTTACGAGGTGGGCTTGCTGTCCGATGTTCCGCTCAAGACGGAGCCCAAGGAGACTAAGCAAAAGCTGCATCCCATCGAGACCATTCCCGATATGCTGGGCGTCGAGATTTCGTTTATCCGCTCGCTCGCCGAGAACGACCTCATTCGCATCATCAAGAGCCCGCAGAATCGAGAGCTCGTCGATGGTCGCGATTTTCCGATCATCCGCTACTGCTCCGAGCTGTCACGCTTCCATATCGAGCCGCGCAACCTGCGTCAGTACGTGTCTTCCGCCAACCGCGAGTCCTCGATGTTTGAGCAGGTGCTCGTGAGCATGCTCGGCATGGATACCTCCGATGACGAGCGCGATGCCAAGCTCGAGCGTGCGTTTAAGAAGCTTCACGACCTGACGGAGGGCGTGCACACCGCGCTGCTCAAGAACCGCGTTTTTGAGTCGCTCAACGCCGTGGTCGAGGACGCCGACATCGATGCACTCGATGAGGAAATCACTCGCTCCAAGTCCACCAAGGCCAAAAACGAAGAGACAGCCGCTCCGGCTTCGCACGAGGAATCTCTCGTAAAGCCGCTCAAGGTCGTCGCCCCTTCGCAATCCGGCACCGCCACCGCGGGCAAATAACCGCTGCTGAAATTTCGGGAACCCATTGAAAGGTCATGCAATGTACGACTTCGAATCTCAAATCGTCGACATCCCCGACTATCCCGAGCCCGGAGTCATCTTTAAAGACATCACGCCGCTCTTTGGCAATCCCGAGGCGCTCAAAGCCATGACCGATGCCCTCGCCGAGCACTTTGCCGGCATGGGAATCACCAAGGTCGTGGGTCCCGAGGCTCGCGGCTTTATGGTTGGCGTACCGGTAGCTGTAGCCCTTGGCGCCGGCTTTGTTCCCGCACGTAAACCGGGCAAGCTACCGCGCGAGACTGTGAGCCAGAGCTACGAGCTCGAGTACGGAACGGATTCCATTGAGATCCATGCCGACGCTATCAGCTCTAAAGATACCGTGTTGATTCTGGACGACTTGGTCGCGACGGGCGGAACCGTCGAGGCAACAGGTAAACTGGTGCGAGATATGGGCGCAAAGCTTATCGGTTACGGTTGTATCCTTGAGCTTGCGTTTCTCAACCCGCGCGAGAAGCTCACGCCGTCTGATGACGATGTGGAGCTCTTTAGCCTGGTGACGGTGGACTAGCCGTTACCCTTAGTTACTGGAAAGGAAGCTACATGCGCACAGCAAACACGCACAAAAACATGGCACGCTGCGCTGCTACGGCAACCCTCGCTTGTGTTTTGGGCTTGGGCCTCGCGGCTCCTGCCTACGCCGATACCGCATCCGACCTTGCCGCTGCTCGTACGAAGCTCGAGCAGATCGGTACCCAAACTCAGCAGATTTACGATGAGCTCGCCACGCAGACGCAGGCGCTCGATCAGACTGCCGGCGAGATCACGCAAAAGCAGCAGAAGATCGCCGATGGTCAGGCTAAGCTCTCAACCTATGTCGCCGGCGAGTACAAAACCGGCGGTCTGAGCCTGCTTCAGGTTCTGACGGGTGTCGATGACCTGAGCGATATGCTCAACCGTCTGTTCTACTACGGCAAAGTTTCCGATAAGCAAGCTCAGACCATTCAAGAGGTCAAGGAGCTTAAGCAGCAGCTCACCGATAAGCAGGCCGAGCAGGAGAAGAACGTCGCCGCCACGCAAAAGAAGGTCGACGAGCTTAACGCCCAGCAGGCTGAAGCCCAGAACGTCGTGAACTCCCTGGATTCGCAGCTGCAGGCCGAGCTTGCCGCCGAGGCCGAGGCCAACGCCGCGCTGCAGGCCGGCATCAACGCCAGCACCGCCGAGAAGGCCACGGTGAGCAACGAGACTGCCGGTACGACCGAGAACACCAACAACGGTGGCCAGACCAGCAATAACAACAACCAGGGCGGCAACACTCCGGCTCCTACGCCGGCACCTGCTCCGACGCCGCAGCCCTCCACGCCTGCTCCGGCTCCGACGCCTTCTGCTCCGAGCCAGTCCGTCGATGGCGGTTCTGTTGTCTCGCGTGCATACAGCAAGCTTGGTTGCGCCTATTCCTGGGGCGGAATTGGCCCGAACAGCTTCGACTGCTCTGGTTTTGTAAGCTATTGCCTTACTGGTCGCTATTGCCGCCTGGGCACCACGGGCACCTTTATGGGCTGGACGCGTGTGTCCGATCCGCAGCCCGGTGACGTTGTAGTCAACTCGTACCACACCGGCATTTACATCGGTGGTGGTCAGATGATTCATGCTTCCGACTACAACACGGGTGTTATCATCAGCTCCGTTGCCGCCGGCATGAACAACAACTACATTTTCGTGCGCTACTAAGTATTCAGATAAAGCAAACGGATATGGACCTCGTGGCTTTGAGTCATGGGGTCCATTCTTTTGCCTTTAGTGCAGTCCGCTATCTAGTTTTGAATACTAGATAGCGGCCCAATCGGTCTGCAAGATGGCTATAATTGAATGGGAACAATTAGAAAGGACCCTCTATGAGCTGGGCACTTATCTCCGATTCAAGCTGTAACCTCCGCGATTGGCAACCGACCGCGCCCCATACCACCTTTGCATTTGCGCCCCTCAAAATTCGAGTGGGGGAGCGTGAATTCGTCGATGACCTTTCGCTCGATGTTCATGAGCTCAACTGCGCTGTTCAGGCGGAGACGAACGCTTCTTCGAGCGCTTGTCCCAGCGTAGGGGAGTGGGCCGAGCTCTTCAAATTGGCAGACAAGACCATCTGCATGCCGATCTCTGAGGGCGTGTCGGGCAGCTACAACGCGGCAGCCACGGCTCGCGATATGGTTCTTGCCGAGGAGCCCGACCGACAGATTCATCTAGTCAATTCACGCGCAGCTGGCGGCAAAATGGACCTCATTTTCTTGCTGTTCGACCGCTATCTTGCAAGCAATCCGAATGTCTCATTCGAGGATGCTTGCGCATACTTCGATAGCCTTGAACAGAACAGCAAAATCCTCTTCAGTTTGTGCAATTACGAAAACCTCGCCAAAGCCGGACGTATCCCTAAGGCAGCCGGCGTCATTGCCAACAAGCTCAATATCCGCATTTTGGGCAAGGCGAGTGAGGCCGGTAAAATCGAACTCGTCGGGCACACGCGTGGCGAAAAGAAGATGCTCAACAAGATCATCGACACTATGGAAGCCGAGGGCTTTACGGGCGGTGAGGTCATCATCGATCACGTTGAGAACGAAGCTGGAGCCCAGGCGCTTACTGATCGCATAGTCGAACATTGGCCCGGCTCCAAGACCATCATCATGCCCTGCAACGGCCTGGATTCCTATTACGCCGAGATGCACGGCCTCATCATCGGCTACGGCATGGGCGTAGCTTCAGGCAAATAAAGTCCAACCAAGCAAAATACGGGCGGGACAAAGCGACAGATGGCTCTTTGTCCCGCCCGTTTTATACGTCGGCTAGCTATTAAACCCGTTGAACTTGAGATAGCTCATCAAGTAAGCCTTCGAAACGAAGGAGGAAACCGCACTGCGCACAAGCAGCGACTCACGCGTTACCTGATGCGCCGTATCGGGAACCGGCGTCTGCTCGACGGAAAACGCCGAACGAATCGATGCCTCGAGCTGATCGACCACATAATCAAAGGCCGTCGGGGCATCGTAGCTCAAACGCTGAATGTTAAAGAGTGCCTGCACCGCAGCAATAGGTAGCACCTGCTTAAAGATGCAGATAGCGATCAGGCGGGCAATCTGCTCGCGGCCATATTGCTTTTTGACCGGAGCAGGCACCAGGCCAACCTTTACGTAGTTATTGATCATCGATGGCGTAATGATAGGCTGCTCAACGCAAAGGGACAGCGGCTCCATCCACAGCGCAACATACTCAATGACCTGGTCGCGGTAGAGCGTCACATTGGGCAACTGGTCATAGCGCGGCAGACTCAACGTATTGAGTTTGCGCACGATATCGGACTGAATAAATGCATCAGGCAGCACAGTGGGCTGAATATCCTCAGGTTTAATGCTGACCGACGAATCAGACATCGGAATAACGTGTTTAACGTGGTTCATAAAGGTCCTCCGTTCATTTTCTATATTGTATTCTAGGTTATCTAGTTTTGCATACTATATAGCAGGAAAGTAAAAGAGGCTGGACAGCACATTGATGCACCGTCCAACCACTTTGTTTTAAAGATAGCAACCTTACATAAGATATATTATCGTACTTATCTACGGAGAAACGCGTATGCGCTCGTTGCTGCTATGGCTCCGTCAGAAACGGCGGTCACAACCTGGCGTAAACGCTTGGAACGGATGTCGCCAGCGGCAAATAGACCTGGCGTGCGGGTCGCCATGGATTCATCAGTCAGAATGCCGCCATCAGGCGCCAGATCGACTAGATGCTCGACAAGTTCGGTATGGGGTTGCGTCCCGGTATAGACAAAGATGCCGAAAGAGCCGGGCTCAAATGACTCGGTATGAATTTCCCCGGATGAATTGTCCTTAAAGGCGATCGTCGTTGGCATGGCTTCGCCCGAGAGCTCCACAATACTAGTTTGGTACCTAACTGTAATATTGTCCTTTTCGAGTACTTTCTGAACAACACCATCAGGCGCACGGAACTGGTCGCGGCGCAGCACGATGGTCACACTGCTGGCAATGTCTGACAGGAACAGTGCCTCTTCGCATGCCGAATTGCCACCACCGATTACAAAGACCTGTTTGCCGCGGAAGAACATGCCGTCACATGTTGCGCAATACGAAACGCCACGACCGCGATAGGTATCCTCGCCAGCGAAACCAGCAGATCGCGGCGTGGCACCCATGCAAGCGATAACGCTCGAGGCCAGCGTATCACCCATATCGTGATGCACCGTAAACAGCGCTGCATCGGCATCGTAATCGATACCCGTAACCATGCTCCATGCGACCTGAGCTCCCAAGCCCTCTGCATGCTGCTGAAAACGCTCACCGAGTTCGGCGCCACTCAAGAGCGGAATGCCCGGATAGTTCTCGACCTCATTGGTTGTGGCGATCTGTCCACCCGACATACCCTGCTCAATCACAGTCGTCGTCAGGTTGGCACGCGCAGTGTAAATGGCGGCAGCATAGCCCGCGGGGCCTCCACCGATAATCGCAACATCAATCGGCTGATCGGTAGTCATGGAATATCCTCTCGTCGATACATTGACGTTCTTTGCGCTCATACCCAAATTTACGTGAACATGACACTCATGCACTACAATGTTAAATCGCGTAACAAAGCTGAAGGGGAGTTATCGATGGATCAAACGCAGACGGGCAATAGCGCTCCCCTGCCCATGCAAGCCACTCCCCAACCGGAGCAAATGACCGTTTCACCTGCACAAAAATCCCTGGTAACCATTGTGCACGCATCGGTTGGATCGGGCCACAAAGCCGCCGCCAACGCGATTGCACAAGCATTTGACCTTATCCGCGGCACCAAGGGAATCCCTGAGGATGTTGAAATTGAAGTGCTCGATATCCTTGATTTTGGACGTATTAAATTCGATGGCAATAAGACCGCGGCTTCTTTTACGGGAGCCACACGCCCCATTTACGACCTGACCTGGCGATATACGCTTACGGGACATCTTCTCTGGGGTGGCGGCACGGCATGGTCGCGAATTATGTTCCCCGCCTTCAATGAATATATTCGTCGCCGCAGGCCTATAGCCGTGGTCGCAACGCACATCACAGCAGCCAATGTTGCCGTGGGCGCCCGCGTAATTACGGGTATCGATTATCCGGTCATCTGCGTACCAACAGACTATGAAGTCGAAGGCTTTTGGCCCCACAAGGACACCGACCTATTCTGCGTGGCCAACGAGTTTATGGCCGAAACGCTGCGCCCGCGCAAAGTTCCCGAGTCAAAGATCCGCATAACGGGCATCCCCATCCGAGCCGGTTTCGATTCAAATTACGATCGCGAGGAAGAGCTGAGCAAGTTCAATCTCCCCATAGACAAAACCGTCGTATTGGTGATGGCCGGCGCCAGTTTGCCCCAACCATACGTGCGTTTCCGTGCCGCGATGGACCACACGCTCCCCTTCTTACGCAGCTTTGAGGACATGCACTTTGTCTTTTTACCGGGCAAGGATAAGGAATACGCCGCCCGACTCAAGACGCTCTTCGACGCCATGAAGCTCGACAACGTCACGGTTCTGGACTACGTGGACGACATGGCGGCCCTCATGCACGGCTGCGACCTGGCAATCCTCAAATCAGGCGGACTCACGGTCACCGAGTGCCTGTGCGCTCATCTGCCGATGATCCTGCTGGGCAAATCATACGGTCAGGAAAAGGCCAACACCACGATGCTTACCGGCATGGGCGCCAGCATGCACGTCACCACCGCACGTGAACTCATCGTAACCCTACGTCACTTGCACGACCATCCCGAATCACTCAAAGCCCTACTCATCAACGGCGAAGTACTACGCCGCCCCCACGCAGCCGAAGACATAGCCATCGCCACCATGGAGCTCGTAGGCAAACCCCAAAAGCGCAAACGAGCCTTCTGCCGCTTCTACTGGGGAGGAAAGCCCGCGCATATCCGCTAGTCGAATGTCCGCCGCTCTGCCGGAGCCACCCTTATATCATTCCATGCTCAAACATTCTCGCGGGGCGCTCGCATCCCTCCCGCCCACCTCTCACACATATCATTCCATGCTCAAACATTCTCGCTTCGCTTCGCTCGCTGCGAAACTGCGCGTGGAACGATATGTGTGAGAAGTGGTCGGGCGGCTACTCGCTTGAAACAAAATTATCTTACTGGTTAGCCGGTGCGACAAAGGAACAATCGCTTTGTCGCACCGGCTAACTATTATTAGAAATTTTGTTTCTACCTTCGCAGGCTCTAACTGGGGCGAACCCGGCGTAGCCGCTAGCAAGTAAACGTAGCTCACCTGTGGGAGAGCCCTATATATCGTCCCGCGCGCAGTTTCGCAGCAACGCGAGAATGTTTGAGCACGGGATGATATATAGGGCTCTCCCACAGGTGAGCGAACGTAAGAGGCTATGCGACTAAGCCACGCCGCTGGAGCCGAAGCCTCCGTTGCCTCGGTCGGTTTTGTCTAGTTCTTCTACTTCTACGAGGTTGACCGTGGGGACTTCTTGGATGACGAGTTGGGCTATGCGGTCGCCTATGTTGATTTGGATATTGTTGGAGGGATCCAGGTTAATGAGGATAACCTTGAGTTCTCCTCGGTAGTGGGCGTCGATGAGACCCGGCGTATTGACTATAGACAGGCCCTGCTTGATGGCCAAGCCGCTGCGGGGCTGGACGAAGCCGGCGTAGCCATCGGGCAGGGCGATGGCCAGCCCGGTAGAGACCAGACGACGTTCGAAGGGCTTCAGGACGCAGTCCTCGTTGGAGCGCAGATCCAAGCCGGCATCGGTGGGATGGGCGTATTTGGGAAGCTCGACGGTGGGGTCGAGACGCTTTATGTTGACGGTAATGTTGGACATGGAATCACCTTAGCTTGTCGAGCTCTTGCAGAAACTCATCGACGTCTTTGAAATCGCGGTAGACCGAGGCAAAGCGGATGTACGCCACCTTGTCGATCTTGGCCAAGCGTTTGAGCACCATGTCACCCAACTCATGCGACGTGACGGCCGTCAGCGTGCGAGAGCGCAGCTCGATCTCGATGTCGTCGATAATCTCATTGAGCTTCTTAGTGTCGATATCACGCTTGATGGTGGCGCGCATCAAGCCGACGAGCAGCTTATTGCGATCGAACCGCTGCTTGGTTCCGTCCGACTTAATGACCTCGATTGGGTCTTCGCA
The DNA here is from genome assembly GCA_937942395.1 of uncultured Collinsella sp. Classification (GTDB taxonomy): domain Bacteria; phylum Actinomycetota; class Coriobacteriia; order Coriobacteriales; family Coriobacteriaceae; genus Collinsella. The sequence goes on along the minus strand of CALDEU010000039.1, from coordinate 82,441 downwards.
TCGCTCGAACGTTGTAAAGCGGTAATTACACGAGCAACATTCGCGACGGCGCTTAATGGTGTTATTTGACTCCTGCATACGGGAATCAACGACGCGGGTATGTGCCTTGCCGCATTTGGGACAGCGCATGGTACCTCCTCTTAAACGATAACAAGGGTACCATGCGCAGCGTGATAATGATTACGATCGAGTAGGAACCTTAAGATGCGCACCGGCGGCGAGCGAACCATGCTCCAGATGATTGACGTTACGGATCATGTCGGAAGTCTCTTGCGTGGAAAGGCCTTCGATTGGATATTCCTCGGCAAGCGACCAAAGAGAATCACCAGGCTGAACGCGAATGGTCTCGTAGGTAACGTTGGAAACAGACTCGGCATACGCGGCGTGGCGAGCGCTAAAGACCGACATAGCGAGGACAAAGAAGAGCGTGAGCGCAACGGCAACGGCGACAATCGTCGGAACCTTCAGGGCAACGCGGGCCGGCGCGACTGCAGCCTGCTGATTGCGAGCAGGCTTTACGGTCAAAGGCTGAAAGCCGGAGCGACCACCCTGGACAACCGTAAAAGTGGGTTCCGCAGGAGTCTCAAGCTTAAGGGCGAGGTTTCCCTGGACCATATTCGTTGCGTTCATCATGTTCTCCTCTCGCGTGTTTTGCTGAGAACAGTTTTATCAAGCCGCGCGGACAAAAATGTCTAGCGCGAGAACGAATGTTCGGTTATTATTATCTTCGAACAGTTGTTCCTGTCAAGCAAAATTCGAACATTTGTTTGACATGGGTAGAGAGGATGCCCTGATGGCTCGCAAAATTACCAAGCGTCAGCAGCAAATTTACGACTTCATCAAGGAATATCAGCAGGAGAAGGGTTATCCACCCAGCGTGCGCGAGATGGCTTCTGCCGTGGGTCTTTCCTCCCCCAGCACCGTGCACGCCCATCTCTCTGCCCTGGAGGCGCGCGGGCTACTCAAGCGCGATGCCACCAAACCGCGCGCCCTGGAACTCTTTAACGAGGACGGTTCCTCTGTCTCAATTTCTAAATCTGACGAGCCCGCGGCACCTCGCGGAACGGTCTCGCTACCGCTCGTTGGTCGCGTCGCGGCTGGGATTCCCATTCTGGCCGAGCAGAATATCGAAGACACTTTTACTATCCCGACCGAAATCGCCACTGATCAGGGTTCCTTTATCCTTGAGGTACATGGGAGCTCAATGATCAATGTCGGCATCTTCAATGGCGATTACATCATCGTCCGTGAACAAAAGAGTGCCATGAACGGCGAAATAGTCGTGGCCATGATTGATGGTTCAGCGACCGTCAAGACGTTCTACAAGGAGCAGGGACGCGTACGTCTGCAGCCTGAAAATGACACCATGGAGCCTATCTATGCAACGAATCCCGTTATCTTGGGCAAAGTCGTCGGCTTGATGCGCCGGTTCTCGTAATGCAAAAACGCATCACCATCTTTGATACCGTCCGCGGGTTTACGATGATTTCAATGGCAGGTTTTCACGCTTGCTACGATCTCGCCTACCTGTACGACTGGGATATGCCCTGGTTTACCCAGACCGTCTTTCAAGACGTCTGGCGCGCCAGCATCAGCTGGGTATTTTTGTTTATCGCGGGTTGGATGTGCACCCTTTCGCGCAACAATATCAAACGTGCCGCAAAATACGCCTTAGCAGCACTCGTCGTCTGGCTGGCAACAACACTTGTCTCAGTCGACGATTCGGTTAATTTTGGCATCATCTACTGCATGGCCGCATGTACCGGCATCGTGGCGTTGACCGATCCCGTCCTTAAGAAGATTTCGGCGAGATGGGGCATGTCCCTATGCCTTGTGTTGTTTGCCCTCACCTGGAGCATCCCCAAAACGATCTACCCTGTCCCCTACCTGGCGTGGCTGGGATTTCCAAGCCCTGGGTTTGTCTCAGGTGATTACTACCCCATCATCCCGTTTATCTTTATGTATCTTGCAGGATACTTCGCCGCACATATAGCGCAGGGAATCGATAAGACCGCCCCAAGCTGGGCCTACGCCAATCCCGTCCCGGCGCTCGCCAGCCTTGGGCGTCATGCACTCCCCTTTTATCTGCTGCATCAACCCATCATTCTGGGCATTTTGGAGCTCGTCTACTCGGTGCGATAACGCTCGAGCCGCGGCGCGATACGGGCCGGCAGCTTCGCCACAATGCGAACGCCGTCCTCTAGATATTCCTCATGCAGAAGGGTTCCCTGCTCATGCACCAGCGTGATGAGGGCGCCCTCACGATACGGGATATCAGCGGAGAGCAACACATCGGTGGCAGCCGCCTCACGAGCAATACGGTCGACAAGATCGTCGAGTCCCTCGCCCGTCTGGGCCGAGAACAGCACGGCCTCGGGATAGCGACGACGGAAACTCAATCGATCAACGCTATCGAGAAGATCGATTTTATTGAATACGGTCAGCGTTAAACGCTCTCCAGCGCCGATCTCGTCAAGAACGCGATCGACTGCCTCGAGCTGGCGCTCGTAGTCCTCGTCAGAGGCATCCACAACTTTAAGGATCAGATCGGCACCAAGAACCTCAGACAGCGTGGACTTAAAAGCGTCAACGAGACCATGCGGTAGCTTTTGAATAAAGCCAACGGTATCGGTAATCGTCATGCCGCGACCGCCGGGCAGGCGATACGAACGCGTCGTCGGGTCGAGCGTAGCAAACAGCTTGTCCTGCGAAAGTACCGTAGAGCCGGTCAGGCGATTGAGCAACGTCGATTTACCGGCATTGGTATAACCGGCTAACGCGACGCGAAACGCCGGTGACTCAATGCGGCTCTTGGACTGGACATCGCGACGCTGTTCAACCTGCTTAAGCTCACGACGAAGCGCGGCAATCTTATTGCGAATCAAGCGACGGTCAACCTCGAGCTGGCTTTCACCCTGGCCAAAGCGCGAACCGATGCCGCCACGCGTCTGCTCCTTGGCAAGATGGCTCCACATGCCGCGCAGACGAGGCAACAGATATTGAAGCTGCGCCAGCTGTACCTGCAGGCGTCCCTCACGCGTCTGAGCATGCAGGCCAAAGATATCCAGAATCAGTGCTGTACGATCGATAATCTTTACCGGCTCGCCCACGGCTTTCTCCAAATAGGATTGCTGCGAGGGCGTCAGGTCGTCGTCGAAGATAACAACATCGACATCCATGCGATGCACCAGGCCGCACAGCTCTTCAACCTTACCGGAACCGATAAACGATTTTGGATACGGCTTAACCAAACGCTGTGACAAACGCGCCACGCACTGGGCGCCAGCCGTATGGGCCAGGCGCTCAAGCTCGTCAAGCGAACGATCGAGCGGCCATGCATTGTCGCGCCACTCAACACCAACTAATATGGCACGCTCGGGCTCGGGTGCCGTGGGAACAAGGGGGAAACGGGCCATTAGGCAGCCTCAATACGATGCAGGATGTCCTCAACGACCTCATCGATCGTAAACTCGTCCATATCAAACCACACGATACGGTCATCGCGCTTAAACCACGAAAGCTGACGTTTGGCATAGCGACGCGAACGCATCTTGATGAGTTCGCGAGCCTCATCCATAGAAATCACGCCATTGAAAGCATCAATGATCTCTTTATAGCCAATTGCCTGCATCGAAGTCAGGGCATCTCCCAGCCCCTGGTCCATAAGACCGCGAACCTCATCGACAAGACCCTGCTCAAACATCAGATCGACGCGCAGGTTAATGCGCTCGTAGAGCACCTCGCGATTACGCGTCAGACCAAACCATAGAGCATGATAATGCTCGCGCGGAACACTAAACTGACTTTTTTGCTGTGCATAGGAGATACCATCATCATGCATCTCGAGCGCACGAATCACACGGCGCACATTATGGGGATGAATAACAGCAGCCGATTCTGGGTCGCGCTCGGCAAGCAGGGCATGCAGCTCTTCCTCGCCAATACGCTCGGCAAGCTCCTGATAGCCCATACGACGATCGTCCTCAAGTTCACCCGAAGGAAAGTCCATTTCATCGAGGGCGGCCTTGAGATACAGCCCCGTACCTCCGCAAAAAACCGGCAGGCAACCCGAACCAAGGAGACGTTCAACATGCGCGCGAGCGTCAGCCTGATAAAGCGCAGCAGAATATGCCACACCCGGCTCTACAATGTCGACGAGACGCAGCGGCACCGTACACTCATCGGGCGCCATCTTTGCGGTACCGATGTCCATGCCGCGATAGATTTGCATCGCATCGCACGACAGCACTTCGGACGAAAGACGAGCTGCCAAACGGTCGGCAACATCACTCTTACCAACCGCCGTCGGACCGACGATCGCAACGGCGGAAAGTCCTGCCCTGGGAGAAACCATTAGCGCGGCTCGCCCACAACGGAGCCGGACAAATACCAGGTCTTGGCAACGTCAACGTCAACATCAACGATCTTGCCAACAAGCTGATCGATGCTGTAACCCTCGGGGATAGGCGCATGCACGGTCTGATTCTTGGGACTCTTGCCCAGCAGGACCGCGTCGTTCTTTTTACTCGTTCCCTCAATGAGCGCCGGCACCACAGTATGAAGCTCACCCTGGTTATACTCGTGTGCCGTAGTCTCGATAACCTTAACCAGGCGGTTGAAACGCTCGAGAATAACCTCATGCGGCGTAGGATCGTCAATCTCTGCGGCCGGGGTACCGGCGCGCTTGGAATAGATGAAGGTATAGGCCTGAGCATAGCGGACCGTCTCGGCAAGTGAGAGCGTCTGCTCAAAGTCCTCTTCAGTCTCGCCCGGGAAGCCAACGATAATATCGGTCGAGAGCGCGATATCGGGCATGCGGTTGCGAATGCGATCGACCAGGCCCAGATAGTCCTCGCGTGTATAACGGCGATTCATCTCTTTGAGGATACGCGTGGAGCCCGACTGAACGGCCAAGTGAAGCTGCGGCATGACGGCGGGCGTCTCGGCCATGGCGTCGATGGTCTCGGGCAGCAGATCCTTAGGATGAGAAGAGGTAAAGAAGATGCGCTCCACACCCGTATCACCCACGGCACGCAGCAGATCGGCAAAACGCGGCTTGCCAAACAGATCGCGACCATATGAGTTAACGTTTTGGCCCAGCAGCGTAATCTCGCGCACGCCCTGGCGCACCAAACCGGTCACCTCGTCGACAATTTCCTCGAAGGGGCGGCTCTTTTCGCGACCGCGCACGTACGGCACGATGCAATAGGTACAGAAATTATTGCAGCCCGTCATAATGGGCACCCAGGCGTGATACTGGGTCTCGCGATGCCACGGCATGCTCATGGCATCCGTATCCTCATGCTCATTGGTGCGGATATGACGCTTGCCATCAAGGAACGCCTCGGCAATGAGCTCGGCCACATGTGCGATGGAATGCGTACCAAAGATGACATTGACGTTATCGACGTTGGTGAGCAGGCCCTCGCCATCGCGCTGCGCGATGCAACCACCAACGGCAACCACACGCTTGCCCGAGGGTGAGGGCGGGAGGCTCTTACAAGAGTTGCACTGACCGTACAGGCGAGTATCGGCGGCCTCGCGCACGCAGCATGTCATGAAGACAACAATATCGGCATGCTCGGGATCGAGCGCCATGAGGCAACCATACGAATCGAGCAGACCGCTCACGCGCTCAGAGTCGTGCTGATTCATCTGGCAGCCAAAGGTGCGGATAAAGTAGGTTTTACCGGCAAGAATATCGCGTACGGAACGCTGGTCCATGTGCATAAGTCCTAACGATGGAGAGGGGGGGGCGAATCGAGGCAAGCAGAAGCTATGCCACAGGCTTAACATCATCCATGACGACGTTATCCATAGCAGCTCGATTGATCTGGTGAACGTAAATAGAAAGACGGATGGCCGTGCGCGACTCCCCGTTAATAAGGATGTCGGAGAACACGGGCGCGCAGGAAATATCAAAACCGGTTGGAATCAAAAAACCGCGCGCGATAGCCACAGCCTTTATGGCCTGGTTGACCGCACCGGCGCCGACACACTGAATGTTGACGGGCACACCATCCTTGACCATGCCGGCGATGGCGCCGGCAACGGACGCGGGCGATGATTTGCTTGATACCTTCAGGCAATCCATGAAGAAACTCCTGCGTTTAAAAGTACGTTTTAACTGCAATAACTGTATCGTACCGAGTGGACTCGGTAAAGGCACTATTCCTCTTTGGCAAGATCGAAGGTCACAGTGATTCGATCACGCGAAACGCGAATCTTTGGGTCGCCGCAAAGGTTGAGATAGTACCGGGCGGCAAGGTCATTAAAGTCGCGCTCCACAGCACGCGAAAACTGTGCCATGTCATCCTTGGCAATACGAAGCCCGCGACGATCCTTCGCGAGATCGACAGGAGCCGGCGCATGCGAGGACGAATCACGCTCGCGCAGCAGACGCGCGGTCACACCGCGAACGGGCTTAATCTGCCCTGCCAAAATGCGATGTGCCGTGCGCTCGGACATCTCAAGACCCAAACCCGAGCAGATACGAATAAAGTCCTCGGCATCAGAGGCAAGGCCTAAACGATCGACAACCGGAAGCTCGCTCTCGTCATCAATAAACAGGAGACGAGACGTATCGAGCCGACTTGACGCCTGAGCATAAAGGGTCGCGGCAATCTCAGACGGAGAACCAAGATAGACATCGCAACCACGCAGCTCCTCGAGCGCAAACTCACAGGCAGCGCGAATAATATTATGCGGGCCGCGAGCACAGACATAACGTCCGTCCTCATCCTTGACGGCCTGGGGCCAGCTGGACTGATCGGCACGCTCACTGAGGCGGTCGGCTGCAACGCTCACCTTAAAGGCTGAACCAAGATCGACGCCGGACGTGACCACACGGGCCTCGTCGGTGTTCTGCTTGATCGAAAACAATGCCATGCCACGACCGTGAACGCCCCAACGGTCCATCTTCATGCTCTCGAGCTTGGAGGTAACGCGGGCATCGAAGATTCGCTCTTGCATATCCTGCGGAACGCCCGAACCGTTATCCAGAAAGACAAGCGTGCGGACGCCATCTTCCTTGGTCGTGGCGAGATAGACCTTGTCGGCGCCGGCATCGCGAGCATTACGGAGCATTTCGATGACGATATCCTCGACATGCTGAATGTCGTGTTTTGCCTGGCGCCGCTCGGCCTCCGAAACGCGGAGGCGGACATACCCCTCGCCAAGGTTCTCCTCGACGCGAAGGTTGCCCTCCCCCGACATCGACGCGATAAATGAGATGAGCTCGTTCGCGTCGCTCATGTTATTTAGCGATATCGACAGCGCGGCTCTCGCGAATCACGACGACGCGCACCTGACCGGGATACTCCATCTCTTCCTCGATCTGATGGGCGATATCGTGAGCCAGGACCGTGGACTGGGCATCGGAGATCTTGTCCGGCTGAACCATGACGTGGACCTCACGACCAGCCTGCATGGCATAGGTACGCTCGACGCCTTCATGGGAGTTGGCAATCTCCTCGAGCTTCTCAAGACGCTTGATGTAGTTCTCGGCAGACTCGCGACGGGCACCGGGGCGAGAGGCGGAGACGGCATCGGCGGCCTGTACCAGGACATCGAGCACCGTGTTGGGGTCGACATCGGCATGGTGAGCCTCGATAGCATGAACGATAACGGGCTTCTCGCCATAACGGCGGGCAAGCTCGGCGCCGATGACGGCATGCGGGCCCTCGACGTCGTGGTCGATTGCCTTGCCCAGGTCGTGCAGCAGGCCGGCGCGCTTAGCGGTCACAACGTCCAGGCCAAGCTCGGAAGCCATCACGCCGCACAGATCGGAAACCTCGAGGGAGTGCTGAAGCACATTCTGACCAAACGAGGTACGGTAGCGCAGGGCACCAAGGGTCTTGACGATCTCGGGGTGCAGGTCGTGGATACCGGTATCAAAGGCAGCCTGCTCGCCAGCCTCGCGCACGCGCTGCTGAACCAGGTCGGCAGCCTTGTGATACATCTCCTCAATGCGGGCGGGGTGAATGCGGCCGTCGGCGATGAGGTTCTCGAGGGCAACACGGGCGGTCTCACGACGGACCGGGTCGAAGCTCGAAAGAACGACGGTCTCAGGCGTGTCGTCGATCACGAGGTTGACGCCGGAAACCTGCTCGAAGGTCCGGATGTTGCGACCCTCGCGACCGATGATACGGCCCTTGAGGTCATCAGAGGGAATGTGCACGGAGGTAACGGTGACCTCGGCTGTGTGGTCGGCAGCGCAGCGCTGAATCGCCAGGGACAGAATCTCCTGGGCGGTCTTGTGGCACTCGGCGCGAACCTGCTGCTCGGACTCGCGAATGATCGTGGCAGCCTCGTGGGTGACCTCGCCGCGAACCTTATCGAGGAGCTCCTTGTGGGCGTCCTCACGGGTCAGGTCGGCGATACGCTCGAGCTCGGAGGTCTGCTTGGCGCAGAGCTCCTCAAGCTCGCGGGAGCGCTTCTCGACCTGACCGGCCTGGCTGGACAGCTGGTGCTCACGCTTGTCGAGAGCGTCGTTTCGGCGATCAAGGGACTCCTCGCGCTGCATCACACGGTTCTCGAGCGTACGAATCTCGCTCTTACGCTGCTTGTCCTCGGCCTCGGCGGCCTGCTTGTTCTTGATGATCTCCTCTTTAGCCTCGAGCAGAGCCTCTTTTTTGAGGGTCTCGGCCTGACGCTTAGCATCACCGATCAGGGACTCAGCCTGTGCGTGTGCCGACTGGATCTTTTCGTCGGCCTCGTGAAGACTACCCTGCTTGGCGGTGCGCATGTAGGCAATGGCGGCGATGGCACCCAAAACGATGCCAACGAGCGCTGCGATGATAGGCATGCTCACTCCTTTTTATGGATTCGTTACACAACAAAGCGAACCGTCCTTACGAACGGCTCGCGACATTTGAGTAATATGGGCGCAGCTTATGCGGGTCGGATACAGATAAACATATAAACAAACTCATCACAGATGAGCACATATCACAAAGCAAATGACAGTGTTTATCGTACGTTGAACCACAACAACTGTCAAATAAATGGCCCCGGCACGGCGGCTAAAACACGGTGAACGGCAGGGCCACAAAACACATACGCCTAAACCGCACATTCCTCGCGTTCGGCATCGAGACGTGCCTTAACGGCATCGGCGGCGACGTGATACGAGAAGCCCTTGCCCATCAAAAACCGAACCAGTTTTTCGAATTCGCGCGTCTCTGGAACACGCCGCTTGGCGAGCAGGGCTGACGCACGCGCCAAATCGTCTTCGACGGCAAAATAATCCTCGGGATAACCGGGAATGTCATCGAGCACGACATGACGGCGCTTGAGCTCGGTCTCGATTTTGCGCTGTCCCCAACCGCGCCGCTTGCGCTCCTCGATAAAGTACGAGCAAAAGCGGCTCTCGTCTAAAAAACGATACTCGGTGGCGCGCTCGACGGCGAAATCGATCGCAGGCTGGTGAAAGCCGTAGCGAGCCAGCTTGTCACGGACCTCACCCGTCGCATGGTCGCGGCGCGATAACATCTCGGTCACCATGGTAAGTGCACATTTACGCTCAATGAGCTGCACCGCCTCACGGAAGTTGTCCCAATCACAGGGAAGATCGGGGCGATTTTTGACATACAGCCGCGCGACCCGCACGGGAATCCAAATGGACCGCTCAAAACCGCCCTCAAGCTCACAATCGATATGTGCGCAAGGCTTTTTGGACGCATACCCGCTCGAGAACGAGGAGGCCGCCTTCTTATCGGGAAAGACGACCGTGGCCTCGGTCACCGTATACGACATGAGCGTAACCGCTACTCGTCGTCATCATCGAGCATGGCGGAACCATCGATGGCGTAAAGCTCGTCAAACTCCTCAGGCGCAGGCTGATCGGTCAGCTCGACCTCGGACGGAGCATCGTCATCAAACTCAAGTCCACAGGCAAGGCGGACCTTATGCTCAATCTCGTCGGCACAATCGGGGTGTTCGCGCAGGAACGCCTTGGCGGCCTCGCGACCGTTGCCGAGCTTATCCTCGCCATAGGCAAACCAGGAGCCCATCTTCTTGCAAATGCCGCACTCGACAGCCATGTCCAGAATCGAGCCCTCCTTAGAGATGCCCGTACCGTACATGATGTCGAACTCAGCAGAACGGAACGGAGCTGCCACCTTGTTCTTAACGACCTTGGCGCGCACGCGGTTACCGATAACCTCGTCCTTAAGCTTAATGCTGTCGATGCGGCGAATGTCGATACGCACCGAAGAGAAGAACTTAAGGGCGCGGCCGCCCGTCGTGGTCTCGGGGTTGCCGAACATGACGCCGATCTTCTCACGCAGCTGGTTAATGAAGATGCACGTCGTGTTGGACTTGGACAGCGAGCCGGCGAGCTTGCGGAGCGCCTGGCTCATCAGGCGAGCCTGAAGACCGACCGTAGTGTCGCCGATTTCTCCCTCGATCTCGGCACGCGGGGTCAGCGCGGCGACGGAGTCGACGACGATAGCATCGATGGCGCCGGAACGCACGAGCATGTCAACAATCTCGAGCGCCTGCTCACCCGTATCGGGCTGGGAAATCAGTACCTCGTCGATATCCACGCCAATGCGCGCGGCATACGTGGGATCAAGCGCATGCTCGGCATCGATAAATGCCACAACGCCACCCATTGCCTGGGCCTCGGCCAGGATCTCGAGCGAAAGCGTCGTCTTACCGGAGGACTCAGGACCGTAAATCTCGACGATACGGCCGCGCGGCACGCCGCCGATACCCAGCGCGGCATCGAGGGCCAGGGCGCCCGTGGGAATGGCCTCGACCTCGAGCTCGGGGCCACCGTCGCCGTACCTCATGATGGAACCCTGGCCGAATTTCTTCTCGATCTCGGCCTTGGTGGTGGCGATCATCTCATCGCGCTCTTTACCCGTCGTGCGAGCATGAACGGTACGTACGGGACCTGAATTCTTGGCCATGAATAGCCCTCCTCTTAACAACCTGCATCGATAATAAACGAACGGCTGTTCGTGGTCAACCGTTCAGGCCAATCATATGCAGGCGGTCTTTCCAAAACCCAACCAAACGCCGACCAAACACTGACCAAATACTTGACCACAAAGGACCAAATATGAACAAGGCAGGCAAAAATACATCTACAACCAGCACAAACGCTAAATTTGTCAGAGGTCCCTATCTCCACAATTAAGGGGCCCGGAGGCCCCTTAAAACACGTCTATTCCATAGAATCGAGCACGCAGACAATGCGACCCAGTGCCTCCGTGACCGCATGGGCACGAACACACGAACGGTCGCCCTCATAGTGGCAGCGCACAGAGTCCACGACCGGCACTCCCCCATCGGCGGAACGATGTGCCCACCCAATATAGAAAGTGCCAGCAGGATCGTCCTTAGTACCACCGCCGGGGCCGGCATAACCCGTTGCGCTCACGGCAATATCGCTCTGGTACAGCTCCAGCGAACCCGACGCCATCTCGCGCGCAGTTTGATGCGACACCGCGGTGTAGCGGTCGAGCGTCTCCTGCTCAACACCCAGCACGCGATGCTTAATCTCATCGCAGTAGGTCACCGCACCGCCACGCAGCACGGCCGAGGCGCCCGGGATATCCGCAATCGTCGAGGCGATCATACCCGCCGTCAGCGACTCAGCCGTCGAAACCGTCACACCCCGAGCGCTCGCGCGCTCAACGATATCGCGCGCCAGTTCCTCGTTATGTGCGGAAATCTGCTCAAAAGAGTCCGTCATACCCACCAGGACCTAGACCGAAAAGACGATCTTGCGGCAGTTCCAGAAGTACTGGGCGCCAGAGATAACGGTCAAGACAACGGCAACGGCATACAGGAAGCGCGACACCGAGTAGATGCCGAGCGTCAGCGCCACCGGGCCAAGGTGCAAGCCGGCCATAGCAAAAACGCACAGGTAACCGCAGATGGAGACCATCGTGGTCGCCGTCTTGTACTTGCCGAGCTTATCGGCCGCAACGACCACACCGGCCGCACTCGCGACCATGCGAAGGGCGCTCACCAGAAGCTCACGGAACAGGATAATGAACACGGACCACACGGTCACCGCGCCAAAATCCAAGAACAGCAGCAGGGCCGAGAACACGAGCAGCTTATCGGCGATGGGGTCCAAGAATTTACCGAAGTCGGTGATCTCGTTGCGCGAACGCGCCAGATAACCGTCGACCTTATCGGTGCACGACAGGATCACATACAGAATGAAGGCAGCGGCGGCGAGCGGGCCGTCGAAGGTGCTCCAATCCGTACCGGCAACACTCGTGTGAGACAGCGCCGACACGATCATGAACACCGGAATAAAGACGATACGCACGCACGTCACGATGTTGGCGGGCGTCCAAACACTCGTCAGTTCCTTATTGCTCTCGTTAGCCACGACGCTCTCCTACTCCACAACATGACCGATAAGCTCATAGCAGAAGCTATCGGTAAACTCGACGGTCAGAATATCGCCCACGGACGCCTCGCTGGCGTCCAAGTGCACCGCGCCATCGGAATCGGGCGCCTGGAACCAGGCATGGCCGATCAGCTCGACGCCATCCTCGGTCTCTTCGATACCGTCGACGATTACCTGGGCGCGCTCGCCCACATGTGCGGCGGTGGCGGCAAAACCGAGCGACTCGGCCAGGTCCATGGCCTCCTGGGCGCGCTCGAGCTTGACCTCTTCGTCGACCTGACCCTCCATCTTAGCGGCCAGGCTGCCCTCCTCCTGCGAGTAGGCAAAGACGCTCGTGTAGTCAAAGCCGACGGTGTCCATAAAGTCGATAAGGTCGCGGAACTCGTCGTCGGTCTCGGTCGGGAAGCCGACCATAGCCGTGGAACGGATCACGATGCCGGGGATACGCTCACGCAGATCGCGGAACAGGTCCTCGAGCTCCTGGCGCGAACCGGAACGGCGCATAGCCTTGAGGATGCGCGCGTCGCAGTGCTGCACGGGGATATCGATATAAGGCAGCACCTCGGGCGTATCGCGAATCGTATCGATAAGCTCATCGGTCATGCCCTCGGGCTGCAGATAGAGCACGCGGACCCAGACGTTGTGCGGGCGCACGGCCTCAGCGACGGCACGCAGCAGCTGCGCCAGATTGCGCGGCGAGCCCTCGGTGACATCCTCGTCAGTAAAGTCGGTGCCCCAAATACCCGTGTCCTGGCCGATCAGCACGATCTCGCGCACACCGCCGGCAACCAGGTCGCGTACCTCGGAGATAATGCTCTCGGCATTGCGCGAATGATAGCGACCGCGAATATAGGGGATCATGCAGAAGCTGCAGAAGCGGTTGCAGCCATCGGAAATCTTGACGTAAGCAACGGCGCCCTCGACGGTACGCTTGACCTGAGGGATATAGGCCGCGATCTCACGCTCGACACCCAGTACGCCATCGATGACCGCCACGATGCCGTCCTCCTCGTCGGCCTTCACAAAGGCAGCGACCTCGGGCAGCTCGTCGGGCAGGTCGTCGCCATAGCGCGACGGCACACAGCCGCACATGACGATGGGGCAAGAACGAACGCCGTCCTGAACCTCATTGGCGAGCTCGAGCGTGGTCTCGATGCTCTCGGACGTTGCGGAGGCGAGGAACGAACATGTATTGACGATGGCGATATCGGCATCCTGCGGGTCGAATGCTTCCTCGTAGCCTGCGGCGGTCAAAAGAGAACGCATGCGGTCGGTGTCAACCTCGTTCTTAGCGCACCCAAGGGTGATGTAGAGCACGGAGCCCAACGGTGTATCCATGTTGGAGAGCGGTCCTTTCGAATGATATTAGCGGTAGTTGGTGAACTGTAGCGGCTGGCCGTAATCCTGGTCGCGCAGGAACTGAATCACGGTCTGCAACGCGTCCTTCGAAGCAGAGGAAACACGCAGCTTGTCGGCCTCGATGGTCACCTTGACCTTGAGTTTTTGGTCCTTGATGTCCTTGTTGATCTTCTTGGCGGTCGCCTGGTCGATGCCCTCGACGATATGGCCGAGCACGCGCACGGTGCCGCCCGACGCCGCCTGCGGAGCATCCCACGAGACAGCCTTGAGGTCGATGCCGCGCTTGATGAGCTTGGAGCTCAGCACGTCGATAATCTGCTTGGAGACAAAGTCAGCCGGGGCGCTGATCGTAAAGAGCTTGTCGCCCTTCGAAAGCTCGATCGTGGCGCCGGAATCCTTAAGGTCATAGCGCTGGGAAATCTCGCGCGTGGTCTGCTGGAAGGCGTTGTCGACCTCTTGCATGTTGACCTCGGACACGACGTCGAAGCTGGAATCTTTAGCCATGATGTTTCCTTTCGCGTACGAGCGGCTTAGTAGCTATCGTACGAATAGTCGGTAGAATCGGTGGGTGTCTGACCGTCAGTTGCGGTATCGGCGCCATCCGTGGACTGGGCATCGGTAACGTCGGTGGTATCGGCACCATCGGTGGTGTCGGTACCATCAGAACTTTCACCATTCTCGGAATCAGTCGTCTCCTTCTTGGGAACGGTGATCGTCACACGCGCCACGCCCGAGGTCTTGGTATCGTAACGGACCTTTTCACCGTTCTTGGTAACGGTGACATCGGAAGGCTTGGACGTGGTGATCTCGATCGAGGACTCGGGCGTGTACTCCTGCTCAAAGGGGCCAGTCGCTTGGGCGCCATAGACCGACTTGCCGTCGACCTTGACCTCAATCCACGCGGTCTTTCCCTTGGCAACGGAGACTTTGACCTTCGTGACCTCGTTCTCTTCCTTCATGGCCGTCGTCTTGGTAGCGTCCGAGTCAGTCGACTCATTCGTCGCCTCATCGGTGTCTTCGTCCTCGTCGACCGTTTCGGTCTTCTTAGAAGACTTCTTGGTCGTCGTCTTGGTAGCAGTGGGCGTCTCGGGCGTGGTCTCGGGCGCCGAAGATGCGCAGCCGCGCAGAAGCACCAAGATGAGCACAATCAACAGCAGCGCAACGGCACCGATGCCGGCGTAGACGATACGCGGATCGAGCCCGTTGTTTTGAGGAGTACGTGATCCGCCGCGTCCACGATTGGAACTGCTGCGGCCGCCTCCCTGAGGCATACGACCACGATTGCTATCGTAACGGCCGCGATAGCCACCCTGGCCCTGAAGGCTGCGCTGACCCGAGCGGGGCGCAAGTTCACCGCGGCCTTGATAGCCACGCTGGCCCGAACGCGGAGCCGAAGAGCGCTGGCCATACGGCTGTGATTGAGAGCGAAGACGCGGCGTCACCTGCGTGGTATCGGCATCCGCATAGCCACCGCGAGAGCGTCCCGTAGAGGCACCACGGTAACCGCGATCGGAATAGCCGCCGTCGCCGTAGCCGGCACGAGGGTCACGCGCCACGCCTCGGGCAGCGGGAAGTGCACGGTCCTCGGGCATCGGCGTACTGCGGAACCGGTCACGCTGTGAGCGAATCTCCTCGCCCGAACCCGTCTCGGTAATATAACCGGCCTGCTGAGGACGCTGTCCATAGCGGGTCGAACGACCGCCCTGAACCATCAGGAAGCGCCCGTTATCGACCGAGGAACGCGAATTGACGTAGCCGGCGGCGTCCTGAAAACGACCGCCCTGCTGCGACGTCTCGCGTTCGTATGCCATCAGATCGTCAAAGTAGGCATTGACGACCTCGCGCGGATTGAGGCCCAAAAAGCGAGCATAGCTCGAAATCATGCCCTGCGCATAGCCGCGCGGCGGCATCGAAGCAAAGTTACCGGTCTCGAAAAACTCGATGATCTGCGGCCTGATTTTGATGGTGTTGGCGACTTGCTGAATGGAAAGGCCCATTCGGCGACGCTGCTCAAGCAGCATGTCACCAAAGCGTGCAGCCATCAGAATCCTCCAAACTCACGATCTTCACGTGCCATCTCGGCGTCGACAGACTCCAGCGCGGCAAGCCCCTCCTCGTCCAACAGGACCTCGCGCGGCTTGGAACCGTCGGGCGGTCCGACGACACCCTTTTCTTCCAGCATGTCCATAATACGCCCGGCACGCGCATAGCCAACCTTCAGACGGCGTTGCAGGCCAGATGTGGAGCCAAGCTGCGATTCCACCACAATATGGGCGGCTTCCCAAATGAGCGGATCATCGTCTTGCGGCTCGGCGAGTCCGGTGCGGACAATGCCGCCGCCACCCGCCATGGACATGGAAGCGGGCGCCACGGCAGACAGGATCTCCTCGTGGTAGTCGGGCTCGCTCTGCGACTTGACGAACTCGACAATCTCGTTGATTTCGTCATCCGAGACAAAGCAGCCCTGGATACGGCGAGGCTTGCCCCAGTCGACCTTGGAGAACAGCATATCGCCCAAACCGGTGAGCTTTTCGGCACCCATCTGGTCGATGATGACGCGCGAGTCGATGCCCGTGGCGACGTTAAAGGCGATGCGGTTGGTGATGTTGGCCTTGATGAGGCCCGTCACCACGTTGGAGCTCGGGCGCTGCGTGGCCACGATAAGGTGGATACCGGCGGCACGGCCCAGCTGAGCAATACGCACGATCGAGGCCTCGACATCCTTACCGGCGACCATCATCAGGTCCGAGAGCTCGTCGATGATGATGACCAGGTAGGGCATCTTTTGCGGCGGGTTATCGTAATGCTCAAACTCGCCGGCGGCCTGCTTTTCGTTGTAGGTCGAGATCTTACGCACGTTGAGACGCTCGAAGACCTTCAGGCGACGCTCCATCTCGGACACGGCCCATTGCAGAGCGCTCGCGGCCTGCTTGGGCTCGGTCACTACAGGCACGTAAAGATGCGGCAGACCGTTATAGCCCGCAAGCTCGACGCGCTTGGGGTCGACCATGATCAGGCGAACGTCCTCGGGAAGGGCGCGCATGAGCAAGGTCGTGATGATGGAGTTGATCATGACCGACTTACCGGAACCCGTGGTACCGGCGATCAGCAGGTGGGGCATCTTGGCAAGGTCGGCGACGACCGGCGTACCCTCGGCATCTCGACCGATGGCGAGCTCGAGCGGACCGCCCTTCACATAGGGAAGCACGTCGCCCAGGTTGACGTTCTGGCGCTTGCGATTGGGGATCTCGATACCCACAAGCGAGGTGCCGGGGATCGGGGCAAAGATACGCACGGACTGGGCAGCAAGCGATAGCGCGATATCGTCCTCGAGGCTCGAAATCTTGCTCACGCGCTCGCCCTCGCCAGGTTGCAGCTTAAAGGTCGTCACCGTGGGGCCGGCGATCCAGCCGACCACGCGGGCACTACGACCAAACTCCAGCAAGGTGGACTGAAGCGACTCGGCAGTCTGTTCCAGCTCCTTGTCAGAAGACGCAGAGGAAGCCGACTGCGGGTTGGCATGCAGAATCTCAAGTGGCGGAAGTTTGAGGCCGTCCTCTTCTTCGCCCTCGTTATCTGCGGCGCCGCCGTCCGCTCCCCCATCGCTAGCCGCAGCCGATTCGACAGCACTCAAGGCAGGCGCATCGGCAACCTTGGGATGCTTCAAGAAGTCGGGGATCTGAGGTGCTGCCGAGACAGGATTCACGGCAAACGGCGGCTCGGACTCGTCGATCTTATCGGGGTCGTCTTCCATCGAAAGCTGACCGGTTACCTGGTCGCGCTTTGCATGGCGACGCGGCAGCAAAGTTGTCTTTGCGGTCTCAATCAGACCCTCGTCGTCCTCGTCATCGCCCTCGGTGAGCTCAATCTCGCTATCGGACCAAGACGGATCGGGCTCACTTGTATTCAACTTGGGTGTGGCCTTGCTCTTCTTGGCATGACGGCGCGGCAGCAGCGTCGTCTTAGCGCGCTCAGCCTCCACGGCATCGGACACGTCGACAAACGGATCCTCGTCGTCATCGTCCAAAACCGGGTCCACATCATTGCCCATGACCGTGGTCACGGCCGCATCGGAGCCCTTTTGACGAAAAATGCTCAGGTGCGGACGGGCGATACCAGGCACCGACAGGGCCTCATCGTCACCCCACGGACTCGCGTTGACGTCGGCACGACGGCGCTCGGCAAAATCTGCCGCACGGTCGCGGGCAGAGCGCAAAACGCCGCCCACCGAAAAGCCAATGATGACCAAGCCCACGACGACAAGGCCCAGCAGGACTACCATCGCGATAGGCTTACCCAGGGCATTTTGCAGCGCACTCGCAATAAACGCACCGATGTAGCCACCCGAGGCGGACAGATTTTGCGGCGTGAACATAAGGTCGCACGAGTCGCTCGTACCCGGCACCATCAACGAAAGAATGGAGACGACGGCAATAAAGACCACGGCGCCGCCCGCAACAGAGCGCGCGTTGAGCGGCGAGTCCTCGCCTAAAAAGAGCGTGGCGGCAAACAGCAAAATGACGATCGGCAGCACGTAGGCGCCCAGACCAAAGCCCAAGTGGTAGAAACCGGCAACCGCAGCCGTAACGGGCGCAGTCGCCGGCGAAATCACGGCAATAAAGGACGCAATCGCCAAAACGGCAATGACCACGCCGGCGATATCGCGGTTGGCCGAGGGCTCGACCAAGGGCTCGAAATCATCGAACTCGGACTCGTGGCCCTTATTGGCACGCAGATGGGAACCGGCACCCTTAGCAGATGCCGGTTGGTTGTTGGCCTTATTGCCTTTGGCGTTTTGTGCAGATCCGCGCGCCAAACTAAACCTCCATGACGACCGGGATGATCATCGGACGAGTGCGCGTACGGCTCCAGATAAAGTTGGAGAGCGAGTCGCGCACGGCCTTGCGAATGGCATCGGAACCGCTGCTCGTAAAGCTGAACTTGCCCTTCTCGATCGTCTTCATAATGGACGCGGAGGCATCCTCGGAGAACTGGTCGTCGATGGCAAACGAGACGCCGCGGCCCGAGAACTCGATGGCCTCGATCTTCTTGTGCTTGAGCGAGACGATGGCAACAGCGGTAACCATACCGTCGTTGGCGAGCTTCTGGCGATCGCGCAAGACGATGGGGTCGGTATCGCCGATACGCAGGCCGTCGACGTAGACGACGCCGGACTCGACGGGCGTACCGCGCTTGACGATACCGCCGCGCATCTCGAGCGTGTCGCCGTTATCGAGGATAAAGATATGATCGTCCTTGAGACCCATCTTGCGGGCCAGCTGGGCATGGGCGCGCAGGTGCACGGCCTCGCCGTGAACCGGCATAAAGTACGTGGGCTTGGCCATGGCCATCAGGAGCTTGAGCTCCTCCTGGCTGCCGTGACCGGAGACGTGAACGAGAGCGCGGTTCTTATCCCACACGTCGCAGCCGAGCTTGGCCAGGCTGTTGACGACCTGCTGGACGGCCTTCTCGTTGCCGGGAACAGGAGTTGCCGAGAGGATAACGGTATCGCCCTCGTGGATGGAGAGCGTCTTGTGCTCGCCATTGGCCATGCGGGACAGGGCCGACAGCGGCTCGCCCTGCGAACCGGTGCACATGACGACAATCTTGTCGTCGGGCAGGTTATCAATGTCAAAGGCATCGATGATATCGGCATCATCGATGTTGAGATAACCGAGCTCGCGCGCCACGCGGGTGTTCGTGAGCATGGAACGACCGGTCACAACGACCTTACGGCCGCACTTGCGGGCGGCATCGCAGATCTGCTGCAAACGATGGATGTGGCTCGAGAACGATGCGACGAACACGCGACCCGGGGCGTTCTTGATGGCGTGCAGCAGGTTGGGACCAACCTCGGCCTCAGACTTGGTAAAGCCGGGAACCGTGGCGTTGGTGGAGTCAGAAAGCAGCAGGTCGATGCCCTGCTTGGCAAAGCGGCTGATAGCGGCATAGTCGGGCGTGACGCCGTCGATGGGCGTCTGGTCGAGCTTAAAGTCGCCGGTGTGCATAACGGTGCCCTGATTGGTGCGGATGAACACGCCCAGAGCGCCGGGGATGGAGTGCGTCATCGAGAAGAAGTCGAGCGAGATGCCGCCGAGGTTGACATGGCTGCCACCCTTGACCTCGCGGAACTTGGGCGCGCGGATGCGGAACTCAGAAAGCTTGCCCTCGATAAAGCCAAGCGTCAGCTTGCTCGAGAAGATGGGCACCTTATTGTTGAGGTCCTGCAGCAGATACGGAAGCGAACCGGTGTGGTCCTCGTGGCCGTGGGTGACGACGATACCGCGGAGCTTCTCCTCGTTCTCCAGAACATAGGTGTAGTCGGGAAGCACCAGGTCGATACCAGGCTGGGAGTCATCCGGGAACATGAGGCCGGCGTCGACGAGCACCATGTCGTCGCCGCACTCGAAGACCGTCATGTTCTTGCCGATGCCGTCAAGGCCGCCGAGCGGGATGATCTTCAAGGGAGATGATCTTTTAGCTGCCATAGGTGAGTGTTGTTTCCTTTCTTCGAAACGGGTCTGGAACAACCGACGGGGCGCTTCTGGCAAACCGACCGCCGGGCACATACAACAATGCATCGTAGAGTCGATGCAATAACCACAGTATGATACCCATTTGCACAACAACAGACCACCCATGCATCAAAGCCCCATCTGAACTGGTCTATCCCGACGGTTTCCCGTGGGGCGGGCACTGATGAAGTTTCCTGCTCTACAGTCCTGCTCACGACGGAGGCCACATTAAGTGGCCTCCTGTTCGTGCGGAACTCGCGATAAGCTTCATCAGTGCCCGCCCCACGGGAAACCTGCCAATAAGGGATAGGTTTGTTTTAGTAGGTTTTATCTGCGGGAATGCCGAGGCTATGATCCAATTGCCTCGTTGTAGGCATTCAGCTGGCCTTGCCAGAGCTTGCGATCGTTGTCGGTAATCTCTCGAATGATATGAGCTGGATTGCCGCCGATGATGACGTGGCTTGGAACGTCTTTAACAACAACTGAACCTGAGGCTATGACCACATCGTCTCCGATTGATACGCCCGGATTGATAATCACCCCGCCGCCCATCCAGACGTTGTTGCCGATTACGACAGGCTTAGCATACTCGAGGTCTAGATTGCGCACATCGGCGTCAATTGGATGCCCAGCAGTAAATATACTCACATGGGGTCCTAGAAAGACGTTGTCGCCAAAGGTCACGTAATTTTCGTCCAGAATCGTCAAACCGGTATTCGCATAGAAATGGTTACCAAACGAAACCCTGTCACCGTGATCAAAATAAACGGGAGCCGTTAAGACCATATCGTCCGGAGCAACGCGAAAACACTTCTTTAGTTCCTCAAAGGCGCTCGAATCAGCCCAATACACCGACTCATTAAACAACTTCTGAGCCGCATGCACCCTACTAAACGAATGGTCGTTAACCCGATAGGGGCTATAGAGCTCCCCGGCAATCATGCGGTCCCATTCAACCTTATTTGTCATGCCAACCCCCTAGGCTAAGCGTTAGATGCGAAAAAGTATATCAACTAAGAACAGAAGACCAGCAAGCTACCAACAGCGTTAACCAGCCCTTTTGCTTGCGCCCGGGAGGGACTCATATAAAGT
This sequence comes from uncultured Collinsella sp., assembly GCA_937942395.1. Lineage (GTDB taxonomy): Bacteria > Actinomycetota > Coriobacteriia > Coriobacteriales > Coriobacteriaceae > Collinsella. The sequence goes on along the minus strand of CALDEU010000039.1, from coordinate 61,099 downwards.
TTATCGCGAGTTCCGCACGCAAAGGAAAGCACTTAATGTGCTTTCCGTCTTGCGCAGGACTGTAGAGCAGGAAACTTTACCTGCGGCCCCGCCGGGAATAGCAAAAGGGCGACCCCCTTAGGAGTCGCCCTTGTTGAGCTGCTTATGTACGGCTGTTACTCGGCGTCGTGGTGACGGCGAGGCTTTCGGCCTCCGTTGTCGCCGGGACGGCGCGGACGGTCGCTGCGCTCAGAGCGCTCGCGACGCGGACGCTCACGGCGCTGGAAGTGCTCGCCGTCGCCCTCGGAGGCACCCTCGGCACGAGCCGGGGCCTCGGGCTTATCAAGACGATCGAGCGAGATCTTGCCGCGATCGTCGACCTCGATGACGACGACCTTGACCTCGTCGCCCACGTTGAGGACGTCCTCGACCTTCTCCACGCGGCCCTTGGCGACGCGGGAGATGTGCAGCAGGCCGTCCTTACCGGGCAGCAGGTTGACGAAGGCGCCGAAGGGCTGGATGGAGACCACGCGACCGGTGTACTCCTCGCCCGGCTCGGGAACCTTGATGATGAGCTTGATACGCTCGACGGCCTGGTCGACGGACTCGCCGGTGCCGCCGACAAAGACAGTACCATCCTCCTGGATGTCGACCGAGGCGCCGGTCTCGTCCTGGATACCGCGGATGACCTTACCGCCGGAACCGATGACGTCGCGGATCTTGTCGGTCGGAACCTGGATGGAAACGATGCGCGGAGCGGTGCTGCGCGTGGTGTGGCGCGGCTCGGGGATCACATCGAGCATCTTCTGCAGAATGAAGGCACGACCCTCCTTGGCCTGCTGCAGGGCGCGGGCCAGGATGTCGAAGGTGAGGCCAGTGGCCTTGTTGTCCATCTGCAGGGCGGTGATGCCCTCGGTGGTTCCGGTGACCTTAAAGTCCATGTCGCCCAGGAAGTCCTCGAGACCCTGGATGTCGGACAGGACCACGGTCTTGCCCTCCTCCTGGATCAGGCCCATGGCGATACCGGAGACTGGGCGCTTAATGGGCACGCCGCCGTCCATAAGGGCGAGCGTGGAGCCGCAGGTCGAAGCCATCGAAGAGGAGCCGTTGGACTCCATGACCTCGGAGACGACGCGGATGGCGTAGGGGAACTCGTTCTCGTCGGGAAGCACCGGAAGCAGAGCGCGTTCAGCCAGGTTGCCGTGACCGATCTCGCGGCGCTTGGGGCTGCCCATGCGGCCGGTCTCGCCGGTGCAGAACGGCGGGAAGTTGTAGTGGTGCATGTAGCGCTTGCCCTCGGTGGGCTCGATGGTGTCCAAGCGCTGGCCCTCGTTGAGCATGCCGAGCGACAGGACGGAAAGCACCTGGGTCTGCCCACGCTGGAACAGGCCGGAGCCGTGAACGAGCGGCAGGTAGTTGTCCTTCACCATGATGGGACGGATCTCGTCGGCGGCACGGCCGTCGACGCGCTCGCCGGTCTCGACGACCATGGTGCGCATGGCCTTCTTCTCGAGCTTCTTGAGCACCACGGGGATCTCGCGCTCCCAAGCGGCCTGCTCCTCCTCGGTGAACTCGGCGCGGATGGACTCCTTCAGAGCCTCGACCTTGCCGATACGGGAGAGCTTGTCGGCGTCGCGAAGGGCGGCAGCCATCTCGTCGTAGTGGGCGAAGATGCGCTCCTGGACCTCCTCGACGGGCTGGTCGAGCGGGTACTCCTTCTTGACGATGGGGCCGTTAACCTGCTCCCACTCGGCGACGAACTCGTCCTGAGCCTGGCAGAAAGCAGCAAGGGCCTCCTGGCCAAACTTCATAGCGGCGAGCATGTCGTCCTCGGAGATCTCCTCGGCGCCGGCCTCGACCATCGAGATGAAGTCGGCGGATCCGCCCAGCTCCAGGTCCAGATCGGAGTTCTCGCGCTCCTCGTAGGTGGGGTTGACGATAAACTCGCCGGTCTCCACGTTACGGCCGATGCGCACGCAGGCAAGCGGGCCCTCGAAGGGCACGCCGCCGAGCGTCATGGCCAGGGAGGCACCCATGACGTTGATGACGTCGAAGGGGTTGACCTGGTCGGCGACGAGCGAGGTAGCGACAATGTGTACCTCGTTGCGGAAGCCGTCCGGGAAGCTCGGGCGAATCGGACGGTCGATCATGCGCGCGGTGAGCGTGGCCTTCTCGCTGGGACGGCCCTCACGCTTGAGGTAGCCACCCGGGATGCGGCCGGCAGCGTACATCTTCTCGTTGAAGTCGACGGTCAGCGGGAAGAAGTCATAGTTCTTGCGCTCCTTAGAGACGACCACGGTATCGAGCATCGTGGTGTCGCCCTGCTTGACCAGACAGGCGCCAGTGGCCTGCTTGGCAAGCTCGCCGGACTCAAAGGTGTAGGTCTTGCCGTACAGCTCAAAGGTCTTGGATACGAGTGTCATTGTTCTCCTTTACCCCACAGGCCCCTTGCCTGCGGGCTTCTCATGTGACGCGGGCCCCCTGCCCCCGCCACGCTTCAGAGCGTGATTGTTCACGCCCTTACACAAAAAGAGCGTCCCGCATGCAGGACGCTCTTAGCATGTACAAGTTCGCTACTGAATATTGTCGCGAATGCCCAGAGCCTTGATGAGCTCACGGTACTCGACGATGTCGTTCTTCTTGATGTAGGAGAGAAGACGACGACGACGACCGACGAGCATGAGCAGGCCACGACGGGTGTGGAAGTCCTTTTGGTGGGACTTCATGTGCTCGGTCAGCTCCTTGATGCGCTCGGACAGGATGGCGACCTGAACCTTGGGGTTGCCGGTGTCGACCGGGGTGTTACCGAACTGGGCAGTCAGCTCCGCCTTGCGCTCTTTGGAAACAGTCATTGTTTCACCTTTCGTTTTGCGTCGCCATCGGGCGACTCGATTCGCCTCGGACTGGGAAGCCGCCGGTGGAGCGAGCAACCAAGGTCGAGGTACTAACAGGCCGATATGTTACCACAAGCAGCCCGCCCCTGCGCATCATCACCGACCCAACATGAATTCCATCGCACGGAGGCGCTGATCGGTGTGCGTGGCGGCCCAAACATGCGAAAGCCCGAGCAAGAATGCCGCCGTATGCGGGTCGATTCGCTCGGCCATGAGCGCATCGAAGGTCATGGACATGAGGGCGCGCAGCCATGCGACCTCACCGGTCGACACCAACTCGGCACCCGGAACGCTCGACGCGCACGAGCCGCACATGAGCCCGCCGGCCTGGGGCGAAAAATACGACAGCATGGGGTCTCCGCACAGCACGCAGGCCGAAAAATCGGGTCGGTAGCCAACGTGCGACAGCAGCTTAAAGACAAAGGCCGCCACGAGCAGATCCATATGCGCTGTGTCGAGCCCGCTGCCCACCAGGGCAAGCGCTCGCTGCGTTATGGCAAAGGTAAACGGGTCCTCGGCGTCCTCGAACGAGCACACGCGCGCGACCTCGGCGATCGCGCTTGCGGCGCAGGTCGTCTCGTAATCGGGCGCAGCGCCGAGCGGCGCTTCCATAAGCTCGGCCTGGGAAACCACGTCGAGCGACCGCCCATGCGCGAGCAGCATGTCGACGGTACAGAACAGCTCACAGCGCGCAGCCAGGCGCCCACCGGGTTTACGGGCACCCTTTGCCACGGCACGAACCTGCCGTCCCCGCTCGTCAAGCATCGTCAAGATCAGGTCGGTCTCTTTGAGCTTAGTCTTATCGAGCACGAGCACTTTCGTGCGATATGTCCGGGAGCCTGCCATGCGCGCCGCGCGTCCTTAGTCTTCGGCGTTATAGCCAAAGCGGCGAATCTGGGCCTCGTCGTCGCGCCAGCCGGACTTGACCTTCACGTCCAGCTCCAAAAAGACCTGCGTGCCAAAGATGCGCTCAAGATCGCGACGGGCGTCGATACCGATATGCTTGATCATCTCGCCGCCTTTGCCGATGATGATGCCCTTTTGGCCCTCGCGCTCGACGTAAATGGTGGCGTGCACGCGCAGCACCTTCTTGGTCTGCTCGAGCGCATCGCAGATCACGCCAACGGAGTGCGGAATCTCATCACGGGTGCGGCGCAAGACCTTCTCGCGCACAAACTCGGCAACGAGCGTCTCATCGGAAGCGTCGGTACCCATGTCCTCGGGGAACCAACGCGGACCCTCGGGCAAAAAGTGCGCAACGGTCTCGATAAAGGCATCGACGTTGAAGTTCTTGACCGACGACGTCACGATCTCGTCGTCATATTCCATGAGCTCGTGGGCGGCCTTAAGCTGCTCCATGACCTGTGCGGGGTCGGCCTCATCGGCCTTAGTGAGCACCAGGACCTTCTTGCAACGAGCGCATCTGACACGCTCGGCAACCCAGGCGTCTCCCCTGCCGATGGGCTTGGTGGCATCAATCAAAAACGCGACGACATCGACATCGTTCAGCTCGAACAACGCGCTCTTGTTGAGCTCGGATCCCAAGCCGTCCTTGGGCTTATGAATACCGGGGGTATCGACAAAGACCAGCTGGTAGCCGGGGCGGTTGACGACGGCGCGCATGCGGCGGCGGGTCGTCTGGGCCACCGGCGAGGTGATGGCGACCTTTTTGCCATAGCAGGCATTAAGCAGCGTAGACTTGCCAGCGTTGGGACGACCGACCAGGGCCACGAAGCCGCTGCGAAAACCAGGCTCAACGTCGCCAAAGCCCGCGAGGTTGTCGTCCTCGTCGCACAGGGCATCGAGTTCCTCGTCGCTCATACCCTCAAACGGGTCGAACTCCTCGAAATCCTCGAGCTCCTCGGTATCCACCGCGTCCAGGGACTCGTCGTCCAAAATCTCATCGGCAGGCTGCATATTGTCGGACATGGGAATCCCTTTCTAAATAAAGCCGAGCGCGTGGGCAAATACCAGCAAGCCCACAATCGCGGCGGTGATGGAAAGAACGTATACGGAGGCGGCGGCGATGTCCTTCGCACGCTTGGCCAGCGGATGGAGCTCCTGGGTCGCTAGGTCGACGATAGCCTCCATAGCGGTGTTGCACAGCTCGCCGTGAATCACCAGGCCACAACAGATGATAATCGTGGCCCACTCGGCAATGTCGAGCCCCACGATACAGCCGGCAATGACGGTGCACACGCCCGCCACGAGCATGACCTTAATGTTGCGCTCGGTCTTGACGGCGGTAACGAAGCCCTCCATGGCATAGGAGAACGACTTTAAGAAGGACGGATGGTCCTTGTTAGATCCGGGAATCATAGACGGCTCCTAGTCGTGGGCGTGGTTGGTGATGGGGCCGACATGGACTAGCTTGGGGTCCTCGCCGCGCTCGAGCGCCAGATCGCGCAGGATGGCGTCCTCGCGGGCCTCCATGACCTCGGCCTCGTCGTCATCAATATGGTCATAGCCCAGCAGGTGCAGCATGCCGTGAACGAGCATCAGACGGCACTCGTCAGCGGGGCTATTGCCAAAACCGGGGGCCTGACGGGCAATGACCTCCGGGGCCAAGATGATATCGCCGAGCTCGAGCGTCTCATCGGCGGGAATGTCATCGTCAAAGGCCGAGTCGCATTCAAACGAGAGCACATCGGTGGTGCGGTCGATGCCGCGCCACTCGTGGTTGAGCTCGTGCATCTCGTCCTCGTCGACATACGAAAGGGAAATCTCGACTTCACGCTCAACGCTCTCGGCGGCAAGCACAACCTCGCAGATGTGCTCCACCTCCTGCGCGTCGAGCAGCGTATCGAGCTCGGCATCGTTGCTGATCAATACACTCAACGGGACTCCTTCCGGTCACGTGCGCGTTTCTCGCGCACATCATCATAAGTATCGTATGCCTCGACGATACGTCCCACCAAGGCATGGCGCACCACGTCGGCACGCTCGAGGTGCGAAAATGCGACATCGTCGACACGGCCCAAAATCTGCTCAACGTCAGCAAGACCGCCGCGACGGCCCACCAGATCACGCTGACTCAGGTCGCCGGTAATCACAAACTTGGAGTTAAAGCCCAGGCGCGTCAGGAACATCTTCATCTGCTCGGGCGTGGTGTTTTGCGCCTCGTCGAGCACCACAAAGGCATCGCTCAGCGTGCGGCCGCGCATGTAGGCAAGCGGGGCGATCTCGATCACGCCGCGCTCCATGAGCTCATCGGTGCGCTCGCGATCCATCATGTCAAAAAGGGCGTCGTAGAGCGGACGCATGTAGGGATCGATCTTTTCCTCGAGGGTACCGGGCAAAAAGCCCAGGTTCTCCCCCGCCTCGACAACCGGACGCGTCAAGATCAGACGGCCCACCTCGTGACGCTTGAGCGCGGCAACGGCGAGCGCCATAGCCAGATAGGTCTTACCGGTACCGGCAGGACCCAAGCCAAATGTGATGGTATGCGAGCGGATGGCATCCACATAGCGCTTTTGCCCGAGCGTCTTGGGGCGAATGACGCGGCCGCGATACGAAAGCAGCACGTCATCGCGAAGCGACGTAGCCTCGTGCTCACCGTCGCGCAAGACGGCCAGGCAGCGAGAGACATCGTCGGCAGACAGCGTGCGCCCGGCGGCCGCCTCGCGAAAAGCGTGCTCGAAAAAGCGCGCCACGAGTTCGACCTCGTCCGGGTCGCCGCTCACGGAGATGCTATCGCCACGGGCGACCACATGGGCGCGAACCAAGCTCTCAAGCGCACGAAGGACACCGTCGCCGGCGCCCAAAACGCGCGAGGGATCAATTCCCTCGGGAACGGTAAGTCTAATCTTCGAGGCTTCCATGAACCTCCCTGCGTGCATGGACCAAGCCGGAATCATCGACTCCGATGATAGCAACATCGAGCAGGCACGGAGCTGTAAGTCCACAGGTATCGTCAAGACGGGCATGATGGAACGAGCCGAGCGTCAGGTTGTCACCATACTCGAGCACGGCACGCTCGACCGTGCCCACGCGACGACGAGCGTCGGCAATAGCGAGCTCCTGCGCGGCGGCCCGCATACGGCGGCTGCGCTCGGCCATAACCTCGGGTGGCACCTGGTCGGGCATGTCGGCAGCAAGGGTACCGGGACGCTTGCTGTAGCGGAACACGTGCATACGCGAGAAACCCACACGGCGGCATAGCGCCAGCGACTCCTCGAATTCCTCGTCCGTCTCACCAGGAAAACCGACGATGACATCGCACGAAAGAGACACCTGGGGCAAGTTGGCGCGAATCATGCGCACCGTATCCTCAAAGGCCTCGGCGCTATAGGGACGGCCCATGCGATGCAGGGTCGCCGTGCAGCCGGACTGCACGGGCAGGTGCAAAAACGGGGCGATACGCTGCGGATAGCGCGCCATAACCTTAAGCAGGCGCTCAGAGATATCCATGGGCTCGACCGAGGAAATGCGCACATGCGGAATAGACGTGCGCTCCATGATGGCCTCGAGCAGCTCATCGATTTCGACATGCTCGTCGGTCGCGCTCTTGCCATCGTAGGCACCCAGGTTCACACCGGTCAGCACCACCTCGGGCACGCCGGCCTCCTGGGCCTCGCGAACTTGCTCGAGCACGGACTCGACGGGCACGGAACGCTCGGGGCCGCGCGCCTTCCACACAATGCAATAGGTGCAGCGATGGTTGCAGCCGTCCTGAATCTTCACGCCCAGGCGAGAGCGACCGAGCGCATCGACCACCTCGCCATCGCTGCAGGCGGGAACGCTATCGGACTCAACGCCCAGTACCTCGCAGACACGTTCGGCGACATCGATCTTTGACGGCTCGGCGATCACGCGATCCGAAAGCTCCAACAGCTCCTCGGGATGCAAATTGACCACGCATCCGGTCACGACTACATAGGGCTCGTTTGGATGGGCCAGCGCATGACGAACGGCCTTACGGGTCTTGGCCTCGGCCTCGCCCGTAACGGCACAGGTGTTAATGACGATCAAATCGGCATCCTGGGGCTCCACAATAGCGAAGCCCAGGCGCATAAGATCGGCAGTGATACGGTCGGACTCAACCCGGTTGACACGGCAGCCGAGGTTGACGACGGAAATATGGGGTGCGAGCACGCGGGCTCCTTAATCGAGGATATCGTCGAGGGCGCTCTTGATGCGGTCGGTCACCGACTTCTTACCGGAAGCGACGTCATCGCCCATATCATCGGCAAAAGCACGGAGCAGCTCGCGCTGCTTATTGGAAAGATTGGTGGGAACGACCACGCGCAGTTGCACGATCAGGCGGCCACGCGAACCGCCACCGCCAATGCGCGGCATGCCGTAATTATTGACGCTCACGGTATCACCGTACTGGGCGCCGGCGGGAACCGTCACCTTAACGACCTCGTCGGGCATAATGCCCCCGACCTCGATCTCGCAGCCGAGCGCAGCCTGCGCAATCGAGATATCGCTCACCAGGTACAGGTCGTCACCGTTGCGCTTAAAGCGCTCGTGGTCGGCAACGCGCACGTTGACAATCAGGTCGCCCGAAGGCTCGCCGCGAAGGCCGGCCTCGCCAAAGCCGCTCACGCGCAGCTGGCGACCGGTCGAAACGCCGGCGGGAATATCGATGTCAATCTTTTCATGCGAAGGCGTGCGGCCCTGACCGTCGCAGGTCTCGCAGGGATGGTCGATAACCGTGCCCTCGCCATGGCAGTCAGGGCAAGGCGAGGAAGACTGAACCTGGCCCAAAAACGAACGCTGAACCGTCGTGACGTAGCCCGTACCGTGGCAGCGGCCGCACTGCTTTTCCTGTGCGCCCTCTGCCCTACCGGTGCCGTTGCAGTCCTCGCAAGGAGCAAGGCGGTCATAGCTGATCGTCTTTTTGCAGCCGAGCGCCGCCTCCTCGAGCGTCACCGAAAGCGAGATGGCCATGTCACGTCCGCGACGACGCTCACGACGGCTGCGGGCGCCACCGCCGGCACCGCCGCCAAAGAACGACGAGAACAAGTCGTCCATGCCCATGCCACCAAAGATATCGTTGATATCGACGTAGCCCGAACCACCAGGGCCGTCGGCAGTGCCGTAACGGTCGTAGTTAGCACGCTTCTGCTCATCGGAAAGAACGGAATAGGCCTCGTTGAGCTCCTTGAACTTGGCCTCGGCCTCGGGGTCGTCCGAAACATCCGGATGTACGGTACGGGCCTTCTTTAGAAACGCACGCTTGATCGTCCGCGCGTCGGCATCCCTGTCGACGCCAAGCACCTCGTAGTAATCCCTATTTTCCGACACGACCGAATCCTTCCGACTTTCATTATTGTCACAGTGCGTCCTATACCCAAGCTGGGCCGACCGCAAACAGAGGGTTTGATGTTATTGCATTTGGTACGGCGAGAGCATGGCCCGTTGCGAGCAGCTCGCGAACCAAACTGACACGAGCGCGAACATGAAGCCGTTGGCAAAACCGTTGGCAAACTGCATCGCACCGCGCTTCCACCACAGCAGACTGCGATGAAGCACGCCGTCCGAAAGCACCATGAACAGGCCCATGGTAAACGGAATAAAGCACATCACGGCAAAGGCCGAGAACACGCCCGAGATGGCCGAGAGTACCAAAAACGGCGCCACGATGCCCATAAGGTAAAAACCGGTACGAGCTTTGCCTTCCAAGCGCTCGGCCTCAACATGGGCGCGGCCGACCAGGTCGCCGCCCGCGGCACCGTTGGTGCCAGCATGACCCATGCCGCTAATGCGGACCTCGTCGCCATCGTGCGTGCCGGCAGGAAACTCAATCGTCTGCTCGGAGGTCACACGAGTTCGCCCGCTGCCGCCGCAATCGGGACAGGGGTCAGCGACGACCTTGCCGGAACCGCCGCACTCGGGGCAGACCGACTGGAACGTGCCCGCGCCAAACAGGAAGGACAGGTCGACGTCGATGTGGCCGCGGCCACCGCAGCTCGGGCAGGTATGCGCATGCTCAGACGAAACGGAGCCCGAGCCTCCGCAGTGACCACAGGTATCGAAGCGCGTGTAGCGGACGGTCTTGCGGGCACCGCCCTTGGCCTCCTTGGCTTCGAGCTTAATATCGACGACCACGTTGGCGCCGTTCTCGGGATTGTAGGCAGCCTGGCCGCGACGCTGCTGGCCCCAGGCACCACCAAAGGGAAAGCCGCCCTCAAAGGGATTGCCATAGCCCGTGTTACCGGCGTAGCCGCCACCATAGGGCGAAGCCGTAGGAGCACCGGCGAAGGGATTGCCAGAACGCATGGCGTCGTAGCGCGCACGTTTTTGCTCATCCGAAAGCACGGCGTAGGCCTCGGAAACCTCTTTAAACTTTTCCTCGGCATCCGGCTCTTTGTTGACGTCCGGATGGAGCTTGCGGGCCTTTTGTTGGAAGGCCTTTTGAATATCACGCGAGGTGGCGTCCTTGGAGACACCCAGAATCTCGTAGTAATCTTTTTCGTTCATCGTCGCCATGCGCGGCAACCTCCTGCTCACAGCAGCGTATATATTCCGGTAATTCTACCCGAGCGGCCTAAGCTAGATCCCAAAACAGCTCGAACAGAACATTTCCATCGAGCCAGCCCAGGTGGGTCGGCGCCAGACGAGCTCGAACATGGCCCGCGACGACATCTGCCGAAGTAAAGGGTCCCTCATGGACCCCGAGCGTCTCAGGCACCCAAGTGGCAAGACCCAATTCGAGCGCGCGATCGCAAGCGGCTGTCAGCCCATCGGCCGGGATGACACGAGCCGCGCGAACCAACAGGTCGGACGCGACACCGCGCGTCATGCGACAGGCGAGCATCAGGTCTTCGGCCGCAGCCTCGCGCTGCGACAGATGTTCGGCCTCGAACGCCGTCGCGTCATCGTCACGTTGCACCAGACGCACGCGGTACGCATCGCCTCGAGAAGAAACACCGGGGAACAAACCTGCAAGACGGTCGAAATCCGCGGCGTCGAGCATGCCCGCGGCAGAACGCCCCAGGCCCAGGTAGCCCCGTCCGGTCCAGTAGGCAATGTTATGGGCGCACTCATGGCTGTCGAGCGCGTAGCTCGCCACCTCATACGGGTGATAGCCGGCGGCACCCAGGAGCTCGCGTGCCACGTCCATGCATGCGGCCTGAAAATCCTCATCAGGCTCGAGCGACTCGTCACGGCACGCCATGCGATAAAGGGGCGTCCCCTCCTCGAGCGTGAGCGGGTAGACCGACACATGATGCGGAGCCGCCGCCAGCACGCCATCGAGCGTGCGCTTCCAACTCGCTGCGGTCTGCCCGGGAAGTCCGCACATAAGGTCGCACGACACGTCGAGCCCAGCGTTCTTGACCGTCGCGATGGCGGAGAGCGCCCGATCGGCATCGTGAATGCGGCCGATGGCGGTAAGTTCGGCGTTATCGAGCGTTTGCACGCCCAGAGAGACGCGTGTGACACCAACCTTGGCAAGCGCAGCGGCAAGCTCGGCGGTCAGCGATTCGGGATTGGCCTCGCAGGTAAACTCAACGGGGGCGCACCACGCACGAATACGCCGCGCCAGCTCCACCAGGCGCTCCCCCGCCAGCGACGGCGTACCGCCGCCAACATAGACGGTGCGAATCTGGTCGAGGGCCCCAGCCTTGCCAAAAGCATCGAGGCGCGCGTACAACTGCTCAAAATAGGCATCGAGCGCAGCGCTCAGGTCGCACGGAGCAAAACTGCGCGAGTCAAAGTCGCAGTACCGGCACTTTTGGGCGCAAAACGGCACGTGCACGTACAGTGCGGTAACGGCCACCCTTAAGCCTCCAGAGGATGAGGGGGCACCGATTCGCCGGCGGCAAGGGCGGCCTCGCAGGCCACCACATCGCGCTCGATCTCATCGACCAGTGCCATAAACTCCTCGTAAGTGGAACAGCGCACCACATGGGCACGCCAAGCGGCGGCATGGGGCATGCCTTTTAAGTACCAGCTTGCATACGTGCGGGCACGCGACATGAGCGGCAGGAGCTCATGTGTCAGCGTTAGGTGCTCACGCAGGGCGTCCAGGCGCTCGACGGAGCTACGCGCCGGCACCGGCGTGCCATCGAGCGCAAGGGCGCGAGCATCACCGAACACCCACGGATTGCCGTAGATGCCGCGCGCGATAAACACCGCGCTGGCACCCGAGCCTTGCAGATGCTCAGCAGCGTCCTCGGCCGAGAACACATCACCCGAACCAATCACGGGAATCTCGACGGCGTCGGCAACCTCATCGACGACAGACCAATCGGCCTGGCCCGTATAGAGCTGCGTGGCACAACGACCGTGCACGGCAACTGCAGAGGCGCCCGCCCCTTCAAGCATCTGGGCAAACGTTGCGGCGTTGCGGTCCTCGGCGTAAAAGCCCTTGCGGATCTTTACGGTCACGGGCACGTGCGCCGCGCCCACCGTGGCCTCGACGATCTTCTCGGCCAAATCGGGCGTGCGCATAAGGGCAGAACCCTCGCCCTTGGTGACAACCTTGCGGGCAGGACAGGCCATGTTGATATCGATGAGCGACAGGCGATCGCCCACACGCTCCTCGACGGCGGCGACGGCACTCGCAAACTGATCGGGCTTGGAACCAAAGAGCTGCACGCAAATCTGCTGCTCCTCGTCGGCCGGCAACACCAGGCGCCACGTCTTGTTGCTGGCATAGGCAAGGCCTGCAACGCTCACCATCTCGCTGTAGGCAAGGTTGGCACCGCGGCGGCGGCACATGATGCGATAGGCGGGGTCGGTCACGCCCGCCATAGGAGCCATAAGGAACGGCTGCTCGGCATAGGCGCCCAGCAGCCGCTTGCTGTATTCAGAAAGCGCCATAGACCTACTCGTCCACCTTGAGGATCGCCATAAAGGCCTCCTGCGGGACCTCGACCGATCCGATGGCCTTCATGCGCTTCTTGCCCTCTTTCTGCTTCTCGAGCAGCTTGCGCTTACGCGAGATATCGCCGCCGTAGCACTTAGCAAGCACGTCCTTGCGACGCGCCTTGACGGTGGAGCGGGCAATGATCTTATTGCCGATAGCACCCTGGATGGGCACCTCGAACAGCTGACGCGGGATGATCTCCTTAAGCTTGTCGCACAGGCCACGGGCCAGACCATAAGCCTTATCCTTGTGCACGATAAACGACAGCGCGTCCACTTCGTCGCCCGAAAGCAAAATATCGAGCTTCACGAGCTCGGAGGGACGGTACTCGTTGAACTCGTAGTCGAGCGAGGCATAGCCCTTGGTGCGGCTCTTGAGCTGATCGAAGAAGTCCAAGATGAGCTCGGCGAGCGGCATATCAAAGCGCATCTCGACCGATTTGCTCGTCAGGTGGATCATGTCGGTCGTGACGCCGCGGTGCTCGATGGCGAGCTGCATGACGGCACCCGTGTACTCAGGCGGGCAGATGATCTTTGCCTTGAGGTAGGGTTCCTCGATACGTTCGATGCGCGTGGCCTCGGGAAGGTCCTGCGGGCTGCGGACATCGATCATTTCGCCGTCGGTCTTGTAGACGTGATAGTCGACCGAGGGACTCGTGGCAATGAGGTCCAGGTTGAACTCGCGCTCCAGGCGTTCCTTGACGACTTCCATGTGCAGCAGGCCCAGGAAGCCCACGCGGAAGCCAAAGCCGAGCGCCACCGAAGTCTCGGGCTCCCACACCAACGACGGGTCGTTGACGTGCAGCTTATCGAGCGCGTCACGCAGGTTCTCGTAGTCCTTATTATCGATCGGGAACAGGCCCGTATAGACCATGGGCTTAGCCTCGCGGTAGCCGGGAAGCGGCTCGGGGCAGGGATTCGACGCCCACGTGAGGGTATCGCCCACGCGAACGGCCTCGGGGTCCTTCAGGCCCGTGACCACGTATCCGACCTCGCCGACCGTCAGCGCGTCGACCGGGGTCTCGGCGGGACGCTTGACGCCCACACCATCGACCAAAAAGTCGCCCTTTGCCTGCATCATGCGCAGGGTATCGCCCTTTTTGATGGAGCCGTCAAAGATGCGCACCGTGGCGACGACGCCACGATACTCGTCGAAGTACGAATCCAGGATGAGTGCCTTGAGCGGCGCGTTCGCATCGCCCTTGGGCGGAGAGATCAAAAAGACAATGGACTCCAGCAGATCGTGGATGCCCTCGCCGGTCTTGCCCGAGACACACACGGCATCATCGGCAGGAATCGCAAGATCATCCTCGATCTCGGTCTTAACCTCGTCGGGATGGGCCGAGGGTAGGTCGATCTTGTTGATGGCCGGCACAATGTCCAGATTGGCGTTCATGGCGAGCGTCGCGTTGGAAACGGTCTGCGCCTCGACGCCCTGCGTGGCGTCGACGACGAGAACCGCGCCCTCACAGGCTGCCAGCGAGCGCGAGACCTCATAGGTAAAGTCAACGTGGCCCGGCGTATCGATCAGATTGAACTGATACGTCTCGCCATCGGCGGCGTCATAGGACACGCGAACGGCATTGGACTTGATCGTGATGCCGCGCTCGCGCTCGATATCCATAGTGTCGAGCAGCTGCGACTCCATGTCGCGCTCGTCAACGGTATGGGTGAGCTCGAGAATGCGGTCGCTGATCGTGGACTTGCCATGGTCGATGTGCGCAACAATCGAGAAGTTGCGGATGTGGGAAATGTCAATTGAAGTATTCATGCGGACTATCTTACCCGAGCGATACAAAAAATGGAGCCTGTTCCATAAAACAGGCTCCATTTATGCGCGTAATCTGTGTGGTGTGAAATTTACAACTTAGGCGTTGATGCTGTTCACGAGCTTGGCAAGACCGGACTTGCGGTTGGAAGCCTGGTTCTTGTGGATAACATGCTTGGCGGCAGCCATGTCGAGACGCTTGGTGACGGTCTTGAGGGCAGCCTGGGCCTTCTCGGCGTCGCCCTCGGCGACGGCGGACTGGACGTGCTTGGTCAGCGTCTTGAGCTCGGACTTGACAGCCTTGTTACGCATGCGAGCTGCCTCATTGGTGCGGATACGCTTCTTCTGAGACTTGATGTTTGCCACTTCTGGAGTTCCTTTCGAGTTCCTTGCAAAAAATGTATGACACCTCTGAGACACGGTGAGGTCATGCAAGCGCCTACTATAGCACGCTCCCCCTCAAAGGGATAGAACGAATTTGTCAAATAGGCAGGTATCATCACGATTTTCTCAAGATGTTCGTAATCCAGAGCAAAAGCGCGGTCTGAGAATCGGCCGAACCCTTCAGCGCGAGCTCCACATCGACCGCGCCCTCGAGCGCGGCAACGAGCTCTGCCATCGAAAAGCGACGTGCCCAGGTCAGGTGATTCTTGACCTGCCAGGACTGGAGCTTGAGCGTTGCGGCCAGCTCACGACCCTGTCCACGCGCATCGAGCGCCTTGGCGACGATTAGCTCGCGGATGCGGCCGCACAGCAATGTGTAAGTCCACACGTAGCTCTTGGCGGGCAATAGATTGAAGAGCTCGAGCGAACGGCGCATGTCACGGGCCGAGACCGCATTGAGAAAGTCCCAGGGCTGGACTTCGGCCGTGCGCACGATCCAGCGTTCCACATCGGCAAGCTCAATCTGAGGCGCCTCAACCATTTGGGCAAGCTTAGCCAAGTCGTTATCGAGCATGCGAGTGTTTTCACCCGAACGCGAGACAAGTTCCTCGGCGGCCGCCGTCGAGATCGACTTGCCATGCTGCGTCGCCATCTGCTGCACGCGGCGCGGAAGCTCCCAGCGCTTGGTGCCGGAGCAATCGATCACGGCCTTCTTGTCAATCTTGGCGATTGCCTTGTACAGGCGCGTGTTCTTGGCAAGCGAATCGGCGATTATGAGGCAAACCGTTGTGGGGCTGGGACTCGCCAGATACTCGACGAGCGGCTCCGAGACCGCCTTGGCGAGCTTTGAGCAGCCATCAAGGATTACCAGGCGAAACTCGCTGCCCATCGGAAAGGTGTTAAGCGATCCGATAATCGACTCGATATCGGGGTCCTTGGTCATGTCGCGCTCGTCGAGGTTGAACTCGACCATACCCGACTTTTCCAGACGCGCTTTCATACGCGAGACGGCGTGATCGCGCTTGACTCCGTCGGTACCGACGATCAGATATGCCGGCAGCAGACCGGTTTCGGACATTGCGCTCCCCTCCCGCAGGCCTTCGTACTCGCTCCGTGCCATTCTAGCCCAGGGGCCCACCACACGCCAACGACGTCGTCACGGTCGCTGGCATCGCATCGCAAAGCCATTCGCAGTCGGCGTGACGGTAATGTCGCCGTGTTCGATAGTGCACGCGAACACGCCGCCCGCTTCCTTAACGGCATCGATGCAGGCGTCGGACGGATGGCCGTATCGATTCCCCTCGCCCGCGCTCGCGAGGGAAAGCTCGGGCTTCAGGACGTCCAGCAACTCACCATCGACTGAAACCTTAGAGCCGTGATGCCCAAGTTTAAGGACATCGATATCCCCCACCTCCTGCACGAATTCCCGTTCTTGGTCGAGCTCGGCATCGCCGGTGAGGAGCATACGCAGGCCCTTGCCTTCCTGAATATAAGAGAGCAGCAGGACAAGCGAGTCCTCATTTCCCTCGCCATCCACGGACTCGAATGGCCACATCACGCGGGCGCAAAATGAGCCGATGTCGACTGTATCCCCACGGCGCACCTGCCGATACTCCACGCCAGGTCGGTTCAACACCTCGGCAGGAGCATCCTCCAGCGCATCAGCCGCCACGGCAATCGTTCCGACCGAAAACTGTTCGAGCACGGCAGGCAGACCACCCCAGTGGTCCTCATCCCAATGCGTCACAAAGACGGCATCGATATGGTGCACGTTATTGCGAACCAACGCCGCCACCACGCGCTCGTCGAGTCCGCAGTCGACGAGTGCTACTGCGCCGCCCTGGCGGATAAGAATCGCATCGGCCTGGCCCACATCGAGCACCGTCACCGAAGGCGGAGCGAATCGATCCCAGTAGACGTACGGAATCGCAGCCAAGAGCACCAGGCATGCAAGCCCCACCGCCATAGGACGTGCACGGGGACGCGGCCACCGGACAAGCAGAACCGCCAGCAAACACGGCACTAGGTAAATCCACATGCTATCGGGCGGCACGCTCACGGATGCACCCGGCACGGCGGCAAACAGCTGCTCGAAAAACAGCGCGCAACGGGCGGCAATCATGGGCACAACGAGCGCCAAAGTCCGCAACGGTCCCACGAGCGAAAAGGGAACCAGCACGATCGACATAGCGAGCAGTACGCTCACCACCGGACCGATGACCGCATTTGCCAACGGAGCAATGAGCGAGAACGTACCGAAGGCAGGAATGGTAATGGGAAGTGTCGCCAGTTGCGAGCACAGCGTGGCGGATAGCATGCTGGCAACGCCCGATGGCACACCCAGCTCACCCAAAGCGTAGGTCGCATAGGGGCAAAAGCACAGAATGGCTAAGACGCTGGCACATGAAAGCTGAAAGCCCATCTCGAACATCACCGTCGGCCGCAGTAGCACAAAGATGGACATGGTAACAAAGAGTGCCGATGCGCCGTGCCGGCGACGCCCCGCGCCGTTTACGACAAGCGTCGCGAACACCATGCAGCACGCGCGCACGGCCGAGCGAGACGCGCCCGTAAAGGCAGCGTAGCCCACAAGCGTTATCGCCAGTATCGCCCGCTGAAGACCACGTGAGCACCGAGTCTTTTGCAATACACCCTCGATTACAAACCCCACGATAGCCAAATGGCTGCCCGAGACGGCGATAAGATGCGCCGTTCCCGTCACCGAAAACCAGTCGCCCGCCGGCTGGGCGCGCAGCTCGGCCGAACGACCGCAGACGACACCAGCTATGAGCGCACGCGCCGGGTCGGTCGCAGGCGCGATGGACGTTAGCAGCCCATTTCGCAGCCGAAGCAGCGGGCCCGGAGAGCCCTCATCGACCGGCACAATCCGAACGGCTTGAACCTTGCGCACCTCGCCTCGGAGCATGCGCGATCGTCCATATGCATCGTTCTCAAAACGTGAAAAACGACCGATAACACGCACGTGCGCCCCGACCTTGAGCTCGCGGTCACACGATAGGCGAACCGTTGCCAAGTTCTTACCGTCCGCGCGTGCCTCGCAGGTATAGGAATACACGTCGTCGTTTATGGATGGATCACCCTGCACGACAAACTCGAGGCTGCTTGCCGCTCGACCGTCGAGCGCCTTCGAGGCGCCTAGCGTGCCCACAGCCCACCACGCCGAGACGACCGCTCCCGCCACGAGACCGACGGACGCGGCATACAGCCACCGCTTCCAAGGGGCAAGCCGCGCACAAGATTGAGCCAGCAAAACGAATACCGCCGCCGCAACGGGAATGGCCCATAGCGGCCCGACTGCCGGCGCCTGCTCCCTCAGCAGCGCATCAGCGGTCACGTTGAGCACCAAGGCGCAGCTCATGCACATGCCGGCACAAAGGGCCATCGTCCACGGCATCAGGGGTCGCGGAGGCATCACATGTTCGCGCTCGGTCGCACTCATACGCAGATACAATCTTTGATTTTGGCGAGCTTCTTCTCACCGATCCCCGACACACGCATCAGATCGTCAACTGAGGCAAAAGCACCGTTCTTTGTCCGCTCATCGATAATCGACTGGGCCATGGAGGGACCGATGCCGGAGAGCGTCTGCAGCTCTGCCGCGCTTGCCGTATTGATGTTTACTAGGCCTATTGCGCGACTCACGCCCGATGATACGGAAGTCCCACCATCAACACCGACTTCCGCAATGGACGTCTGCTGCTCCCCTACCGTTGGAACGTGAATCTTCTGTCCATCGACGACCTTAGATGCCCGATTGAGCCCCGTAACGTCTGCCTCGGGCGCCAGCCCGCCGGCGGCATCAATCGCCTGAGCCACCCGAGCGCCGTCCTTGAGGCGGTATACACCGGGCGACACAACGGCGCCATCAACATCGACATAAACCTCTGCCGCGGCAGACGCCTTAAGCGAAGAGCCTTCGGATGTCTTTCCGCTCGAGGCATCGCCGGATCCCGGCTCCACCAACGAGCCCGAACCGTCAGTGCGCTCAAACGACACGCCGCCGGCACCGCCACCAAGGTTCGCCATCGCCAAGCCGCTCGCCATCGCAATGACGACCAGTATAGCCATCACCACTGCCTTATGACCGAGCAGCTTGTCCGCCAAGCGGTCCATCCGTTTGACCCGTTCGTGTTGTTCGCGCTGCGCCATAGCAAAACCTCCCAACAACATCGTGTCAGGAAAAGAGTCCTGCAACAGCCATTCTCCAAAACCGGTTTTCGCGGTCAAACCAAAAGCCGACCAAAACCTTGCGAAATACTGTCCATTTATTCAGGCACACGTCAGCAAATGAACACTTAGCCGCAAAATGCCCAGATCGCAAAAGACCGACGATGCAGACGCATCGTCGGTCTATGCACAAAATTACTCGTGATCTTGGTAAATCTCACGCGGAGCAAGCTCCGAATGTTTGCGTTTTAAGGTCTTAGGGGCCTTATACGTGTTGCTCTCGAAGTCAATGTACTCGGTCTGCTTGAGCAGGCGCTCGATCATCTCCTCGTGATCGAACAACTCCCAGGCCTCATGCACGGCATCAAGTTTAGCGTGCGTCTCGGGACGGCGCGGCATAAACAGCGTGCAGCAGTCGGGCGCGGCCTCAGTCGAGATATCGAACGTACCAATTTCCTCGGCGCGCGCGATGATCTCCTGCTTGTCCGAACCGATGAGAGGACGGAACACGGGGATCTTCACGGCCTCGTTGACGGCCATGATGTTCTCAAGCGTTTGGGAGGCAACCTGCCCAAGCGATTCACCCGTAACGATGGCCTTGGCGCCCTCGATGTGTGCAATGCGCTCGGCAACCGAATACATAATGCGGCGATACATGATCACGCGCAGATTGCTGGGACAGGTGACCGAAATCTCACGCTGGAAGTCGCCAAACGGCACCACGTACAGGCGGCCGATCTGGACACCCGGCTCAAGCGCACGGATGATGTCCTGCACCAAATACTCGCTCGTATCGGGCGTCTGCGGACGACCAGAGAAATGTACCGGCACGCACACCGCGCCGCGACGCGCGAGCATCCAGGTCGCCACCGGAGAATCGATACCCGACGACAGCAGCGTCACGACCTTGCCGGCAGAACCCACCGGCAGACCGCCCACGCCGCGCTCGGAGCGCGCGTACACATAAACGCTACCCTGGACCACCAGTACGTGCACCATCGCATCGGGGTCGTGCATTTGAACCTTTTTATCGGGGAAGGCCTCACACAGTACCTCGCCCACCTGACGATTGATGTCAATCGAGGTGAGCTCATAGTCGGTATTGGAGCGCTTGGCGTGCACCTTAAACGAATCGAAGGGACCATACTCGCGCAGCGCCTTGACGGCGGCGGCACAGTACTCCTGTGGGTCGCGGTTAGTGTGATACGCCAAAGACACACGAGCAACGCCGGGAACGGTGCGAATGACACGCGCCGCCTCATCGGCCTGATGCTCGTTAAAGGTCACGAGGATATAACCGGAAATTCGAGACACGGCATTCACGGAAAAGGCGGCCAAGGCCGCCTGAATGTTATCCATGAGGATATGCTCAAAATGTGCGCGGTTCTTACCCTTCAGTCCAACCTCGTGATAGTGGACCAGGCAGACGCGAGCCGCCATTTAGGCTTCAGCAACCTTGTGGCCGAGCGCCTTCTCGTAACGGGCCTCGTCGTAAGAGATGTCGCCGTCGACAATCTCGTCCATAGCCATCGAGATGGTATCGGCACCGGAAAGCCCGATGGTGATGTCATCGACATCCTGGACGGCAAGCACGCGGTTGTGCTGGCCACGCAGCATGCTATTGATGTCGCAGGCGCGCTTGGAGGCAAGCGAAGCAAGCAGGAAGCGGTTGTGATCGGTCTTCTCCAGAAGATCGTCAATGCAAGGCTTTACAACGGACACGGACCTCAGATCCTTTCATGCATATCGAGAACGCGAACGAGCTCATCGGTCGCGCGGTCGAGATCGTCATTTACCACGACGTCGTCGTAGCGGTCGGCAAGGGCAAGCTCATCGGCGGCGTTTGCCATACGCAGCTCAATCGTCTCGGGCGTCTCGGTACCGCGACCGACTAGACGCTCGCGGAGCACCTCAAGCGAAGGCGGCTTGATAAAGATCAGCACGGCCTCGGGGAAACGCTCCTTCACCTGCAGGGCGCCCTGGACATCGATCTCCAAAATCAGAGACGCGCCCGAGGCAAGCTTGGATGTAACCTCGCTCACCAACGTGCCGTAGCAGTTACCGTGAACCTCGGCCCACTCAACAAACTCGCCGTTTGCCACGCGGCGGTCGAACTCCTCGCGCGTCAGAAAAAAGTAGTTGACGCCGTCGACCTCGCCTTTGCGTGGTGCTCGCGTGGTAGCCGAAACCGTCAGGCCCAGGTTAGAGCGACGCTCGCGCACACGAGTGACGAGCGTGCCCTTGCCCGCGCCTGACGGTCCAGAAATCACAAAGAGCTTGGAATCCTGAGCGCTCACTTATTTGGTCAGCTGCTCGAGGAGCTGCTCGCGCTGACGGACACCGAGGCCCTGGACGCGACGGGTAGCGGAGATACCGAGCTCCTCCATGATCTTGGCGGCCTTGGCCTTGCCATAACCGGGGAGAGACTCGATGAGGGTGGAAACCTTCATGCGGGAAGCAATGGGGTCATCGGAGTTGAGCACGGACTCGAGGGACTTCTCGCCCTTCTTGATCTGCTCGCGAAGCTCAGCGCGGGCGTGACGTGCGGCAGCAGCCTTCTCAAGAGCCTGCTTGCGCTGCTCATCGGTAAGCTGAGGGAGTGCCATTCGTACCTCCAAATAGTTGGGTTATATCTGATTCAATAATTGGCATTTTAGCACGTAGAACGTACAAAATGCCCAATCGCGGGTCCATAGGTTAGACGATACCCGCAAAAAGTGCAATATACTGCGCCCAAAGTTAAGCCCCTGACCTGCGATTCCACACAAAGGATGGGAAAGTTTACGCAGGCACAGGGGCTATTTTGTGCTAATGAGACCCAAAAGTGGTGACTTAGGGGAATCTTTTACGCGACGTTTTCGACCAGCTCGACGACGATGGCGTCAAAGGCGGCGACCGGATCGTCGGCGCCGGTGATGGGACGGCCCACCACAATGTGGCTTGCGCCTCGCTCGATAGCCTGGGAAGGCGTCGCCACACGGGACTGGTCACCAAGGGCGGCACCAACCGGACGCACACCCGGAGTCACGATCAGGGCATCGGGACCCAACAGCTCACGCATGTCGTGAGCCTCCATCGGCGAGCACACGATGCCATCGATGCCGTTGGCCTGAGCGAGCTTTGCCAGGCGGGCGGCCTCCTCGGCCACGGGCGACTCGACGCCAATCTCGCTCAAGGCATCCTGATTCATGCTCGTGAGCACGGTGATGGCGACGAGCTTGGCGCGGTCCTCGCGCGCCTCCTCGGCACCCTCGCGGCAGGCAGCGAGCATGGCGCCCGAACCCAAGCCGTGGACCGAAAGCAGGTCGGCACCGGCAAGCGAGGCCGAGCGGGCGGCACCGCGAACCTGATGCGGAATATCATGGAACTTAAGGTCAAGGAAGACCTTAAAGCCCAGGTCCTTAAAGGTCTTGACGATCTCGGGGCCCTCAGCGTAATAGAGCGTCATACCAACCTTAAGCCAGGCGGCATGGCCCGAAAGCTCGTGGGCGAGCTCGAGCGCACGCTCGCGGTCGCAGTCGAGAGCGACGATTACGCGGTCGCGGGCATCGGTCTCTAGCATTCGAAAGCACCTACCAGTTCGTTGATGTCCTTCACGCCCTGGGACTCAGCCCAGGCCTCGAGCTCATGCGCGATCTTGAGCGAAGCGCACGGATCGACGAAGTTGGCCATGCCGACCGACACGCAGGTGGCGCCGGCCAGGATAAACTCGGCCGCATCCTCGCCGGTCATGACACCGCCGACGCCGTTGATGGGGATATCGACGGCCTGGGCAACCTCCCAGACCATGCGCACGGCGATGTGGTGGCACAGCGGGCCCGAAAGGCCGCCCTTGGGCTTGGCCACGCGGGACTTGCGGGTATGGACGTCGATGGCCATGCCCTGAATGGAGTTGATGACCGAAAGGCCGTCGGCGCCGGCAGCCTCGAGGGCCTTGGCAATCTCGGCGACGTTGACCGGCGCCATCTTCACGAACAGCGGCTTATCGGTCACCTTGCGGCAGGCAGCCATAACGGATGAGGCGCCCTCGGGCGTAGAGCCCATGGCGGCACCGCCGGCGGCGATATTAGGGCAGCTCACGTTGATCTCGTAGCCGGCAGCCCAGGGGCACAGCTCGGCATACATCTCGAGCGCGCGGACAAACTCGTCAACGGAGTGGCCGGCAACCTGACAGATGACCTGGCAGCCGTCCTTGGACAGCTGTTCGAGCCACGGACCGGACTCGCGGGCAAAGGCAGCCACGCCGGGGTTCTGAAGGCCCACGGAGTTGATCATACCGCCGGGAATCTCGGCCATGCGGGGCGCGGGATTGCCGGGCCAGGGCTCAGCTGCGCAACCCTTGGTGGTGATGGCGCCCAGCTGGGAAACATCAAAGAAGTTCTGGAACTGCCAACCGTAGCCAAAGGTACCGGCTGCGGTGTTGATGGGGTTCTGCATCTTGACGCCGCCGAAATCGACGGCCATGTTCACGGTACCCACTAGAAGACCACCACCTTGGAAGCATCGAACACGGGGCCGCACATGCAAGCACCCTTCATACCGTCGACCGTCTCGACATTGCAGGTGTTGCAGGCGCCAAAGCCACAGCTCATCATGCGCTCAAGCGACACCTCGCAGTACGCACCGGCCTCGGCGGCAGCGGCGGCGACTTTCTTCATCATGACAGCGGGGCCGCAGCTGGCCACATAGTCGTAGCCGCCCTCGCCGAGCAGCTCGGCTGCCGGGTCGGTGCAAAAACCGTGCGTGCCCAGCGTGCCATCATCGGTGCAAACGTTGACCGTGGCGCCCAGCGCGCGGAACTCATCGACACCCACGGCCTTGGACGCGGTGCCAAAGCCCAGGCACACGTCGACGGCCACACCCTGCTCGGCAAGCTTGTCGGCAAGGCACAGCACGGGCGGAACACCGATGCCACCGGCGACGAGCAGGGCCTTCCTGGTGCCCTCGGGTACCATCCAGCCACGGCCACCGGGGCCCAGCAGGTTAGAGGTGGAGCCAGGGCCCATCTGGGACAAACGACGGGTATCGTCGCCCACGACGGCGTACCACAGCTCGACGGTGCCGGCCTCGGCGTCGGCGCGGTAGTAGCTCAGGGGCACGCGAAGCAGCGAGGACGCATCGCCGGGTACGGCGATGTTCACAAACTGACCGGGCTTGAGCGCACTTGCAAGCTTGGGGGCCGAGATGACGAGCGAGAAGATGCCGTCGGCAATCTCCCGGTTCGAGACGACCTCGAAGTCGTGCATGCGTGCAGTGGAAGGTGTGGGCATAGACGCTCCAATCCCCCATGCGGTTGCATGGTCCAAACTAATAGAAAGCGCGGCACCGCAAGGGCGCCGCGCACAAAAGCGATAAGGCTATGCTAGCAGATGCAGCCGTCGGCAAGCGTCTGCTTACCGCCGACAAACACATCGGTGGCACGACCGGTGAGCGTGCGGCCGGCAAAACCGGAGTTCTCGGCGCGCGACTCGTAACCGTCCTCGCCAACCGTCCAGGTGGCGGACGCGTCGAACACGGTCAGGTCGGCAACGGAGCCCGCCTTGACCTGAACCTGGTCGAGACCCAGGATCTCACGCGGCTTGATGGCCATGAGCTCGACCATGCGGCCCATGCTCATCTTGCCCGTGTTGACCAGCTCGGTGAGTACGAGCGACAGCGAGGTCTCGAGGCCGATCATACCAAAGGGCGCAAGCTCGAACTCACGGGCCTTCTCCCACGGGGTGTGAGGAGCGTGATCGGTGACGATAACGTCGACGGTGCCGTCGATGACGCCCTGACGGATGGCCTCGGCATCCTCCTCGGTACGCAGCGGCGGATTGACCTTGAGCGAGGTGTTGTAGGTCTCGTCCAGGTCGTTCTCGGTCAGGAACATGTGGTGCGGGGTGGCCTCGCAGGTGACCTGAACGCCAGCGGCCTTACCGGCACGCACGATCTCCAGGCCATGGGCGGTGGAGATGTGCTGGATGTGCAGCTTGGCACCGGTCAGCTTGGCGATCTCGATGTCGCGAGCGATCTGGAGCTCCTCGCCGGCAGCCGGCCAGCCCTCGAGAGCCAGACGGGTCGAGACCTTGCCCTCGTTGATCTGGCCATGGCCGACCAGGTCCTCGTCCTGGCAGTGGCTCATAAAGACCTTGCCGAACATCTTGCCGTAGTCCATGCAACGACGGAGCATACCCGCGCCCTGCACGCCGCGACCGTCGTCGGTGAAGGCGACGGCGCCGTGGGCGACCATATCGCCCATCTCGGACATGGCCTCGCCCTTAAGACCGCGGGTCATGGCACCCGACGGATAGACGCGGCAGTGACCGACCTCGGCAGCGCGGGACTTGACGAACTCCACGACGGTGCCGTTATCGGTGACGGGATCGGTGTTGGGCATGGCGCACACGCCGGTAAAGCCGCCCTTGGCAGCTGCGCGGGTGCCGCTCTCGATGTCCTCTTTGACCTCGTAGCCGGGCTCGCGAAGGTGAACGTGCATATCCACCAGGCCGGGGACGAGGTACTTGCCGGAAAGGTCGCGGACCTCGGCTCCCTCGACGGCGAGATTCTCGCCGACCTCGGCGATCTTGTCGCCGTCAATCAGGACGTCAACGACACCGTCAAGCTCGACGGACGGGTCGACGACGTGGGCATTCTTAAGAAGCAAGGCCATTATCGGCACCTCCAAGCAGCAGATACAGGATAGCCATACGCACGCAGATACCGGCGTAGACCTGCTCCAGGATGACGGAGCGTTGCGGGTGGTCGGCCATATAGGAGTCGAACTCGACACCGCGGTTGATGGGGCCCGGGTGGCAGATGATCGCGTCGGGCTTCATGAGCTTCTCGCGGTCCTTGGTCAGGCCGAAGAGCTTGTGGTACTCGCGAATGGTCGGGAACGGGGCACCCTCGAGGCGCTCCTGCTGCACGCGCAGCATGTAGACGACGTCCAGCTCGGGCAGGACGGAATCGAGATCGCTCGTCACGTGGTCGCAGCCCAGGACCTCGGGTGCCGGAGGCAGCAGCGTGCCGGGGGCGACGGCGTAGGTCTCGCAGCCCATGATCTTAAGGGCGGGGATCAGCGAGCCGCAGACACGGGAGTGGGAGATGTCGCCGACGACAGCGACCTTCAGACCGTGGAAGTCACCCTTGTGCTGCCAAATAGTGTACAGGTCCAGCAGGGCCTGCGTGGGGTGGTTGTGCTTGCCGTCGCCGGCGCAGATAACGCTCGCGGGCGAATTCTGCGTGACGATATAGGGCGCGCCGGCGTGCTTGTCGCGCACGACGATGCAGTCGATCTTGTAGGCGTTGAGGGTCTCGACGGTGTCGACGAGGCTCTCGCCCTTGACCGTAGAAGTCGAGGAACCGCCAAAGTTGAGGCTGTCGGCCGAAAGGCGCTTCTCGGCGAGCTCGAAGGAGCTGCGGGTGCGCGTCGAGGGCTCGTTGAACATGTTGACGATGGTCTTACCCTTGAGCGTGGGGACCTTCTTGATCGCACGCTCGTTGACCTCGGAGAACGCCTTGGCGGTCTCGAGGATGAGCTTGATGTCCTCTTCGGAGTACTCGGTAATGTCGATCAGGTGCTTATGGTTGAACGCCACGGTACTACTCACCTCCCAGCGGCGCAGAACCCACGTGGGAGCCCGGCGCGACGTCGTTGATCTCGACGGCGGTGTGGCCGTCGACTTCCTTCATATATAGATGCACGTTTTCCTCATGCGACGAGGGAACGTTCTTGCCGACAAAGTCCGGCGAGATGGGGAGCTCGCGGTGGCCGCGGTCAACGAGGACTGCCAACTCAATGCGGCTCGGACGGCCCAGGTCCATGACGGCGTCGAGAGCGGCGCGGATGGTACGGCCCGTATACAGGATGTCGTCCACCAGCACGACGCGCTTGCCGTCGACGCTAAAGGGAATGTTGGTGGCGTGGATCGCGGGAGCGAAATTGGTCGCATAGTCATCGCGGTAGAAGCTGATGTCCAGGCTGCCGAGCGGAACTTCGACGCCCTCGATCTCCTTGATCTCCTCGGCGAGCTTCTTTGCCAGAAGGTCGCCGCGCGTGACGATGCCGACCAGAGCGAGGTCTTCACAGCCCTCGTTGCGCTCGAGAATCTCGTGCGCGATGCGGGTCATCGCTCGATTGACGGCGGTCTCGTCCATGATGACCGCCTTGGGGGAAGTCGTGCCCATCGATCTCCTTCCTCACATGTCTTGACTGCTGACACAGTCAAAAAAATAGATGCCCGACCGCTTAAAGCGGACCAGACACCCACAGGAAAGGCTGCTCTTTGGCAGCTATGTAATTCCATGTGGGTATCTCGTACCCCTTTAATGGTCAAGGGATAGTGTAGCCAACCTCGAGCTTAATTGCGAGCATAAATACAGAGCAATCCGTAAACGGAGCCCAATGCTCCATAAACCTATATATATTTGTGGGACGAGCTTGAAAACACACGCACGAGCTGGCATAATCCCCTCTGCTGCACGCAAATCGGATCTACGTCCAGGGCCGTGGCGTGAGCACTATCGCCAAAAGAGGAATATCTCTGTGTAGATTACGCACAGGGAGCTGCTTCTGTGCTATAGTTCAGGCTTGTTTGTTAACGCGACATGTTCGTTTGTCGCCCAAGGAGGGTCAGTTATGTCCAAAGTTTGCGAAGTTTGCGGTAAGCACCCCGTTGCCGGTCGCTCCATCAGCCACTCTCACCGCGTCACCAACCGTAAGTTCCGCCCCAACATCCAGCGCGTTTACGTCGTCGTCGATGGTCGCCGTCGCAAGATGAACGTTTGCTCCACCTGCCTCAAGTCTGGCAAGGTTGCGCGCTCCTAAATAAGGTCTTACCAACAAGTACCTCGGACTCTCCGGGTCAAAGACCTCGCGTTCATATAGAACTTACCAAAGGCGCCCTCCCCTACGGAGGGCGCCTTTTTGCACTCATTGGGGACAGGCTTACACTCATCGGGGACAGACTTACATGAGTGCTTTCACGCATTGGGGACAGACATGACGTACGCATGCGGCGCCATGATCAGGTCCTGCCCAGCCTCACGCAGCCTCCCTCTAGCCTACAGTGGCCTTGGTCACGCTTGTGGCGCCGATGCCGGTGATACGGGCAATTTGCTTGACCGTGAGATGCGCCCGCCTGAGCCTCAGCAGACAGGCATCGCGATCGGGGCGTGGCAGGGCCTTGAGCATCGCAGGATCTATGCTCGGAAGCACTTCGCGCGCAATGGAAAGGACCTCCTCATCGGGGATCCGCCGGCGTGGAAGAACCTCCACTGACCAGATGCGCCCGGCAACTTCCTTGAGATGCTCGCAATAGCAACGGGAGCCTCCGACAATATCGAGCATAGGGGCCGCATCACAGATGTCAAAGGGATCATAGCCCAGCTCATATGCCTTGTAGCTTGACCAGCGGTACGCCTCGAGTGAGTCGAGCGCACCTTTCACGGGATTGAGATGGATATAGTCGAGCAGTTGCACCGCTTGCGTGTCCGACTCAACAGCGATCCGCGAATAGCGATTATCAAAGAGATGCCCCGTTCTCCCCGTTTTCCCATTGAAATACTTGGCATACGCCGTCAGCGCACACTGCATTGCCTTTGAAAGATTGTCAAATGGGTCATCAACCATCAAATGGAAGTGATTGTCCATAAGGCACCAAGCCAACACCGCCACATTATGGCGCGCGAACCTGTCCGAGATGTCCAATAAGAAACGATATCGGTCAGAGTCATCTTCAAAAATAATCTGTTTAGAGTTACCACGGTCAAAGACGTGGTAATAGCCAGTGAGCGAAACGGCGCGGACGCATCGGGGCATAATCTCTCCTTTCAAAAACTGAACAGGCAACACCTAAAAGGAGAGAAGGAACGCGAAATGCTGAGCCTGTGACCTATTTATATCCAATGAGCGGCAAAAACAGGCCCAGAACGGCAAAATGGCAAATCGATGTCTGTCCCAACATGAGTGAAAGCACTCATGTAAGTCTGTCCCCAATGAGCGGGGCGATGCAGCAGACAGATAGTTTTAGTTAAAGCGGTTCATTTTATTGAAGCGTTTTAGTGTGCCTTTTACGGGAATCTTACCGTTCGCCGAATAATTTCTTGCTATCATGCAAGGCGTAGGGTAAATCTCCGATCGCAAGGAGACACAAATGGTGAAAAAGTCACCGGAAAACACTACTCCCGCCATCGTGGACAACGTGGAGGCGCTTGAGGCCAAACTCAAATCTATGCGTGAGGCCCAGGCTAAATTCGCTGAGTACACTCAGGAGCAGGTAGACAAGATCTTCTACGAGGCTGCTATGGCCGCCAACAAGGCTCGTATTCCTTTGGCCAAGCTCGCCATCGAGGAGACCGGCCGCGGCGTTCTTGAGGACAAGGTCATCAAGAACCACTACGCCGCTGAGTACATCTACAACGCTTACAAGAACACCAAGACCTGCGGTGTCATCGAGCGCGACGACGCTTACGGCATCACCAAGGTCGCCGAGCCGATCGGTATCGTTGGCGCTGTCATCCCGACCACCAACCCGACCTCCACGGCCATCTTCAAGACGCTCATCTGCCTGAAGACCCGTAACGCCATCATCATCTCCCCGCACCCGGCAGCCGCCAAGTGCACCATCGCCGCCGCCAAGCTCGTTCTCGACGCAGCTGTCAAGGCCGGTGCTCCTGAGGGCATCATCGGCTGGGTCGACAAGCCGTCCATCGAGCTGACCAACATGGTCATGCGCGACGTCGACATCATTCTCGCAACCGGTGGCCCGGGCATGGTCAAGGCTGCTTACTCCTCCGGTAAGCCCGCACTCGGCGTCGGCGCCGGCAACACCCCGGTCATCATCGACGATACCGCGGACATCAAGCTCGCCGTCAACTCCATCATCCACTCCAAGACGTTCGACAACGGCATGATCTGCGCTTCCGAGCAGTCCGTGACCGTCATCGACACCATCTATGACCAGGTTAAGGCCGAGTTCCAGAAGCGCGGCTGCTACTTCGTCAAGCAGGGTGCCGAGATGGAGGCCCTGCGTGCCGCCATGTTCAAGAACGGCGCTCTCGATCACCGCATCCCCGGCATGGCTGCCGCCAAGATCGCCGAGCTCGCCGGCATCGAGGTTCCCGCCAAGACCAAGATCCTGATCGCCGAGGTCACCTCCACCGATCCCGAGAAGGAAGAGTTCTCCCACGAGAAGCTCTCCCCGGTCCTGGCCATGTACCACGCCAAGGACTTCCAGGAGGCCGTTGACAAGGCAGAGCACCTCGTCCTCGCAGGTGGCCCGGGCCACACCGCCTCTCTCTACGTGCACCCGGCACAGAGCGAGAAGATCGCTAAGTTCCAGCACGTCATGAAGGCCTGCCGCATCGTCATCAACACCCCGTCCTCGCACGGCGGCATCGGTGACCTCTACAACTTCGGCATGAAGCCGTCTCTAACCCTGGGCTGCGGCTCCTGGGGTGGCAACTCCGTCTCCGAGAACGTTGGGGTGAAGCACTTGATCAACGTCAAGACCGTGGCAGAGCGCCGCGAGAACATGCTGTGGTTCCGCGCACCCGAGAAGGTCTACTTCAAGAAGGGCTGCACGCCCGTCGCACTCGACGAGCTCGGCACCGTAATGGGCAAGAAGCGCGCCTTCATCGTTACCGACCAGTTCCTCTTCAAGAATGGCAACACGCGTGCCATCGAGGCCAAGCTCGATGAGATGGGCATCGCTCACGACTGCTTCTACGACGTTGAGCCCGATCCCTCCCTGCAGTGCGCACGTCGCGGCGCCAAGCAGATGGCTCTCTTTGAGCCGGATGTCATCATCGCCGTCGGCGGCGGCTCCGCAATGGACGCCGGCAAGATCATGTGGATGATGTACGAGCACCCCGAGGCGAACTTCGAGGACATGGCCATGGACTTCATGGACATCCGCAAGCGTATCTTCACCTTCCCCGAGATGGGCAAGAAGGCTTACTTCGTCGCCGTCCCGACCTCTTCGGGCACTGGCTCCGAGTGCACGCCGTTCGCCATCATCACCGACAAGGAGACCGGCATCAAGTGGCCGCTCGCCGACTACGCGCTGCTCCCGAAGATGGCAATCGTCGACGCTGACAACTGCATGACCGCCCCGAAGGGCCTCACCGCAGCTTCCGGTATTGACGTCATGACCCACGCCATCGAGTCCTACGTCTCCATCATGGCTTCCGATTACACCAAGGGCCTCTCCGAGCGCGCCGCAAAGCTCGTCTTCGAGAACCTCCCGAGCTCCTTCACCAACGGTGCCAAGGATCCGCACGCTCGCGAGGAGATGCACAACGCATCCTGCATGGCCGGTATGGCATTCGGTAACGCCTTCCTGGGCCTCAACCACTCCATGGCCCACAAGCTCGGCGCTTTCCACCATCTGCCCCACGGCCTCGCAAACGCAGTCATCCTGACCCGCGTCATGCGTTACAACGCCGCCGAGGCTCCTGTCAAGATGGGAACCTTCTCTCAGTATCCTTACCCCAACGCGCTGCACAACTACGCCGAGATGGCTCGTTACTGCGGTATCGACGGCAAGGACGACCGTGAGGTCTTCGAGAACTTCATCACCAAGCTCACCGAGCTCTGCGACTTCATCGGCGTCAAGAAGACCATTGCCGACTACGGTGTCGACGAGAAGTACTTCCTCGACACCCTCGACGAGATGACCGAGCAGGCATTCAACGACCAGTGCACCGGCGCCAACCCGCGCTACCCGCTCATGAGCGAGATCAAGGAGCTCTACCTGGACGCCTACTACGGCCGCGAGCCCCAGGATTACGCCGTCTGCTAGTTTTAGCACGGTTTTTAACGGCGGGGGTGCACGGGTGTTTCACACACCCCCGCCGTCGCTTCTATCGCATCGTTGAAAGGATGCAACCATGCTGCTACCCGATTCCAAGACCGAGCTCGTCCGCCGTGGCAACAAGGTCGTTTACGACCTGGGCGACAAGATTGTCAAGGTCTTTAACGAGACCAAGCCTGTCTCCGACGTGTTCAACGAGGCTTTGAATCTTGCCCGCATCAATGAGTGCGGCATCCGCAGCCCCAAGGCGCTCGAGGTTTCCCAGCTCGAGAACGCCAACGGCTGGGCGCTCGTGACCGAGAAGGTTCCGGGCACCACCCTTGCCGAGAAGATGACTGCCGAGCCCCAGCGCTTTGGTGAGTACCTCGAGATGTTCGTCGACCTCCAGATCGAGATCCACGGCTACACCTCCCCGCTGCTCAACCGTCAGCGCGACAAGTACGCCCGCATGATCGACAGCCTTGATCAGCTCAATGCCACCACGCGCTACAACCTTCAGGAGCGTCTGGACGGCATGACCAAGGAGTTCAAGGTCTGCCACGGCGACTTCAACCCCTCCAACGTCATCGTCGGCGACGACGGCCAGCTCTATGTGTGCGACTGGGCACACGCCACCCAGGGCTCCCCTGCTGCCGACGTTGCCACCACCTACCTGCTCTTTGCCCTCAACAGCAAGGATCAGGCTGAGGCCTACCTGGAGCTCTACTGCGACCGCGCCGACATGCCCATGCAGGTCGTGCGTCAGTGGACGAGCATCGTCGCCGCTTCCGAGCTCGCTCGTAAGCGCAACGTGAACGATGAGTTCCTGAAGAACTGGATCGACGTCGTCGATTATCAGTAATATCTGAGCGATTTATTTCGCATCGGAGGCACAAGGAAAACCCCGCAGCTCGCATGGGCTGTGGGGTTTTCCTTTTAGATATCGAGGATGCCACAAGATAAAAGGACGGCCCCGCATCTCCCCGATCTGGAGAAATGCGGGGCCGTCCCGTATATCGAACTACAAGCGAAATCGTCGATTAACGGCGTGCTGCCTTCACAAGCTCGGCGACCTTGGCGACGACCTCGTCGATCGCCACATCCTCGCGCTCACCCGTGGCACGGTCCTTGAGCTCAACGGTGCCATTCTTAAGGCCACGCTTACCCAGAACGACCTGATACGGGAAGCCCATAAGGTCGTTGTCGGCAAACTTAAAGCCAGGACGCTCGTCGCGGTCGTCGACGACAACCTCGATACCCTCGGCGCACAGGCCATCAACGATCTGCTCGCAGACGGTAGCGCACTCCTCCTTCTTGGGATCGAGCGGAATCACCGCGACCTCGTACGGGGCAACGGAGACCGGCCAGACGATACCGTGCTCGTCGTTGTGCTGCTCCACGATGGCAGCGAGCGAGCGGGACACACCAACGCCGTAGCAGCCCATGATGAGCGGCTTCTCCTTGCCGTCCTCGTCCATAAAGGTGGCACCCATGGCCTCGGAATACTTGGTGCCCAGCTGGAAGACCTGGGAGACCTCGATGCCGCGGGCTGCGGAGAGCGGCTTGCCGCAGTGCGGGCAGGGATCGCCGGCAACGACGGTGACCAGGTCGGCCCACTCGTCGACGGTAAAGTCGCGCTCGGGGCAGGCACCGGTAAAGTGATAGTCGACCTCGTTGGCGCCGCAGGCCCACTGCTTGGACTCACGCAGGCTCTCGTCGCACACCAGACGAATGCCCTCGGGCAGGTTAACCGGTCCGATAAAGCCCTTATGCAGACCATAAGTCTGGAGCTCCTCGTCGGTCATCATGCGATAGCCCTTGCCAAAGACATGCTCGGCTTTGCAATCGTTGAGCTCGTGGTCGCCCGGAACAATGGCCACGACCGGCTTGCCCTCGGCGTCGATGAGTGCCAGCGACTTGCGCGTGCCGTTCTCGGGGAACCCAAAGAACTTAGCAACTGCCTCAATGGTGCCCATGCCCGGAGTCTCGACCTTGGTAAGCGTACCGTCGCCAGGACCCTCGGTCACGACGACCTTGGTGCTTGCAGCCTCGTCATCGGCGGCAAAACCGCAGTCATCGCAATAGACGAGCGAAGCCTCGCCAGCATCGGCCAGCGCCATGTACTCGACGGAGGTATCGCCACCGATCTCACCGGAGTCGGCAACAACGGGCAGGGCCTTGATATAGCAGCGCTCGCAGATGTTAGCGTAGGCCTGCTTCATCTTGTCATACTCCTCCTGCAGGCTCTCCTGCGTGGCGGAGAAGCTGTAGGCGTCCTTCATGATGAACTCGCGACCGCGCATCAGGCCAAAGCGGGGGCGGAACTCGTCGCGGAACTTGTCCTGAATGTGGTACAGGTTGACGGGCAGCTGCTTGTAGGAGCGCAGCTCGTTGCGCACCAGGGCCGTGACGGTCTCCTCGTGCGTGGGGCCCAGGACGAACTCGCGACCATGACGGTCGTCAAAGCGCACAAGCTCCTTGCCATAGGCGTCGATGCGGCCGGACTCGCGCCACAACTCGGCGTCGACCATGATAGGCATCATAAGCTCCTGGGCGCCGGCAGCGTCCATCTCGTCGCGCACGATATTCTCGATCTTACGGATCGAGCGCCAAGCAAGCGGCAGGTAGGAATACAGGCCGGCGGCCTCCTTGCGGATCATGCCGGCACGGAGCAGCAGGCGGTGACTGGCGAGCTCAGCGTCCGCCGGATCCTCTTTAAGCGTCGGCGCATAGAGCTTAGACATATACATTGCTCGGGTCATTTATTTCTCCTCAATAAGCTTGTCGACCTCTGCCATAAGCGCGTCGACAATTTGGTCCTCAGCTACTTTACCAATGATCTGGCCATGCGAAAAGAGCAGGCCCTGACCACGTCCGCAGGCAACGCCCAGGTCGGCATCAGAAGCCTCACCGGGGCCATTAACGGCACATCCCATGACGGCAATCGAAAGCGGCGCGGCATAGTTCTTAAGCCGCTCGGTGACCTCCTCGGCGATGGGAATCAGGTTAACCTGGCAGCGGGCGCACGTGGGGCACGAGACAATCTCGGGACCACGGCGGCGCAGGCCCAGCGACTGCAAAATTCCCCAGGCGACCGGCGGCTCCTCAACCGGATCGGCTGTGAGCGACACACGCATGGTGTCGCCAATGCCTTCGGAAAGCAAGATACCCAAGCCTACAGAGCTCTTGATAGTGCCCTGGAGCTTGGTCCCCGCCTCCGTCACGCCCAGGTGAAGCGGAACGTGGGAAATCTCACGCGACAGGGCTCGATAGGTATCAAGCGTCGTTTGCACGCTATGGGCCTTGGCAGAAAGCACAATGTTCGTAAAGCCGCGGTCCTCAAAGTGCTTGACGAAGCGCTCGCTCGACATCACGAGCTTCTCGGGCTGCGTAAGCTCGTCGCGCTCGGCGATATCCTGCTCGAGTGAGCCGGCGTTCACGCCAATGCGAATCGCGCACCCAGCGGCGCCCGCGGCATCGATCACGGCATCGACCTTGGCCCAATCGCCGATATTACCGGGATTGATGCGGAGCTTGGCGGCACCGGCCTCCACAGCGCCAATGGCCAGCTTGTGGTTAAAGTGGATATCGGCAACGATTGGCACCGGAGACTCGGCACAGATGGTGCGGAAACCCTCAAGCGCGGCCTCGGTGGGCACGCTCACACGCACGATATCGCAGCCAGCCTGCGCCAACGCGCACACTTGCGCAAGCGTTGCCTGGGCATCAGCGGTATCGGTGCAGGTCATGGATTGGACCACCACCGGCGCGCCGCCACCGATCTGCACACCGCCCACATGCACGGGGCGCGTCAACTCGCGAGGCAAAGGATGGGATAAAGACAATCCAAACACTCCCCTACAGAATAAATCGAAGGATGTCGGAACGAAGCATATAGACAAACAGCAGCGCAAAGAGCGCGATGCCCACATAGCTCACAATCGTCTGGACCTTGAGAGGTAGCTCGCGGCCCGCAATCTTTTGAATGATCTCGATGACCAGCTTGCCGCCATCGAGTGGTGGGATGGGCAGCAGGTTCATAAAGCCAAGCGAGAACGAAATGAGAGCGGCAAACGAAAGGAACGTGGCAGGGCCGGCAGCAGCAGCCTGTGAGGACATAACGCTAATACCCACGATCGAAGAAGACTGATCGAGAATCTCCATCGTATGCTGCGGCTGGAGCAGGCGCATCACGCCCTCCGCTGTCTGCACGACATAGGAGAAAGACAGGCGAGCCGACGTGATGGGGTCTAAACGGACCACCTGCGTAGAGGCATACACACCTAGGCGCTCCTCCTCCTTGAGTGCAACCGTGGTCGAATGCTGCTTGCCGTCACGCTCGTACTCGATGGCGATATCGTCCTTACCGGCGGCCTTGCCGATGGCATCGTAAACGTCCATCCAGGTAGAGCACGATACTCCGTCAACCGAAAGGATCGCGTCGCCGCCCTCGATACCCGCCTTGGCGGCAATAGAACCCTCGTCAACCTGACCGATCACGTTGGTATCCATCGGCACGGTGACACCCGCAATAGAGTAGATGCTCATAAGCAGCAAAAAGCCCGTCAGGATATTGACGAGAATGCCCGCGAGCAGCATAAAGGCGCGCTTGAGAAAACCCTGGCCCAGATAGGTATGCGAACGCTCTTGCGCAAGGAACTCGGCTTCGCCGCACGGCAGCTCCCACACATCGCCCTCGGTAGTCGCATGCTCTCGATCGAAACGGCGGCCGTCAAAGGTGGTGTAACCCGCCGCATCTCGTGGCAGCGTCTGATACTTGGTGGGATAGTAGCTCGGCGAGGGCTTCTCCCCTTCCTCATACCAAGGCGCGATAGAGCCCCAACCCAAGAGCAAGGCGCATGCCTCGAGCACAACCTCCTCGGATAGCTCGAGCTCGACAGCAAGGTCGGCCACGGTCACGCGACCATGACGATAGATAGCCGCGAGCACGCGATCGGCACACGAGACGTCGGTCGGATCCATACCGCAGATGGCAGCGTAGCCACCCAGCAGCAGCGGGGTCACGCCAAACTTGGTTCCAATGCGACGCGACGTGTAATGTATGTCAAAGCGGCACGGCAGGCCCAAAAAGAACTCGGTCACACGGACGCCGCAGGCACGCGCCGCCAAAAAGTGGCCGCCCTCGTGCAAAAACACGAGGACGGAAAGCATCAGCAGGCCCCAAAAGACCGATGAGAGAACGCTCAGAACAGTATCCATAAAACGAAAAAGCAATCCTTATGGGTTAGGAACGGGTTGCGGCGAGCACCTGCGCAGCCTTTTCACGCGCCCACGCATCGATGTCGCGAAGCTGCTCAAACGAATCGACCGCCTGCATATCGTGGGCATCCATGCAGGATTCCACAATGCGATCGATATCGGTAAAGCTGCAGCCATCGTGCAGGAAGGCATCGACGGCGACCTCGTTGGCGGCATTGAGCACGCACGGCATGGTGCCACCCGTCTTGCCGGCACGTTCGGCCAGTGCCAGACAGCGGAAGGTATCCATGTCGGCAGCATCAAACGTGAGCTGCCCCAGCTCGCGGAAATCGATACGAGGCGCCGGGGTATCCCAACGCTCGGGATACGAGAACGCGAACTGGATGGGAATACGCATGTCGGAAGCACCGAGATGCGCCATCACGGAGCCGTCGGCAAACTCGACCATAGAGTGAATCTTGGACTGACGCTGCACGACCACGTTAATGAAATCGAGGTCGCAGTTAAACAGATGCATGGCCTCAATGCGCTCCAGGCCCTTGTTCATGAGGGTGGCGGAGTCGATGGTGATCTTGGCGCCCATGGCCCACGTGGGATGTGCGAGGGCATCGGCACGCGTCACGCGATTGAGCTCGTCGCGCGTGCGGCCAAAGAACGGACCGCCCGAGCAGGTGAGCCAAATACAATGAGCCTCGCGCGGGTCCTCCCCCAGATAGCACTGGTAGATGGCGGAGTGCTCAGAGTCGACTGGAATAAGCTGGCCCGGTTGCGCCAACGGCATAAGCAAGTCGCCGCCGACGACGAGGGACTCCTTGTTGGCAAGGGCAAGACGCTTATTCGAGGTCAAGGCCGCATGGCTCGCCTCGAGACCGGCGGCGCCCACAATAGCGACAAGCACGCAGTCGACATCGTCGCGACGCGCGAGCTCGCAAACCGCCTGCGCGCCAACGCCGAGCTTCGTTCCCTCGGGCAACTCCTGCAGCACGGCGTCATCGCCATGAGCGACATCGGCCACGGCAACCGCCGGAACCGAGAACTCGCGGGCAGCGGCAACGAGCTCGGAGGTGCTGGAGTTAACGGACAGCGCCGTCACCTGCAAGCGATCGGCATGCTGACGGCACACATCGAGCGCCTGGGTGCCGATAGAGCCCGTACAGCCCAGGATGGCAACACGGAGACGTCCATCGGAGCCATACGTCGTCTGGAAGGACATTACAGCACGCCTCCGATCATCAGCATCAGCTGCGCGGTGATGCAGCCGAAGATAAGCGAATCGCTACGATCGAGCATGCCGCCGTGGCCCGGGATAAGGTTGCCGGAATCCTTGACGCCCACACCGCGCTTGATGCGCGACTCGATAAGGTCGCCGATAACGCCCAGAATGGACACGACCACGCCGCACAGCAGCGCATAGGGCAGGCTGAGCTTGTAGAAATGCGTCGCCCACAGGATGAGCCAAATCAAAACCGAGCCCAGGATGCCGCCGGCAAAACCCTCCCAGCTCTTTTTGGGAGAGATCTTGGGAACCATCTTGTGCTTGCCGATACGGCTACCCACGATGTAGGCAAACGAGTCGGAGACCCAAAGGGACGCGCAAACGCCCACCGAAAGCAGGGCGCCGGCAAAACCGGGCACGGCATCGCGCAGCAGCACGATAGCTGACAGCATAAAGCCAGTGTAGATGGGACCCATGAGCGTCACGGCCACATCAGAGATGCGGGTACGCGGCGACCAGACATACCAAATGCCCACAGCGAGCATCAGGGCAAAAAGCAGGGCATTCAGCAACATCGAATCGCCCAACGCCGACAGCGGAAAGAGTACGGCGGCAGCGATACCCATGCGCTCGTTAGCCATCTTGCCATCGAGCCTCGTCATACGGAAAAACTCATAGCAGCACAGACCGCTCATGACAGAAACAAAGATGGCCGTGGGCACGATACCCAAAACCAGGCACAGGATAAAGACAACGGCGTAGACGATACCGGCAGCGGCACGGGTAATAAAGCCCGCAAGCCACGAACCGGTGCCATTCTTCGCTGCGGGCGCTCCCGCAGCGACAGCCTTGCGCGCGGGCGCCGCGGAAACTGGCGTCTTGGGAGCAGATGCCTTGGGACGATCGGACACGATTAAGCCTCCTCGGTCTTGCTCAGTCCACCAAACCTACGGTCACGGCCCTGATAGGCCAAAATGGCGTCGACAAGGCCCCAACGATCAAAGTCGGGCCAATAGGTATCGGTGACGTAGAACTCGGAATAAGCCACCTGCCACAGCAGATAGTTCGAAAGACGCAGCTCACCAGAGGTGCGAATCACAAGCTCAGGATCGGGAAGGCCGGCGGTATAGAGGTGGGAAGCCACCATGTCGTCATCAATTGCGGCAGGATCGATCTTACCGGCGGCAGCGTCGAGTGCGATCTGACGGACAGCGCGGGTAATCTCGGCACGCGCGCCGTAGTTGACGGCAAGCGCCAGCGTCATGCCGGTGTGATCGGCGCACTCGGCAAGACCGCGTTCAAAAACGTCGCGGGTCTTCTTGGGCAGCGCGGAAATGTCACCCAAAAAGACAACGCGCACGTTTTCGCGCTTCAGAAGCGGCAGCTCGTCGATAAACGTCTTGGCAAACAGATGCATCAAGACGTTGACCTCATGCTGCGGGCGGTTCCAGTTTTCGGTAGAAAACGCATAGGCAGAAAGCACGTCGACGCCCAGACGCACGCAGGCGGTAATAATCTCGCGAAGGGAGACGATACCCGCCTTGTGGCCCTCAGTGCGCGCAAGACCACGCGACGTGGCCCAACGACCATTGCCGTCCATGATGCACGAGATATGGTGCGGAATGTTATTGAGGTCAAGGTCGGAAAAACCGACGCCCGCAGGGGCGTCGGCAAAGTACTCGACCAGTTTATGCTCGTCGTATTGCACCTTAGATCTCCATGACCTCGGCTTCTTTTTCCTTCAGAAGCTCCTCGACCTTGGCGACATACTCATCGGTGTGCTTCTGGACCTTGGCCTGCTCGCGACGGACATCGTCCTCGGTGAGCTCCTCATCGCGCTCGAGCTTGTTGTTGAAGTCGCGACGGATGTTACGGATAGACACCTTGGCCTGCTCGGCGTACTCGCGGCACTCCTTGACGAGCTCGCGACGGCGCTCCTCGGTGGGAGCCGGGAACGGAAGACGAACGACGGTGCCATCGGAGTTGGGGGTAATACCCAGATCGGAAGCGCCGATGGCCTTGACGATAGCGTTGATGAGTGCCTTGTCCCACGGCTCGATGAGCAGCATGTGGGCTTCGGGGGTCTTGACGGCGGCAACCTGCGTGACCGGCGTGGGAACACCGTAATAATCGACGGTGATGTCGGACAGAATGTTGGCATTGGCGCGGCCGGTACGGACCTTGGAGAAGTTATGCTTGAGGGACTCGAGCGACTTGTCCATATGGGCGGTGATGTTCTCTGCCATGCTTAATCCTCCTGATAGACGAGCGTGCCGACGGGCTCACCCGCGAGCGCGCGCTTGACAGTGTCCTCGCCATCGATGTTGAGGACCAAAATCGGCATACGGTTATCTTGGCACAGTGCCGTAGCCGTGGAATCCATAACCTGCAGACCGCGGACGAGCACCTCATGGTAGGTGATCTTGTCAAAGCGGACGGCATCGGCGCACTTGACGGGATCCTTGTCATAGATGCCGTCGACCTTGGTGGCCTTGATCAGAATCTCGGCGCCGATCTCGCACGCACGAAGAGCCGCGGCGGTGTCGGTCGTAAAGTACGGATTGCCCGAACCGGCGGCAAAAATAACGACATTGCCCTTGGAAAGGTGGTTGATGGCGCGACGGCGAATATAGGGCTCGCAGATCTCGTTCATCTGAATAGCGCTCATCACGCGGCAAGGAACATCGTTATGCTCGAAGGCATCCTGCAGGGCGAGCGCGTTCATAACGGTTGCCAGCATGCCCATGTAGTCGGCCTGAGCACGCTCCATGCCACCGGCAGCGCCGGCCATGCCGCGGAAAATATTGCCGCCGCCGACAACGACGCCGACCTCATGGCCAACGGCGAGCAGCTCCTTGACCTGCTTGGCAAGATGGTCGGTAACCTTGGGGTCGATGCCATATTGGCCGTCGCCCATCAGTGCTTCGCCGGAAAGCTTCAAAAGCACGCGTTTATATCGG
This sequence comes from uncultured Collinsella sp., assembly GCA_937942395.1. Classification (GTDB taxonomy): domain Bacteria; phylum Actinomycetota; class Coriobacteriia; order Coriobacteriales; family Coriobacteriaceae; genus Collinsella. The sequence continues at coordinate 19,895 of CALDEU010000039.1, read as the reverse complement.
ATGTCGGACAAAGCGATCCTCCTTTAGATTGAACTCTCAACATTCTATCAAAGGCTCTAAGAAGAGCCATGAAAAAGCAGGCTGTGAGTAAAACCCACAGCCTGCTCATTACCAGCTACAAGAGCTTATTTACTCGCCACGGACCAGACGGTCAAAGGCAACGACGGTAATGGTGTCGCCGAGCTCCTTGGAGACCTGCTCAGCGTACTTCTTGATGGTGAGGGAGCTGTCCTTGATGAACTCCTGCTCGGTGAGCACGGACTGCTTGTAGAACTTCTCCAGACGGCCGACAGCCATCTTCTCCTGAATGGCCTCGGGCTTGCCGGACTCGGCAGCCTGAGCCATGTAGATCTGCTTCTCGTGCTCGACGGTCTCGGCCGGAACCTGATCGCGGGTAGCGCAGATCGGGGCGACGGCGGCAACCTGAAGGGCAACGTCGTGAGCGAAGGTCTTGAAGGACTCAGCCTGAGCGGTCTCGGCCTTCTCGAAAGCAAACTCGACGAGGACGCCGATCTTACCACCCATGTGGATGTAAGAAGCGAGAGCGCCGTTCTCGGCCTTACGGGCGGCGAAGCGGGAGATCTTCATGTTCTCGCCCATGATGTGAATCATCTCGGTGAGCTCGGAGGAAACGGTCTCCTCGCCCATCGGCTTCTCAAGCAGAGCGTCGACGTCAGCAGGCTCGGTGGTAGCGACAACCTCAGCGACCTTGGAAGCAAAGCCGGTGAACTTGGCGTTGGAGCCAACGAAGTCGGTCTCGCAGGAGAGCTCGAGCAGAGCGCCGGTCTTGCCATCCTCGGAGACGAACGCGGCGACAGCGCCCTCGTTGGTCTCACGGCCAGCCTTCTTGGCAGCCTTGGCAAGGCCGTTCTTACGCAGAACGTCGACAGCGGCGTCCATGTCGCCGTCAGCCTCGACGAGAGCCTTCTTGCACTCCATCATCGGGGAGTCGGTCATCTCGCGGAGCTGCTTGACCATAGCGGCGGTAATCTGGGCCATTGTGGTTCCTTTCAAAGAGATGAAAAAGAATTAACTAAGACTGATTTACTCGGCCTTGGGCTCAGCGGCCATCTCGGCCTCGGAGACCTGCTCCTTGCCGGAGCCAGCGAGGCAGGCGTCAGCCATGAGCTCGCACATAAGGGTGACAGCGGAGATAGCGTCATCGTTGCAGGGGATGCCGTACTCGACCTCGTCGGGATCGGAGTTGGTGTCGATCAGAGCGACGACGGGGATGTTCAGGCGCTGGGCCTCCTTGATGGCGTTCTCCTCGCGCTTGGTGTCGATGACGAAGAGAGCCTGGGGCAGACCCTTCATGTCGCGGGCGCCACCGAGGTTGGTCTGGAGCTTGGTGAGCTCCTTGCCGAGCACAGCCTGCTCCTTCTTGGGGAGCACTGCCATGCGGCCGTCCTCGACCATGGCCTCGAGCTCCTCCATGCGGTTGATGCGGGAGCGGATGGTAACGAAGTTGGTCAGCATACCGCCGAGCCAACGCTGGTTGATGTAAGGCATGTTGGCGCGCTCAGCAGCGTTCTTGACGGCCTCCTGAGCCTGCTTCTTGGTGCCGACGAACAGCACGTTGCCACCCTTGGCGACGTTCTTAACGAAGGTGTAGGCCTGGTCGGCGTCGAGGATGGTCTGCTTGAGGTCGAGGATGTAGATGCCGTTGCGCTCACCGAAGATGAACGGCTTCATCTTGGGGTTCCAGCGACGGGTCTGGTGACCGAAGTGGCAGCCGGCCTCGAGCAGGGTGCGGATATTAATCTTGGTAGCCATGTTAAACCTCCTGTGGTTTGCCTCCGCGCGGGGTCATCCTCCAAAACCAACCCGGACATGTGCTACCAAAGCCCGGGCACCACGGTATGAAGTAGCCGCGCGTGCGTGATAAAAACATGTTGCCGTGAAGCAACCCGATGAATGATAGCAGGAATGCATCTTCCTGCCAACCCGCAATCAAAACCACACACCTGAGTGCGACGCGGGACGTTCCAGCCACTATTCGCCGCGGGGATGGGCTTGAGCCACGGCACGTTTGAGCCGATCGGGCGTGAGATGCGTGTAGATTTGCGTCGTGGACAGGCTCGCATGACCCAGCAGCTCTTGAACCGAGCGCAGGTCCGCACCGCCCTCGAGCAAGTCGGTCGCAAAGGTATGGCGCATCGCATGCGGGGCGATGTCGGCCGGAATGCCGGCGAGCGTCGCCAGCGTATGGAACCGCCGCCGGAGCATGGCGGCGCTCATGCGATTGCCGCGCGCCGATATAAGCAGCGGATGCGGCCCGGTAGCGAGGTCGCGGCGCTTTGCCTGAGCGAGCAACTCCGGCCTCCCCTCCTCAATATAGAGACGCGTCACCTCGAGCGCACGACGATACAGAGGGACGATACGTTCTTTGCTCCCCTTGCCCCACAGGCGCAACGTGCGTTCGGACCAAGCGATAGACTCCACATTGAGTGCTGCGAGCTCAGAGATACGAGCACCCGAGGCATAGAGCAGCTCGAGCATCGCCGCATCGCGCAGTCCCGCGGGCGTCGAGTTATCAGGCGTCTTGAGCAGCGCCTCGACCTGCTGGGTCGTAAGGACGCCCGGCAGGTCACGCGGCAGCTTGGGCGATGCGATCGCCGAGACCGCATCGCCCTCGACAATCCCCTCGGCAGCCATCCAGCGATAGAGAGATCGGATAGCCGACAGGTGCGCCGCAAGCGTTCGGGGAGCCACCTGCTCACGCGAAAGCTCGGCAAGATAGCGACGAATGGTGCGCACGTCGGCAGCGAAAGCATCGATATCCTCGCGCTCGCACCAAGCAGCAAAGCGCTCCAGCCTCGAGCCATAGGCTGTCACCGTGTTGGGAGAAAGTCCCTCAACACGTGCGATATAGGCGATAAACGAGTCGACGGTGTCGTACAGGTCAAAAGCTATGACCGGTCGCCTCCAAACAGATCGGGGCGAGTGGCCAGATAGGCATCAAGGGCCTCGAGGGCGCGATCCGCATAAGCCTGGTAGCGGTCGCGTTTGCTGCGGCGCTTACCATCCTCGAGTGGCGGCACCAGGCCAAAGTTGACATGCATAGGCTGATAGCCCACGGTGGCAGGATCGGTCGCATAGCCCACGAGCGCGCCCAGAGCGCCCACGCGCGGCAGCTCGACGCCCGCGGCACCGATAGCCTCGGCATAGGTGTTGAGCGCGGCGAGCAGGCCCGTCGCCACGGCCTCCATGTACCCCTCGGTGCCGGTGATCTGACCGGCCAGGCGCACACCGGTACCGGGCACGGCAAAGGTGCCATCGAGCACGTGCGGGGCGTCGACAAAGGTATTGCGGTGCATGACGCCGTAGCGGAAGAACTCAGCGTTCTCCAGGCCCGGCACCATATGGAAGACGCGCTTCTGCTCGCCAAAGGTCAGATTGGTCTGGAAGCCCACCAGGTTATAGGCGGTCTTCTCCTTGTTCTCGGCACGCAGCTGAATCGCCGCCCAAGGGCGACGTCCGGTACGCGGGTCGGTGAGGCCGACGGGCTTCATGGCGCCAAAGCGAATAGCGTCCTTGCCGGTGCGCGCAACCTCCTCGGCAGGCTGGCAGGCCTGGAACAGATCGCCGCCCTCAAAGTCCTTGAGCACCACGCGGTCGGCCGTGGTGAGCGCCTCGATAAAGGCCTCGTACTCCTCTTTGTTGAGCGGGGCGTTGAGATAGTCGCCGCTCCCCTGCTCCTCGTAGCGCGACTGCGAGAACAGCACGTCCATATCGAGCGTGGAGGCATCGACGATCGGAGCCGCGGCATCGAAGAACGCAAGGGCGTCGCCGCCGACGAGCTTCATGACCTCTTCGCTCAGCGCCGGCGAGCACAAGGGGCCCGCGGCAATGACCACGTGACCCTCGGGAATCTGCGTGACCTCGCCGTGAATGATCTCGATATTGGGACGGGCGGCAACCTCGGCCTCGACAAGCTCGGAAAACTTGACGCGGTCGACCGCCAAGGCGCCACCGGCGGGAACAGCCGCGCGATGGGCGCAATCGAGCAGGACTGAACCCATGCGCTGGAGCTCGGCTTTTAGTAGGCCAGCAGCGGAATCTGGACGGGTCGACTTAAACGAATTGGAGCAGACGAGCTCTGCCAGGTGATCAGTATGGTGAGCCGGGGAGCTCACCTGGGGGCGCATCTCGCACAGCTTTACGGCAAACCCGCGGTCTGCCAGCTGGATCGCGCATTCCGAACCCGCCAGACCGCCACCGATAACCGTCACCTGATCGAACTGCATCTGCAAACACCTTTCTAATTGACACGTTTTCCATTGTGACCGAAGGGCGTCTGGGCGTGAAGGGCAAACTTGGAGGGCGCATACCTTCCATCCATCATGCGCTCGATAAGGCCCTCGAGTTCAAGCGAACCCAAGAGTTTGAGTACGCCGACAGCATCGAGTGAGACGAGCGCCGCGATGTCGTCGACCTTGAGCGGAGAGGCGATGAGCGCATGCATCACGGTCTGCTGTGTTGGATCCAGGTCGGCAATGCCGGGAGCATCGGGGCGCGAGTAGCGCAGGGTGCCGTAGATGCGTGAGATTGCCATCTCGATAGATTCCTCGTCGATGATGCAGCAGGCACCGTTTGCAATGAGGTAATTCGTGCCACGCGACTCGGGCGATAGGATCGACCCCGGCACGGCAAGAAGTTCGCGCCCCAAATCCATAGCAGCCTCGGCTGTAGAAAACGTCCCGGAAGGCATACCCGCTTCGGATACAAAGAGGGCTTGCGACAGGGCCGCGATCACGCGATTGCGGCGCGGAAAGGCAAACTTGCGCGGACCTATGCCCCACGGAGAGATCGACACGACCGCGCCACCCGTATCGAGCGTGCGAGTAATAAGCCCCGCACTCGAACGCGGGTAGACCACGTCGGCGCCCGTCCCCAGCACCACGACGTGTTTGCCGCCGGCGTTGACCGCAGCCCAACCCGAGGCCTGGTCACAACCGACCGCGCCGCCCGAAACAACCGTCACTCCCGCCTCGACAGCCACCTTTGCCGCAAGCTCTGCCACGGCAAGACCATACGGCGAGGCCTTTCGCGCGCCGATGATGGAGAGCGCAGGCGTCGAAAGCGCCTCGGGGTTGCCGCGCACATAGAGCGTCTGAGGTACATCAGAAAGATCCAAAACGGTCTCGGGATACAACGCGTCACCTGGATGCAGCTCGAAGGTCCCCTCGGCCATCATTGGTCCCTCCTTCCCTGGTACATCGCCGCCTCGAGCACGTGGTCCTGCGTCACTTGCTCGCTCTCGGCGACATCTGCGATCGTGCGCGCGATACGCACCAGGCGCACGATGCCACGCCCTGTGAGATGTGTGCGTTTGGACAGACCGAGTACGCATTTCTCGGCAGCATCATCGAGCTCAAAGGTCGAAACGACACCGTCAATGGACCGCGTCTCGTCATCCTCGGCCTCGGCATCCGCATCGTCCATACGGGATTCGCGCCAAGCGCGAAAGGCGCGACCGCGCACAACGTAGTCACGTAACTCGGCCGACGACATACCCTCCGCACCCTCGATAATCACCTGGGGATCGGGACGGGTCACATCGATCATCATGTCGATACGGTCAGCCAAAGGACCGCGCAGCTTTGCCCGATAGCGCTCGACCATCGATGCCGAGCAGCGGCACGGAACCTCGAGATCGCCCAAAAAACCGCAGGGGCAGGGATTGCTCGCAGCCAGCAGCTGAAAGCGCGACGGAAAGGTAAAGGCCCCGTCGACGCGTACGATCCTCACGTAGCCGCGTTCGATGGGCTGACGCAGCGTCTGCAGTACGCCCGTGGGAAACTCGGCAAGCTCGTCCAAAAAGAGCACGCCGCCATGAGCTAGGCTAATTTCGCCCGGATGTACTGGACGTCCGCCGCCGATGAGGCCCGCGGTCGAAATGCTGTGATGCGGGCTGCGGAAGGGCCGGTGCCCCGCCAACAAGCCATCAATGTTCTCACCCAAAACCGAATGGATGCACAGCGCCTCCTGTTGATCCTCAACGGAAAGCTCGGGCAGGATGCCGGTCATACGGCGTGCGAGCATCGTCTTGCCCGATCCCGGAGACCCGATCATGAGCAAGCCGAGTTCTCCTGCCGCCGCAAGCGCCATGCCGCGTTTAGCGACTTCCTGCCCCAGCACGTCTGCATAGTCGAGCTCGGGCTCAAAAGTAGCCTCCACACCCTCGGAATCCAGATAATGCCGCGCGGCATCGCCCATGCCATGGGCAAGCTGAGACAAATGATTTATGAATCCGCAATCCACGCCCGCGAGTGGCACATGCTGGTCTGATCTGCCGGCGATAAAAGACAGCCCCAAATCACGCGCCAATAACTGAAACGCCACCTCGCCCTTGACGGGAAGCACCGTACCGTCCAAGCCAAGCTCACCGGCGATAAGACAACGATCGAGGTTGTCGCGGGGAATCTGACCATCGGCCGCCAATACCGCGATGGCGATGGGAAGATCAAAGCCGCTACCGGTCTTGCGAATATCGCCAGGTGCCAGATTGACCGTAATGCCCGAGCGTGGGATCTCGAACCCGGCGGAGCGCATCGCACAGCGAATGCGACCACGCGACTCCATCACCTCCATACTCGGGATGCCGAGCATCTGAATGCCCGGAACGCCGCCGGCAAGCGAGACCTCGACCGTGACGTGAATCGCCTCGACGCCGCGGATGCAGGCCGCGTGAACGGCAAACGTCTCGAACGCCATCACGACACCTGCCAATCGAACGCGTTGTACTGATGCTCGATCTCGGCGATATGCCCGCCGCGAATGGTGACACCCACGGCATCGAAGCGAATCGCCTTGAGCGGATAGTGCTCCATGAGATAGCAACTTGCGATACGGCGATACCGACGCTGTTTTTGGGCATCCACGGCCTCCTCGGGAAAGACCCGCGTGGTGCAATCCAGGGCGACGCGCCTGGTCTTGACCTCGGCCATCACCACGACATCGTCAAGCTCATCGAGCAGCACCAGATCGGCCTCGCCCTCGGTGCAACGATAACCCTGCTCCAGCAAGGTGTAGCCGCGCTCGTTAAAGTAGTCGATGGTGATTAGCTCGCCCAGCATGCCCAGCTCACGGGGACTGAGTCCCTTGATAAACTCGGGCGCCATCGCCCCGCAGTCGAGCTCGCCGTTTTCCCAACGCTCCTTGAGCTGCTGCGTCTTGCTCTTTTTGCTTGCGGCACTCATGGGATCTCCTTTCCCGCACACTGCATTGCCCCGATGATGAGGGCACCTTTCATGCGGGTAAGTACAGGAAGCAAACCAAAAGCTGACCAAATGCCGTCAAAAAAAGGGCCGTACGCAGCAATGCTGTTGCATACGGCCCGCTACCAGCAGGTTTATAAAACCCTAGAGGTCCCTGTCTCCACAATTGACCTAGAAAAGGCGCTCAGTCTGCAGAAAGTTTCCGCAAAAGCTCACACGATGCAGTGGACAAAGTCCATGTTTTCGAATGGCCTCGATGTGCTCGGGGCTCGCATAGCCCTTCGATTCGGCCAGATGGTACTCGGGATACTCGGCGTCGTACTCAACCATCATCTCGTCACGCGTGACCTTTGCCATGATGGATGCCGCGGCGATACAGGCGATCTTGGCATCGCCCTTCACCACGTCGCGCTCATTGGGAACGGCGCCCAAGGGGTTGCCATCCATGAGGACGCAATCGGGCTCGAGCCCCGTATCGGCCACCGCACCCGCGACGGCAGCGCGGATGGCGCGGGCCATGCCCATATCATCGATATCCTTAGGCGCGATATGGCAAAAACCGATCGCCGTCGCCACCTCGGCAATCTTCACTGAGAGCAACTCGCGGCGCGCCGGCGTGAGCTTTTTGGAATCGTTGATGCCCCAGACACGCGGCTCCATAGGAAGGCAGACAGCGCATACCGTCAAAGGACCGGCCACCGATCCGCGACCCACCTCGTCGACACCAACGACCACCCCATCGCCGCCAAGCTCACGCATAAGCTCGTACATGTCATTGACGCGCTCGCGCTCGGCAAGCTCTTTGGCATGGCGTTTGAGGGCGCGTTCGCAAGCCTTGATCACCTGCTGGCGCGGGTCCTCGCGATAATGCTCCACGAGGGCGGGAATCTCCTCAAACGTAGCGCTCGCCAACTCACCGGCAACCTGCGATGCCGAAACCGAGCTCGTCATGTTGGCCATACCAGGCCCTCCTTGCATGCAAATCAGATAAAAAGAAGGGCCACCCGAAGGTGACCCTTGTGTCCAAACGAGTGGACAGACGCTGCGATCTTCTTAGCGCTTCTCGGGGATGCGAGCAGCCTTGCCCACCTTGTCGCGGAGGTAGTACAGCTTGGCGCGACGGACGCGACCATGACGAACGACCTCGAGCTTGGCGATCTTGGGGCTGTGAAGCGGGAAGGTACGCTCAACACCGACACCGAAGGACATCTTGCGGACGGTGAAGGTCTCGCGGGCACCGGCGCCGGCCATGCGGATGACGTCGCCCTGGAAGACCTGGATGCGCTCGCGGTCGCCTTCCTTAATGCGGTAGTGAACCTTGACGTTGTCGGCGACGCGAACCTGAGGAATGTCCTCGCGGATCTGCTGACGCTCGATTGCGCGGATGTAATCCATGTGCAATTCCTTACTCTTCTAGAGGTGCCGTACCACCTTGGCCGGCACGTAGTTGAACAAACGTATTCGAGTATACACGCGCGGGTTTCTGCTGCAAGAACAATTTTTTACGCAGACAAAAAGACAAAACCCGCACATGATAACCGCCCGTCTCACGAATGAGACGGGCGGCATGAAGGGGGCTACGCTAGGCGTCTAAACCCAAAACGTTAGGCGGAACGCTTGGCCTCGAGCTTGGCCTGAGCGGCAGCCAGGCGTGCGAGGGGCACGCGGTAGGGCGAGCAGGACACGTAGTCCACGTCGGCCACGTTAAACAGGCCCTTGATGGACTTGGGGTCGCCACCGTGCTCACCGCACACGCCAAAGTGCATGTCGGGGTTGGTGGCGCGGCCCTTCTCGACGGCCAAGCGCACCAGTTCGAGTACCGCCGTGTCGATGGTCTCGAAGGGATTGTCCTTCAAGATCTTCTTATGCATGTACAGCGGGATGAACTTGGCCTCGGCATCGTCGCGGGAGAAGCCGAAGGTGGTCTGGGTGAGGTCGTTGGTGCCGAAGCAGAAGAAGTCTGCGTAATGGGCGATCTCGTCGGCGACCATGCAGGCGCGCGGCAGCTCGAGCATCGTGCCCACGGGAATATTGAGCTCGACGCCCTCTTCGTCGGAAACCTCTGCGATCACGCGCTCGATAACCTCGCGGGTCTGGACATGCTCCGCCGTGATGGAAACGAGCGGAACCATGATCTCGGGGCGCGGGTCGACGCCTTCCTTGATGAGGCGAGCGGCAGCCGTGGCGACGGAGCGGACCTGCATGAGCGGCAGATCGCTAAAGACGATGGACAGGCGCACGCCGCGTAGGCCGAGCATCGGGTTGGACTCGACCATGCCGTCGATACGACGCAGGCGGGCGCGCAGGACGGCAAGCTCTTCCTCGCTGGCGCCAGCGGCTTCCTTCTTGGTGATGGCGACCTCGAGCTCGCGAGGATTATCCAGGAACTCATGAAGCGGCGGATCGAGCAGGCGGACGACCACATCGCGACCGGACATGGTCTTGAACATCGCCAGGAAGTCCTCGGTCTGAACCTTGAGCAGGTCGGCCAGGGCCTGCTGCTTCACGGCCTCATCGTCAGACAGGATAAAGCTCTGGATGATGTTCTTGCGGTCGCCCAGGAACATGTGCTCGGTGCGGCACAGGCCGATGGCCTCGGCGCCAAACTCGAGCGCGAGCGCGGCATCCTCGGGGTTGTCGGCATTAACGCGCACATGGTTGGCATGGCCACCGGTCTCGTCCAGGCGAATCTCGTCGGCCCAGGATAGGATGGTGTCCAGATCGCCGGTGAGCTCGGCGGAGACCAGGTCAACGGCGCCGTCGACGACGATACCCTGGGCGCCGTCGATGGAGATAACGTCGCCCTCGTGCAGCACGCGGTCGCTGCCCTCGATGCGCACGACCTTCTCGGCGGCGTCGATATGGAAGCGCTCAACGCCACAGACGCAGGGCGTACCCATGCCGCGGGCGATAACGGCGGCATGGCTCGTCTTGCCACCGTTGCTGGTCAGGATGCCCTCGGCGGCTACCATGCCCTTCAGGTCATCGGGGTTGGTCTCCCAGCGAACCAGAATGACCTTGTGGCCCTCGTTGGCGCGCGCGACGGCGTCGTCGCTCGAGAACACGACCTCGCCCACGGCGGCACCGGGGCTGGCGTTCAGACCGCTGGCCAGCGTCTCGTACTTCTTGGAGGCGTCAAACTGCGGGTGCAGGAGTTGGTCGAGCTGCGCGGGATCGATGCGGCTCACGGCCTCCTCGCGGGTGATCAGGCCCTCCTCGACCATTTCGATAGCGATGCGCAGGGCGGCGGTGGCGGTGCGCTTGCCCACGCGGGTCTGGAGCATCCAGAGCTTGCCCTGCTCGATGGTGAACTCGATATCGCACATATCGCGATAATGATCCTCGAGCGTCAGGAACACGCGCTCGAGCTCCTCACCTGCGGACTCGAGGCCCGGGGTGGTCTTGAGGTCGGCAATGGGCTCGGTGTTGCGGATGCCGGCGACGACGTCCTCGCCCTGGGCGTTAACCAGAAAATCGCCGTAGAACTCCTTAGTGCCATCGGCCGGGTTGCGCGTAAAGGCGACGCCAGTCGCAGAGGTCTCGCCCTTGTTGCCAAAGGCCATGGCCTGCACGTTGACGGCGGTGCCGAGGTCGTCGGAAATGCCATGCTGCTTGCGGTAGATGCAGGCACGCTCGTTCATCCAGCTGCCAAAGACGGCCTGGATGGCAAGGCGTAGCTGAAGCTCCGGGTCGTGCGGGAAGACAGGCTTGCCGTCAGCAACCTCGAGCTCGGGATACAGGGAAGCATCGACGTTCTCAGAGAAAATCCCCTTGAAGGTCTCGACGAGCTCCTGCAGATCCTCGGCCGAAAGCTCGGAATCGACGCGAACACCAGCGACCAGGCGTGCCCGGGTCAGCGCGTTCTCGAACAGGTCAGCGTCGACGCCCATGACGACATTGGAAAACATCTGGATAAAGCGGCGGTAGCTATCCCAGGCAAAACGCGGGTTCTGCGTCTGCGCGATGAGGCCCTGGACGGAATCGTCATTGAGGCCCAAGTTAAGGACCGTGTCCATCATGCCGGGCATGGAGAACGGAGCGCCCGAACGAACCGACACAAGCAGCGGATCGGAGGCGTCGCCGAGCTTCTTGCCGCAGCGGGCCTCGAGGTCCGCCTCGGCGGCAACGATCTCATCGAGTGCGCCCTCGGGCCACACGTTGCCGGCACCGGAGTACTCGACGCAAGTCTGGCAGGTAATGGTAAAGCCACCGGGAACCGGCAGGCCGATGCGGCTCATCTCGGCAAGGTTAGCGCCTTTGCCGCCAAGCACGAAGTTCATGGACTTGTCGCCCTCGGTGACACAGGTGCCCTGGGCGTCGGTTCCAAAACGGTAAACCCTCTTGCAATCGCTCACGATGCTTCCCCTTCCATGCGCTTACGCGCACGACCGTGGTAACGAATCGACCCGTCAGATGCGGGCCGTGAGGGAACTATACGGCGGGTTTTGAGCGGGCTTAAGCAGAGGATGCGCGGTTTGGTAAACGTGCTAAAACTGGCGGTAAACGGTAGGTAAAGGTGGTTACCTTATGAAGAGACCACTTCAATAAACTTGCAGGTCAAATGCAAGTAATTTGCTAAATCGCTTTACCATTATCGTGCATTATTTTTAGTTAGTCTTTTTAGACGGGGCTTTTTAGCTACCCCAATAAGCTAGCTTTGTTGGGCTCGACGGGCGGCGCGGCGGGCACGGGCTTCTTGGATTTCCTCCAAGTGGTTAATGATCTCGGCAGCGCTTTCCTCGATGGCCTTGCCGTCGGTACGCACCACAAAGCAGCCTAGGCGCTTCATGAGCGCACGGGCTTCCTCGAGCTCGCTGTGCACGCTCTCAGGCTCGGCATAGGAGCCGGCAACGGCACGAGCGTAGTCATCGCCCAAGCGGCTATCGCGAATTTCGGAAATCACATCGACGGTCGAAATCAGGCCGAACAGGCGCATCGGGTCGACCTCGTAAATCGACTTGGGCGGCTCCATGCCATGCGCCAGTGGGACATTGGCGACCTTGTAGCCCTGATAGGCCAAATACATCGACAGCGGCGTCTTGGACGTGCGCGATACGCCCAGCAGCACGATATCGGCACCCGACAGATCGTCGCAGCCGCGCCCGTCATCGTGCTCAACGAAATACTCCATGGCCTCGATACGATGGAAATAGCGGTCATCGGTCTTGTGAATCACGCCCGCAACGCCCTTGGGCGGCACACCGATGAGCGACGACAGCACGGCGAGCGTCGGGCCGATCAGGTCGACCGAACGGATATGCAGCATGCCCAGGTAATCGAGCACACGGGCGCGAAGCGCCGGATCGACAATGGTGTGGAACACGGCAATATCGCGATGATCGGCATCGACGCGCGGACCCACAAACGACTTGACCTGCTCCACCGAGTTCACCTTGGGCAGGCGCAAGAGACGAAAAGCCCCTTCATCAAATTGCCCGGACGCCGCAAGCACCACCTCACAAGCGGTATCACCGAGCGAGTCGGAGATAACGATAACGGTGGGACGAGCGGTGACCGGGCAATCCATGCGGGGCTCCTTTTGCGCTTATGCGCAGGCTGGCTTACTTTTTGCGAGCAAGCTCACCGATGTTTGCGATGCCGGAGAAAACGGCCTCGAAGCGGTTGAGCAGCTTAAGGCGATTATCGCGAAGCTGCTCGTCCTTGTCCATGACCATGACCTCGTCGAAGAAGCGGTCGATGGGGGCGCGCAGGGCGGCAAGGGCGGCAAATGCGGCCGGGTAATCCTCGGCAGCAAGGGCGGCGTCGACAGCGGTCTGAGCAGCCTCGGAGGCATCGGCAAGCGCGAGCTCGACCTCGCCCATCAGGGCGCGGTCGTACTCCGCGCCCAGCTCGGGCTTGGAGATGTGCGCGGCGCGGGCATAGGCGGTCGCCAGGTTATCGAACGTCTCAGCGTCGTTCTTGCGGGCCTCGTCGAGGGCGGCGCAGCGGGCGAAGAAGACGGACGGGGCGATGATGTGCACCGCGGAGACGGCGGCAACGGTATCGGCCGGGATCTTTTCGTCGCGGGCCATGCTCACCAGACGGCCGTGGAAGAAGTCGCGAACCTGCTGAGCGACCTCGGCGGCGTCGAACTCGATACCCTGCTCGCTATAGAGCTCAAGGGCAAAGTCGATAAGCGACGTGGGATCGATCGGCAGACGGTCGCGCAGGATGTTGATGATGCCGATGGCGGCGCGACGCAGCGCGTAGGGGTCGGAGGAGCCGGTCGGGGGCTCGCCGATGGCAAAAATACCGGCGATGGTATCGAGCTTGTCGGCGCAGGCCACGATGCAGCCAGCGGTGCCCTCGGGCAACTCGTCACCGGCAAAGCGGGGACGATAGTGATCGCGGATGGCATGGGCGACCTCGTCATTCTCCCCCATCGCGGTCGCGTAATAACCGCCCATCACGCCCTGCTGGCTCGTGAACTCGACGACGGCGTTAGACACCAGGTCGGCCTTGCACAGGTGCGCGGCGCGAGCAGCGTCGGCGGCCAGGTGGGCGCCCAGATGGGCCTCGCGAGCGATGGCAAGCGCGAGTTGCTCAATGCGCTCGGACTTGGCGAGCACGCTACCGAGCTTCTCCTGGAAGGCGACCTTGGCCAGACGCTCGCGGAACTCGTCGAGGGAGATCTTCAGGTCCTCCTCGTAGAAGAACTTGGCGTCGTCCAGACGGGCGCGCACGACGCGCTCGTTGCCGTCAATCACGCGCTCGGCATTCTCGGGCTTGCTGTTGGAAACGACCACGAACTCACGCGTGAGCTTGCCCTCGCCGTCATAGATCGGGAAGTAGCGCTGGTTGGTGAGCATGGACTCGCAGATAATCTCGTGCGGGACCTTGAGAAACTCCTCATCGAAGGTACCGACGAGCACCGTCGGCCACTCGCAGAGGTTAATGACCTCCTCAAAGACCTTCTTGGGCGTATCGACATGGCAGCCGGGACGGGCAGCCTCGACCTCGGCGATACCGGCGAGGATGGCCTCACGACGACGCTCGGCAGAAAGCACACCGGCGTCCTCGAGCACCTGCTCGTAGACGGCGGGGCTGGCGACCACATGGTCACCGGGGCCAAGCACGCGATGACCACGCGTGGTGTTGCCACTCGTCACGTCGGCAAACGACACGGGCACAACGTCCTCGCCCAGAAGGCAGCAGATCCAGCGGACCGGACGAACAAAGGTCGCATGCTCGTGACCCCAGCGCTGAGAGCGGTAGTTGGGCCACTGCAGGCCAGCGATAGTCTTCTCGCACAGGGCCGTCAGGATCGGGGTGGCCGGGGCGGAAGGGATGTTCTTCTCGGCAAAGACGTACTCACGGCCGTCGGTGTCCTCGCGACGGACCAGATCCTCGGCAGCCACACCGCACTTGCGGGCGAAGCCCTGGGCGGCCTTGGTGGCGTTACCGTCGGCATCGAAGGCGATGTTGGCCGCGGGGCCGCGCTTGACCTCGTGAACCTCGTCGGTCGCGGTGGCGACGTCAGCAACGAGCGCAGCCAGGCGGCGCGGGCTCGAGATCACACGGACCTCGCCGTGGGCCAGACCGGCCTCGTCGAGACCCTTGGCGATCATGGTGCCAAGCTGCTTGACGGCATTGTTCAGCGGTGCGGAGGGCATTTCTTCCGTACCGATCTCAAACAGGAAATCCTTAGCGTCTGCCATGGCTTACGCCACCTCGCCTTCCTGATCGGCATTCTCGTTGACTCCGGCGACCTCGGCCATGTAGGCCTCGCAGCACGCCTTGGCGACGGCGCGGACGCGCAGGATGTAGTTGGCACGCTCGACCGCGGACAGGGCGCCGCGAGCATCGAGCAGGTTGAAGGCATGGCTGCACTTCATGACGCAGTCGTAAGCGGGCAGCGGCAGCTTGCGCTCAAGGCAGGAGTGGCACTCGGCCTCGTAGTCGTCAAACTTCTGACGCATCATCTCGACGTTAGCGACCTCAAAGTTGTAAGCGCTAAACTCGCGCTCGTTCTCCAGGAACACGTCGCCATAGGTCATCGGCGTGCCATCGGGCAGATAGCTCCAAACCAGGTCGTAGACGGAGTTGACACCCTGGGCGTACATGGCGATGCGCTCCAGGCCATAGGTGATCTCGACGGGCACGGGGTCGACCTCGATGCCGCCAACCTGTTGGAAGTACGTAAACTGCGTGACCTCCATGCCGTTGAGCCAGACCTCCCAGCCAAGGCCCCAGGCGCCCAGCGTCGGGCTCTCCCAGTCGTCCTCGACAAAACGAACGTCATGGTCGTTGGGGTCCAGACCGATAGCGGCAAGAGACCCAAGGTAGAGCTCCTGGGCGTTGACCGGCGACGGCTTGATGAGCACCTGGAACTGATAGTAGTGCTGCATGCGGTTGGGATTCTCGCCGTAGCGGCCGTCGGCGGGACGGCGGCAAGGCTGAGCGTAGCAGGTGCGCCACTCGGCAGGACCGAGCGAGCGCAACGTGGTCGCGGTGTGGAAGGTACCGGCACCGACCTCGGAGTCATAGGGCTGCATAATGACGCAGCCCTGCTCGCCCCAGTACTGCTGGAGGCGCAGGATGATGTCTTGGAAGGAAAGCGATGAAGCGTTCATGCCTCTAATATCCCCTCGTCGAAACGATTACACGGTTAGGTTCTGTACTATAGCGGTTTTTAGTCGATAGTGCCGATGCGGTTGAGCGGCCAGTAGCGCACAAGCGCCACGGCGATCAAATCAGAGCGATCAACGGGACCAAAGTAGCGCGAGTCGGCAGAGTTTTCGCGGTTGTCGCCCATCACCCACACGCACCCGTCGGGAACGGTGTAGGGATAGCTTACCTGAGCGCCGGGAGCTTGGACCGAAAGCGGCCAGCTCATGCCGGTCGTATAGCCCTCGTCGAGCGCTTGGCCGTCAACGACCACCTTGCCGTCCTGAAGGTCGACCGTCTGGCCGGCCGTGGCAATAACACGCTTGACGAGAACATCATGCTCGGAGGTGCCATCTGGGTTGTGGAACACCACAATATCGCCTTGGCTGACGGGGCGGCCGAGCTCAAGGCTCACCTTTTGCGCCAGGATCTGGTCGCCGATCTCGATCGTGGACTCCATGGAGCCGGTGGGCACCACAAAGGGTTCGACCACAAACGAGCGAATCAAGAAGGTGGCGACCAGTGCGATGGCGACGACCGCGATCCACTCAAACGCACCCTTTAGCACGGAATGCTGCGAAGGAACCATTCTCACTCCTCGCTCTTCGAATACGATGCGTCCAGGATCTCTTGCGCGTATGCGCGCTCCTCGGGCGTAAGCCGCGCCGTCTCGATCAGGTCGGGACGCCAGCGGCAGGTGCGCTCGATGGCATTCTTACGGCGCCAGGCGTCAACCTTGGCGTGGTCGCCGCTCACGAGCACCGGCGGCACGCCCTCGCCGTTGAACTCGGCGGGGCGGGTGTACTGCGCGTACTCGAGCAGGCCTCCGTCCTCGGCGGTCGAGAACGACTCGTCCACATTGCTCATCTCGTCGCCCAGCGCGCCGGGAATCAGGCGTACGACAGCATCGGCAACGACCATAGCGGGAAGTTCGCCACCCGTAAGCACATAGTCGCCGATCGACAGACGCTCGTCGGCATACGCATATGCACGTTCGTCGACGCCCTCGTAGCGACTACACACAAACAGCAGGCGCTCACTTTTGAGCAGGCGCTCGGCCACATGCTGCGTAAAAGGCTCGCCACAGGGGGTAAAGAACACCACAGTGGGCTTGGGACCCTCGGAGCTAATAGCCTCGATGGCCTCTGCGATAGGCTCGACCTTCATGAGCATGCCCTGCCCGCCGCCGTACGGCTCGTCATCGACGGTACGATGGCGGTCGTGCGTCCAGTCACGCAGGTTATAGGCCTTAAAATCAAAAAGGCCGGCCTTGCGGGCGCGGCCCAAGATCGATGTGGACATGACGGGCTCAAACATCTCGGGAAAGACCGAAAGGGTCTCGATCAGCATGTTATCCTCCCTACTTGTCCATATCGATCAAACCGTCCATAACGCGGACGGAAATTGTCCCCTGATCGGGAAGATCGAGCACAACCTGCTCGATCACGGGAATCAGCACCTCGCCGTACCGATTGCCCTCGACAACCCAAACATCGTTGGCGGGCGTCGACATGATCTCGACGATCGTACCGAGCAAACCGAAGCGCTCGTCGACCACCTCGCGACCCATCAGGTCGGTATAGGCAGCGTCGAGCGAATCGAGCTCAAAATCGTCACGATTTGCCAGCACGTAGCATCCCGTGATGCCCTCGGCGGCCGTCAAGTCGTCAATGCCCTCAAACGAGACCAGATCGCCATCGCCCGTATCGGTGACGGATACGACCGTGCAAAAACGGTCGCGCTTGAGCGCCGGCGGCGTCAAGGCGACGCGCATACCCGGCTCTAATACAGAAGGAAGCCCCCGCAGCGGCTGCGCGAGGACCTCCCCCTTCCTTCCGTGCGGCTTGACCACACGGGCGATGTTTTTGTACTGGGACCTCAAGGTCCTAGCCCAGAACCTCTACCTCGACTGCAGTGTCGAGGCGAGCGGCCAGTGCACGAGCGAGCGTGCGAATGGCCTTGATGGTACGGCCACGACGGCCGATGACCTTAGCGACGTCATCCTCGGCAACAGAAACCTCAATCGTGGAGGCGTCGTCACCATCGATGACCTCGAGGCTCACGGAATCCGGGTCGTCGACGATCTGAACAACGAGATATTCGACGAGATCGGCGATGCGATCTGAGAGCATTGCCTCACCCTCGAGCTGTGCAGCGTCAACCTCAGGCACGATTTACTCCTCGGCGCCCTCAGCGGCCTCAGCGGCAGCCTTAGCGGCCTCGGCCTCTTTGGCGAGCTGCTTCTTGGACTTCTTGACGACGGTCTCGGTCTTCTCGCCCTCGTTGGCGGCCTTGACCAGAGCAGCGACAGCGTCGGTGAGCTGAGCGCCCTTGGACTGCCAGTCAGCGATCTTCTCGAGGTCGAGGTTGATGGTCTTGGGGGCGGTCATCGGGTTGTAGCGGCCAACCTCCTCGATGATACGACCGTCACGCGGGGCGCGGGAATCGGCGACGACGACACGGTAGTACGGACGCTTCTTAGCGCCGTGACGAGCAAGGCGAATCTTGACTGCCAAAGGAAACTCCTCCAACCAAGCAGCTTTAGGCTGCAACTACAAACAAACAGTTGAACATAATACGCCATCGACGCGGGCAGGTGAAGTCCGTGAGACCAACTTCTTCGGTGTAGTCGAAGGCAAATCCATATCTTAGACAAGAATTCGCGATTTGCAAGCACATCCACGCACCCCACATGAGCTGCGCGGTATACTCATGACATGGAAAGACGCGAACATACATACGGTTATGAGGATGCCATGGGCGTCACGCCGCCTCCCTGGACGGGTCCGGCGGTGGGCCTGATGGACCTTGATGCGTTTTTTGCGAGCGTGGAGATGCTCGATCATCCCGAATGGCGAGGAAAGCCGCTCATCGTGGGCGGAGACGCCGATTCGCGTGGCGTCGTGTCCACGTGTTCATATGAGGCGCGTCGCTTTGGCGTGCACTCTGCCATGGCCTCGGCCGAGGCACGGCGCTTGTGCCCGCAAGCCATTTGGACGCATGGGCACTTTGACCGCTACCGCGAGGTGAGCGCGCAGGTCATGGCGATTCTCGCCGACGAGACCCCGCGTGTTGAGCGCGTATCCATCGACGAAGCCTTTATCAATATCACACCGGGTCGCTTTGCGCCCGAAGACCCGCTGCTGGTTGCGCGGCGTATAAGCGACCGCGTGGCAGGGCTGGGAGTGACCTGTTCCATTGGCGTGGGCTGCAACAAGACGGTCGCAAAGATCGCAAGCGAGCGGGATAAGCCGTTTGGACTGACCATCGTGCGCCCCGGAACCGAGCAGCGCTTTTTGGCCGCGTTGCCGGTATCTGCCATGAGCGGCATCGGGCGCTCGGCCGAGGAGCGACTGCGCCGCATGCGCATCTACACCCTCGGCGAGCTATCACGTGCACCGGAATCCACCTTGGCCTCTATTTTTGGCGTCAACGGCGAACGCATGCGCCAGCGTGCGCTGGGACTCGAAATCTCCGAAGTCACGAGTCTCGATGAGGAGCGCGAGGTCAAGTCGGTCAGCAATGAACGCACCTTTGCTAAAGATTTGACTGAGCGTGAGGATATTGAGGCGGCGATTGCGCTGTTGGGAGAGTCAGTGGGACGCCGTCTGCGCCGTCAGGGGCTGACGGGTGCCACGGTAACGCTCAAGCTTAAGTATTCGTATGGCAGCGGGCGTACGGCACAGCGCCGGCTGCCTCATCCGACCGACGATGAGAACATCTTCGTGGCGGTTGCACTCGAACTGCTCGACAACATCTGGCAGGATGGCATGCATGTTCGCTTGGCGGGCATCGGCATGAGCGACTTCGACCACCAAGGCGGCATCCAGACTGACCTGTTCTGCGAGATCGATGACCGCGGAGCCCAATCCAGCGATCGCCGCGACCTCTCCGTCGCCATCGACGCCGTCCGAGACAAATTCGGCGACACCGCCCTTTCCTTCGGCCGCCAATCCCGCTTCAACGATTAACCGCCTTTGGGCAAAAAGAAGGCTTATAGGACAAAATGTGTGTCCCGATAGAACACCCGTTTCCATCCATTAATCCAGCCAGAACGGGTACGGGTCC
>CALDEU010000038.1:0-68339 GCA_937942395.1 uncultured Collinsella sp. | reverse complement strand
GGACCCGTACCCGTTCTGGCTGGATTAATGGATGGAAACGGGTGTTCTATCGGGACACACATTTTGTCCTATAAGCCCGATGCTGCCCGTGCGTAATGCTGCCCGGGCTGTCCATAGGCTATTGGGTTGTCGGTGCGTGAAAAATGTCGACATCCCGCCTCGGGGAGGAGGCGGGAACACACCGAGTAGACGGAGGGGTGCGGAGCGCGGTCGCGTCTCGACTGACGACGTTGCCCATCGACAGGACCATTGTAACGCATGGCGGTTCTTGGTTTATCGTGTCGAGCGTTTGCGTTGTGCCATTGCCTGCGGCAACGGTGTGTTACACTCTTGCACTGCTGAGTGGGCCAGACGGTCGCGCGATGTGCTGCTTGCAGTACGCGTGAGGAAAGTCCGGGCTCCAGAGGGCGGGATGCCGGCTAACGGCCGGGCGGAGTGATCCGACGGAAAGCGCCGCAGAAAAGAAGACTCCCACCTGCGCCGCAAGGCGTAAAGGGAAAAGCTGAAACGGTGGTGTAAGAGACCACCAGCGTCGTGGCAACACGGCGGCTTGGCAAGCCCCATCCGGAGCAAGCGCGAATAGGAACGCTATGGGCCGGCCCGGTCCGCGTTCGGGTAGCGTGCGTGGAGCTGCATGGTAACGTGCAGACAAGATAAATGACCGTTCACGACAGAACCCGGCTTATAGGCCCACTCAGCACTTTGTTGACGCTGCGAACCCGTCAGCGCGGCAATCTGCCTTTCAAGCCTTCGGGCATGACCATAAGGTCAATGCCCTCGTCTTTCAAGGCACCTTGCTCGCGCTGACGGGTTCTCGCTTTCGTTTGCGGAATCATCGGCGGTTCCGTTCTTGGCATCTCGCTGTTTTTGCCTGTTCATCGGCGTTGCCGTTCTATTTACTGGGGTTATCGGTACGGTCTTTGCGTATTATTGAGGCTGTTTGTTGCCGCGCTTTATTTTGTTGAGGGGCTTTGTTGGACAGCTATTTTACTCTGCAATCGAATATTGAGGTTTCGGGCGAATTTGTGGACCGCAAGAGCCGGTTTATTGCCCAGCTGGTCCATATTGAGTCCGAGGATGAGGCGAATGCCTTTATCGAGATGGTTCGCAAGCGTCATTACGACGCTCGACACAATGTTCCCGCGTGGATTTTGGTCGATGGACGCGAGCGCCAGAGCGATGACGGTGAGCCGAGCCGCACGAGTGGTATGCCGACGCTCGAGGTGTTGCGCGGCGCTGAGCTCAAAAATGTTTGCTGCGTGGTGACGCGCTATTTTGGCGGCACGCTGTTGGGGCCTGGTGGCTTGGTACGCGCCTATACCGCGGCGACGCAGGCGGCGGTGGCCGCGGCTCGGGAGGCCGGGCAGATCGTTGAGATGACGAGTGTCGTGCCGGTTGACGTGCACGTGGCCTATCCGCAGTATGAGCAGGTGCTTCGTTTGGCGCAGAATTCGGGTGCCAAGGTTTCGGATACCGATTACGCGGATGCCGTGACACTTCACTTGGTGTTTAAGGCGGGGGAGCAGGAGGCGTTTTGCGCTAAGATGCGTGAGCTTATGGCGGGGCGCGAGGAGATCGAGGTCGGCGCTCCCGAATTTGCCGAGTTCTAACGGCGACGGTCGGCGTGCTTTTGGATTGATTCCAAGCGCGCCGGCCGTCGATTTATGTTGCTGCCGTTTACTCGGCGAGCTGCTTTAGCACATCGCAGGCGATCTCGACGGCATCGTCGATGCAGCCGGGGCAGCTGCGGAGCGGACCCTTGTCCGATCCGATGCCCTTGAGCGTGCCGCAGACGGTCGTCGTGTTCTTCTCGCCAAAACGCTTGGCGATTTCGCGCGACAGCTTGTAGGTCTGGCCCTTGGTCTTGGGGTTTTCCATGCCGTCGCTCATCACAAAGCCCATGATGGCCACGGCGCCCGAGATGGCGCCGCAGGTTTCGGTCATGCCGCCCATGCCGGCGCCAAATCCCTCGGTGAGGGTAAAGGCGGTCTGGGGGTCGAGCCCGACGGCAGGTGCGAGCGTGCAGGCGACGGCCTGGGCGCAGTTAAAGCCACGGGCGTGGTATTCGGCAGCCTGAGCCTGACAGGCGTTGATGTCGAGCTGGGCCGTATCGATTTGCTTCATCGTTGTCTCCTTGTTCACGGTGTACCCGTCTATGGTACCCGTGACGGTGCATGTAATCATCGAGAGCTTCATGTATGTCTCATTTTTATCTATCGAGCAAATGCCTAAGGCTTGAGATAAATACCCCTGATCAATTAGTCCCATAACCTATCTTGGTGATGGGTTGAGAGGGGTGCGGGGTAGCGGTATCGTGAACCGAATAAAACTAAAACCCAGGCAAGGGAGCTAGATATGAGCGAGCAGACCATCGGTACTACATGTGTTCAGGGCGGCTATCACCCGGGAGATGCCGAGCCGCGCCAGGTGCCCATCTACCAGTCCACCACGTGGAAGTACGACACGTCGGAGCACATGGGCAAGCTGTTTGACCTGGAGGAGTCTGGTTACTTCTACAGCCGTCTGCAGAACCCCACGTGCGATCTGGTTGCCGCCAAGATCTGCGAGATGGAGGGCGGCACCGCTGCGATGCTCACGAGCTCGGGCATGGCTGCGAACTTCCTCGCGATCTTTAACGTGGCCGGTGCCGGCGATCACGTGGTCGCGAGCTCTGCCATCTATGGCGGTACCTACAACCTGCTCGCCCATACTATGGAGCGCATGGGTCTGACCTGCACGTTCGTTGCCCCCGACTGCACCGACGAGGAGCTCGAGGCAGCCTTTGAGCCCAATACCAAGCTCGTCTTTGGCGAGACGATCGCCAATCCCGCACTTGCCGTGCTCGATATTGAGCGCTTTGCCAAGGCCGCGCATGACCACGGCGTGCCGCTGATGGTCGATAACACCTTCCCGACGCCCGTGATGTGCCGCCCCTTTGAGTGGGGCGCCGACATCGTTACGCACTCCACCACCAAGTACATGGATGGACATGCTGCCTACCTGGGCGGCGTGATCGTCGACCACGGCCAGTTTGACTGGATGGCCCATGCGGACAAGTTCCCGGGTCTCACCACGCCCGACGAGAGCTACCACGGCGTGACGTATGCCGAGAAGTTCGGTCGCGAGGGCGCCTTCATTACCAAGGCCACCGCGCAGCTCATGCGCGATCTTGGCCCCATGCAGAACCCGCAGGCGGCGTTCTTCCTGAACAGCTCGCTCGAGAGCCTGCATGTGCGCATGCCGCGTCATTGTGAGAACGGTCTGGCCGTTGCCAAGTTCCTGAAGAGCCATCCCAAGGTGCGCTTCGTGAGCTATCCGGGCCTGGAGGGCGACAAGTACTATGACATGGCTCAGAAGTACATGCCCAACGGTACCTGCGGCGTTGTGAGCTTTGGCTTTAACGGTGGTCGCGCGGCGGCCGAGACCTTTATGAAGAGCCTTAAGCTCGCCCAGATCGCCACGCACGTGGCCGACGCCCGCACTTGCTGCCTGCATCCCGCTAATGCCACGCATCGTCAGATGAACGATGAGGAGCTCATCGCCTGTGGCATCTCCGCCGACATGGTGCGCCTGTCGTGCGGCCTCGAGGACACGGCCGATCTGATTGCCGACCTTGAGCAGGCGCTCGAGCAGTGCTAGGCTAGCGTTCGCATAAGGCGCCGATGCTGGCAGAAAGCTTCGGCGACCTTTCGTTCCGATTCCGTAGGCGGGGCCCCAATCGCGACTGTTTGTAGGCGATCGGGGCCCCGTTTTTTGCGTTAGGCCACTCGAAAGGATGGATATGGAGAAAACTGCAGAGCAGCTGCGCCGCGAGCACATTGCTCTAGAGGGCGACACCCATGGCAAGAACAAATGGGCGATTCTGTTTACCGTGCTCATCATGACGTTTATGGTGTGTCTGGATTCGACCGTCGTGACCGTGGCGCTGCCCGTGATGCAAAAGGAGCTGGGCGTGGGCCTCGATCGCATTCAGCTGGTAAGCTCGGTGTATCTGCTTGCGACTTGCGTGGCTATGTTGCCGTTTGGCCGTCTGGGCGACGTGCGCGGCAAGGTGAATGTGTTCCAGCTGGGCGTCATCGTCTTTTCGGTCGGTTCGCTGCTGTGCGGCCTTTCGGCCTCGTTCGAAGTTCTTATCCTGGCACGCATTGTTCAGGGCGTCGGTTGCGCGGCGGCCATGGCTAACAACATGGGTATCATCACCGAGTCGTTTCCGGCGCGCGAACGAGGCCGTGCCATGGGTATTCTCGCGACCTTCGTGGCCCTCGGCATGATGTGTGGCCCCGTGCTCGGTGGCATGCTGGTGGCAAGCTTTCCCTGGGAGAGCATCTTCCTCATCAACCTGCCCATTGGCGTCATCTCGTTTATCGTGGGGCTCTACACGTTGCCGCATGTTAAGCCGGAGGCCGGCGACCGTCCCATGTCCCTTGCCGAGGCCACTCGTCGCTGCTTTGCAAATTCGGCCTTTACCATCAACCTTGCCTGCATGCTCATCGTGTTCGTTGGTATTGGCGCATCCGAGTTTATCCTGCCGTTCTATTTTCAGGACGCCCACGGCTTTGGTTCCGACATTTCCGGATTGCTGTTTTTGGCGCTGCCGATGGTGAATGCCTTTATCGGCCCGCTTTCGGGTGCGGTTTCGGACCGTGTTGGCTGCGAGGGTCCCACGGCGGTCGGCCTGGGCGTGTACGTGTGCGGGCTCTTTGCGGTAAGTACGCTCGACGAGCACTCTTCCATCCCTGTGATTGTGTGCTGTGCCGCGTTTATGTCGTGCGGTACGTCGATTTTCCAGAGCCCCAACAACTCGCTGTATATGGGCTCGGCTCCGCGCGAAGCGCTCGGCTTTGCGGGCAGCCTGGGTAGTTTGGCACGCTACGCCGGCATGGCGCTCGGCATTACGGCGGCGTCGCATATCCTGTATGGGCAGATGAGCGTGGCAATGGGCGAGGCCGTGACCAGTTTTGTTACAGGTCGTCCGGACGTATTCCTATTCGGCTTTCGATCGGTGTTCTACGTACTCATGGCTGTGGCCGCCGTGGGCTTTGCGCTTGCCATGGTGCGTTTGGTGAAGATGCGCGCCCGCCATTAGCATGTTGGGAGGCTGTCTGCCACGATTCGCGCCGTCCCAAAAAGACTGGTTTGTGGTGCGATGTGGCTTGTGGGGCGGGCGGGGGTCGGTCCGTGGTAGACTATCGAACAACGTTTATTAATCGCGCGGTATCGTTGCCGCGAGAAGGGGTTGCGCCATGCAGGAGCTTGAGGATCGTATTCGCCATGACGGCATCGTAAAGGCCGGTAACGTCCTTAAGGTTGATGCCTTCCTCAACCACCAATGCGACGTTGAGCTGTTTGACCACATGGGTGCCGAGTGGGCCCGTCTGTTCAAGGATGTCGAGATCAACAAGATCCTGACGATCGAGGCTTCGGGCATTGGCATGGCTTGCATCGCGGCCCAGCATTTTGGCGGCGTGCCGGTTGTCTTTGCCAAGAAGGCGCAGTCCATCAACCTCGACGGCGAGCAGTATGCCACGACCATCTACTCCTTTACCAAGCAGAAGGAGTACCCGGTCATCGTCGGCAAGCGCTTCCTGTCCGAGGGTGACAAGGTCCTGATTATCGACGACTTTTTGGCCAACGGCTGCGCGCTCGAGGGTCTTATCAAGATCTGCGAGGCTGCGGGTGCCGAGGTATCCGGTATTGGCATCGCCGTTGAGAAGGGCTTCCAGGGCGGTGGCGATAAGCTCCGCGAGCGCGGCTTCCGTGTTGAGAGCCTGGCCCGTATCGCCGATATGGACTGCGATACCGGCGAGATCACCTTCGCCTAAGTGCGTAACACAAGCGATTGGTATGCGATGTGACAAAGGGACTTTCCCTTTGTCACATTTTTTGTATGAGGGGAGGTGTTGATATGGATGAGAACAAGGTGGGATGGCGCGAGTATGCGCACTATGCCGAGATGTCGGTCGAGGAGTTGGCGCGCGATTGCGAGGTGCAGGTGTTTCGCGCGACGGGCCCGGGTGGGCAGGGCGTGAACACGACGGACTCGGCGGTGCGCATGAAGCATATCCCTTCGGGGATTACCGTGACGGCGCGTGAGAGCCGCAGCCAGTTCCAGAATCGCAGCTGCTGTTTGCGTAAGCTGAGGGCAGAGCTTGAGCGTCGTGGCCGTCCACCGCGCCGACGCGTAAAGACCAAGGTTCCCCAGCGCTCTCGCCAGCGCAGACTCAACGACAAACACTTCAACGCCATTAAAAAGGCCAACCGTCGCAAACCGGGCGGGGAGGAATGATCTTCTCAATAAGTTGTGGTGAAATAGGGACTGTTTTGCGGCTTTAGCTGCATAAACAGTCCCTATTTCACCACAACTTAGGTGGGGTTAGCGGGTGGGGTGCCAGACGTGGAGGGCGCCGGCGAGGATGTCGACCTCGATGCGCGAGGCGACAACGGGCTCGCCGTCGGCCTGGATGGGGTAGTCGGGCTCCTCAAAGGTAAGCTCGGCATGGCGACAGCGGCGCATGCGAACCGGTGGCAGCTTGGTATGGTGGCCATCTTTGGCCGAAAGGAACATGGGAAGCGCGACCGCGCGCGGAACGGGGCCGCAGGCGTAGCAGACGTCGAGTATGCCGTCGCACGGGTCGGCGTCGGGACAGATGCGATAGCCCGAGCCATAGGTGGGTCCCAGCTGGATGGCCATGATAATCGCCCGCACGCGCTCGGCGGGCGCCCCGTCAAAGCTGATGGTCATGGGGTAGTTGCGATAGCGCAGGCCAAACTGCTCAAGTCCCGATAGGGTGTAGAGCGGAGCGCCGGCGAGGCCCGTCTTTTTGCGCAGCTCGGTGGTGCCCAGGCCGATGGCGGCATCGATGCCGACCGAGAGCGTCTGGTCGTAGTACTCAACGGTAGCCTCGCCGCTGCCGCTCGCAGGGCTCCACGAGCGAATGCGCCCGATGTCCTGACGCTGCAGCTCGCAGGTGAGCAGCGCGCCAAAATCCTTACCGGAGAAATCGTCGATGCCGAGCGTTTGGGCAAAATCGTTGCCAGAGCCCACGGGTAGGATGGCAAGAGCGGGGCGGGTGTCCTCCTCTTGCGTCATAAGCCCGTTGACGACCTCGTGAATCACGCCGTCGCCGCCAAGGGCGATAACGGTGCGATAGCCCTGGGCCTGTGTGGCCAGCTCCTTGGCGTGTCCCATGCGCTCGGTTAGCACCAAGTCAAACTGGGGTGCGCGTGCAGTCATGTCCAAAAAGCGTTGCAGGCGCTCGGCAACTTCGTGCGCCGCACCCGACTGGGCGGCTGGGTTGGCGATGATGAGCGTGCGGCCAAAATCAGTTGCGTGCATGGGGCGACTCCCGGCGTATGACGTGACGGTGCGGTCGCGCTCAGGTCGAATTGCCCCCGATTGTGGCTGCACGTCGAATACTTACGTCTACTCTATCAGGTCGTTGTGGCGCTCGATAGCATCCGCTACCGTACCGCCCTCATCCACAATAAGCGAACGGCGCTTGGGCGAGATGATGCGCTGGGCGGGGTACACGCCGCGGTGTCCGGCAGTTAGGTAGCTGATAAAGGCCACGATGACAAAGAACCCGGCTGCCGTGCCGTGGAACAAGTCGATGGCCATCATGCAGGTGGTGATGGGCACGTTGAGGCCGGCACAGAACACGCCGAGCATGCCGAGAGCCGCCAGAAAACTGGGGTCGATTCCGACGAGGCAACCGATCCAGCCGCCGAGCGCCGCACCGATGCCAAACAGGGGCGTGACCTCGCCGCCTTGGAAGCCCGCACCCAGGGTAAGCGCTGTGACGACCAACTTGATGGCTGCGTCTGCCAGGGTGGTGTTGCCGGCAAATCCGGCGCCGGAAAGCCACGTGGAAAGGCCGGCGTAGTCCCAGGCGTCGAGGAGGGCATAGGCGGACAAAACCACGAGTGCGCCTATAAGTGCGCGAACGAGGTAATTGGTGATAAAGCGACCGTACAGGCTCTTGACGGTTCGAACCGACCAGGCAAAGAGGCGTGCTGTCAGACCGAAGATGATGGCGCTGATAACAACGATGACAACCGTTCGTGGTGTCATGTTGGGAACGCTGGTGATAACATTCGCCTCGTACTCGGTTCCCAAGGCAAGCGACGTAAAGTAGCCGGTAAACGACGCGACCAGGCAGTAGATGCCCGCGGTGTAGTCGATCTTGCCGATAAAGCACATCTCCATGCCAAAGAAAGCTCCGGCAAGGGGCGAGCCGAATACGGCGCCAAAGGCCGACGAGATTCCGGCGAGCATGAGGTCGTGGTGGTCATGCTTTTTGAGGTGGGCGAGGCTCGAGATGTTGCTGGCGATGGTGCCGCCAATCTGCACCGCAGCTCCCTCGCGACCGGCCGATCCGCCCGTTAGATGCGTGAGCGTGGAGCAGACGAAGGTGAGGACGGCCATGCGCATATGGATGAGGCGGGTGCCCAGAGCGGAGTCGATGACCAGGTTGTTACCGCGTTTGGCGGCGAGACCGTGGTTTTTGTACACCCATGCGGTGGCAACGCCCACAACGGGAAGCAGCGCGTAAATCCACGCATGCTGCTCGCGATAGTCGGTCGCGATATTCAACGAGGCCAAAAACGCCCAAGCGGCAACGCCCATGGCGAGCGAGACGATGACGACGAGTGCGAGCAACTTGGCGCTCGCGAGTAGGTTGCGGGCGTTGCGGCGCGTGTCGGCAGCCAAGAGATGCTCAGAGCGGGTGAGCTGATGCCTGCCTGCCGCGATGACGTCGTTCAGGGAGAAAAAACCGCCTTCGTCGAGCGGCTGGGAATGATCCTGCGCCTCGTTTGCGCTTTCGGGTTTGTCGTTATGAGCCATACGTTCCTCTTTTAGGTTGCAACGCAAGCATTATAAAACGCGGTAAACGCGACGAGCCGGTGGGTTGGTTTCCATTCTGTTTCGCGGCCTGCAACCGACAGGTGTATTTGCGGGTGCAGGCCGAGTCGCGGTCGTGCGTCGGGGGATTATACTGAGACAAGCATAAAGAATCGGCGCCCCTGTTGTGCGCCGTGGCATTAAGAGGTGCATATGGCAGAGAAACTCATTCCGCTGGAGGACGCGCAGTCGATTGTTCTGTCGCACGTTGCTCCGACCGATCTCGTCGAGATTCCCGTGTGGCAGGCCGCCGGTCTTCCCTTGGCCGAGGACGCGGTGGCCGATATCGACATCTCGCCGTTTGCCAACAGCGCCATGGACGGGTATGCCGTGCGCTCGGCGGACTTGGCGCAGGCGTCTGGCGAGGCGCCGGTGACGCTCGACGTTATCGGACACGAGGCTGCGGGACATGTGTTTGAGGGCGTAATCGGCGCGGGCGAGACGGTCCGCATCATGACGGGCGCGCCGGTGCCCGAGGGTGCCGATGCCGTGGTGAAGTACGAGATCGTCGATGTGCTCGACGGTGACGGCAACGAGGGCTCGCGTGTGAGGTTTTCGGCGCCGGCCAAGGTGGGGGAGAACGTTCGCTCTGCCGCCGAGGAGGCCCATGCCGGCGAAGTCGTGATGCGTGCTGGCGAGGTTGTGACTCCGGCGGGCGCCGGCTTGCTGGCAAGCGCCGGATACGCGAGCGTGAAGGTGCACGCTGTCCCACGTGTGGGCATCATCTCGCTGGGCACGGAACTGGTCGCACCGAGTAAGGTACCGGCGCGCGGTCAGATTCGCGATTCCAACTCCTCGGCGCTGATGGCCGAGGCGCTCGATGCCGGCGCCGAGCCCGTGTTCTACGGTATTGCGCCCGACGATGAGCAGGCGATTGCCGAGCTGGTGCATCGCGCCACGCGAGAGTGCGATTTTGTCATTACAAGTGGTGGCGCCTCGGCGGGCGATTACGACTACGTGACGGCGCTCGTCCGGCGTGAGGGCGAGGTGCTGTTCGATCGCATCTCGATGCGTCCGGGCAAGGCCATCACGTTTGGCTTGCTCGGGGGTAAGCCCTACCTGGGGCTTTCGGGCAATCCCGCGGCGGCGTATGTGGGCTTTGAGATGCTTGCCCGTCCGGCGATTCGCAAGATGCGCGGTTTTTCCGAGGGTGCGCGTCCCGTGCAGCAGGCGACGCTCACGCACGGCGTGAAAAAGCGCCAGGACCGACGCTTCTTCGATCGCGCCACGGTTTTGCGCGACCCCGAGACCGGTGAGCTGTTGGTGACCGAGGCCAAGACGCAGAATTCGGCGCTGCTCGGCACGATGCAGCGCGCGAACTGCCTGTTGCGTATTGACGAAGGACCGTGCGAGCTTAAGGAGGGCGACGTCGTGGATGTCGTGCGTGTCGACCTGCCCGAGGGCACGGTGTTGTAGGAGGAAGACTATGGAGTTGAAGATTTCGATCGTGACGTGCTCGGATACGCGCGATCTTGCTCAGGACGAGGCTGGAGCCGCACTCGAGGAACTTATCGAGGCGCAGGGCTGGACGGTCGTCTCACATGTGGTCGTGCGCGACGACGCCAGCGAGATCGGTGATGCCATTGTGGAAGCTGCCGATGAGTGCCACGCCAATGTCGTGCTCACCTGTGGCGGCACGGGACTTTCGATGCGCGACGTGACGCCCGAGGCGACGCGTGCCGTCTGCGACCGCGATGTGCCGGGTATTGCAGAGGCAATCCGCGCGTACTCCATGACCAAGACGCGCCGCGCTATGCTCTCGCGCGCCGTGTGCATGCAGCGTGGGCATACGCTTGTCATCAACTTTCCGGGATCCACGAAAGCGGCCCGCGAAAGCTGGGAGGCCGTGAGCGATCAGCTGGAGCATGCGGCCCAAATGACGGCGGGCGGCGGACATACCAAATAAGCGGTTTACCTGCGGCGGGGCGACCTGAACGGCTGCTCCGCCTTTGTTTTCCGCCGAAGCGACGCCGAGGTGCACGGCAACTCGAAACTATATTCTCTAGCGAGAATAATTTCTCATTATCATTATTCGCGCGGAAGTATAATCTAGTAACAGAATAAAGCCTGCGGCGGGGTGCCCGGGCATAGCGTTCGAAAGGGTTGAATATGTTCGATATGGTTTCACGCCGCGGTTTTGTCTCGCTTTCTGCTGCCGCTGCCGCCGGCCTTGGCCTTGCCGGCTGCTCGGGCAACAAGACGTCCGAGCCCGCTGGTTCCGATGCCGGCTCCGTCAAGTCTTCCTCTAAGAAGAAGGCTGTCGAGCTGCAGGTCTTTGCCGCTAACTCGCTCGAGAAAGCTCTGCCCGAGGTTCAGGAGCTCTACACCGAGCAGACCGGCACCACGTTTGCCGACACGCAGTTTAAGGCGTCTGGCGACCTTGTCGAGCAGATGCGCGCCGGTGCCGCCGTCGACGTGCTCATCACGGCCTCCAAGGGCACCATGGACGACGCCGAAGCCGCCGATCTCGTCGACGCCGACACGCGTGAGGATATGTTCGCCAACGACCTCGTGATTATTCGCGCCGAGGGCTCCGACACCAAGGTCGAGGCCATCGCCGACGTCGCGAATCTGGACGGTAAGATTGCCATCGGCGACGCCAAGACCGTCCCCGCCGGCAAGTACGCCAACCAGGCGCTGGCCTCCGTGGGCCTCTATACCGGTACCGAGGGCGACGACGGCGACTACGCGCCCGAGATCGCCGACAAGGTCGCGCTGGCCGACAAGGTCGGTACCGCTGCCGCCTACGTGTCCACGGGCGACTGTGTGGCCGGTTTTGTCTACAGCTCCGATATCTTCCGCTACGACGGTATCGAGGAGGCCTTCGTGTGCCCCGAGGATTCGCACAAGCCCATCGTGTACCCGGGCGCCGTTGCCGAGAGCTCCGAGCACGCCGACGATGCCAAGGCGTTCATCGACTTCTGCCTGACCAACAAGAAGGCCCAGAAGATTTGGGCCAAGTACGGCTTTGTGCTTTCCGCGTAGTACGGCTTGGCGCGATAATTCCATCGTTTTGTGTTTCACTCCGCCCTTGTATTCTCTTGGAGCTTTTCGTGCTTAATAGATTCCGCATGCTTGTCGCCTGTGCTTTGACCTTCGCGCTTTGCTGGGTGCCGGGATTTGCGTTTGCTGGGGACGCTGAGGACGGGGCCCAGAACGCTGCGACCGCTCATGGGCTTTCCTATGGGATCGAGGGTTTTGAGCGGTTGGCCAAGGGGACCGCTCGTGCCATGGAGGGCCAGCCTGAGGGCTACCGGTTTCCCGTTGACGAGGACGTGGACCTTGTAGTGGCGCCTGCTGCCGATCGCGTTGTGGTGTGGATATCGCCCAAGGCGGTCGAGAGGTATGGGTTGGATCCGCAGGACAACGAGTGCGTATCGGGTCTCAAGGCCCTCGTCTGTGAGCTCGACAGCTCAAACTGCATGGGAGGTGCGCAGCTAGGGGACGTGGATCTTCCTTGGTATGTCACGGCGGAAACAACGTTTGATGCCGGCGGGTATACCTATGGCTTTGACGAGCGCGGTGCGGATGGGGACCGCTATGTGGTGATCGCATCGGCCTCGGGTGATGCCAAGGGCGGCGCGCGTTGGCTTGATAGCGCTCAAATGGTAGAGGCATCGTCTGTCGTGTTGCGGGATGAGCAGGGGCCCTTGACCTCTCTGACTTCCTTTTTGGGCGGTATCGACTATCGCCCGTTTTGGGTGTCCATAAAAACGAGCGGCCTTGCCCTGCTGATCTCCTTTGCGCTGGGCCTGTTCGCCGCGTGGAAGACTATGGGTACCTCGAGTCGCATCAAGGGCCTGCTCGATTCGGTCTTTACGATTCCTATGGTGCTGCCGCCCACGGTCTGCGGCTTTCTGCTCCTCATGCTGTTTGGCCGCTCGACCGGGGTGGGCCAGTGGCTCATTGCGCACGGCGTCTCGATCGTCTTTACCTGGCCCGCGGCGGTGACCTCTGCCGTGGTGGTGTCGTTCCCGCTCGTCTATCGTACGGCACTCGGAGCCTTCGAGAGCCTTGACACGCAGATGCTCGATGCGGCGCGCACGCTGGGCTGGTCCGAGCGTCGCATCTTTACCAAGCTTATGATGCCGCTTGGCTGGCCCTCGATTGCCGCCGGCACGGTGCTCGCCTTTGCCCGCGCGATGGGCGAGTTCGGCTGCACCCTGTTCTTTGCGGGCAACTACGCCGGTATTACGCAGACCATCCCCATCGCCATCTACTTTGAGTGGATGGGCGGCAATACGTCGGTGGCCCTCTTTTGGGTCGTGGTCGTAATAGCGTTCAGCTTCCTGGTCACCCTATTCATCAACATGTACACGGCGCATTCGCAAAAGTATCGCGAGCGTGGTCTCTCCCGTGCGGAGCGCAAACAGGCCAAAGATCTCGCCGGACAGGGCGATTCGCTCGACCCGGCGGGCGGCGATGCCTTGCGTATCGATCGCGAGGCGCTGGCCGAGCTCATGCGCGATGATACGGCGCCGCAGGGAGGTCGATAGGCCATGTCGCTCGTTCTGGATATCAAAAAGCACTACCCCGGGTTTATGCTCGACATGCAGCTTGAGGCCGGCGAGGAGCGCGTGGCGCTGCTCGGTGCCTCAGGTTGCGGCAAGAGCTGCACACTGCGCTGCATTGCCGGTGTGGAGACGCCCGACGAGGGCAAGATCGTCGTCAACGGCGTGACCTTTTTTGACTCGGCGGCGGGCATCAACCTGTCGCCCCAGGCGCGCAAATGCGCCCTGTTGTTCCAAAACTATCAGCTGTTTCCCAACATGACGGTGGCCGATAACGTATGCGCCGGTGTAAAGGACGCGGGTGACGCCGCCGCGCGCAAAAAGCTCGCCGAGCGCTATCTGAGCATTTTCGGTCTAGCCGATTTTGCCGACCGCTATCCCGCGCGACTCTCGGGCGGTCAGCAGCAACGCGTGGCGCTTGCCCGCATGGTGGCGGCGCATCCGGGCATTTTTATGTTCGACGAGCCCATGAGCGCGCTCGATTCCTATCTTAAGAGCGCGCTCGAGCAGAACATGCTCGACCTGTTCGATGTGTGCAACCGCACCGTGCTCTACGTGAGTCACGACATCGACGAAGCGTGCCGCCTGTGCGGGCGCATCTGCGTGATGCACGACGGGCATGTTGAGGAGATCGGCTCCATCGAGGACGTGGTCCGCCGCCCGCAGACGCTGGCGGCGCTGCGCCTGACGGGCTGCAAGAACACGAGCCGGGCGCGCAAGATCGGCGACGAAGAAGTCGAGGCCCTCGACTGGGGCATGACCTTTAACGTG
This sequence comes from uncultured Collinsella sp., assembly GCA_937942395.1. Lineage (GTDB taxonomy): Bacteria > Actinomycetota > Coriobacteriia > Coriobacteriales > Coriobacteriaceae > Collinsella. Next base: position 54,155 of record CALDEU010000038.1, on the reverse strand, counting down.
GGCCGCGAAGTTCCCGATAATGTGGCGTACCTGGGCGTTCGCGCAAGCTATTTCCATGTTGACAATCGCGTTGAGCGGGGTCGTAACAGCTACGATTTGCACGTGGCCCGTGTGAGCGATTCGCGCTTTGAGCGGCTGGTGTTGCTGGACGTGCCTCGCGTCGATGCGCCCACGCGTCTGCAGTGGAAGGTCAACAAGGTGAACGTAGCTGTCGACGAGCTGCCGCAAGCAGGCGAGACGCTGCGCATGCACTTCGATGCGAGTAGGATCCATTTGGTTTGTCGATAGCGCCGGGTAATGCCGTCGGGGATATAAGCCTTGGCGGCTTTGTCTTGCCGCTCGCCGAATGAGGGATGACAAACTCTTATCAATCAAGAAAATTATTTATTAAACGACGGCACACGACGCTGTCGTACGAATGTCGGCGGTGTTCGTCTGGACGACAACCGTTGATATAGTTACCTTCGACGAGAAAAGGAGGGCGCGCCGATGCCGCAGAAGACATATTCGCGTCGCGTTGCCGCGCGCGCCCTGTATATGGCTCGGAGCCGCATATGAGCAGGTATGTTCACGGCTCCGGGAGAGACGACGCACAACTAAATAACTGTCCGCAAGGCAGGTTCTCAAAGATTCCGGGTTTGAGTGCGCCTGGATTGTCACCATCCGCGGTGCATCCATGCCGTCGTATTCCGTTTTCGGTTCGAGAGGGAACCCGTTATGGCTGAAGCGCTCGATTTTCATCCGATGTGGCGGAGCTTGGGTATGTCGACCCTTTGGTGGCCCCATTACGTATCGTTGCTTTTGCCGGGCGGTACCCCGATGCACCGCAAGGCGCTGTCCGGCTTTGCATATATTTGTCCGTTTGTTCAGCTATGAGAGGATTTTTATGAACAACGACCTTACCCAGGCGGGCATTTCCCGTCGCAGCTTTGTAGCCGGCCTTGGCACGCTTTCCGTGTTGGCCGGACTCGGCCTCACCGGCTGCGGCGGTTCGGGCGCCGAGAGCGGTAGCGCCGCTGCCTCCGGTCAGGATGTGGAGTATCGCGACGAGCTGCAGATCGCGTTACCGGCGAGCCCGGACGGTCTCGATCCGCACACCACGTCGTCGCTTGTGACCATGGACATCATCTGCAACGTCGTCGAGCCGCTCTTTGGCCTCGATAGCGACTACGAGCCCCAGCCCGTGCTGGCAAAGGGCTATGAGGTCTCCGACGACGGCCTGACCTATACCATCAAGCTGCGCGAGGGCGTCACCTTCCACAACGGTAAGGAGCTTGGCTCCGAGGACGTTGTGGCCTCGATGAACCGCTGGCTCACCGTCAACGACCGCGCCGCGAGCCTGCTGCCCGGCGCCACCTTCGCCGCCTCGGGCGACCACGAGGTCACCTGCACGCTGACCGAGCCCGCCATCGACTTTCTGATCATCCTGGGCAACCACTCCCAGTATCCGGGTATCTTCCCCTCCGAGGTCATCGAGGCCGCGGGCGATACCGGCGTGACCGAGTACGTGGGTACCGGTGCCTATAAGTTTGTGGAGTGGAAGCAGGACCAGTACGTCCATCTCACCCGCTACGAGGACTATGTCGCCGCCCACGGCAAGGCTTCGGGCTACACCGGCAAGGTCTCCGCGCCCACCAAGGACATCTACTATCAGTTCGTGACCGAGGCCTCCACGCGCGTGAGCGGGTTTGAGACCGGCGAGTACGATGTCGCTGGCGAGATTCCCACTGAGAACTACCACGACTTCGACGGCAACGACGACGTCAAGCTCTACACCCATAACGCCGGCGTTCTGACCGCCTTCCTCAACATGAACGAGGGCATCTTCGCCGACGAGGAGATCCGCAAGTGCGCACTCATGGCTATCGACTGCGAGGCGGCTGCTCTTGCCGCCTATGGCGAGAAGGAGCTCTTCAACATCGATCCCAACCTTGGCAACCCCGAGAACACCCAGTGGGCAACCGACGCGGGCAAGAAGTACTTCAACCAGGCCGACGCCAAGGCCGCCAAGAAGGCCCTGGCCAAGACCTCCTATGCCGGTGAGACGGTCAAGCTGCTGACCACCCCCGACTACAAGGATATGTACAACGCCACCGTCGCGCTGCAGGAGCAGCTCGAGAAGGCCGGCTTCACCGCCGAGGTCGACAGCTACGAGTTCGCGACCTTCATGGACATCCGCTCCGGCAAGCCCGAGCAGTGGGACCTCTTTGTGGCCTCCACCAACTACAAGCCCATCCCGGCCCAGTCCCTCTCGGTTTCCAAGGCCTTCTATGGCCTGTCCGACGAGAAGGCGCTCAAGCTCGTGGCCGAGACCCGCACCGCCAAGGACACCGACGCTGCGGCCAAGAAGTGGGCCGAGGCTCAGGAGCGTCTCTATGAGATCGCTGTCATCGAGCCGCTTTGCCACTACGCTTCCATCACGGGCACCCAGGCAGACGTCGAGGACGTCGAGGTGCTCGACGGCGCCATCATCTGGAACGCCAAGCGTCCGGAGTAATGCAATAGATGGCGTGGCGGCTGGAGGGGTCTGGTCCCCTGTGGCCGCCACGCCCTGTCCGCGTTCAGAGGGGAAATAGACGCCTCGCATGTTGAAGTACACGCTCAAACGTATAGGCGCGATGGTTCCGGTGATGCTTATCATCTCGGTCGTCGTGTTTTTGATTATCTATCTCACACCGGGTGACCCGGCCTCTTCGATGCTCGGCATGGAGGCTTCGGCCGACCAGATCGAGCGCGTCAACGATAGCCTCGGCCTCAACGAGCCGCTGCCGCAGCGCTACGTTGAGTGGATAGGCGGCGTGCTTACCGGCGACTTGGGCGATTCGTATTTTATGCGCCAGCCCGTCACGCAGGCGATCGCCGAGCACTTTGGCCCCACGCTATCGCTCGCGCTTCTGGCACAGCTCATCGCGCTGTTGATTGCACTGCCCTGCGGCGTCGTCGCTGCCCTCAAACATGGGTCGCGCACCGACGCGGTCTTGCGTGTCGTTGCTCTTTTGGGCGTGGCGATACCCGGCTTTTTGATGGCGCTCATGCTTATGTGGCTGTTTGCCGTCACGTTGCGCGTGTTCCCGGTGGCCGGCTATGCGCTGCTATCGAAGGGCTGGTTCAGCCATTTACGCTATCTTGCGTTGCCGGCCATATCGCTTGGATGCGTGCAGGCGGCCCTGCTCATGCGCATGACCCGTTCGAGCGTTATCGAGGCCATGCAGCTCGACTGCGTCAAGACGGCGCGTGCCAAGGGCGTCTCCGAGGTTCGCGTGGTGCTGGCCCATGCCCTGCGCAACGCAGCGCTGCCGATTCTCACCTCGGTCGGCTATTCTTTTGGCGCCCTGATTACGGGCGCCGTGGTGACTGAGGCCATTTTTAACATCCCCGGTTTGGGTCAGCTGGTCACGAGCTCTATCGAGCGTCGCGACTATCCGGTGATTCAGGGCGTGCTGCTGGTCATCGCCTTGTTGAATTCGGTGATCAATCTGGTTGTCGACCTTGCCTACGGCGCTTTTGACCCGCGCGCTCGCAAATGGGGCGATGCATGATGGCAAACGTTAAGAAGGCTCTTGCCAACAAGGGGTTTGTGGTCGGCGGCTGCATTTTCCTGGCGATTGCGCTGATCGCGCTCGTCGGTCCGCTGGTGTGGACGGTTAATCCCAATGCGCAGGAGATGGCGTTGCGTCTTTCGGCACCTTCGCCCGCGCATCCCTTTGGCTGCGATGACTTTGGCCGCGACCTGCTTGCCCGCGTCATCGTGGGCGCGCGCGTTTCGCTTGGCGTAGGCATTGCCGTCACGCTCGCGACGAGTGCGCTCGGCTTGGTGATCGGCGCCTATGCGTGCTACAACGAGAGGCTCGATCATATTCTCATGCGCATCTGCGACGGCTTTATGTCCATTCCGGGCGTGCTGCTGGCCATCGCACTCATGGCCATGATGGGTGCGAGCGTGTGGAACGTTATCATCGCGCTCTCCATCGTCTATACGCCCAGCATGGCGCGCATCGTGCGCTCGCGTGCGATGGTGGTCAAGGAGGAACCCTTTGTGGAGGCCCTGCGCGTGCAGGGCGCCTCGACCGCGCGCATCGTGTGGCTGCATATCGTGCCCAACGTTATGGCGCCCTTCCTGGTGCAGGCGACCTTCGTCTTTGCCGAGGCCGTGCTCTCGGAGGCCGCCCTCTCGTTTCTGGGCCTGGGCATCAAGGCGCCCGACGCTAGCTGGGGCAATATCCTGCAGGCGGGCAAGAACGTGATGCGCAAAGCCTGGTGGATGATCTTCTTCCCGGCAGCGGCCATCATCGCGAGCGTGCTTTCGCTGAACCTTGCCGGCGACGGCCTGCGCGACGCCCTCGACCCCAAGACCAAGGAGGACTAGCCCATGGCTCAGCATCTTTTGGACGTGCGCGACCTCTGCATCTCGTTTGTGGGCCGCGATGGCAACGCGCTGGAAGCCGTCAACAAACTCAACCTACATATCGATGCCGGCGAGATCGTTGGTGTTGTCGGCGAGTCCGGCTGCGGGAAGTCGGTGTTTGCCCAGAGTGTCATGCGCCTCTTGGAGCATGAACAGAAGATGGCCTATACCGGTCAGATTCTCTTTGACGGGGAGGACCTGCTCGCGCGCCCGCTCAAGCGCATGCGCGAGGTGCGCGGCTGCGACATCGCCATGATCTTCCAGGACCCGTTGAGCTCGCTTAACCCCGTCATGACGGTCGGGGCCCAGGTCGTCGAGGCCGTGCGGGCCCACCGTAAGGTGAGCCGACGGGAAGCCCGCAACGAGGCTCTATCGCTGTTGGAGCGTGTGGGAATTCGAGATGCCGCGGCTCGCTTCGACATGTATCCGGGCGATTTTAGCGGCGGCATGCGTCAGCGCGTGATGATCGCCATGGCGCTCGCCGGGCACCCGCGCCTGCTTATCGCCGACGAGCCCACCACGGCACTCGACACCACCACCCAAAAGCAGATCCTCGACCTACTGCGCGACCTCAACCGCACCGAGAACATGGCGGTGCTTTTTATCAGCCATGATTTGGGTGTCGTTACGAGCATCTGCTCGCGCGTGCACGTCATGTATCTGGGCCAAATCGTAGAAGAGATCGACGCCTGCGGCCTTATGGAGCGTCCGAGCCACCCGTATGCCCAGGGGCTCATCGCGAGCATTCCGCCGCTCGAAGGCGAGCGCGTTGACACGCTGGCGGATATTCCGGGCACAGTGCCGCCGCTTACGGCAATACCCTGTGGATGCCGCTTTGCGCCTCGTTGCGCCCGGGCGGACGAGCGTTGCCGCGCGCAGGAGCCTCCGCTGTTTGCCGTGAATACGTGCGACCGGTCTAAATGCTGGCTTGTCGAGAAAGGGGAGTGCCATGGCTGTTGATAGCGAAGCCCTGCTTAGGGTCTCACATCTGACTAAAATGTTTCCCATGCCGGGCTCAGGTTTTAAGCGCCAGGCCTTTACCGCCGTGGACGATCTGTCGTTTGAGATCGCACCGGGCGAGGTCTATGGCCTGGTTGGCGAATCTGGATCGGGCAAGTCGACGACTGGACGCCTGATCTGTGGTCTCGAGCGTGCGGATTCCGGCTCGATTGTCTATCGCGGGCACGATCTCGCCACGATGTCGGAGCGCGAACGCAAGCCGTTTCGCCGCGAAATCCAGCTGGTATTCCAGGATAGCTCTACGGCTTTTGACCCGCGCAACCGTGTCGGCCGCATTTTGGAGGAGCCGCTGATTATCGCCGGCGTGCGCGATGCGGATGAGCGCCATGGGCGCGCGCTCTCGGCTCTAGCCTCGGTCGGTCTTCTGGCAGAGTATTATGACCGCTATCCGCACGACTTTTCGGGGGGACAGCGTCAGCGACTCAATCTGGCACGGGCGCTTATTTGCGAGCCGCGCCTTGTGGTATGCGACGAGCCGGTCTCGGCGCTTGACGTGTCCGTTCAGGCCCAAGTGCTCAACTTGCTTCGCGACCTGCAACGCACGACGGGCGTGGCGCTGCTGTTTATCACGCATGATATGCGTGTGGTTCGGCATATGTCCGACCGGATTGGCGTGCTCTACCACGGTCGTCTTGTCGAGGAAGGCGCGGCCGAGGACGTGATCGCACACCCGAGCGATCCGTATACGCAGGAGCTTATCGACGCCATTCCCTAGAGGATGCTTCCTTTTGGGTATGGCGTGGGTTCGTTGTTTAATTGTCGGTATATCGGTGCAAGAGAGGGGAACTACTATGGCCGATATCGAGGAACAGCCGTTGCCGCGCACGTTTGAGGAGTTCAACGAGCAGCGCAAGGCGGCGTTTATTCGCGTTAAGGATTATAAGCAGGCGGGTAATCGCCTGGTCGGCTTTTTGTGCAGCTATACGCCGCTCGAGATTATCGATGCCGCGGGGGCTGCGAGCGTGGCGCTGTGCGGTACGTCCGATGAGGTGATTCCCGAGGCCGAGAAGGTGCTGCCGGCAAATCTGTGTCCGCTCATCAAGTCGACGTACGGGTTTGCCTATTCGCAAAAGTGCCCGTTTACGTACTTTAGCGACATGATCATCGGCGAGACCACCTGCGACGGCAAGAAGAAGATGTACGAGCTGCTCAACGAGCTCAAGCGCACGCACATTCTGCATCTTCCGCAGGGTCGCGACCGTGCCTACGAGCGCGAGGGCTGGTACGAGGAGTGCCGTCTGCTCAAGGAGGAGCTCGAGAACTTCTACGGCATCACGATTACCGACGATGACCTGCGCGCTGCCGTCCGTCGTCGCAACCGCTTGCGTGCGGCCCAGCTCGATATGTTCGCGCTTCAGGCCAACCAGCCGGCGGCCATGAGCGGCGTCGACCTGATGAGCACCATGTTCGCCGGTACGTTCAGCTTTGATATCGAGGCCTATACGCAGCAGCTGGAGCAAAAGGTTGCCAAGCTGCGCGAGGCCTACGACGCGGGCGAGCGCCCGGTTGCGGCGGATGCCAAGCGCATTCTGATCACCGGCTGCCCGGTGGGCGGCGTAATCAACAAGATCGGTCGCACCATCGAATCCAACGGCGGTGTGGTCGTGTGCATGGACGACTGCTCGGGCGAGCGCACGGCGGCCATGATGATCGACCCGGACGCGCCCGACATCCTGCGCGCCATCGCCGACCGCTACCTGGATATCAACTGCTCGGTCATGACGCCCAACTACGGTCGTATGGAAAACACGCTGGCCATGTGCGAGAAGTATCATGTCGATGGCGTAGTGGAGAGCGTGCTCCAGGCGTGCCACACCTTTAACGTGGAAAGTGCGCGCATGCAGGAGGCTGTCGAGGGTGCGGGTATTCCGTATATGAAGATCGAGACCGATTACAGCAACGGCGACATGGGCCAGATCGAGACCCGCATCGCCGCCTTCATCGAAACCCTCTAGCTTCCTCAGGCACCGGATCTTGCCCCTCAAACCGTCGCTTGCGTACCAAAGTACGCTGAGCTCCTCTTTCGGGACAATCTCCGGCACCTGAGAAACCTAGAGCTAAGGCGCCTGAACGCGCCGCTACCTTTGATGTTTAGATAGGGAGAGAGCCATGATAGGGATCGGGATCGATATCGGGTCTACGGCGGCTAAGGCCGCTGTGGTCGATGGGGAGGGTTCGGTGGCGTGGACGTGCGTGCAACCAACCGGGTTCTCCTCGGTCGATGCTTCCGATCGGCTACGCGAGGCACTGGCAGCGGCCGGCTATGACGTGGCTGCCGACGACGCGCGTGTGGTCGCGACGGGCTACGGCCGTGTCGCCGTGCCCTATGCGCACAAGGTCGTGACCGAGATTACCTGCCACGGCACCGGTGCCGTGCGTCTGTTTGGCGACCACGGCACCGTGATCGACGTGGGCGGTCAGGACACCAAGGTCATTCAGCTTAAAAGTGGCCGCGTGGCCAAGTTTGCCATGAACGACAAGTGCGCCGCCGGCACGGGGCGCTTTTTGGAGATCATGGCCGACCGCCTAGGCATTTCCCAGCAGCTGATGGCCGACCTGGCGCGTTCCGGCGAACCCACCAAGATCAGCAGCATGTGCACGGTGTTTGCCGAAAGCGAGGTCATCAGCCTCATCGGTCGCGGTGAGCCGCGCGAGAACATTGCGCGTGGCGTGATCGACAGCGTGGTCTCGCGCGTTGCGACCATGGCTGGGCAGGCGGCGGGCGCTCCGTACTATCTGACCGGTGGCCTGTGCGAGAACGTCTACGTTGTGGAGCGGCTGGCCGCGCTGCTGGGGTCTCCGGTCACCACCTCGCCCCAGGCTCGCTTTGCCGGTGCCATCGGCGCGGCGATTCGCGCCGCCTCCTTGACCTAGGGGTGTGCCGCGACATGCGCATCCTCAATATCTCGGCACAAAAACCAGATAGCACCGGCAGCGGCACCTACCTTGCCGCGCTCGTGCGCGAGCAGATCGAGACGGGGCATCGCGCTGCCGTGCTTTGCGGCGCGGCACCGGGCGACACGCAAGGTGACATCCCGGCGGGCGTACCTGTCTATACCGTCGACTTCGACACCCCTGAGCTGCCCTTTCATATCTGCGGTATGTCCGATGTCATGCCCTATCCCTCCACACGCTATCGTGACCTGACGCCTTCGATGCTCAAGGCATTTGAGCGGTCATTTGCTGCTGCAATCGATCGGGCGGTGGCTGAGTTTCGGCCCGATCTGGTGCTCTGCCATCACCTGTATCTGGTGACCGCATTGGCGCGCGAGTGCGTCCGGGGCGTGCCGGTTGTTGCCGTGTGCCATTCGACCGACCTGCGCCAGCTGCGTTCGCATGCGCTCGAGCGCGATCGCATCGTAAGTGCGGTTCGTCGGCTCGATGCCGTCTTTGCGCTCCATGCTGAGCAGGCTGAGCAGATTGGCCTGGTGTGCGGCGTCGATGCCGATCGCATCCACGTGATTGGGACGGGCTACGACCATCGCGTCTTCTGCCGCGACGCAAGCGTGGCGAGGCAGCCGGGATCGCTTGTGTACGTGGGCAAGATTTGCTTTAAAAAGGGCGTCGAGTCGCTGGTTCGAGCTGTGTCATTGCCGATTGACGATGGCGTCCGCTCATCTGGCTTGGTACTTGTGGGCGGCCGCGGGGACGATGCCGAGTACGCGCGTATCGAGCGCTTGACCGCGGCCTCGGATGTGCCGGTGACGCTGGCGGGGCGCCTGGATAGCGATGAACTCGTGCGTGCCTACCGCAGTTCCGACGTCTTTGTGCTGCCTTCGTTTTACGAAGGTTTGCCGCTCGTGACGATCGAGGCCCTCGCGTGCGGCTGCAAAGTTGTGGCGACCGATTTGCCCGGCGTTCGTCCCTGGATGGCGGCGATGCTTCCCGGTGCTCCCGTGACGTGGGTGGCGTCGCCGCGTATGACGGATGTCGACACGCCCGTGGCGGCCGACCTTCCGTTGTTTGAGCGCGCACTGGCAGATGCTATCGCGCAGGCGCTTGCGGCTCCGCCTTCGACGTTCGAGCCGTCGGCGGTCTCTTGGGAAGCGTGCCTGGGGCGTATACTTAAAGTCGTTAATTTGTTGGAAGGGGGTTCGTATGGCTAAGGACACCATGAGGCTCACGTCCATGACGGCCGCGAGCGGTTGAGCCGCTAAGTTGGCTCCTGGAGCCCTCGCCCAGGTCCTGGGCGACTTGCCTAATGTGCATAACGACAACTTGCTCGTGGGGTTCGATACCTCTGACGATGCGAGCGTCTTCCGCGTAGGGGAGAACCTGGGGCTTGTGCAGTCCATCGACTTCTTCCCACCGATGGTCGACGACCCGTTTCTGTTTGGCCAGATTGCCGCGGCCAACTCGCTGTCGGATATCTACGCCATGGGCGGGCGGCCGAGCCATGCCATGAACTTGCTGTGCATCCCGAGCTGTCTGGGCGTTGAGGTTGCCGGTCAGATTCTGGCGGGCGGCGCCGACAAGTGCGTCGAGGCGGGTTGCTCCATCGCGGGCGGCCATACCATCAACGACGACGAGCCCAAGTATGGCCTGTCTGTGAGCGGCTTTGTCGCGCTCGACCGCATGCTCGCCAACAGCGGCGCACGCGTGGGCGATGTTCTGCTGCTGACCAAGGAGATCGGCTCGGGCATTATCACCACGGCCATTATGGGCGAGCTCATCGAGCAGGACGAGGCCGCAGCCATGTTTGACTCGATGCGCACCCTTAACGAGGCGCCGATTCGTCTGGCCGAGGGACTTGAGCTTCACGGATGCACCGACATTACGGGCTTTGGTCTGATCGGACACGCGTGCGAGATGGCCGAGGGCTCGGGCGTGCAAGTTGAGCTTGCGTCGGGATTGGTGCCGCTCTTTGATCAGGTGCTCGACATGGCGCGTCTGGGCATTATCCCCGCTGGCTCCTACCGCAACCAGGACTTCTTTGGCCCGCGCGTGGCTGCCGACGAGGACCTGGAGCCGGGCATGCTCGACTCGCTGTACGATCCACAGACGTCTGGTGGCCTGCTTATCGCGGCACCTGCTGCCGATGTGGATGAGCTTGCGCGCCGTTTGCATGCCGAAGGACGTATCGCCGCCGTCGTCGGTCGCGCGTGCGAGCCGGTGCCAGGCGGTCCTGCCGTTCACGTTGTCCGTTAACGACACGTTTATTGAGCTATGTGCCGTTCTAAAACGATTTATTCGAAAGGAAAAGCTATGTCTACCAAAATTGAAGTCAATGCCATGGGCGATGCCTGCCCGCTGCCCGTCGTCAAGACGCTTAAGGCGCTCAAACAGCTTGAAGGCGAGGGTGCCGTGGTGACCTCGGTCGATAACGAGACCGCCGTCAAGAACATCTCCAAGATGGCGCAGGAGAAGGGCTGCACGGCCTCGGTCGAGAAGATTTCTGACGCCGAGTGGCACGTGACCGTGGCGACCTCTGGCGCCGTTGCCGTGGCCGATCCCGAGCAGGATGGCGCTGCCTTCTGTGATGCCAGCGCCGGCAAGGGCAAGCTCGTCATCTCCGTCTACACCGACTGCATGGGCCGCGGCGACGACGAGCTGGGCCACAAGCTCATGAAGGCCTTCATCTTTGCCGTGACACAGCAGGAGGAGCTGCCCTCGACCATGCTGTTCTATAACGGCGGCGCCAAGCTCACCGTCGAGGGCTCACCGGTGCTCGACGACCTGAAGGGTCTGGCCGAGCAGGGCGTCGAGATCCTTACCTGTGGCACCTGCCTCGACCACTATGGCATTAAGGACCAGCTTGCCGTGGGCGAGGTCACGAACATGTACGTGATCGTGGAGAAGATGGAGCAGGCCGTGCGCGTTGTGCGCCCGTAGCGTATTGGTTGGAGTTGCCATGAGGGAGAAGCGCCCGGCGCTGGTCATCACGTTTCCCACCACGGCGGCCGCCATGGGGTGCGAGACCCTATGCATCGAGCGCGGCCTTCCCGGGCGAACGATTCCCGTGCCCGGGGAGGTCGCTGCCGGCTGCGGTTTGGCGTGGAAGGCGTTGCCTGCCGATGAGGACCTGCTGCGCGGCGAGCTTGCCGCGGCGGGCGTTCCCACCGAGGGCTTTACGGTGATCGACATGTGGGAGGTCGTGCGATGATCTACCTGGATAACGCGGCGACGACCATGCGCAAGCCGCAGACGGTCATCGATGCCGTGACGCAGGCGATGTGTTCGCTCGGCAATGCCGGGCGCGGCGCCACGTCGGGTGCCCTCGATGCGGCGCGTACCATCCACGGCTGCCGTGCCAAGCTCGCGCGCCTTTTGGGTTGCCCGAGGGCAGACCATGTGTGCTTTACGCCCAACTCCACCGCGGCGCTCAACACCGCCATCAATGGCGTGGTGCGCCCCGGCGACCGTGTGGTCACGACGGTGCTCGAGCACAACTCCGTGCTGCGTCCGCTTAACCGCCTTGCGGCAGAGCAGGGCGTGACCGTTGAGCATGCGGGCTGCGACGCGAACGGCGTGCTCGACTACGACGAGCTCGAGCAGCTGGTCACGCCGGGCACGCGTGCCGTGGTGGTGACGCACGCCTCCAATGTGACCGGCAACGCGGTCGACATCGCGCGCGTGGCCGCCATGGCCCATGCGGCCGGCGCGCTCGTGATCGTCGATGCCTCGCAGTCTGCCGGTACGGCGCATATCGATATGCAGACCATGGGCCTCGACATCGTGTGCTTTACCGGCCATAAGGGGCTCATGGGTCCGCAGGGGACCGGCGGCCTGGCCGTGGCGGAGGGCATTGACGTGGCTCCGTGGGCCATGGGCGGCACGGGCGTGCACAGCTTCGACCCACTGCAGCCGCTCGAGTGGCCCACGCGCCTTGAGGCGGGCACGCTCAACGGTCACGGCATCGCGGGACTTTCTGCCGGCCTCGACTTTATCGAGGCACAAGGCGGTGTCCAGGCGATTGCGGCGCATGAGCGCTCGCTTGCAGAGCGCTTCCTTGCCGGTGTTCGCGAAATCCCCGGCATTGCGTTCTACGGTGCGTTTGACCAGCCGATGCGCTCGGCGATCGTCTCACTCAACGTGGGTGATATCGACTCTGCCGAGATCTCGGACGCGCTCATGCAGGGGTGGGGGATTGCGACGCGCCCCGGCGCCCATTGCGCTCCGCTCATGCACCGCGCGCTCGGGACCGAGCGCCAGGGTATCGTTCGCTTCTCGTTTGGGTATTTCAACACGGACGAGGAAGTCGACACCACGATTGATGCTTTGCGCGATTTAGCCTGCTAGAGCGTATATACTTGCGGGACGGGTGTTTTGCCCGTCCCGTTTTTGTTTCGACCCGAAAGGTGTGCATATGGCCTCATCCGCTCCGCGCGGTTTGCGCTCCGACCATGTCGTTACCGTCGGCATTGCGCTGTTCTCGATGCTCTTTGGCGCCGGTAACCTCATCATTCCGCCGTTGCTGGCACTTCAGGCCGGCACGGCCACGCCGCTTGCCATGATTGGCTTTTTGATTGCCGCTATCGGTTTGCCTGTTATGGGCTTTATTGCCGTGGCGCTTGCCGGAACGGCGCGCGAGCTTGCCGGCCGCGTGCACCCCAAGTTTGGTGAGTTCTTTGTCGCGGCGGTGTATCTGGCCATCGGCCCGTGCCTGGCTATTCCGCGCACGAGCTCCACGGCCTTCGAGATGTTGGTGCCGCTGCTGCCCGAGGGTGTTTCGCTCGGCACGGCTCGCCTGGTGTTTGCCGTTGGCTTCTTTATCGTCGCGTTTGCGCTCACGCTGCGTCCGGGCGTCATCACGCGCGTGCTCGGCCGCATTACGGGTCCCGCGCTCATTGCGCTCATCGTGCTGGTCGTGGGTGCCGCCGTGGTCTCGCCACTGGGACCGGCTGCCGCGCCTCAGGCTCCCTACGATGCAGGCGCCGCCGTGCAGGGCTTTTTGACTGGCTATCAGACCATGGACCTGCTCGCGTCGCTCGCCTTCGGCATCATCATCGCCGAGACCATCCACGAGTTGGGTGTTACCGATGACAAGCGCGTGGCCTTTGAGATTTCGCGTTCCGGTGTGATCGCCGGCGTGCTCATGGCCATCATCTACTGTGGCCTGGCGCTTGCCGGCATGCAGCTCGGCACGGTTATGCCCGATGTCACCAACGGCGCCGCCATCCTTGCCCGTTCGGCCTCCATGCATTTTGGGCTTGCCGGCACGGTCGTGGTCTTTGCGATCTTTTTCCTCGCCTGCATGAACGTGTGCATCGGCCTCATCAGCTGCTGCTCGCGTTACTTCTGCGAGACGTATGTGGTCGAAGGGGGAGCGGAGGCTTCTGAGGAGGCCATGCGCCGCCCCTTTGCGGTTCTCGCCTTTGTGTTCGCGGCGTTTTCGTGCGTGCTCTCCAACGTGGGCCTCGACGTGATCCTTATGTTCTCGGTGCCTATGCTCAACGCCTTGTATCCCGTTGCCATTGTGCTGGTGCTGATGGGCCTGGTGCACGGCTTTTGCGACGCTCATCCGCAGGTGTGGGTCTGGGTCGGCGGCGTTGTCGCGGTGCAGAGCGTAATCACTTCGGTCCGCGATGCGTTCTTTGCGGGCGCGTGGCTGCCGTTCGATGCGTTGCCGCTGGCGGACATTGGAGCCGCGTGGGCGCCGGTCGCCGTGGTTGCCTTTGTGATCGGCCTGCTCCATAGTCGTTTTGTTGCACATTCGAGGAGCTAAGGCATCAATGCTTGCACGGGCGGGGAGTCTCCCTTATAATTTCCTTCGCTTTGGGACACGCAAGGTTTAGACCTTAGCTGCTCAACACCTTCGGGACGTGGCGCAGTTTGGTAGCGCGCCTGCTTTGGGAGCAGGATGTCGCAGGTTCAAATCCTGTCGTCCCGACCATATCTTGCGGGCGTAGTTCAATGGTAGAACCCCAGCCTTCCAAGCTGATGACGCGGGTTCGATTCCCGTCGCCCGCTCCACAAGATAGCTTAACGGCTCTGATTCCCTTTGGGATCAGAGCCGTTTTCGTAAACGTACCGGGCGACGGGAATCGAACCCGGCAGGGTGCGAAGCTGAGAAAATGCGTGAGCATTTTCCAGCGCAGCACGCAAGGGCCAATGGCCCGCAGCGAAACAAGGGTTTGCGAAGCAAGCCCTTGGACTTCCCGTCGCCCGCTCCATAAGATAGATGAATGGCTCTGGTTCCTTTTGGGGCCAGAGCCATTTTCATATACATGTCTGGGATCCCACATCCCCTCCTAAGTTGCGGTGAAATACGGACTGTCTTTTGGCTTTTGCGAACCCGCTGAAGGCCTGAGTTGCTAATTTGGGACGGGCTTTTTTGACTGCTCTAGCGATTGGCTGGCAAATGTGGTCAAAAGCCCGTCCCAAAATGACTGGTCCGGGGTTGAGCCACAAAAACGGCCCATCTACTACGTTTGGCCCGCAGGGGTCGACCATAGCAGCTTTTTCGGAAAATCGGCAAGCCGTCTACCAGCGGTTTTGATTTTTCGGATTTCGGTATGGTCGAGGGTAATCGGTTAAACGTAGTAGATGGGCCCATTTCGTGGCGAACGGTGGCATTCGCGGTCCAAGGCTGACGGTTTCGGATGTCCAACCTGGAAGTTGCGGTGAATTAATTTCTGAAAAGCCCGAATAAGCCTAATCCAGGAACTATTTCACCGCAACTTAGAAGGGGATGGGGATTAGCTGCGGGGGCGGTGGCGGAGTTTGTCGATGGTGGAGTCGGTGCTTCGGCTGCGGGCGTCGGCGGCGGTTTGGCGTTTACGGCGGTAATCGATCATGCCTTGGATGATGGGCTTGCCAAAGCTCACGACATCATCGTTGTAGATGGCGGTTCGGGCTGCGAGGAGGCAGTCGGTAAAGTCCATATGGGTCTTGCCGAAGAGTTTGACGGCAAGGGAGACAACGGTGGGCTCGTCGACCATGACGTCATCGAGCAACTTGGTCATGGCCGTCGCAATCTCCACACGCGGGACCTTGTAGACGTCACGCAGCGTAACGGCGACGCGCGTGATGATCTCGGGGTAGACGCGAGCGGTGCGCGTGGCGATGACCTTGGCGGCGCGCGGTGACAGGACCTCGTCGTCGTCAAGCAGGTAGCGTAGGATGACGGTCTCGTCGATGATGGTGCTACTCATGGATATCTACTTCCTCGGGACCCAAAATCGAATCGTCGCTTTCTGTAGCAAGGTACTCAATCCAGGCGTTACGCTCCTCGGAGCGGCGATTGGGGTCCCCATATGCTTTGAGCGATCCATAGGCGGCGGTGCCGTCCTTTGAGCGCACGGCGACCGGCTGAAAGGGAAGCTTGCGCATCAAAATGCTCTGCGCGACAAAAAGACGGACGGCCTCGGCGAGCGATGTGCCCATGGCGTCGTAGAGACGCTCGGCATGTTGCTTGTCTTCCTCGCGAATGCGCACCTGCAGGATGGCTCGTTTTTGAGTCGATGACATCACTGGCCTCCCTTAATGAGCGTGCAATATGAATAGTCATATACAGTAACGGCTAATAATAGCCAATCTTACAACCACTACTTTATTGCACTAGAGTAAATGAGTGTAAAGAATATTACAAACGTACTACATCCTTTAGAAATGAGCGTGAAATCTTTCTTGGGCGTACGCATGTAATACACTCACCTTTATAGCTTCTAGAGAATAATTCCAACCTGCCAAAACCCCTGCAATACACCCGTATTGCAGGGCCTATGCTCAAGTTTGCCACCTGCAACTGCGTAAATTTAACCTGTATATCGTTGGAGGAATTCTATCGAAGTGCCTGTTTCGCCGCATGTGCTCGATACGTCGATGCCGGACCACGGGCGGTCCGGGGCAACGTCGACAGGGTCTCTCCGGCATGGGATTCAGGAGGGAGTGAACAACATGGGCAATAAACGAGTCGTAGCCGATTCTTCGCGCTGCATTGGGTGCCAAACCTGTATGGCGGCGTGCATCGAGGCACACGATATTCCCGGCAACATCGCCGCACCTCGCTTGCGCGTAACGCGCACCTACGAGATCTCCGCGCCGGTGGCATGTCACCACTGCGAGGACGCTCCGTGCGCGAAGGCCTGTCCTACGGGCGCCTTGTTCTTTGATCCAAAGAACCATCGTATCGGCGTCAACGAGGACAACTGCATCGGCTGCAAGAGCTGCGTCATGGCATGCCCCTTTGGCGCCGTGAGCGTGGCGACCACGCAGGTCCCCGTCTTGATGGGTGACGTGCGCGTGGGTTCGCAGACCAAGAGCTTCGTGCTCAAGTGCGACCTGTGCGTGGACCGTCCCGGCGGTCCGGCGTGTGCCGAGGCGTGCCCGACCAAGGGCCTCACCCTGGTAGACGAGGAGCGCCTGGCAGAACTGACTGCCGAGCGTGCCCGCGCCACCATCGAAAACGAGGCGTAAACGGCCGGCCATACAGGCCCAATGATTGTCAAATAAGAACCGAGTATTCGGTAGCAGAGAAAGGAAGGAGGGTGTCATGGAGAAGCATAAAGTGATCTGCCCGTACTGCGGCGCCGGTTGCCAGTTTAACCTCTTGGTCCAAAACGGCCAGGTCGTGGGTACCGAACCGCTCAACGGCATCACCAACCAGAGCGAGCTGTGCCTTAAGGGCATGAGCGGCTACGACTTCATCAACGACACCAAGATCTTGACTCCTCGCGTACTGCACCCGATGATCCGTCGCACTAAGGGCGCGGATCTTGAGCGCGTAAGCTGGGACGAGGCACTGGATTTCACCGCATCTAAGATGCAGGCCATAATTGACGAATATGGTCCTAATGCTGTCATGACCACCGGCTCTTCGCGAGGCGGCGGCAATGAGGCGAACTACGTCATGCAGAAGTTTACGCGTGCGTGCATCGGCACCCACAGCGTGGACAACTGCGCCCGTACTTGACACGGCCCTACTGTCCTCGGTCTGATGGACACGGTTGGTTCAGGTTGCATGTCATGCTCCATCCCCGGTATGGAGGATGCGGGCTGCATTTTCCTCTTCGGCTATAACCCTGCCGATTCGCACCCCATCGTCGCAAGGCGTATCGTGCGAGCCAAAGAAAAGGGTTGCAAGATCATCGTCGCCGATCCGCGCCATATCGAAACCGCGCGTATCGCCGATCTCTACCTTCCGATCAAGAACGGTTGCAATGTCGCGTTCCTCAACGCCTTTGCCAACTGCTTGGTCAACGATGGCCTCTACGACAAGGAATTCGTCGCCGAGCACACGAACGGCTTTGACGAGTGGTGGGAGACCATCAAGAACTACACTCCCGAATCCGTACAGGACATCACGGGTGTCGAGCCCGCGTTGATCCACCAAGCTGCCGAGATGTACGCCACGGCGAAGCCCTCTGCCATCATTGGCTGGGGTATGGGCGTATGCCAGCAGAAGCAGAACCTGAAGACGGTGCACACCATCGCCTCCATCGCCTGCGTTGCCGGTCAGATCGGCAAACCCAATTCCGGTCTCGCGCCCGTGCGTGGCCAGAATAACGTCCAGGGCTCCTGCGATATGGGCATGCTGCCCAACCTGTACCCTGGCTACCAGAAGGTCACCGACCCGGCAGTGCGTGCCAAGTTTGCCAAGGCTTGGGGCGTGCCCGAGGAAAAGCTCCCGCTCGAGGAGGGCTACAAGCTCACCGACCTGGGCCACCTGGTCGACGAGGGCAAGGTGCACTGCTTCTACAACTACGGCGAGGACCCGGTGCAGACCGAGCCCGATTCGGCCGGTATGCGCAAGACGCTCTCCGAGCTGGACCTGTTCATTTGCCAGGACATCTTTATGACGCAGACGACCATGCTCGCCGACGTCATCCTGCCCGCTACCTCTTGGGGCGAGCACGAGGGTGTCTTTACCGCATCCGACCGTAGCTTCCAGCACTTTGACGCGGCCGTTCCGCCCAAGGGCGAGTGCCGTCACGACTGGGAGATCTTCGCGGACCTGTCCACGCGCATGGGCTATCCCATGCACTACGACAACACCGAGCAGATCTGGAACGAGTGCATTAGCCTGTGCCCCAACTTTGTGGGCGCAACCTACGAGAAGATGGCTCCCGAGGGCGGTTACGCCCAGTGGCCGGTCAAGAGCACCGATGTGAACGACCACGGTACGCCCGACATGTTCGCTGGTGGCAAGTTCACCACTAAGGACGGTCGCGCCAACCTGATGGCGCACGACTGGGAGGCGCCCTCCGAGCTTCCCGACGATGAGTACCCGCTCATTCTGTGCACCGTCCGCGAGGTCGGCCACTACAGCTGCCGTTCGATGACCGGCAACTGCAAGACGCTGGCGCTGCTCGCCGACGAGCCCGGCTTTGTCCGCATGAATCCCGCGGACGCCCAGGCGCGCGGCATCAAGAACGGCGACATCGTCTCGATCCACAGCCGCCGCGGCCAGGTATACAGCCGCGCCGACGTGAGCGACCGTATCAACAAGGGCACGGTCTATATGACCTACCAGTGGTGGATCGGCAAGTGCAACGAGCTGACCATGCACAAGGTCGACCCGGTCTCGCATACGCCCGAGGACAAGTTCTCTGCCTGCCAGGTCGACGCCATTGCCGACCAGGTCTGGGCCGAGGGCGAAGTCGAGCGTCAGTACACCGAGCTCAAGCAGGCTCTGGTCGACGCCGCCGCTCCTCAGGACGTTGAGCCCGGCGCCGCCAAGTTCGACGACGAGACGCACGTGAACCAAATCGTGTAGTCCCGTTCTCGTTGGCTTTTTGGGCCGGGCGTCCCGTACGTTCGGGAGCCCGGCCCGTTATTTTGAAAGGAAGTGGGGATGAACCGCTTCATCGACATCAACCCGGAGAGGTGCATCGGCTGCGGAACATGCCAGTCCGCCTGTGCCGACGCCCACCGGATGCAGGGTCTTCAGGATACGCCGCGTCTGGCGCTCGTGAAGACCGGCGGCATTTCGGCCGCCCTTGCCTGCCACCATTGCGAGGGTGCCCCCTGCGCCGAGGTTTGCCCGGTGAATGCCATCGAGCACGATGGCGACCGCATCCACGTCAAGGAGCAGGAGTGCATCGGGTGCAGGCTGTGCGCCATCGCGTGCCCCTTCGGTGCCATCCATCCCGATGGCACGTCTATTGCCGGCGTCGCAGGCATGTGCGACCCGACGCCTTCGTATCCTAAGTCCCTGAGCAGCCTGCTTACGTGGGCTCCTGGCCAGTACACCTGCGCTGTCAAGTGCGACCTGTGCGCCTTCGATCCGGACGGCCCGCATTGTGTGGCGGCGTGCCCCACCAAGGCGCTGACCGTCATGGGCGGCGCGGCCGATCGCGAGCTCGACGAGGCCAAGCGCCTGCGCTCGATCGAAAACGGTCCGGCCGTCGACGTTACCGCTGTGGCCCAGGGCCTGTCCGAGAAAGCAGAAGGGAGCGTAAACAATGGATAGCATGACGCTGTTTATCGCATCGCTTGCCGTCTCGTGCATCGGTGCGCTCGCCTCGGTTCTGCTGATCAAGGCCGATAACGCCGCCAAGACCGCCGGCTGCCTTATCGGCGCCGTCGCCGCGGTGCTTTCGTTTGCGGCCGGTATCCAGGCCGTGCTGGGCGATGTCACGTCGGTCGACACCATCGTGTTTTTCCCGTTTGCCCATTTCCAGCTGCTGCTCAATCAGCTGTCCGGCCTGTTCGTGGCGCTCATCTCGGTGCTCGCGTTTGCCGGTTCGATCTACGGTCTCAACTACTTTGATGAGTACCCGGGCAAAAAGGGCCGCGCCGGCTTCTTCTTTAACACCTTCGTGGCTTCCATGATGCTCGTCATCACCGCCGACAACGTGTTTTGGTTCCTGGTCGCCTTTGAGCTCATGTCGCTGACCTCGTACTTCCTGGTCGTGATCGAGGAGAACGAGAACTCCATCCATGGCGGTTGGCTCTACTTTGTGATCGCGCACGTGGGCTTTGTCCTTATCATGGCGAGCTTCCTGCTCATGACCAACGGCGTGGGCGGTTCCTTCAGCTTCAGTGATTTCCGTACGCATGACTTTGGACCCGCGGTCGCATCCGTGTGCTTCGTGCTCGCCTTCTTTGGCTTTGGCGCCAAGGCCGGTATCATCCCGCTGCATGGCTGGCTGCCCAAGGCACATCCCGAGGCGCCGTCCAACGTGTCGGCCCTCATGTCCGGCGGCATGATCAAGATCGGTATCTTCGGTATTCTCAAGGTTGGTCTCGACCTGCTTTCCGCTTCGGGCGTTCAGGTCTGGTGGGGCCTTATGGTCATGGTCTTCGGTGCGATCTCGTCGGTCCTCGGCGTGGCCTTCGCCCTGCAGGAGCATGACATCAAGCGCCTGCTGGCCTATCACTCCGTCGAGAACATCGGCATCATTCTGCTCGGCGTCGGCGCCTCCATGGCCGCCATGGCGCTCAACTCGGTCGGCATCGCCGTCCTGGCTCTGATGGCCGCCCTCTATCACACGTTTAACCACGCGATGTTTAAGGGCGAGCTGTTCTTGGGCGCCGGTGCGCTGCTGTACTCCACGGGTACGCGCAATATGGAGAAGATGGGCGGTCTGTTCCGTCGTATGCCGGCAACGGCCATCTGCTTCCTCGTTGGCGCGCTTGCCATCTCGGCCATCCCGCCCTTCAACGGCTTTGTGTCCGAGTGGTTTACCTACCAGTCGCTGTTTAACGCCGCCATGCAGGGCGACAAGGCCGTCATGATCGTGGCCGTGTTCGCTGCCGTCGCGCTTGCCATTACCGGCGCGCTGGCTGTCACGTGCTTCGTCAAGGCCTATGGCGTCTCCTTTGCCTCCGCGCCCCGCTCCGAGGCCGCGGCCAATGCCAAGGAGGTTCCCGCCCCCATGGTGTTTGCGCAGGGCCTGCTCGCGGCCATCTGCGTCGTGCTGGGCATTGGCGCTCCCGTGATCGCGCCCGTGCTGGTCGATGTCGCCGCGTCCGTGCTACATCCGTACGGTGGCGTGTTTGCCACCGAGGGCATGGAGCTCATGAACCAGTACTCCGGCGCTGCCACCTCCACGCCCGCGATCGCCATTGCGCTCGTGGTGCTCGTTGGCCTTGCCTGCGGTTATCGCAAGCTCAAGACCGTCGGCAAGGTGCAGAAATCTCAACCGTGGGCATGCGGCTATGCTCCCAACGAGCATATGCCCGTCGTGGCCACGACCTTTGCCTCCGAGGTGTCCTGGTTTATGCAGCCGCTCTACACGCTGCGCGACCGCTGCACGGCTGTCTGCTGGTCCATCGCGCACTTCTTCCAGAAGCTCACCGGTGTGGCCGAGGCTGTGGAGCCCGTGCCCGACAAGGTTCTCGTCGATGCCCCGCATAAGGGTGTCGAGAAGCTCGCCGACCTCGCTACTAAGCTCGAAGGCGGCAACTACAGCATCTATATCTGCTACATCGTCGCGGCACTCGTGGTGTTCCTCGTGCTCGCCGTGCAAATGGGTTAAGGAGGGGAGAGCATGAACAACATCGTACTTGCCGTTCTGCAGGGCGTGGTCGTTATGGCCGTCGCGCCGTTCTTCTCCGGTCTCGGCCGCGTGATCCGCGCCAAGATGCACAACCGTCGCGGCCCCAGCATCATGCAGGACTATCGCGACCTGGCCAAGCTCTTTGCGCGCCCCGAGTCCCAGAGCGAGGACGCGAGCTTTGCGCTGCGCATTATGCCGCCGCTGTTCTTCGCCGTCGCCTTTATGCTCGCGATGGGCCTGCCGCTCTTTACGGCACAAAGCCCCATCCCGGTCTTTGGTGACGCTATCACCATCATGTACAGCCTGGCGCTCGCCCGCTTCTTCTTCGCCCTCTGCGGTGTGGATTCGTCCAACGCCTACGCCGGTATCGGCGGCGTTCGCGAGCTGCTCATGAGCGTGCTCATCGAGCCGTCCATGCTGCTGGCGCTGTTTGCCGCCGCCCTGGTGTGCGGCTCCACCGACATCGCTACCATGGGTCAGCACATCATGACGGGCGCCGTCGACGCGCCGGTCGCCGTGATCCTCGCCGGCATCGCCTTTGCGATCGCTTGCTACATGGAACTCGGCAAGCTGCCGTTTGATCAGGCCGAGGCCGAGCAAGAGCTTCAGGAGGGTCCGCTCGCCGAGCTTTCCGGCCCGTCGCTTGCGATGGCCAAGCTCGCCATGTCCATGAAGCAGGTCCTAGTCGTCGCCTGGTTCTGCGCGATCTTCGTCCCCTGGGGCGAGCCCGCGACCGTGGGCGCCGCCGCTGTTCTGGGTGCAGTCATCTTCCTGGTGAAGTGCCTGATCGATTTTGTCGTATGCGGCGTGATCGAGAACTCCTGCTCGCGCTCGCGTTTTAAGGTGCTTGGCAATCAGACCTGGGCCGTCGTGGGCATCGCCGTTCTGGCGTTTGTCTTCGTGGTCGTCGGCGTGTAGGAGAAGGGAGAAACAATGTCATTTGCAGTCAGTCTGTCCCTTCTCGGCTTGGTCGCTATCGCGGCCCCGATGGTGGCCTCGGTGCTCGTCGCCCTGTTCCCCCGTCCGTACGCCAAGTGGTTCAGCGTTTTGGGTGCCGCCGTCTCGACGGTCTGCACCATCGCCCTCGCCGCGAATTTCGCTGGCGCCGGCATGCCCGACACGCAGGTCCCCCTGATCTCGTTTGGGCAGACCCTCGTCATGGGATTCACCTTCGATCGCATGAGCACGCTGCTCGCGCCCGCCTTTGTGGGTATCGGCCTGCTTGTCGTGATCTATTCGATTCCCTATATGAGCGAGAATAACCGTGAGCATCCCGACGCACCGCGTCGTCGCTTCTACGCGTACCTCGCGACCTTCATCGGCGCCATGGCCGGTCTCGTGTACAGCTCGACCCTTTTGGGCCAGCTCGTGTTCTTTGAGATCACGGGTGCGTGCTCTTGGGGCCTCATTAGCTACTACATGACGCCTACGGCCAAGAAGGCCGGCATGAAGGCTCTGATCATTACGCATATCGGTGCGCTCGGCCTGTATCTGGGCGCCGCCATCGTGTTTGCCCATACCGGTACCTTCGCCATTACCGCGATTGCCGGCCTCGACGCCAAGCTCAAGGCTATCGTCCTTTTGCTCGTGCTGTTTGCGGCCTGGGCCAAGTCCGCACAGGTTCCCATGTACATGTGGCTGCCTTCGGCCATGGAGGCGCCGACGCCTGTTTCGGCCTACCTGCATGGCGCCTCGATGGTTAA
This sequence comes from uncultured Collinsella sp., assembly GCA_937942395.1. Classification (GTDB taxonomy): domain Bacteria; phylum Actinomycetota; class Coriobacteriia; order Coriobacteriales; family Coriobacteriaceae; genus Collinsella. The sequence continues at coordinate 30,642 of CALDEU010000038.1, read as the reverse complement.
GGTCGGCGTGTGCGTGTTCGCGCGTGCACTCGTCTCTGCCGGCGAGATCCCCGAGATTGTGGGTTGGGTCGCCATTATCGACGCCATGGTCACCATGCTCTTTGGCTTCCTTATGTACCTGCCGCAAAAGGACATGAAGCGTCTGCTGGCCTTCTCCACGATCGCCCAGCTCTCCTATGTGTTCTTTGGTCTGGGCCTTTCGGTCTTTGGCAGCCAGCTGGCCTTCGATGGCGCCGTCTGCCACATCTTTAACCACGCTTTCGCCAAGACGCTGTTCTTCCTGATCGCCGGTTCGTTCTCCTTTACGCTCGGCACGCGTATGCTGCCCAAGCTTCGCGGCATCGTAAAGAAGTACCCGATCTCAGGCGTGGGCTTCGGTGTCGCGGCACTCGCTATTGCCGGCGTGCCGCCCATGAACACGTTCTTCTCGAAGTTCCAGATCATCGCCGGCGGCTTTTCTGTAGGTGCCGGCAACGTCGCGATCCTGGTGCTCGTGTGCATCATGGTCGCCGAGACCGTCGCCACCTTTGCCTGGTTCCTCAAGTGGATGGGCTATTGCCTGCCCGGCGAGCCGAGCGAAGAGGTCGCTGCGGGAGCCCCGCTTCCCCGTGCGATGGCGTTCGTGTTCATCGTGCTCATCATCATGGTCATCGTCAGCGGCCCGCTTTCGGCCAGCTGGATCGGTTAGGAGGTAGAACGACATGGGTTATTCGATCGTCAACATCCTTGGCGGCCTTCTGATCGTCACGTCCACCATGGTGGTCGTCTCCAAGAACATCAAACATGCCATCAACTGGTATGCGGTGCAGTCGCTGGTGCTCGTGGGGCTGCTCGCTACGCTCGGTGTCACCACCGGTGCGCAGGAGCTGCTTATGTGGGCCGGATCTGCCTTTATCACCAAGGTCGTCCTGGTCCCTTATATCCTCAACCGCGCATACAAGAAGATGGGCGAGCCGAGCGACGCATCACTCAAGGCCGGCCTTAAGCCCGCGTGGGCCATCTGCATCATCGCCGTGGAGGTCGCGATTTGCTTTGCCGTCGTGACGCAGATCAGCCTTCCCACGGCCGAGGTCGCAACGCCTGCGCTCGCTATTAGCTTCGCTCACTTCTTTGTGGGCCTCACCTGCATCATCTCGCAGCGCAACATCATGAAGCAGATCTTTGGTTACTGCCTTATGGAAAACGGCAGCCACGTGACGCTCGCGCTTTTGGCCCCCACCGCTCCCGAGATCATCGAGATCGGTATCGCCACCGACGCCATCTTTGCCGTCATCATCATGTCCATCGTCGTGCGTCGCATTTGGGACGACTCCCACTCGCTCGATGCGCGCGACCTGTCCGAGCTGAGGGGGTAGTCCATGGAAACGTTGATTCTCGCCCTGCTCGCGACTCCTTTGGTGTTCTCGCTGGTTATGGCGTTTTTGCCCAAGAACACGTCCTATAACGTGTTTGCCGGTCTCAACCTGGTCTCCGTCGCAGCCGTCCTGGTGCTGTCGATTATGACGGCCGGTGACGTCCTTATGAGCGGCGAAACCGCGAGCGCTCTTGGCCTGTGGTTCCACCTCGATTCGCTGGGCGCCATCTTTGTGCTGCTCATCGGCTTTATCGGTTTTCTTACGGGGCTGTTCTCGCTGCCCTATGTAAAGGCCGATATCGAGGAGGGCTCCATGCCCGCCGAGCGCGCCAAGCAGTATTTTGCACTGTTTAGTCTGTTCGTGTTTACCATGCTGCTCGCGTGCCTGTCCAACAACATGATCCTCACGTGGGCCGCCGTGGAAGCAACCACGCTTTCCACCGTGTTCCTGGTGGGTATCTACAAGAACAAGACGGCCCTCGAGGCTTCTTGGAAGTATGCGATGGTCTGCACCGCCGGCGTGGCCTTCGGCCTGTTCGGTACGCTGCTGATCTACGCCAACGCCGCCGACGTGATTCCCAACGCCCACGAGGCCGCATTCCTGTCGTGCGTGCTGCCGTATGCCGACCAGTTCGACCCGACGCTCATGCGCCTCGCCTTTGCGTTTATCGTGATCGGCTTTGGCACCAAGGCCGGCCTGTTCCCCATGCACACTTGGCTGCCCGATGCCCACTCCCAGGCCCCGAGCCCTGTCTCGGCCCTGCTCTCGGGCGTGCTGCTTAAGTGCGCCATGCTTGTGATCATGCGCTTCTACGGCTTTACCATCCAGGCCGTGGGCGCTGAGTATCCGCAACTTTTGCTGCTGATCGTCGGCACGCTGTCCATTTTGGTGGCGGCGCTCTCGATGTTTCGCCAGAACGACCTCAAGCGCCGCTTTGCGTACTCGTCTGTGGAGAACGTGGGCGTTATCGCCCTGTGCCTGGGTATCGGTGGCCCGCTGGGTATCGCCGCGGCCCTGCTGCACTGCGTGTTCCACGGCTTTACCAAGACGCTTGCCTTCTGCGTGTCCGGCAACATTCAGCACGCCTTTGGCACGCGTAGCCTGGCTAAGATCCAGGGTGTCGTCGAGGTTGCCCCCGCAACCGCCGCGCTCGCCGTCCTGGCGTTGCTCGGTCTTGGTGCCTTCCCGCCCTTTGGCATGTTTATCTCCGAGTTCCTGACTTTTGTCGCCGGTGTTACCGCCGGTCCCATGTGGCTTGTCGTCGTGGTCGCCCTCGGTCTTACCGTGGCCATCTCCGCGCTCACCCGCATCGCACTCAAGTCGGTATTCGGCCATGCGCCCCAGGGCATGGGCAAGCATGAGGCCCCGGCGCTCATGCTTATCCCCGAAATCATCCTGGCTGTCATGATCTTGTGGTTTGGCATCGCCACCCCGCTGCCTCTCGTGCACGGTGTGGAGACCGCGACCGGCATCGTGCTCGAGCAGAGCACCGAGGAGCTTCACGCGACGCCGATGTACCGCGCTGTGTTCGGTACCGAGACCGCTCAGAGCGAGGTGGAGTAACGAATGATTGAAACTGAGAACAAGGTGTATGCCCGTCGCTGCGAGAGCCATGTCGAGGCCCTGCGCCGCGCCGTTCCGGGCTGCATCGAGAAGGTCGAGTGGCAGTGCGAGGACCAGCTGACGATTACCGTCAAGCAGGACAAGCTGCCCGAGGCCGTCCACTACCTGTATTACGAGCGCTACGGCTGGATTCCCGTGATCATCGGCAACGACGAGCGCAGTCTGTGCGGTCGCTACGCCGTGTACTACGTCATCTCCATGGAGGGGGAGGACCCCGGCTGGGTGACCGTGCGCACCGAGGTCGATCCCGCCAAGATGACGTTCCCGTCCGTGACGCCGTTCGTCCCCGCCTGCGTGTGGGGCGAGCGCGAGCTGCGCGACATGTTCGGCCTGATCCCCGAGGGTCTGCCCGACCGTCGCCGCCTGGTGCTTCCCGATGACTGGCCCAGCGGCCTGTATCCGCTGCGCAAGGACTCCATGGACTACCGCTTCCGTCCCGCTCCCGCGAGCGACATGGAAAACTACGAGTTCTTGGCCGATACCAAGGGCAAGGAGACCACACTCGTCCCCATGGGCCCGTTGCACATTACCTCCGACGAGCCCGGTCACTTCCGCCTGTTTGTCGAGGGCGAGACGATCGTCGACGCCGACTACCGTCTGTTCTACGTGCACCGCGGTATGGAGAAGGTCGCCGAGACGCGCCTGAACTATGATGCCGTGACGTTCCTCGCCGACCGCATCTGCGGCATCTGCGGCTGCGCCCACTCGGTGGCCTATGCCGAGGCCGTCGAGCGCGCCCAGGGCATTCATGTCCCGCCGCGCGCCCAGTACATCCGCGCCATCATGCTCGAGGTCGAGCGCCTGCACTCGCATCTGCTCAACATTGGCCTGGCGTCGCACTATACGGGCTTCGACTCCGGCTTCCAGCAGTTCTTCCGCGTCCGCGAGAAGTCCATGGACCTGGCCGAGAAGCTCTCCGGTCACCGCAAGACCTACGGTCTCAACGTGATCGGCGGCGTGCGTCGCGACATTTTGGCCGAGCAGAAGCTTTCCACGCTCACGACCATCCACCAGCTGCGCTCTGAGGTTCAGGAGCTCGTCGACGTGCTGCTCTCCACGCCCAACTTTATTGAGCGTACGAGTGGCATCGGCATCTTGGACCGCAAGATCGCACGTGACTTCTCGCCGGTCGGCCCGCTCATGCGTGGCTCGGGCTATGCCCGCGACGTGCGCTTTGACCATCCCTTCGACGGCTACGCCGATCCGGACGTCCAAAAGATGCATGCCGCCACGGCCGACACCTGCGATGCCTTCGGCCGTACCGCCGTTCGCATCCAGGAGGTCTACGATTCGATCGACATGATCGAGACCATGCTCGAGAACTGCCCGTCGGGCCCCATCCTCACCACGGATTGGGAGTACACCCCGCACAAGTACGCCATCGGCGCCACCGAGGCGCCGCGCGGCGAGGACGTGCACTGGGCCATGCTCGGCAACAACCAGAAGTGCTACCGCTGGCGCGCCAAGGCCGCCACGTACAGCAACTGGCCGGTCCTGCGCTACATGTTCCGCGGCAACACCGTGGGCGACGCGGCGCTGATCGTCGGTTCGCTCGACCCGTGCTACTCCTGCACCGACCGCGTGACGGTGACCGATGTCGCCGCCAAGCGCGACCATGTGCTCGACAAGGAGCAGTTCGAGAACGTCTGGCGCGACAAGTCGCCGCTTGCGGGCGAGGGCACCATGGCCGCTCCGCTCGATGAGGAGGCGCTCTAATATGCTGAAGCTTTGGAAGGTTAACGCCAAGGCCGGCGACGCGACGGTCAAGTACCCGTTTGCGCCGTTCCCCACCAACAAGGACATGCGCGGCAAGCCCGAGCACAACGCGGAGCTCTGCATCGCCTGCGGTGCCTGCGGCGTGGCGTGTCCGGCCGATGCCATTCGCATGGACACCGACCTTGCGGCCGATACCATCACCTGGTCGATCGACTACGGCCGCTGCATCTTTTGCGGCCGCTGCGAGGAAGCCTGCCCCATGGAGGCCATCAAGCTCACCGAGGAGTTTGAGCTGGCCGTCATGAGCAAGGACGACCTCACCAGCAAGAGCGTCTACACGCTCGAGCACTGCTCGCGTTGCGGCAAGCCGTTTGCCCCGCACAAGGAGATCGACTACGCCAAGCGCCTGCTGCAAAAGGCCGGCGGCATGGAGGCCGAGCAGGCCGCCCGTACCGTCGGTATGTGCCAGGAGTGCAAGCGCGAGCTCGACGCCCTGCGCGCCGCCTCGGCCGTAAAGACCGGCAACGCTGCCGGCATGGCTGCCAACGAGACGCTTGCGTCCGGCGAGCCCCAGGGCCCCGGCATGGAGTATCTGGGCGGCCACGGCGTGAACCCGGAGTATATCGACCGCGAGCTCAACCCCGATGCGCCCGAGATTCCCGCCGGTCCGGCGCCGGTCGAGGGCATCATCATGGATTTTGATACGAAGGAGGAGTAACCATGGCCGAACCCACGCTTTTGCCCGAGCGGCTTCAGTACCGCCCGACCAAGATCGAGCTCGACGAGAGCATCGAGAAGGCCAAGGCGACCCTTCTTAAGAAGATCAAGCGCTCGGTGTACGTCTACCGTGTTGACTGCGGCGGCTGCAACGGCTGCGAGATCGAGATCTTCGGTTCCATCACGCCCGTCTTCGACGTCGAGCGCTTTGGCATCAAGGTCGTGCCCTCGCCCCGTCACGCCGATGTGCTGCTGTACACCGGCGCCGTGACGCGTGCCATGCGCATGCCGGCCCTGCGCGCCTTTGAGGCCGCACCCGATCCCAAGATCGTGGTGTCCTATGGCGCGTGCGGCTGCACCGGTGGCATCTTCTACGACAACTACTGCGTCTGGGGCGGCACGGACAAGATTCTGCCGGTCGATGTCTACATCCCCGGCTGCCCGCCCAGCCCCGCGCAGACCATCTACGGCTTTGCCATGGCGCTCGGTCTGCTTGACCAAAAGCTCCATGCCGAGACCACGGTGGAGGCCGCCGGCGAGCAGGCCGATATCCTGCACCCCGGCGTGCCGTACAAGCTGCGCGTTGCCATCGAGCGCGAAGCTCGCGCCATGAGCGGCTACCGTTACGGCCGCGACCTGGCCAACGAGTTTATGGATACGCTCGAGGGCGCGCCCAAGGGCGATATCCGCGGTGCCATGGCGCTGCTCATCGACAAGCAGGACGATCCGCGCCGCGTTGAGGTCTACTCGGCGCTGCAGGATCTGGTGCTGGCCGGAGGTCGCTAGATGGAGCTCACGGACCGCTCTGGTTACTTTGCGGGCCCCGGTATGCTCGGCGGCTCCTTTGGCGATGCCTCGCGCGCAAGCGACGAGGCCGCCGAGGGCGTCGCCGACCCCTGCCTGGGCCATGCCCCCGACCAGGTGGTCTTCTATGAGCTCACGCGTAAGTTTGTGGAGACCGAGGAAGACGTTCCCCAGGAGGCCTGCGACGTGCTGTACTACACGCTCGCCGTGGGCCACCACACCGGCGTGCTCGACTGCTTTGAGCCGCGCCTGTCGGTGCCGGTGGATGTCTTCTATTCGCTCGTCGACGCGCTGCCGGAGGGGGAGGCTAAGACAAAGTTCGAGGCCATCCGCTCCTTTGGCGAGTGCCAGCTCGACAAGGCGGCGGTGCCGTCGCTGCTCGAGGCCTGCGATGCTCTGCTCGACGAGCGCGGTTTTCGTGGTTCGGCCAAGGCCGGCATCTCGGTGTTCGATGACGACTTTGGCCTGCATGCCCAGCAGGTCGCGTTTCTGATGAAATTCCGCGATCTGGTTGAGCGCGTGCGCGATGTGTCGGGCGTGTATCTGACGGGAAGGTTGCAGTAATGGGTCGCGTTGTGGATGGCCGTGTGAACGACGCCCCGTTTGCGGGTATCGTGCTCACGGCGGGAAGCGTGCTGCGTGCCGACGATGCCGCCGGCCCCGTGCTCTCCAAAAAGATGGAAGACGCACCCATCGCCGGTTGGTACACCATCGACGGCGGCCAAACGCCCGAGGACGACATCATCGAGGTCAAGCGCGAGCGTCCGCCTCGCCTGGTCTTGGTCGATGCCGCCGACATGGCGCTGCCCGTCGGGTCCATCCGCTTGCTCGACAAGCGCGATGTGGCCCGCAAGTCGATGTTCACCACGCATTCGCTTCCTTTGTCGATTCTGATCGAGGAAATCGAACAATCGTGTGATGATATCGTCTTCGTTGGGATTCAGCCGGGCGACACGGAGTTCTACAACCCCATGTCCCCGGAGGTCTTTGAGGCCGTCGACGCCGTGTACGACGCCGTGGCCGCCAACGACTTTTCCAACTTTGTCCGCTTGGGGCAAGAGCAATAGGAGCGCTTGTCCCTGCTGATTAGGAAAGAAGTGATTGACATGGCAGATTCCAAGGTGGAGTACCCCGCTCCCGATTGCCTGGCGCCCGCCGCGATCGAGGCCAAGACCGAGGCCGCCGGCGTGACCAAGGCCAACCTGCCGGTCGCAAAGGCCTTTCTGTTGGCAATGTTCGCCGGTGCGTTTATTGCCTTCGGTGGCCTGTTCTTTACCGTGTTCTTGAGCGATAGCACGCTGGGCTGGGGCGCCCAGCGCGTCGTGGGCGGCCTGTGCTTTTGCCTGGGCCTGGTGCTCGTGCTGGTGTGCGGCGCCGAGCTGTTCACCGGCAACTCGCTTATGGTCTGCGCGCTCAAGAGCAAAAAGATCACCCTGGCTCAGATGCTTAAGGCATGGGTCGTCGTGTGGCTTGGTAACTTTGCCGGTGCACTGTTCATCGTCTTTTTGGTGTACATGGCCGGCATTTACAAGCTCAACGGCGAGGCGGTCGCCAATTCCATGGTGAGCGTCGCCGCCGGCAAGGTGACGGTCGACTGGGTGACGATCTTCTTCCGCGGCATCCTGTGCAACATCTTTGTGTGCCTGGCCGTGTGGATCGGTACCGCCGGCAAGACCGTGGTCGATAAGGTCGTGGGCATTCTGCTGCCCATCGCCGCCTTTGTGGCCTGCGGTTTTGAGCACTGCGTTGCCAACATGTACTTTTTGCCCATGGGTGCCGTGATGCACGCGTGCGGCTACGGTGCCGACGTCGCCGGCGCCGATGCGCTCAACGCCGCGGGCATTGCGTTTAACCTGTCCGCCGCCACGCTGGGCAACATCGTGGGCGGCGCGGTTCTGGTCGCGCTCGGCTACTGGTTTATCTACGCTAAGAAGTCCGAGGCGTAAGAAGCCGGAATGACGTATGGGCCTCCCGAGGGGCGTTGCCGTGCGGGAGGCTTTTTGGGTCTGGGGCTCGTTGGCGTGCTGCTGGCCTGTTGTGTTTGACCTGTGAAAGGGGTAATCGAGATGGCATCTGCTGTGGAGCGTGACGGTCGCGCTGTGGTGACCACATGCGGGGGATGCTATGCCGATTGCGCCTTTGCGGCACGCGTTGAGGATGGTCGTGTGGTGGCCGAGTTGCCGGTGCCGGGGCATCCGTGCGCGGCGCGTGCCCTCTGCGCCCGCGGACGGCATCGCCTGGCAATGCCGTTTGACGAGCGCGACCGCATTGTGCACCCCATGCGACGCCGCCGGGATGGCTCGGGGTTTGATGCGATTACCTGGGACGAGGCGTTTGCTCAGATTGCCGAGCGTCTTTTGGGGATTGTTGACGAGTGCGGGCCTCGTGCGCTGGGCATGACGCTCGGCGTGCCCTCGTTCGACCGCTACTGGGCGTATCGTTTTATGCATGCGCTGGGCTCGCCCAACGTATACGGTGCCGATGGCGCCTGCGAGGTAAGCCGACTTACCGGTTGGGAACACAGCCTGGGCTATAGTCCCGCCTCCGACCTGGCGCATACCGATTGCATCATGTATCTGGGGCGTTCCATCGTCGATTCGTCGACGATGGGGGCTGTCGATGCGCTCAACGATGCACGCCGGCGCGGGGCGAAGATCATCGTGGTCGACCCCCGGCGCAGCGGCTCCGCCGCGCTTGCCGATCGCTGGCTCCGCGTGCGCCCGGGCTGTGACTTGGCCTTGTTGCTGGGCATTGCGCATGTGCTCATTGCCGAGGACTTGTACGACAACGAGTTCGTTGCCCGCTATACCACGGGTTTTGACGAGCTGGCGCTGGCGGCCCGTGCTTGGACGCCCGAGTGGGCCGAGTCGATGTGCGACGTGCCGGCGGACGATATCCGTGCGACTGCGCGTGATTTGGCTGCCGCGGCGCCTGCTGCGGTGGTGGATGCGGGCTTTCATGGCGGCATCGGTATCGCGTATGCCAATAGCACCCAGACTGCGCGCGCGATTTGTCTGGTCGATGTGCTGCTGGGCTGTATCGGGCATGTGGGCGGCGCGCTCAATCCACCTACACCGCTTGCGCTGGGCGACTTGGATCCTGTGCGTTTCGCGACGCCGCCGGTGCCGCGTGGGCCCAAGCTGGGGTCCGAGCGCTATCCACTGGTCGATCCGGTGCGCGGCCTGTGCACGACCATCGGTCAGTCGATTCTTGCCGGCGATTTGCGTGGGCTCATCGTCTATGCCAGTAACCCCGGTGCGGGCTATGGCAATGCACAGGCTTGGTTGAGTATTTTGCAGCGGCTCGACTTGCTTGTGACGATTGATATTCGCTGGTCCGAGACGGCGCGTGCTTCTGACTTCGTGCTGCCCGACGTGACGTATCTGGAGGCCGACCGTGGCGTGGGAACGGTGACAGGTGCCAACGATGCGCGTCTGTTCTACCGCAACGCCGTGCTGCCCGTGTTGCATAACGACACGCGTCCCGGTCGGGAGATCTTTGCCGGGTTGGCTGCGGCCTGTGGCGTAGGCGAGTACTTCGACTTTACGCCGGACGACCTTGCGGCTGCCCAGGTGGCGCCCTTTGGGATCGATCTGGACGAGCTCAAGGAACGCGGTTGGGCCGATACGGGCGTGCCGCTGCCGCCGCGCACAGGTGAGCCCGTGATTCCACTGGACGGCGGCAAGATAGCGCTGGCAAGCAGCGTGTGGGAGCGTGCCGGTTTGGGTCGTGTGCCCGACTGGATCGCGCCCATGGTGGAGCCCGGCCCGGGAATGTTTCGCCTCATTAGCGGCAACCGTCCCTTTGAATCGCACACCTCGCGCAGACTTGCGGCGGCCGGCGCCGTCGAGGCAGGGTCGGACTTGGACGCCGTGCAGATGAATGCCGATGCCGCCGCTCGAATGGGTATCGCCGATGGCGAGGTCGTCGAGCTTGTAAGCGACATGGGCCGCGATCGCGTGCGCGTGGAGACGACGCCCTATCTGCATCCGGCGTGCATCTTCACCTCGGCCGCTCCCGGCGGACGCGCTTTCGGTGCTAAGAGTGGCGGCCGGCAGGCCCTGGGTGTCGGGCCGCTCGACCACACGCCGCTGCGCTGGGACCCGTTGACGGGTGCCGCGCTCACCCAGGAAAACGCCGTTCGCGTAGAAAAGATTGTCGCGCGCGGGGATAATGACGAGTAATTGACTCAGCTGATGTATTCGACTGATCCACGTTTCTTTTGAAAGGCCGCACATGAGCGATAGCCAGAACATGTCCGATGAGGTGCGCGCCCGCCTGCGCGCCATTCCTTCCGTCAACGAGCTGCTTGCCGAGTGGCCGGTGGTGAAGGCGGCGGGGGAGACCTGCGACGCGGTGGTGCATGCCGCCGTCACGGCCGAGCTCGACGAGGAGCGCGCCGCAATTCGTGCCGGTGCCGCCCCGCGTTCCAAGCGCGAGCTGGCATCGGCTATCGAGTGGCGTGCGCATCGCTCCGCGCTGCCGAGCCTGCGTCCCGTCGTCAACGCCACGGGTGTGGTCATCCATACCAACCTGGGCCGTGCTCCGCTCGCGGAGTCGGCCGCCAAGGCCGTGGCCGAGGTCGCGCGCGGCTACAGCACGCTCGAGTACAGCGTGGATACCTGCTCGCGCGGGTCGCGCAAGGAGCACGCAGCGCAGCTCATCCGCTCGCTTACCGGTGCCGAGGACGCGCTGGTCGTTAACAACAACGCCGCCGCTGTGCTGCTGGTGCTGGCGACCCATGCCGCAGGCAAGGAGGTCATCGTCAGCCGCGGCGAGCTTGTCGAGATCGGCGGCAGCTTCCGCATCCCCGATGTCATGGCGGCTTCGGGCGCCAAACTCGTCGAGGTCGGCGCCACCAACCGCACGCACCTGGCTGATTATGAGCAAGCCATCACGCCCGATACGGCGATGATCCTCAAGGTCCATCCTTCCAACTATCGCATCGAGGGTTTTCACGAGGAAGTGAGCTCAAAGGAGCTTGCTGCTCTGGCCCACAAGCATGGTCTGCTGTTCTACGAGGACCAGGGGTCGGGCGCGCTGTTGCCCGACGACATCTTGGTGCGCGGTGGCGAAGAAACCACGCCGGCTTCGGTTTCGGCGGGACTCGATATCGTGTCGTGCTCGGGTGATAAGCTGCTGGGCGCCGCGCAGGCGGGCATTATCATGGGCCGTCGCGATCTGGTCCGGGCCTGCGGGTCGCATCCGCTTATGCGTGCCCTGCGTCCGGGTAAGCTCGCACTGGCGGCGCTCGAGGCCACACTGCGCATTTACATGGATGGGGCGGATGTGGCCCATCGCGAGGTGCCGGTGCTCAACATGCTCACGCTTCCGCAGACACATCTGGAGCGTCGCGCACGCAAGTTGCGCGAGCTGATGGTGGCGGGCCTCGATAAGGCTGGCTGCCCGTGTGCCGTGCAGCTGGAAATCGTCGAGGAGTCGTCGACTCCCGGCGGCGGCTCGCTGCCTACCGTCGAGCTGCCCACCATGTGCGTTGCCGTGCGTCTTGTCGATGAGCGTCTTTCCGTTGACGCGCTCAAGCGCTCGCTCGTTCAAGATTTCGACACGCCGGTCGTCACGCGCGCCTCGCACGATCGCGTCCTGTTTGACGTGCGTACGCTCGTGGGCGACCGCGATATCGAGACGGCGGCAACGACGTTCGTCGCGTGCGTTAAGAAGGCGATTGCTCGATGAGTGAGGTTAAAGCGCTGGTGGAGTGTCCCGTTATCGTTGGCACGGCGGGCCACGTCGACCACGGTAAGTCGGCACTGATCGAGGCACTGACCGGCAAGAATCCCGACCGTCTGGAGGTTGAGCGCCGTCGCGGTATGACCGTGGAGCTGGGCTTTGGCGAGCTGGCGCTGCCGAGCGGCAAGATCGTTGGCCTGGTCGACGTGCCGGGCCACGCGCATTACTTGCGCGCCATGGTGCAGGGCGCCACGGGTATCGACGTGGGCGTGCTGGTGGTTTCGGCCGTCGAGGGCGTGATGCCGCAGACCCGCGAGCACGTGCATGTGCTGGAGCTGTTGGGCGTTACGCATATGGTGGTCGCGCTGACGATGTGCGACCTGGCCGACGCCGAGATGACCGAGCTTGCCGAGCTCGATGTCGATGACTTTTTGTCGGGTACCGTGTTTGCGGGCGCGCCGATCGTGCCCGTGTCGTCCAAGACGGGCGAGGGGATCGACGGGCTGCTTGCGGTGCTCGACGAGCAGGTGGGTGTTTGCTGGGATGCCTGTCGCGACCGTGCCGAGCGGAACGATGCCGCGCCTCGCCTGCCGATTGACCGCTGCTTTACGATTAAGGGCGTCGGCACCGTCGTGACGGGAACGCTGCACGATGCGCCGGTTGCGGTGGGCGACGAGCTGATGGCTTTGCCGTCGCGTACGGTCTGTCGTGTGCGCGGGATTCAGGTGCATGGCGATACGCCGCGCGCGCTGCCTGGGCAACGCGTGGCGCTCAACCTGGTTGGTGACGGTGTCGCGGCACTTGACCGCGGCGAGATGCTGGGCGTGGCAGACCGTTTTGGTCAGACGTTACGCTTTATGATGACGTTCACCTACCTGGGTCGCGAGGGTGCCAAGCCGCGCGTGCTCGAGTCGGGCGCGCGTGTGCACGTGATGGCGGGTACGGCCGAGGTTGTCGGCCGCATCATGTTCATGGAGGGTGAGGCCCCCATGGCGGTGGGCGAGACCCGTACCGTGCAGGTGCGCTTGGAGGAGCCGTTGCCGCTGCGAGCCGGAGACCATGCTGTGGTGCTGTCGTATTCGCCCGTTATGCTCATTGGCGGCGGGCGTGTGCTGCTTTCGCGTTGCCGTCGTTCGCGCGAGCTTGCCGAAGGAGAGCGTGCGCTGTATGTGGCGCTTGAGGTCGGCGATATCGCGGGCGGTGTGGGCGCTTGGCTGGCGCTACAGACGCTGCCGGTTACGACGGCTGATGTTGCCGAGGCTTTGGATCTTGGTGTCGGCGAGGCCGATGCCGCACTGCGCGGATTGGTGGCGCAGGGCTCCGTTCGCAAGCTTGCCGCGGGCGATGCAGGCCTCTTGGCGGACGCCGTGGTGCTCGACGCTGCGATGGATTCACTGGCGGCGACCCTGTCAGCCATGCACGCGGCGGCCCCCAAGGAAACGGGCTTTACGCCCGGCGCCGTTGCCCATGCAGCGTGGCCTGCCGCTGATGAAGGCGTTGCCGCGGCTCTGATTGCCGAGGGCTGCTCGCGTGGCGTGTGCGCCGCCGAGGGCGCCGAGGTATTCGATCCTCATTCGGCCGCCGCGGCGGCACGCGTGGTGCGAGAGGCTTGCGAGCGCATCGTCGCGCTGCTTGACGAGGCTGGCCTGGATGCACCGGCGCTTCCCGAGGTGGGCGAACAGCTGCAGCTCGGTCGCGACACCATGACGCGTGCCCTGCGCGAGCTTTCGCTCAATCGCTCGATCGTTAAGGTCGAGCGCGACGTTGCCCTGTCTGCTACCGCCGAGGCCCATGCGCGTGAGCTCATCGCCGCTGCCATTGAGGCAGCCGGCGGCGCAGCCACCACGAGCGTGCTGCGCGAGGCCTTTGGCGTGTCGCGCAAACGCGCCATCAGCATCTTGGAGCACCTGGATGCCGTGCGCTTTACGGTGCTCGACAAGGACGCCGGCGGCCTGCGCTCTCTGCGCTAGATTGGCTGCTCGGTTTGGTAAAATACCGGCGCACTTGGGAACGGATGGGCTCCGGTGGGCTCCGCGGTCCTCAAAACCGTTGCGAGGCGTGCAAAACGTCTTGGATGTGTTCGATTCACATACGTTCCCGCCATACGCTACCAGCGCTTTTGTGCTCGCGGTCTTGCTGCGTGCCGCAAAGGCGCTGTTTTGTTTTTGCACGAGCTTTTCGTAGCCTGCTATTTCGGTGGCTGTATTTAGCTTCGTGCACCGGGTTTCGAGCATGCCGATGGAGGTGTTTTGCCGTATGACTACCGTAAGACGTGCCGATCTTTCTTGTGTCGTCCAAGCGGGCGGGCTGTCCTCGCGCATGGGCTGCGATAAGGCTCGCATGGCGTTTTGCGGCGAGCCGCTCATCGAACGCGTGCTGGGTCGGCTGGCGCCAGTTGCCGGCGAGTTGGTCGTGACGACTTCGCGTCCCAGCGAGCTTGTCTACCTTGAGGAGCGCGCGTTTGGCGGCCTGGTGCCGCGAATAGTGTCGGACCTTGAGGGGCCGGCGGGCGCCATGCGCGGCATCGCGAGCTCGCTGGCTGCGGCTCGGCTTCCTCTCGTGGCGATCGTCGCCTGCGATATGCCGTTTGTCTCGCCGGAACTCATCGGCGCGCTTGCCGATCGTGTTGAGGCCGAGGCACTCGATGTGTGCGTCCCGCGCGAGGAGCGGGGGATTGAGCCGCTTTGCGCCGTCTGGCGCCGTGACGCGTGTGCGCCGGTCGCTCATGAGCTGCTCGCCTGCGACCGCCAGCGCATTCGCTGCCTGATCAATCGCGTTCAGGCTGGTTATATGGATGAGCCGCAGATCGTTAAGGCCGCGGGCTCGACGCTCTGCTTCGAGAACGTCAATACGCCCGAGGAGTTTGCGGCGGCCGAGTTACTCGCCTAGACGATTGGAGTTGCCATGTCTCACGATATTTGCCCCGACACGGGAGAGCCTTGCACTTGCGATGGTTCCGAGCCCTGTACCTGCGGCTGCGGTGGCTGTGGACATACTGCGGAAGAGGAAGCGGCCGCCGCGGCGTATCGTGAGGCGCACCGCGAAGGCCCGTCCGGTGATGCCCTCGACCACGAGCGCAAGATTATCGTGTCGTTCGATAGCACCTTCGATGTGATGGAATGCGAACAGCTGTGCCTGGATGCCGGTGTGCCCGGGCGCATCATGCCGCTGCCCGGCTCCATCACCGCCGGCTGCGGACTGTGCTGGGCCATGCCGTTCTCGGGCGATGCCCTCGCCGCCTTCTGCGCTGCCACCGAAGGCCGCATAACCCCCGCCGACTACCATCAGCTCGTCCTCTAACCACCAAAACCACCACAAAGGTGCCTGTCCCCAATGTGGTGGTTTGGAACACGTGGACGAAACAGGTTTGAAACACAGGTTTTGCACGTCAGGCACTCAAAAACCCATCTACCTGCATCGTAATCAAAACGAAACATCTGCTCGTCGGCTTATGCGAAACTTTGCTGCAACAGTGCGATATTATCCATACTCGATAAAGCTCACGGCGCATGGGGCGCCGCGAACGACACCTTTCTTTTCCATCAATTGGAGGAAGCATGAGCTACACGCAGAAAGTTCTCGACGAGCTCAAGGCCCGCTATCCCGAGCAGCCTGAGTTCATCCAGGCCGCGACCGAGATCCTCGGCACCATCCAGCCGGCGCTCGACGCCCACCCCGAGTACGAGGAGGCCGCCCTGCTGGAGCGCCTCGTCGAGCCCGAGCGCATCGTTATGTTCCGCGTTCCCTGGGTCGACGACCAGGGCAAGGTCCAGGTCAACCGCGGTTACCGCGTCGAGTTCAACTCTGCCATTGGACCCTACAAGGGCGGCCTGCGCTTTAACCCGACGGTCACCCTGGGCATGCTCAAGTTCCTGGGCCTGGAGCAGATCCTCAAGAACAGCCTGACCACCCTTCCCATGGGCGGCGGCAAGGGAGGCTCCGACTTTGACCCCAAGGGCAAGTCCAACAACGAGATCATGCACTTCTGCCAGTCCTTCATGACCGAGCTCTATCGCCACATCGGCCCCAACACCGACGTTCCCGCCGGCGACCTGGGCGTTGGCGGCCGCGAGGTTGCCTACCTGTTCGGTCAGTACAAGCGCCTGACCAACGAGTGGACCGGCGTCCTCACCGGCAAGGGTCTCTCCTTTGGCGGCTCGCTCGCTCGTACCGAGGCCACCGGCTACGGCCTGGCCTACTTTGTGGACGAGTACCTCAAGAGCCGCGGCGACTCCTTCGAGGGCAAGAACGTCGTCGTTCACGGCTCCGGTAACGTCGCCATCTACGCGGTCCAGAAGGTCGCCCAGCTCGGCGGCAAGGTGCTGGCCTGCTCCGACACCCATGGCTGGGTCGAGGATCCCGACGGCATCGACTACACCGTGCTCGAGCATGTCTACAACAAGAAGCGCTCCGGCCACGACAAGGGTGTTACGCTCGCTATGTACGTTGACGAGAAGCCCAACGCCGTGTGGCACGAGGGCGACGGCCGCGGCGTGTGGCAGCTTCCCTGCGACATCGCGCTGCCCTGCGCTCGCGAGAACACGCTGCTGCTCGAGGACGCCCAGGCACTCGTCGCCAACGGCTGCAAGGTGGTCGGTGAGGGCGCGAACATGCCCACGACCATCGAGGCTACGACCTACTTCCAGGAGAACGGCGTCGCCTTTATGCCCGGTAAGGCTGCCAACGCCGGTGGCGTACTTGTTTCTGGCCTGGAGATGAGCCAGAACGCCGAGCACCTGTCCTGGACCTTCGAGGAGGTCGACGGCAAGCTCGAGCAGCTCATGCGCGGCATGTTCCACAACGTGGACGACACCGCCAAGGAGTACGGCCAGGAGGGCAACTTTGTCATGGGCGCCAACATCGCCGGCTTCCTGAAGGTCGCCGACGCCATGCTCGCCCAGGGCGTCTGCTAAATCTTCGCTCGATATAGCATCGCAGAAGGCTTCCAGTCATCTTGGCTGGGAGCCTTTTTTGATCCGCATGCGACGGAGGAAAACGGATCATTTTGTCTCGACACGAGCTTTGCCCCCTCGTTTGGTACACTTAAAGGTACTGGACAAGTGGAGAGATGGGGGAGAACGTGCTCAAGTTCGGTACCTACGTCCGTGTTGGAAACGCGGCCGAAGCCTATGAGCTCTTGCAGAAGAACCGCAACAACAAGATTGTGGGCGGCGGCATCTGGATGCGTCTGGGTTCGCGTCGTGTGGCGACGGCGATTGACCTTTCGGCCTGCGGACTCGATCAGATCGAGGAGACCGAGACCGAGTTTCGCATCGGTGCCATGTGCACCCTGCGCCAGCTCGAGCGTCATGCCGGGCTCAACGCGCTTGTCAATAATGTCTTTGAGTTCGCCGTCCACGACATCGTGGGCGTGCAGCTGCGCAATACCGCCACGGTGGGCGGCAGCATCTACGGCCGCTTTGGCTTCTCGGACGTTCTCTCTGCCTTCCTCGCGCTCGATTCCTATGTTGAGCTGACGGGTGCCGGCCGCGTTCCGCTCGCCGAGTTCGTTGACATGGGCTACGTGCGCGACGTGATCGAGCGCGTCGTGGTCGTTAAGCACGACTACCGCGCGAGCTATGAGGCCGTGCGCAAGGCCGCGACCGACTTCCCCTCGCTCAACGTCACCGCCGCCTGGTGGGACAACAGCTGGCATGTCACCGTGGGTGCCCGTCCGCTGCGCGCGACCCTGCTGCAGGGCGAGGCATGCGGCTTGGTGAACGAGCAGCCTTCCGAGGATGAGCTGCGTGCCCTTGCCGCGTCCGTGCGCGCGCTGAGCTACGGCACCAACCTGTGGGGCTCAGCCGAGTACCGCCGTCGCATCTCGGCCCCGCTGGCGATTCAGGCCGTGCGCCGCGCCGCCGGCATCGAGCTTTCGGCCGCGCTTGCCCGCGAGCTCGAGACCGTGCAGATCCCTAAGTTCGCCACGGACGAGTATTCCTGCCGCCGCGTGCCCGGCGTCGATTCTAGCGAGGTGCGCTAATGGCTGCCAAACTCATCGATCTTTCCTTTACGCTCAACGGCCGCAAGGTCAAGGTTCAGATTGCCCCCGACACCATGCTCTTCGCGCTGCTGCGCGAGCAGGGTTGCGCGTCGGTGCGCTGTGCCTGCGAAACCACCAACTGCGGCCTGTGCACGGTGTGGCTCGACGGCGACCCGGTGCTGAGCTGCTCGGTTCCCGCCGCGCGCGTCGAGGGCCACACCATCACCACGCTCGAAGGCCTCAAGGCCGAGTCCGAGGCGCTCGCCCGTGCGATGGCTGCCGAAGGCGCTGAGCAGTGCGGTTTTTGCGCCCCCGGCCTCATCATGAACGTGCTGGCTCTCGCCCGCGCCGCCAAGGAGGATCCGAGCCTCGTCGCAACGCGCGAGGAGCTCTCGCGCCAGCTCGCCGGCAACCTGTGCCGTTGCAGCGGCTACGAGAGCCAGCTGCGCGCCATCGTCCGCTTCCTCAACGAGTCCGGCGTGCAGGTGGGCTTTGAGATGCCCGAGCTGCCGGTCAACGACACCAGCTGCGACGGCGTCTCGTACAAGCAAATCACCCACAAGCAGCCCAAGAAGGATTCGAAGGCTCTGCTCGAGGGCCGTCCCGTCTACACGGGCGATATGGTGCCCGCCGGCGCGCTCATCGTCAAACTCAAGCGCAGCCCGTATGCTCGCGCCAAGATCCGCTCCATCGACACCTCGCGCGCCCTGAAGGTGCCCGGCGTGGTGGGTGTCTACACCTACGAGGACGTGCCCAAGCGCCGCTTTACCATCGCCGGCCAGAGCTATCCGCAACCGAGTCCCTACGACCGCCTGATCCTCGAGAACCTGGTGCGCTACCAAAACGAGGAGGTGGCGATCGTCGCCGCCGAGACCGAGGAGGCCGCCGATAAGGCACTCAAGCTCATCAAGGTCGACTACGAGGTGCTCGAGCCGCTGCTCGACTTTACCCAGGCGCTCGATAATGACATCGTGGTCCACCCCGAGGGCGACGTGACCTTTATGTTCCCGCAGGGCGGTGATGTCCCGCGCAACCTGGTGTGCAGCGGTACGAGCGACTTTGGCGACTTGGACGAGGCCTTCGCCCAGAGCGACATTGTCTTTGAGCGCACCTACACCAGCCAGGCCACGCAGACCGCGCCCATGGAGACCTTCCGCGCCTTCGCGACGACCGACGCGTTCGGCCGCATCTCGGTGACCACCTCCACGCAGGTGCCCTTCCACGTGCGCCGCATGGTCGCGCAGTCGCTCGACATTCCGCAGTCGCAGGTGCAGGTCATCAAGCCGCGCATCGGTGGCGGCTTTGGCTCCAAGCAGACGGGCTGCTGCGAGATCTTCGTGGCGTTCGTGACGCAGCAGACCGGCCGTCCGAGCTACTGCTGCTATACCCGCGAGGAGACCATCACCGCGGGCAACTCGCGCCACCAGATGCAGATGACCGTTAAGCTGGGCGCCATGAACGACGGCACCATCACGGCCATCGATCTGCATACGCTGTCCAACGCCGGGGCCTATGGCGAGCATGCCACCACGACGATCGGCCTTTCGGGTCACAAGAGCCTGCCCATCTACAACCATGTGAAGGCGAGCCGCTTTAGCTGGGACGCCGTCTACACCAACACCAACCGCGGCGGCGCTTATCGCGGCTACGGTGCCACCCAGGGCCAGTTTGCCGTGGAGAGCGCTGTCAACGAACTCGCCGACATGCTGCACATGGACCCCGCCGACCTGCGCCTTAAGAACATGGTTCGCGAGGGCGAGATCATGCCGCAGTACTACAACGAGAAGCTCAACGCCTGCGCGCTCGACCGCTGCCTGCTGCGCGCGATGGACATGATCGGCTGGCGCGACAAGCCGTTGGCCGTGGACCTGGGCGACCGCGTGCGCGCTCTGGGCTGCGCGCTCACCATGCAGGGCTCGGGCATCTCCAACGTGGATATCGCCGGCATCGACATGCGCCTGGAAGAGGACGGCTTCATTACCATCGGCACCGGTGCCACCGATAACGGCATGGGCGTCGACACGATCCTGGCGCAGATTGCCGCCGAGGAGCTGGGCGTGGAGAGTTCGATGATCGTGGTGCGCGGCGTTGACACCGATGTGTCGCCGTTTGACGCCGGCTCGTACGCGAGCTCGGGTACGTACGTGACGGGCCTTGCCGCCAAGAACGCCGCGACCGAGCTGCGTGAGAAGATTTGCGCCAAGGCAGCCCAGATGTGGGACGTGGACGCCGCCGACGTGGTCTTCGATGGCCAGTACGTGCGTCTGTCCGACGAGCGTGCCGCGCGCGAGCAGAACCGCTACCTCACGCTGCGTGACTTTGCCAACCTGTGCGTCAAGAACATCGCGGGCGGCGACGCGCTGACCTCACATGCCTCTGCCTGCCTGTCCGTTTCGCCTCCGCCGTTTATGGCCGGCATTGCCGAGGTCGAGGTCGACAAGGCCACCGGCAAGGTGACCGTGGTGGACTATGCGGCGGCTGTGGACTGCGGTACCGTGATCAATGAGGCGCTCGCGCGCGTCCAGGCCGAGGGCGGCATTGCTCAGGGTATCGGCCACGCGCTCTACGAGATCGTCGAGCATGACGACCGCGGCCGCCTGCGCACCGGCAACTTTATGAGCTACAAGTTGCCCACGCGCCTGGATATCGGCAGCATTCGCGTGGCCTTTGAGCCGAGTTACGAGCCGACGGGTCCGTTTGGCGCCAAGTCGATCGGCGAGGTCGTCATCAACACGCCGCTCGCCGCCGTTGCCTCGGCCGTGGCACACGCTACCGGACATCAGGTTCGCTCGCTGCCGATCACGCCGGAGAAGGCGCTGCTAGGGGAGTAGGCGAGCTGGGGGTAGCTAATTTGGGACGGGGCCATTTTAGCTACCCCAGCCGTTAATTGGCCAACCATTCGCGCTATCAGCCGGGGTAGCTAAAATAGCCCCGTCCCAAATTAGCTACCCTTCCCTCCGATGGGCACTCGTGGTGAGGTCGTGAGCCTGTAAAAGGTGTGCGTGCGCTTGCCGTTCGTATCTGCTATCATTCCTAGTCTGTGCGCTCATGCGGGCGTGGCGGAATTGGTAGACGCGCCAGATTTAGGTTCTGGTGGGATTCCCGTGAAGGTTCGAGTCCTTTCGCCCGCACCAACGCATCTGCGTCGGCTTCGGCCGTCGCGACTCTTTGTTGCATAAAGGTACCAGCACCTCAGATAAGCTGGGCAGTATGAGGAGGAACGTGTTGAACATCACCGCTTCTGACGTCAAGGACGCCAAGCTCACCGCTACGGTCACCATCCCGGCCGCCGACGTCGACGCCGCGATCAAGAAGGCCTACAAGGACACCGCCAAGAAGTACCGCTTCCCGGGCTTCCGCGCTGGCAAGGCTCCCCGTCCGGTCATCGACTCCGCTCTTGGCGCCGAGGCTACCCTCGCTCAGGCCACCAACGACCTGATCGCAGCCAACGAGCCCGCCGTCCTCAACGAGCTGGACATCGTCCCCACCAAGAACGGTGACTACAAGGAGCTCGACCTCGCCAAGGATCACGAGGACTACACCTACACCGTCGAGTTCTCCCTGCGTCCCGCCGCTGAGCTCTCCTCCTTCGACGCCGTCGAGATCGAGATGCCCCCTGCGGAGGTCACCGAGTCCGAGATCAACAACCAGGTCGAGATGCTCCTCAACTACCGTGCCACCTTTGAGGACGTCGAGGGTCGCGCCGTCGAGGCCGAGGACTACGTCACCGTCGACCTCAAGGCCGTCGAGAACGCCGACAACTTTGCCGCCGAGGGCCGCATGCTCATCGCCGGTAGCGACAGCAACCCCAAGGAGTTCAACGAGGCCCTGATCGGCGCCAACGTTGACGACGTCAAGTCCGTCACCTGGACCGACGAGGTCGAGGAGGGCGAGGAGGCCGAGACTCACACCGTCGAGGTCACCGTCAAGGGCATCAAGGTCCGCAACACCCCCGAGCTCACCGACGAGCTCGTCAAGTCCGACTTTGGCTTCGACAGCATCGACGCTATGCGCGACGCCATCAAGCTCGAGATCGAGCAGGACAAGGCTTCCCGCCTCCCGGCCGAGAAGGAGAACCGTTGCGTCTCCGCTCTCGCCGAGCGCCTGCAGCTCGACGAGATGGATGCCGACTATGAGCAGTCCGTCTTTGAGGAGCTTGGCCAGAACTTCCTGTCCAACCTCGCTGCCCGCGGCATGACCCTGGACACCTGGCTGCCCGCTTCCGGTCTGACCATGGAGCAGTTCATCGGCGACCTGCACAAGCAGGCCAACGACGTTGCCCGTGAGTCCCTGGCTCTGGACGCCCTCGCCCGTGAGCTCAAGATCGAGGTCACCGAGGACGACATCAACGCCGAGTTCGAGAAGGCTGGCGTCAAGGACGTCGAGGCTTCCAAGGCCGAGTTTATCGCCGATGGCCGCATGCCTGCCGTCCGCGAGTCCATCCGTCGCTCCAAGGCCGTCGACCACCTGGTCGAGAACGCCAAGGTGACCGAGGTCGACGAGACCGCCAAGGACGCCGAGTAATTCTCGCCACCTTGCCCGCGAGCGCATGCGTGCGCCCGTGATGGGGTAAAGTTATACACCGGTTATCCGGTTGCTTCGTACGGTGCCAGCCAATGCATAGCATGCGGGCACCGTACGTTTATCTAGAACCAATTTGGTCCGCAAGAGAGAAATGGAGATGCGTATGATCGCTAAGTTCGATTCCGCCCTCGTGCCATACGTTATCGAGCAGACGCCGCGCGGCGAGCGCAGCTACGATATCTATTCGCGCCTGCTCAACGACCGCATCATCTTCTTGGGCGAGGAGATCAACTCCGTCAGCGCCAACCTGGTCGTTGCCCAGCTGCTGCATCTTGAGAGCCAGGATGCCGAGAAGGATATCTCGCTCTACATCAATTCGCCCGGCGGCGAGGTCTACTCCGGCCTGGCGATTCTTGACACTATGAACTTCATCAAGCCGCAGGTCTCGACCATTTGCGTCGGTATGGCCGCGTCCATGGCCGCCGTGCTGCTTTCGGCCGGCGCCAAGGGCAAGCGCTTCTGCCTGCCGCATTCCAAGGTTATGATTCACCAGCCCAGCGGCGGTGCCCAGGGTCAGCAGACCGAGATCGAGATCGTTGCCGAGGAGATTAAGAAGACTCGCCGCGAGCTCAACCAGATCCTGTCCGACGCCTCGGGCCAGCCCATCGAGAAGGTCCAGGCCGATACCGAGCGCGACAACTACCTGACCGCTTCCGAGGCCCTCGACTACGGTCTGATCGACCGTATCGTCACCTCGCGCGATCTCGCCGCGAAGGACGCCTAGGATGGCAGGAAACATGCAGGACAACTTTGACGAGAACGGCAACCCCATCCGCTGCTCCTTTTGCGGAAAAGAGCAGGGCCAGGTTCGTCGCCTCGTAAAGGGCCCGACCAACATCTTTATCTGTGACGAGTGCGTCGCCGCCTGTTCCGAGATTCTGGAGGAGTCGCTGGCTTCGGACTTTATGGACGCTGCCCGCAACGGCAAGCTGCCGGGCTTCCTCAACGACCACGGTCAGGCTGCATCCCAGCCCGCCGTGGATCCCGAGACCGAGGGTTTTGAGCTTGAGGACGAGCGTCAGGTCATCACGCACGTGCCGACGCCGCACGAGATCTATGACGAGCTTTCGGCCTATGTTATGGGTCAGGAGGACGCCAAGCGTGCCATGTCGGTGGCCGTGTACAACCACTATCGCCGCGTGATTGAGGGCGGCGCTGCGGTGTCTGCCTTTGACGACGGCCTGGACTCGCAGCTCGACGATGATATGGATGAGGTGGAGCTCGCCAAGTCCAACATTTTGCTGCTCGGTCCCACCGGTACCGGTAAGACCCTGCTCGCCCAGACGCTCGCCCGCATCCTCGAGGTGCCGTTTGCCATCGCCGACGCCACTGCGCTCACCGAGGCCGGTTACGTTGGCGAGGACGTGGAGAACATCCTGCTCAAGCTTATCAATGCTGCCGATGGCGACATTGAGCGCGCTCAGGTTGGCATTATCTACGTGGACGAGATCGACAAGATCGCCCGCAAGGCCGAGAACCTCTCCATCACCCGCGACGTTTCGGGCGAGGGCGTTCAGCAGGCGCTGCTTAAGATTCTTGAGGGCACGGTGGCCAGCGTTCCGCCCACCGGCGGCCGCAAGCATCCCCAGCAGGAGCTGCTGCAGATCGATACGACCAACATCCTGTTTATCTGCGGCGGTGCCTTTGTGGGTCTGGACAAGATCATCGCCGACCGCGTGGGCAACAAGGGCGTGGGCTTTAACTCCGAGATCGCCGGCCCCACTTCGGTCGACGAGAACGACCTGCTGCGCCAGGTGCTCCCGCAGGACCTCAACGCCTTTGGCATGATTCCCGAGTTTGTGGGACGTACGCCCGTCGTTACCCAGACGCAGGCGCTCGACGAGGACGACTTGGTGTCGATCCTGACCGAGCCCAAGAACGCCGTGGTGCGCCAGTACCGCAAGATGTTCCAGCTCGAGGACGTAGAGCTTGAGTTTGAGGACGCGGCCCTGCACGAGATCGCCCGCATGGCGCTCGCCCGCAAGACCGGCGCCCGCGGCCTTCGCTCCATCTGCGAGGACGTGCTGCAGCAGACGATGTTCGACCTGCCCAGCGAGGAGGGCGTCGCCAAGGTCATCGTGACCGAAGCCTCCGTAAAGGGCGAAGAGCAGCCCCAGCGTATCTACGGCTAAACCAGCCTAAAACGTGTTTGCAAATAGCCTCTGACCATTCGCGGTCGGAGGCTATTTTATATATGCGCAATAACCCCAACTACCTGTGTTATTCTGTGTGTTTGTTTAAGCCTCAGCGAAGTCATATCAGACTGAAGTAATCGATACCTAAGGGGAGGAATGTAGGCCCGATTTTCGTAGATTCCGCACGAGCCGAAGACCACTTAATGTGGTCTTCGAGCGAGCCCAGGACCTGACCGAGCGAAAATCGGGCCTACATTCCTCCCCGGCGGGACAGGGAGAGATATATGGAAGAAATGCCCAAGAACTACGATCCGTCGACCAACGAGCCGGCGATCCTGCAGAAGTGGCTCGACGGCGGCTACTACAAGCGCCGTGAGGGCGTGGGCGACTGCACCGTCACCATTCCGCCTCCCAACGTGACCGGCAAGCTCCATATGGGTCACGCCACCGACGACTCCATCCAGGACGCCATCATCCGCATGGCCCGCATGCGCGGCAAGTCCACGCGCTGGGTGCTCGGTACCGACCATGCCGGTATCGCCACACAGACCAAGGTCGACAAGAAGCTTAAAGAGGAGGACATCAGCCGCCTGGAGATCGGTCGCGACAAGTTTGTCGACGCCTGCTGGGATTGGACCCACGAGTACGGCGGCATCATCGTCGAGCAGATCAAGCGCATGGGCTGCTCCGTCGACTTCGATAACGAGCGTTTCACCATGGACGAGGACTACGCCCAGGCCGTGCGCAAGGTGTTCTGCGATTGGTACCACGACGGCCTGATCTACCGCGGCAAGCGCATCGTCAACTGGTGCCCCAACTGCACCACCGCTATCTCGGACGACGAGGCCGAGTACAAGGACGAGAAGGGCCATCTGTGGCACCTGCGCTACCCGCTGACCGAGCCGGTCAACGGCCAGGACTACATCGTCGTCGCCACCACGCGTCCCGAGACCATGCTCGGCGACACGGGCGTCGCCGTCTCCCCGAAGGACCCCGAAAAGGCCGCCTTTGTGGGTAAGACCGTCAAGCTCCCCATCGTCGACCGCGAGATCCCCATCTTTGAGGATTGGCACGTCGATGCCAATTTTGGTTCCGGCTTTGTCAAGGTTACCCCGGCCCACGACCCCAACGACTACGCCATGGGTCAGGCCCACGACCTGCCGCAGATCAACATCTTCGATGAGCACGCGGTGGTTGTCGAGGGTTACGGCGAGTTTACCGGCATGAACCGCGACGAGTGCCGCGAGGCCGTCATCAAGTGGTTTGAGGAGCACGACTTGCTCGATCACGTCGACGAACTCGATCACTCCGTCATGCACTGCTACCGCTGCGATGCCGCGCTGGAGCCGTGGCTTTCCGAGCAGTGGTTTGTGGCCGTCGATAAGCTCAAGGGGCCGGCGCTCGACGCCGTCAACTCCGGCAAGGTCACCTTCCACCCCGCGCGCTGGACGCAGACCTACACCACCTGGATGGAAAACCTCAAGGACTGGTGCATCAGCCGCCAGCTGTGGTGGGGCCACCGCATCCCCGTGTTCTACTGCGAGGACTGCGGCTGGGAGGACGCCCTGACCGAGGACACCGACGTGTGCCCCAAGTGCGGCGGCCATCACGTGCACCAGGACGAGAACGTGCTGGATACCTGGTTTAGCTCGCAGCTGTGGACCTTTGCCACGCAGGGCTGGCCGCAAAAGCCGGAGCTGCTCGAGGGCCATCACCCCACGACGGCGCTCGTCACCGCGCGCGACATCATCGCGCTGTGGGTCGCCCGCATGGTCATGAGCTCGCTGTACTTCTTGGATGAGGTGCCGTTTAAGGACGTCGTCATCTATCCGACGATCCTGGCTAAGGACGGCAGCCGCATGTCCAAGTCTAAGGGCAACGGCGTTGACCCCATGGACCTCATCGGTATGTACGGCGCCGACGCCATGCGTTACAACCTGCTCACGCTGTGCACCAACAACCAGGACGTCAAGTTTGACGCGAACATCGACAAGAAGACCAAGAAGCTCATCGACAGCCCGCGCACCGAGCAGGCAAAATCGTTTGTGACCAAGATCTGGAACGCCAGCCGCTTCCTGCTCATGAACATGGAGGGCTACACGCCCGGCGAGCCCGTCGTTGAGACGCCGGCCGACGCCTGGATGTTCAGCCGCCTGGCTAAGGCCGTGAAGATGGTCACCGAGGGTATTGAGAACTACACCTTTGGCGATATGGCCCGCGGTGTGCAGCAGTTCTTCTGGAACGAGGTCTGCGACTGGTACGTCGAGGTTACTAAGGCCCGCCTGAAGGGCGAGGGCCGTCTTCAGGCGCAGCGCAACCTGATCTTTGTGCTTGACACCTCCATTCGCCTGATGCACCCGCTCATGCCGTTTGTCACCGAGGAGATTTGGGACAACATGCCGGCGAGCGTGCTCGATCTGGACGCCGAGGGCAACGTGGACCGCGCCGAGGCGCTCATGATCGCCAAGTGGCCCGAGCCCGCCGACTACGCCAAGTACGTCGACGAGCCCGCCGAGCGCGCGTTTGAGCTGTGCCGCGCCGTCGTGTCTGCTGCCCGCGCTACGCGTTCGCGTTATCGCTTGAGCCCCAAGGCCGAGCTCGATGTGGTCGTGCGCGCCGGTGCCGAGGATATCGAGAAGCTCGAGAGCCTGCGTTCGACCATTGAGCCGCTGGCGAACACCGCTTCGCTGGTCATGGGTACCGACGTTGAGAAGCCGGCTGCGAGCATTGCCGTGGTCGACAGCGGCGTCGAGGTCTTTGTGGTGCTCGAGGGCAAGGTCGATCTTTCGGCCGAGAAGGCACGTCTGGAGAAGGAGATCGCCGCGGCCCAGAAGGAGCTTGCCGGCTGCGAGAAGACGCTCGCCAACGAGGGCTTTGTGGCCAAGGCCGCGCCCGCGGTGGTCCAGAAGAAGAGGGACCGTGCGGCTGAGCTCAAGGAGATCCTGGCGGCGCTGAGCTCGCAGGTTGCTGACTTCTCGTAAGGGTTACTCGGGGGCGCGTCCCGACGCTTTGCTCTCCGCTGCGGACAGTCCTGCGCAAGACGGACAGCACATTAAGTGCTGTCCTTTGCGTGCGGAACTTGCGGCGAGCAAAGCGTCGGGCCGCTCCTAGTGCGGTTTCGTGGCGTCCGCTGTCTGCCTGTTAGGGCCACATGGCTGATGCCTTGATTCTGCTGCAAGCGGGTAGTGGCTGATATTTTTGAACGCGAGGGGCTCATTCTATTTAATGGGCCTCTTTTTCTGTAATTGGAGACTTTGGTTATGGCGAAGCGTGCTGGCTCTTATGTCGTTCCTTTCTCGTTTGAGTTGCTTTCGTTTGATGAGGCTGTCGGGTTGGCTGCCGATACGGGGCGGATTTCTGGGGATGCTGGGCCTCTGCTTGAGACGGTTGTCGATATGCTCGATGAGTTGGGGCGTCCCGATGAGTATTTCGATTGCATTCAGGTTGCCGGTACTAATGGCAAGACTTCGACCACGCGTTTTTCGGCTGCTATCCTTCGCGGCGAGGGGCTCAAGACTGCGCTGTATACTTCGCCGCAGCTGGTACGCTATCCCGAGCGCATGGAGGTTGACGGGCGCGTTGTGAGTGACGAGGCGTTTGCTCGAGGCGTTTCTGCTGCCGTTGAGGCGGGGCGCCGCGTGAATGCTCGTCGTGTGGCGGCGGGGGAGCGCGCCTATACCGTCACGCCGTTTGACCTGCTGACGGCTGCCGCGCTTGTAGTGTTTGCCGAGGCTGCGGTGGATGTCGCCGTGCTCGAGGTCGGCATGGGCGGGCGTTGGGATGCCACGAGTGCGACCGACCCCGTGGCCGTTGCCATCACAGGCATCGGGCTCGATCACACACGTATTTTGGGCGATACGCTCGAGGCCATTGCGGGGGAGAAGGCTGCGGTTATCAAACCCGGGCGTTTGGTTGTTTTGGGCGAGGGCACGCATGAGGCGAGCGTTCAGCGCGTGATGGATGCCCGTTGCCGTGAATGCGGTGTGGTGCCGCTCGTGGTGAACCATGTCACGACTAAGGTGCCGGCGCATGTGGGCGACACGGTTGAGTTCAGCTGCACTACGCCGCGCGCGATCTATACGTCGAGCATGGTCAAGCCGGCGTATCAGCCGCAGAACGCCGCGTGCGCGATTATGCTGTGCGAGGGCTATCTGGGCCGCGAGCTCGACCATGAGGCGCTCGACGCTTCGCTTATGGGCTGCCCCACGCCGGGTCGCTTTGACGTGCTGGGAACCGATCCGCTCAAGCTGATCGACGCTTGCCATAACCCCCAAAGCTGCGAGAACTTTGTGAGCGCACTGGACGAGATCGATCCGTGCGTAGAGAATCGTCCCACGCTGCTGTGCGCCGCGCTGGCAGACAAGGACGTGGCGGGCATCGTCGACGTGCTTGTTCCGGCGTTCCCCCGTGTGGTCGTGACGCAAACCGATTCCGATCGCGCCCTGCCGGCAGAGGAGCTCGCTGCCCTGGTGGACGCCGATAAGCTCGCGGGCGTGTACCCCAGCGTGTCCGAGGCCCTTGCAGCTTTCGAGGCCGCGGGCGAGCCCTTCGTAGCCGCCGGCACCATCACCCTAGCCGGCGAAGTGGCGGGGCTGCTGCGCTAGCCCGCCCTGCTCCGTTAACCCATCCCCTCATCAGTTGCGGTGAAATAGTTCCTATTTTTGGGTTCTAGCAGCCCATCCAGGAACTATTCCACCGCAACTTCTAGGGGAGCTTTGGTTGCGTGCCTAGTCTAGGCGGACTGGATCGTGGGGGTAGGCGTTGAGGATCTCGACGCCGGATTCGGTAACCAGGGCTAGGTCCTCGATGCGGACGCCGGTGCGGCCGGGGAGGTAGATACCCGGCTCGATGGAGAACGTCATGCCCGGCTCTACGACTTGCTCGTTAACAAGCGAGACATCGCCTGGCTCATGGTCCTGCAGACCGATCGAGTGTCCCAGACGGTGCGTAAAGTACTGCCCATAGCCCGCATCCTCAATCACGTCTCGCGCGGCGCGGTCCAGGTCGCACATGCGCACGCCCGGTGCGATGAGTGCCTCGGCAGCCTCGTTGGCGCGGCGCACGATGTCGTAGATGTGTACAGTCTCCTCGTTCGGCTCGCCCCAAAAGAACGTGCGTGTCATGTCCGAGCAGTAGTTGCGATGACGCCCGCCAATGTCGAACAGCACCACGTCGCCGCGCTTGAGTACGGTGTCGTCGGGCTCGTGGTGCGGGTCGCCGGCGTTGGCGCCAAAGCTTACGATGGGCGGAAAGCTAAAGCCCTCGCAGCCGTGCTTGCGATACAGGCCGAGCATCTGGTCGGCAATTTCGCGCTCCGTCACGTCCTCGTGAACGAGCTTGATGGCGTCGGCCATCACGGCGTCGTTGGCGGCCGAGGACGCGCGCATGAGTTCCTGCTCGGCTTCGTCCTTGTGGGTGCGTGCGGCGGTGACGGCAAAGTCGCCCAGGAAAAACTCGCTGGCGGCATGGCGCTCCATGAGCGGCATCAAAAAGCCGGAGCGCATGACGGTATCGATGCCGAGCGGTTTGGTCGGATCGACCTCGCGAGCGATGGCGTCGGTCACGACGTCGGTATCGGTGTGGTAGGCCACGCGGGCGTTGTCATACTCGGGCAGCTGATGCAGCGCGTTGACCAAGATCACGGGCTCGCTACCGCGTGCGAGCAGCACGCCGCAAAAACGCTCGAACATATCGGCATAATAGCCGGTCAGGTAATAAATCGACCACGGGTCGTTTACGAGCAGCTGTGCGCCGGGGTGCTGAGTCTCGAGCGCATCGAGCACGCGCGCCACACGCTGGTCATCGACATGTGCCATGAAACATCCTTTCGCTAGGTTGCCACCATGGTATCCCATGCCCGGCAGATGGGGACGTTCCTTTTATGCCGGCACTTTGGGATACTCCTTAACATGGCCGGTCTGGCAAGCACGCAGGCAAAAGGAGTCATAAGAGGCCCGTCCAAGACGATATGAGAAAGCCATTTGGGTCGCCTCCCCCGCGGCGCAGCTTCTTTCCGCGGGCTCGGGATGCCACAATG
>CALDEU010000037.1:0-8077 GCA_937942395.1 uncultured Collinsella sp. | reverse complement strand
GCCCCGCCGACCGATTGCAAGCGGTCGGCGGGGCCATTGTGGCTCTTGACAGCGGATTGGGTCATATGAGCGAAAACCGTACACGCGAGCAAGGTGACGTGAAATGAAAGGGCGCAGACCTTATGGTCGCGCCCTTGAAATTGAACGTCAGATTGCCGCGTGTGCGGGTTTGCAGCGTCGAGCCGTTACGCGGTTTGGTAAAACCGCGTAACAAATTACGCCAATTTTGCTCCGACGATCTTTGCCGCGGCCGGCTTGTCGAAGTTGCCGCCGGTGGCCTTGCCGAGTGCACCCATAACCTGGCCCATCTGCTTCTTGGACGTGGCACCCAGCTCGGCGATAACCTGCTCGATCAGGGCCTCGAGCTCCTCACCCGAAACCTGCGCGGGCAGCAGGCTCTCCAGAATCTTGACCTGCTCGGTCAGGTTGTCGGTACGCTCTTGGTCGGTACCGGCCTTGATGGACATCTCCAACGTCTCGCTCGTCTGCTTAATCAAACGCTTGATCATGCTGTTGACGTCTTCCTCGGTCACATCGCGGCGCTCGTTGACCTCGATATTCTTCACCTCGGCCTTGACCTGGCGAATGATGGACAGGCGAACCTTGTCCTTGGCCTTCATGGCCGCAATCATTTCCTTCTGCAGCTCTTCGTTGGTCATCTGCAAATCCTCCTCAATAGTGCGGACGGCACTCACACGAGCGCCGCCCCATGATTACTCAGTCGTCGACGAATCGTCGGTCGAACTCTTGGTGACGCCCTTCAGGCTGACGTTGTACGGCACGTCCTTGGGCATGGGGTTAACGGTGATGTCGGCATCCTTCTTGTACTGCTCCAGCCACTCGCTGTACGCGGTGCTGGCCGCTTGCGTCTTCACCACATTGGAAACGTACTTCTTGATGGCCTTGGGCACCTGGTTGATGTCATCGACCTGATTATCGACATGGAAGTAGTCGGTGCACTTGATGATGTGGTAACCATAGGTCGACTCGACGACGTCGCTCACGTCGCCCTTGTTGAGCCCCTCGAGCGCCGTCTGGTAGCTGTCGACGAAAGTGGTGAGCTTATCCCAGCCCACATCGCCCTTCTTCTCCTTGGAACCGGTGTCCTCGGAGTACTGCTCAACGGCGTCCTCAAAGCTCAGCTCACCGGAGTTGATCTTGTCCAGGCACTCCTGTGCCTTGGCCTTGGCGGCAGCCTTGTCCTCGTCGGAAGCGTCGGAATCAACCTTGATCAGGATGTTCGACGAGCGGCGAGCATCGTTGTAGTTAGACAGGTTCTCGTTGATGTAATCGACGATCTCGCTGTCCTTGGGCTTGCTGGTGGGCGCCACGGCATCCTTGAGTTTCTGCTGCGCCAGGCTCTCCTTGAGCGAATCCTTGTAGGTGTCCTCGGTATAGCCGTAGGTCTTGAGGGTCTTCTTAAAGGCCTTGGCACCGCCCGCGCTCTTGCACGCGTCCTTCCAAGCCTTCTCGACCTCCTCGTCCGACACCGTCACGCCGTTCTCCTTCTGTGCCTGCTGAAGCAGAATCTGCTGCGTGTAGGAGTCGATGAGCTGCTTGCGGTACTTCTTGGGCGTGAGGTCGTTGTCAACCAGATACTGCGCCCAATCCTCATCCTTGGTGTAGCCGTAGGACGTGCGCATGCTCATGATCTGCTTGGTCACGGTGTCCTCGGTAAGGTTGGTGCCGTTGATAGTGGCAGCAACACCGCCGGTCAGCTTGTAGCCCGAGGTGTCCTCAGCCTGCGACATAAGGCCGGAGCACGCCATCGCCGAGACAGAAAGCAGCATCGCCAGCACGCCGATGACCACCAGAACGATCTTGACGGTCTTAGACACGTACGTCTTGCGCTGCTTCTTGCGAGAGCTGGAGGCAGCGCGGGCCTGCTGCTCGGGCGTCGGCGCGGCCTCGGAGTTCTTTTTCTTATTTGCCATAGTTGGCCTTTCGCATAACGAATCGAACAAACGCCATTGTGTCACAACGCGGCCCCCGCGACACGCTTGGTGCATTGGGGACAGGTTAATCTGCACCATTTTGGTGCAAAGGGGACAGCTCTGGCACTTGGCACTTGGGGACGTTCTTTATATGCCGGCACTTCGGGACTGTCCCTTACTGCCGGCAGAAAAGGAACGTCCCCAAGTGCCGACTCAGCCCCACCTTAGAAGTGGCGGCGGATGGCGTCGACCATGCCCTGGGGCGTGGTCTGGCCGAGCACGTCGGCTGCGGCATCGGCGTCCATAAAGATGTTCATGAGCGCCTGCAGGGCCTCGACCTGGCCGCCCGGCTCGGCAATACCCAGATTGATGACGATCTGCACCGGCACCGGAGCGCCCATGCCAGCCATAGCGTTAAATGTCACGGACGCGGCGGGCTTCACCACCGCGATATAGGGCTTGGCCACAAACCCCGGATCGGTATGCGGAATGGCAATGTTTGCCGCCGGCATGGCAAGACCCGTGGGATAGGCATCCTCGCGCGTGCGAACGGCGCCGAGCCAACCGGACGCAATGTAGCCACGTGGTGCAAGCTCGCCCTCGAGCCGCGCAAACACCTCATCCGGCGTCGCACACTCCCAATCAAAAAACACCAACTCAGGCGTAAACAGCGCTTCGTTATCCGCCATGCGCTCACCTCTCTCACCTAGTCACCTGCGACGTTCTTGAATGACCAGTCGTTAAAGACCGTTCCCGATGACTACCCAAAACAAAAGGTGGCCACGCGCGCCTTGGCGCCAATGACCACCCTGACTACTCGGCTAAATTGTACTGTGCGCCGCTAGCCGCGAGGCGCGTCAATTGCAACCTTGCCGCTCTCCAGCACGTGGACGCGGCCGTCGGCGAGCATCTGCACGACCTCGGGATACAGCACGTGCTCAATCGCGTGGATGTGCTCCTCGAGCGTGTCGACGTCCCAGCCCTCCTCAACAGCCAGCGCGCGCTGGGCGATGATGGGGCCGTTGTCGTAGATCTCGTTGGCAAAGTGCACGGTCACACCGGTTACCTTGACGCCGCGCGCAAAGGCATCGTCGATCGCATGCGCGCCGGTAAAGCTCGGCAGCAGTGCCGGATGCAAGTTGACCACGCGGTTGGGAAACGCCGCCAGCAGCGGCGTGTGCACCATGCGCATGTAACCGGCCATGACCACATATTCGCAGCCGCGCTCGAGCAGCTCGTGCGCGATGATCTCGTCGGCGGCGATGGGGTCGGCATAGACATCCTTGGACAGCGTGAGCGTCTGGATGCCCGCGCGCTCAGCGCGCTGCAAACCCTTAGCCGAAGGACGGCTCGACACCACAAGCTCAATCGAAGCGTTGAGCTTGCCGGCGGCGATCAGATCGATCAGCGCCTGCAGGTTGGTACCCGAACCGCTGATGAGCACACCGATCTTGAGCGGCTCGGCCGTATCGGTGCCGGTCGGACGGGTGTAGGGCACAAAGCCCAGGCTCGCGGCAGCAGCCATCTGCTCGTTAGCGCTCATCGGAGTACACGACCTTACCGGAGCCCTCGACGCACTCGCCCACGCGGAACGGCTTCTCGCCCAGCGCGACCAGGGCCTCGGTCACGGCAGCCTCGTCCTCGGGGGCGACGATCAGGCACAGGCCAACGCCCATGTTGAAGGTCTTGCATGCCTCGTTGGGCGCGAGCTCGGCCTGGCGCGACACGTAGGTGATGACGGGCGGAACGTCCCAACCCATCTCGGCGCCGTTGCGGGTGACCACGGCGTCGACGTCGTCGGCGAGCGCGCGGTTGAGGTTCTCGGTAATACCGCCGCCAGTGATATGGGCGATGGCGTGCACCGGAGCGCCACCGCGCAGCAGCTCCAGAATCGGCTTGACATAGATGCGCGTGGGGGCCAACAGGGCGTCTGCCAGCGATGCGCCGCCGAGTTCCTCGAGCGGACGGCTCAGCTCCTCGGCCTTAGCGGCGGCCTCGGGCGTGCCCGGCTTAATACCGTCGACGCCAATGACCTTACGCACGAGCGAGTAGCCGTTGGAGTGCACGCCGGTGGAAGGCAGGCCCAGGATCACGTCGCCGGGACGGACATTCGCGGGGTCGAGCATCTTGGGACGGTCGACGACGCCCACGGTAAATCCGGCAAGGTCGTAGTCGGCAGGAGCCATGACGCCGGGGTGCTCGGCCATCTCGCCGCCCACGAGCGCGCAGCCCGCGAGCTTGCAGCCGTCGGCCACACCCTTGATGATCTTTGCCATGTGCTCGGCCTCGATGTGGCCGATGGCAACGTAGTCCAGGAAGAACAGCGGCTCGGCACCCGAAGCCAGAATGT
Organism: uncultured Collinsella sp.; assembly: GCA_937942395.1. GTDB lineage: Bacteria > Actinomycetota > Coriobacteriia > Coriobacteriales > Coriobacteriaceae > Collinsella. Next base: position 3,793 of record CALDEU010000037.1, on the reverse strand, counting down.
CGTTGACGCACATAGCAACCAGGTCCTGGCCCACCGTCTCGTGACGGTCCATGATCTGGGCGAGCACGAGCTTGGTGCCCACGCCGTCGGTACCGCTAATCAGAATCGGGTCTTCCATATCCTTAAGCGCGGCAGCCGAGAACAGGCCACCAAAGCCACCGATGCCGCCGATGACCTCGGGACGGTTGGTGTCCTTAACCATCTGCTTAATAGCGTCAACGGCGCGGCCGCCCTCGGCGGTATCGACGCCGGCATCCTCATACGTCACATGCTTGCTGTCGCTCATCTGAGCCTTCCTCTCCCACTACCGTGGCGCCGCCCGGGCGCCAAACGGTGCTCATAGTTGCGTTCATTTCGGCGCGCGCCATAACAACGCGCGCCGTCATATCAACAAAACAGCAGGTAAAACCTACCAAAATAAACCTGTCCCTTTTTGGCAGGTTTTAGGCCTCGCCGTGTTCCTCTTCCCAGCTGCGATCGTCGTATTTCTCGACCACGGCGTCGTCATCAAAGTGCAGCGGCTTGTCCAGGTTGCGGGGCTTAAAGCCCTCCATGAACTTGTCGCGGCCAAAGCTCTCGGGAATCGCCACGGGGTAGCGGCCGGTAAAGCACGCATCGCAGTAACCGCCCTTGGGCATGACCTTAAGCAGGCCCTCGACCGAAAGGAAGGCCAGCGAATCGGCGCCGATATACTCGCAAATCTCGTCGACCGTCTTGTTGGCGCTGATAAGCTGCGACTGCACGTCGGTATCGATACCGTAGAAGCACGGCCAGATGACCTCGGGCGAGTTGATGCGGATATGAATCTCCTTGGCGCCGGCGTTGCGCAGCATCTTGACGAGCTGCACCATGGTGGTGCCGCGCACGATGGAGTCGTCGATGACGACCAGGCGCTTGCCCTCGATGTTGTCACGCAGCGGGTTGAGCTTCATACGCACGCCCATGGCACGCAGCTCCTGCGTAGGCTCGATAAACGTACGGCCCACATAGCGGTTCTTGATGAGGCCCTCGCCAAAGGGAATGCCACTCTCGTGCGAATAGCCCTCCGCGGGCGGCAGGCCGGAGTCGGGCACGCCGATGACCAGGTCGGCCTCGACGGGCTCCTCATGTGCCAGCTGACGACCCATGTCATAACGGCAGGCGTAGACGCTCTTGCCGTTCATGATGGAATCGGGGCGAGCAAAGTAGACCTGCTCAAAAATGCAGTTAGCAGGCTCTTCGGCGGCAGGCACGCCCTGCTCGGACACAAGGCCCTCGGCGCTGATGCGCAAAATCTCACCGGGACGGACGTCGCGGACGTACTCGGCGCCCACGATATCGAGCGCGCAGGTCTCGGAGGCAACGACCCAGCCGCCGGCGCGCGTGACATGGGTGGTGGCGTCGACCGTCGCGGCGCCGTCCTGCGACGGCAGCTGCGAAACGGATGCGGCATCGGCCTGGTCCAGACCCTCGTCCACCAGCTTGCCCAGCACGAGCGGGCGAATGCCGTGCGGATCGCGGAATGCGTAGAGCGCCTGCTCGTTGATGAGCGTCATGGCGTAGCCGCCGCGCACGAGCTCCATGGTCTTGCGAATGCCCTCGCGCAGATGGCCAGTACGCTGAGTAAAGTAGCCGATGAGTTTGGTCGCGACCTCGGAATCCGAGTTGGAGAGGAACGGTACGCCCAGCTCGATCAGCTGGCGACGCAGCTCGTCGGTGTTGACGAGGGTGCCGTTGTGCGCGAGCGCGATAATGACGCTATTGATGGTAGAGAGGTGCGGCTGAGAGGCTTCCCAGCTCTTGGCGCCGGCGGTGCCGTAGCGCACATGACCCACGGCCAGCTGACCGGAGAGCGTCGACAAGTCGGCATTGGAGAACACGCGGTCGAGCAGGCCCAGATCCTTGCGGACCATAACCGTACCGCCGTCACCAACGGCGATTCCCGCCGATTCTTGGCCGCGATGCTGCAGTGCACGCAGGCCAAAGTACGTCAGTCGAGCCACGTCGCGATCGGGCGCCCAGACACCAAAAACGCCGCATTCCTCATGCAGCTGGTCAGAGTCCGGATCATACGTCGACATGGCGTTCACCTGTCCCGCGGCACGCTCGGCCGCGCGGATGGTTTCTTGAGACATGGCATCCCCTCAGAGCCTCGTATTTTGGCGTTACCCGTCTTATTATACGCACGGCGCGACGCGCTCCCCCGCGCATGAGCAGCGCTTTTTAAAAGCCCACCGAGCTTATTATCCGTTTTGCGACCAAACATTTTATTGGGTAGTCCACTCTCAGGGGCAACGGCCTCGAAGACTTCCCGTGCGCCGTGTCTCGCCCGCGCTAGGGGCTACATTGTTGCAATTGGGACGTTCGTCCTGTCTTTTAGCTGGTCGTCGGCGTATCCTTGTAGGCTACTACAAGACGAGAAAGGTAGCGTATGGATCGAAATCAACTCGACCCCAGTGTCCCCAGCACCACGGAGGCCAAGAAGATCCCCCTTATCATCAAGGTCTACGCAGTCCTGTGCACCCTATCTGGCGTGGGCACGCTCCCGTCAGTCGCCGTCTTTATGTGGCAGGTCATCACCGCACTCATTAACGGCAACGTCGCCGCTAAGCTCGGTGATAACACCCTAGTCGCGGTTGGCCTTATCGTCGCCGGCATTATGCTCTCGGCGGCAAGCGCGATCATCTTGATCGTCTTTGGCCTGGACCTCATCAAGGACCAGCGGCGCAATGCCGCCCGCCTGTCTTACGTCCTCATCGCATTTACCGTCGTGGAGCTTTTAGTTGACGTGATGCTCCAGGGCATCGGACCCTTCCTGCTGCGCCCCGCCGTCCAGCTTGTCATCCTCATTGCGCTGTCGGCCACCGTCGACCCCACGCTACGCCAGGAGCGCGAACTGCAGCGCCGTCTGCAAGAGATGCTCGACCGCGATGCCGCCGCCGAGGGGATGCTCGGCCGCGACGAAACCGGCGAAGGCTACATCAAGCTCAACTACTTCAACCTGTTCTGGGTATTCTTCGTCTGCAGCGTGTTAGGTCTCATTCTCGAGGAAGTCTGGCATATGGTCGTCGTCGATCCCGGCGTCTATCAGGACCGTGCCGGTATGCTATTTGGCCCCTTTAGCCCCATCTACGGATTTGGCGCGGTGCTCATGACCATGGCGCTCAACCGCTTCTATAAAAAGAATCCTCTGATCATTTTCCTGGTAAGTGCCCTGATCGGCGGCGCTTTCGAGGTGTTTGTAGGCTGGTTTATGCAGACCTCATTTGGCGTGGTGTCGTGGAGCTATTCACACATTAGGCTATTCGGCATGCCCGATCCCATCGCGGTATTGACCGGGGGACGCACATGCACGCCGTTTGCCTGCATGTGGGGCCTGGGTGGCCTCATCTGGATCAAGGTCTTGCTGCCGCGCCTGCTTAAGCTCATCAATATGATTCCATGGAAACGCCGCTACTCTGCTACCGTCATCCTGACCGCCGTCATGTTGATCGACGGCGTCATGACGTTGCAATCGCTCGACTATTGGTATCAGCGCGTCAACGGAACCGTTCGAAATATTCCCGTCGCACAGTTCTATGACAAGCATTTCGATAACGAATATATGGAGAACCGTTTTCAGAGTATGACCATGAGCCCCAAGGACGCCACACGCGTGTAGCAAACGCCAGAGCAAAATAGCTCCAACACATCAAAGCCCGCTGGCAGATCTACATGAACTGCCGGCGGGCTTTCGCGGCTTATAGGACAAAATGTGTGTCCCGATAGAACACCCGTTTCCATCCATTAATCCAGCCAGAACGGGTACGGGTCC
>CALDEU010000036.1:0-49877 GCA_937942395.1 uncultured Collinsella sp. | reverse complement strand
TCATGCTTCACCCTCAAATCAACGCGCATAAAGAAAGCCTCCCATTTCTCATGTCCAAGAAATGGGAGGCAGTTCAGAACACTCCCGACGGGGCCGATGACATCGCGCTATGCTTGGGCGCACTTGCCGCTACAAGCAGACGCCATCCTTCCAGATACTGATCTCGTGACAGCCACGGCGCTCGGCACTCGTGAGCTTACCGCTCGCCGTCTGTAGCACCAGCTGGTACAGATCGTGGGCAGCCTCGTCGAGCGTGCGCTCACCCGTGGCAATCACGCCAGCGTTAAAGTCCATCCAGTTGGCCTTGTGGTCGCACAGACGCTGATTGGTGAACACCTTGAGGGTAGGCGCCGGCGCGCCAAACGGTGTGCCGCGGCCGGTCGAGAACAGAATCACGTGGCAGCCGGCAGCCGTCAACGCCGTGGTGGATACCATGTCGTTGCCCGGACCGCACAGCATGTTCAGGCCGTGTTTATTTGCCTGGCCGGCATACGGCAGCACGTCGACGATGGGGGCAGATCCGCCCTTTTGCACGCAGCCGCAGCTCTTGTCCTCGAGCGTGGTAATACCGCCGTCCTTGTTGCCGGGACTCGGGTTCTCATAAACGACCTCGCCGTGGCTAATAAAGTAGTCCTTAAATCCATTGAGCATGTCGGAGGCAGCGTTAAAGACCTGCTCGTTCTCGCAACGGTCGAGCAGGATACTCTCGGCGCCAAACATCTCGGGCACCTCGGTAAGCACCGACGTGCCGCCACGGGCGACGACCATATCGCTCACGCGACCGATCGTGGGGTTGGCGGTAATGCCCGAAAGACCGTCGGAGCCGCCGCACTTAAGACCAATAACCAGCTCGGAGGCCAAAATGGGCTCGCGCTTGGACTGCTTTGCCAGGTCTGCCAGCTCGGCCAGAATCTTGTGGCCCTCGATTTGCTCGTCGGCTACATCCTGGCAGGTGAGAAAGCGAACGCGCTCGTGATCGAAGTCACCGAGCTCGTCGAGCACCTGCTGGTGTGTGCAGTTCTCGCAACCGAGCGACAGGAACAGCACGCCGGCCGCATTAGGGTGACGCGAGAGCGCCACCAGCAGACGACGCGTCTGGACATGGTCGGCGCCGGTCTGCGAGCAACCGAACGGATGCGGGAAGTAGTAGACGCCCTCCAGCGAGCCATCGACCAGATCCTGGGCCTGCTCGCACATGGCACGGGCGACTTCGTTGACACAGCCGACCGTGGGGATGATCCACAGCTCGTTGCGCGTCGCGGCACGACCGTCGGCGCGGCGGAACCCCATAAAGGTCTCGGGCTCAACCGACTCAACGACCGGATGCGTGGGGTTGTAGGTGTACTCGACCTCGCCCGAAAGGTTGGTCTTCACATTGTGCGTGTGGAGCCACTGACCGGGCTGGACATCGCCCGTCACGTGTCCGATAGGAAGGCCGTACTTAATGACGTCCTCGCCGGCGGCAATCGAGCGCACAGCCATCTTGTGGCCTTGCGGAATATCCTCCGCGGCCACGACCTCGCCCACCCCGGGAACCGCGACGGCGGTGCCCTTGGCAAGCGGCGACAGCGCGACGATCACGTTGTCGGCCGGATTGATCTGGATAGTGTTCATTGCAAATGGTCCTAACCCTACAGGTTGAGCAGAAGTCGAGACGCGGGCACGCCGTCCCGCGCCCGCGTCTGCGCCGGAAATTTACGCCTGAGCGTTGGCGAAGGCCTGCTTGGCACCCTCGGTGCGCACGACGGCGAGCGCACTGACGACAAACTCCTCAAGACCGGCGATCTGCGTAAGGTCCTCGCCCCACATCTGCTCGTTGGTGAGCACGTCGTGCACCAGCTGGGCATCGTCGGCGCCGGCATGGGCGGCGTAGAAGTCGAGCACGAAGGCGTCGTCCTGAGCGGTGTACTCGGTGCCGTCGGAGCGACGCAGGTGCAGGCCGTCGCCCTCGCGGGACACGAGCTCCTGCGTGTAGAAGGAGATGAGCGTAGCGAGGCTCGTCGCCAGGCACTTGGGCAGGTTGCCGGTCTCGGCAACGTAGTCCTTGAGCGTGGGCAGGTCGCGAGCGCGCCACTTAGCCGTGGAGTTGAGGCAGATGGAGAGCAGCGCATGATCAATAAACGGGTTGTTGAAGCGGTTTTCGACGGCGGCGGCAAAGGCCTTGCAGTCCTCGACATCCAAGTCGGCGGCAAGCGTCGGAATGACCTCGTCGTAGAGCATGGTGTTCATGAAGCCGCGAATGGTCTCGTCATGCATGCAGTCGCGCACGATATCAAAGCCGGCAACCCAGGAACCCGGAACGAAGGCGGTGTGGGCACCGTTGAGGATGCGGACCTTGCGCTTTTTGTACGGGGTGACGTCGGGAGTCACGAAGACGCCGGGGAGACCGGCCTTCACAAACGGCAGGCGCTCCTTGAGCGACTCGTCGCCCTGGATACCCCACATCTGGAAGGGCTCGCGCACGGCCAGGAAGGGGTCCTCGTAGCCCAGACGCTCGGCAACCGCGGCGGCCTCCTTAGGATCGCGGATGCGGCCGGGGACGATGGTGTCGACGAGCGTGGTGCAGACGGTGCAGTCGTTGGCCATCCACTGCGCAAACTCGTCCTCCCAACCCCAGTCGCTCACGTACTGGTTCATGATGCGCAGCAGCTCCTCGCCGTTGTGATCGATGAGCTCGCAGGCGAGCACGATAACGCCCGACTTACCGGCGGCCCAGCGGGCGTGAAGGACCTGGACAAGCTTGGCAGGGAAGCTCGCGGGCGGCATGTCGTCGGCCTTGCAGGACGGGTCGTAGGCGATACCGGCCTCGGTGGTGTTGGAGACGATGATCTCCAGGTCGTCGGAGACAGCGACCTCCATCATGGCGCGATAGTCGTCCTCGCGATACGGGTTAAGGCAGCGGCTGCAGGCGCTGATTACACGAGACTCGTCAACCGTGTTGCCGTTCTCCTTGCCACGCACCAGCACGGTGTACAGGTCGTCCTGGGCATTGATACCGTCGGCGAAGCCAAAGGCGCCACTGATGGGCTGGACCATGACGATCTTGCCATTCCAGCCGGTCGCCTCGTTACCCATGTCAAAGAAGCGGTCAACGAAAGCGCGTAGGAAGTTGCCCTCGCCAAACTGCAGGACCTTCTCCGGCGCGTCCTTGGGAAGAAGATAGCCCTCGTAGCCGATCTTCTCGAGCGTATCGTAGCTGATGTTCTCCATCTATGTGTCTCCTTAGATAGCCGTTAGCGTGTAAGCAAAACGGGGGCGCCGCGTGTGGCGACGGCGCTCCCGGAACCAGGTTTGGATTTAGGCCTCGACGGTGTCCAGGTCAAAGCCAAAGTAGCGAACGGAGTTGTTGTAGCTGATGTCGCGCACGATGGTGCCCAGCAGCTCCATGTCGGCCGGGTACTTGCCCTGCTCGACCCACTCGCCGATCACGCTGCACAGCACGCGACGGAAGTACTCGTGGCGCGGATAGGACAGGAAGGAACGGGAGTCGGTGAGCATGCCGACGAAGTTGCCCAGAACGCCCTCGTTGGCAAGGGCGGTGAGCTGCTCGCGCATGCCGACTTCGTTGTCGTTGAACCACCAGGCGGAACCGTTCTGGATCTTGCCGGCGGTCGGGGCCTCCTGGAAACAGCCCATGACGGTATCGATCATGGTGTTGTCGATGGGGTTCAGGCTGTACAGGATGGTCTTGGGCAGACCGCAGGTCTCCTGAATGGAGTTGAGGAAATCAGCGAGCTGGTCGGACGGCGTGTAATTGGAGATGCAGTCGTAGCCGGTATCGGGACCGAGCTTGGCAAACATGGCACGGTTGTTGTCGCGCTTGCAACCAAAGTGCAGCTGCATGGCCCAGCCAAGGCGCACATACTCGCCGGCGACAAACTGCATGAAGGCCGTCTTGTACTTGAGGACCTCTTCCTCGGTAAGCGGCTCGGCAGCCAGACCCTTGGCAAAGATAGCCTCGATCTCGTCGGCGGTAGCCGGGACGTACATAACGTAGTCGAGTGCGTGGTCGGAGGCGCGGCAGCCCAGCTCGTGAGCAACGTCGTAGCGCTTGGAAATGGCAGCCTTCATGCCCTCAAAGTCGCTGACCTCGACGCCGGCAACCTCGGAAAGGTGCTTGCAGTAGTCGGCAAACTCCTGGCCGCGCTCGATGCGCAAAGCGGCATCGGGGCGCATGGCGGGAACGACCTGAACGTCAAAGCTGTCGTCGGCGGCAATCTTCTTGTGCCACTCAAAGCTGTCGGCGGGGTCGTCGGTAGTGCAGATCATGCGGACGTTGGACTGCTTGATCAGGTTACGGCAGGTAAAGCTAGCCTCAGCGAGCTTGGCGTTGGCAAGGTCCCAGACCTCCTGGGCAGTCTTGCCGTTGAGGACGCCCTCGTAGCCAAAGTAGCGCTTAAGCTCCAGGTGGCTCCACTCAAAGACGGGGTTGCCAACGCAGCGACCCAGGGTCTCGGCCCACTTTTGGAACTTCTCGCGAGCAGGGGCGTCGCCAGTGATAAAACGCTCGTCGACGCCGTTGGCACGCATCAGGCGCCACTTATAGTGGTCGCCGCCCAGCCAAACCTCGGTGATGTTCTCGAAACGCTTGTCCTCCCAAATCTCCTTAGGAGAAATGTGGCAGTGATAGTCGACGATGGGCATGCCCTCGGCAAAGTTGTGGAACAGCTCCTCGCCGGTCTTGGTGCTCAGCAGGAAATCCTGATCGTCCATGAAGTTTTTCATCAAACAACCCCTTTGTTTGCGGAGCGGGCGCACAATACGCTCGTCATCCTCTAGGTGAACGTTCACCATACTAATCCATTACGACTCAAAAGGTGAACGTTCACCTAACAACCATGGGGTGAACGGTAGGTTTTGCCCGTTCAACGGTTGCCGGAGCTGTGACTTGCATGCATTGCGGACCGGTTGGCGTCCCCGAACACCGAACTTGAGCGCTTTTGCTCAGGTGGGTCATGTCCCGACGTACATTTTTGGGAGTATTCAGCATTGGAGCGCGCCGTGCGCCATCCTCAGCGTCCTATTTGGAACGCAGATAGCGCCCGATCGGCATAAAAAGTGCCCCCGATGGCAAATTACGCCATCGGGGGCACTTAAAACAGTCGTTCTGCACCTCATTCAGGGCATGCCAATGCTGAATACTCCCAAAAATGCACGTCGCAAGAGGGGGTACCTGCTCAATCGGCTAAATACCCGCAAGTTCGCAGTAGCGATCGACATTGCTGGCAAATACCATCTCGACGGCGCCCTTCTGGACGGGCACCGTCGGGGTCCTTCCCCACAGCAGATAATCGCCCAGCGTCTTAGCGCCGCGATACGCCAGGCTCGTCGGGTCCTTATAGACAATATTGGTAAAGATACCGCGGCGCAAGGCCAGAGCACTTTCGGGAAACAGGTCGTTGCCGATCACCATGACCCGACCGGCCTTGCCGGTCGAGACGAGCGCGTCGGCAACCACTTCGGAACCAACGGCAAAAACGCTACAGATAAGTTCGGGGGCGTCCGGCGCACTCAAACGCTTTTCGAGCTCATGCTCGAGTTGTTTGACTTGCGCATGGGCACCTGCAAGATCCTCAACCTGCCATGGAATATCACGTTCGCGCAGGTAATTGTGGAAGGCGCGGGCGGTTAGATAGTGCGAATCGGTATATGGGTCGCCTGTCAAAAGGAGCACGCGGGCGTCGGCCCCAGAAGCATGGACCAGGTTTGCCGCCTGCTCGGCCATAAGGCTGCCTGCCGTCGAATAATCGGCCAAGCTCGCACCCAAACGATTCAAATGCGGACGGTCGCCGTCGACAAGCTCAATCGTCACGCCCGCCTCGGCGATCTGCCCCAAAAGCTCAGTCGCACGATCGTCGCCCGGCGCATAGGCGAGCAAGCCATCAATCTTCTCGCCCACCTGCAGACGCTCGTCGATTTGCTCGAGTGCATCAGCGTAGCCGCCCACGCCAAATTCAACGCGCTCAACCGTAATGCCCCGGTCGATGACCTCCTGTTCAAAGCGATTGCAGCCTTCCCACAGGTAACGGAAAAAGTACGCTCCCTCGCGCGATGCGCGGGGCAGGCAAAACACCAGATTGATGTCCTTGCGGCGCAGGCTTGAGGCACTTGTGTTGCGGTGATAGCCCATGGCCTCGGCCTTGGCGTTCACCTTGGCGCGCACGGATTCGCTCACGCCGGCCTTTCCCGTCAGGGCCTTGTGCACGGTATTGATGGAAACGCCAAGCTCGGCGGCTATGTCTTTCATGGTTACACGAGCGCTCATGGGATTACTCCGTTATAGATAAGTTGCCAATTTACAGTTCAGTTAACGATACCCCAAAAATACTCTTCGACTCGCCGTGCTCTCCCTCAAATGCACAAAGCGCCCCGCGAACGGATGCCCGCGGAGCGCTTGGATGTCCGGACCTTATTTGATACCGCGACCCAAGTCTTCGGCGATTTTGTCTACGCCCTTAAGTGCAGCGCACGTCTTTTTGTTGGAGCAATGCCCCGTGCAAGCGCCACCCTGAGCGCAGTCGGCGCAGGTGCCCTTGCGGTAGATGCGCACGCACACGGCGACAAACGCAATACCGATTACAGCCAGTACAACAATATCGATAGGTGCCATAGCAAGCCTCCTCTAGTTAACCACCACTTACTTTACCCCATTCTCCACCTACCAAAAAGGGACAGGTTTATTTTGGTCGGTTTTATCTGCGGAAACGCCACATCTCCCCTACCAAAAAGCCCGAGTGTCGCTGGGACACCCGGGCTTTCGGAAAGGGGTTAATCCTTATTCGGACTTAGGCGGAAACTGCAGCGGAAGCAGTGTTGGTCTCGTCCTCGTCGGTCCAAGCGTGCTTGGGCATAGGACGGAAAATCTGGAAGAGCATCGCGACCAGCAGCACGATAGCCACAACCGTCCAGAAGCCAAACTGCCCAAGGACAAGCAGGTTATAGAACTGGTTGATGAACAGGCCGATCACCCAAGCGAAGGCGCACTCGTAGCCGAGGGCAATCGCGGTCCACTTGCCGGAATTCATCTGGTTGCGGATGGTACCCATAGCGGCAAAGCACGGAGCGCACAGCAGGTTGAACGCGCCGAAGGCAACGCAGGCGCCCATGGTGGGGAACATGCCGGCAAACGCGGTCCACAGGCTCGGGTCGGTCTCGCCCGCGTCGGCGACGGACAGCAGCGAGCCGGCGGTGGCGACAACGTTCTCCTTGGCGACGAGGCCAGAGACAGTCAGCGCGGTTGCCTGCCAGGTGCTAAAGCCGAGCGGGGCGAAGATCCAAGCGACCAGGTTGCCCAGCATGGCGAGCACGGAGTAGTCCATGAACTCCTCGGGGATGCCGTCCATCGCAGGCAGGAAGCCAAAGGAGCCGTTGTAGCTACCAAAGTTGGAGAGGAACCACACCACGACGGTAGAGGCGAAGATGATCGTGCCGGCCTTCTTGATAAAGGCCCAGCAGCGCTCCCACACGTGCAGCGCCCAAGAGCGGATCGCCGGGAAGTGGTAGGCAGGAAGCTCCATAACGAACGGCGTCGGGCGGCCGGCGAAGAGCTTGGTCTTCTTGAGCATGAGGCCCGAAGCAATGACGGCAAAGACGCCCAGGAAGTAGAAGAGCGGGCTGATCCACGCGGCGGTGGTGGAAGAATCGCCGATGATGGAACCCATGAGCAGGGCGATGATCGGCAGCTTAGCGCCACAGGGAATGAACGTGGTGGTCATGACCGTCATGCGGCGGTCCTTCTCGTTCTCGATGGTCTTGGTAGCCATGACGCCGGGGACGCCGCAGCCCGAGGACACGAGCATGGGGATGAAGGACTTACCGGACAGGCCAAAGCGGCGGAACACGCGGTCCATGATGAAGGCGACGCGGGCCATATAGCCGCAGTCCTCCAAGAAGGACAGCATGACGAACAGCAGGAACATCTGCGGGACGAAGCCGAAGATGGCGCCCAGGCCGCCGACGATGCCGTCGCAGACCAGCGAATCGACCAGGCCACCGTCCTCGGTGCCGCCCGCCACAAGGGCGTCGTGCACCACGGTGGTGATACCCGGGACATAGGGGCCGTACTGTGCCGGGTCGACCGAGTCGGCATTGTCACCCGCAGCCTCGACGGCCGCGTCGTAGGCGTCGCGACCCTGGCCGAGCACATACCAACCGTCGGTACCGAAGAGCTGGTCGTTGGTGAAGTCGGTCACCGTGCCGCCCAAGGTAGAAACGGCGATGTAGTACACGCAGAACATGATGACCACAAAGATCGGCAGGCCCAGGATACGGTTGGTAACCACGCGGTCGATCTTCTCGGAGGTGCTCATCTTTGCCGGAGCCTTGGTGAGGCACTCGTCAATGATGTGGGCAATCACGCCGTAACGCTCGCCGGTGATGATGGACTCGGCGTCGTCGTCGCAGTCCTGCTCGCACTGGGCGACCAGCTGCTCCACGCGAGCGGCCTTCTCCTTGGTGAGGTTGATGAGCTTGCAGGCGTCCGCGTCGCGCTCGAACAGTTTGACCGCGTAGTAGCGGCGCTTGTTGGCGGGAACGCTCGCAGGCAGGTTATTCTCGATGTGGTCCAGAACGTCCTCGATGGAGGAGTCGAACTTGTGCTCCGGCACCTGGTCCTTGGAAGCAGCGGACTTCTTAACCTGCTCGAAGAGCTCCTTGATGCCCTTGTTCTTAAGAGCCGAGATCATCATGACCGGGCAGCCGAGCTTCTTGGAGAGCTTGTCCGTGTCGATCTTGTCGCCGTTCTTCTCGACCAAGTCGGCCATGTTGAGGGCAACGACCACGGGCAGGCCGGTCTCGATAACCTGAAGCGCCAGGTACAGGTTACGCTCCAGGTTGGTGGCGTCGACCACCTGGACGACAACATCGGGCTCGCCGCTCATGAGGTAATCGCGCGAGCATTGCTCCTCGGGGCTGTAGGGGGAAAGCGAGTAGATGCCAGGGAGGTCCGTGATGGTAACGTTCTTGTCGCTTAGGAGCTTGGCTTCCTTTTTCTCAACCGTGACGCCGGGCCAGTTGCCAACGTAGCCGTTGGCGCCGGTGATCAGGTTGAAAAGCGTGGTCTTGCCGCAGTTGGGGTTACCCGCCAGCGCGACATGGATCTGAGAATCCGCCATTCAATCCTTCTTCCTTGTGTGCCCGCGCTGCTTTCTCCGCGCAGGCTGGATAATGTGCTTCAAAGATGCTGCATTAAGTTAGAAAAACCTAACTTTACCTGCAGAAATACACGCCGCGAGCCCTTACTGGACCTCGACGACGGCCGCCTCCTCCTTGCGGATGGAAAGCTCGTAGCCGCGCACGTTGATCTCGACCGGATCACCGAGCGGTGCAACCTTCACGACCTTGAACGAAGTGCCCTTGATGAGCCCCAGGTCCATAAGGTGGCGGCGAAGCGCACCCTCACCGTGAAGCTTGACGATGGTGGAGCTCTCGCCCACCTTAACGTCACCCAACGTCTTCATCCTCTTGTCCCCCTTTCGGTTTTTATCAAATGCTGCGAACTAACCGACGGTCATGATGTGCATGGCGACCTTGGAATCGATGCCAAAGCGTGCGCCCAGCACAGTGACGATGATATTGGCGCCACTCGAGCTCACCACGTGGATTTCGCTGCCCTCGACAAAGCCGAGGTCCTTGAGGTGGTGCTTCATATCCTCATTGCCCTTTACACGAGACACGCGCACGGTTTCGCCCGCTTTTACCATCGAAAGCGGCATTGCCGGCATCTGCGGTCCGCAAGACATGAGTGGCTCCTAACGTCAGTTCGTCCTTAACATCGACACGGTAAAAGTTAACCACGCCTATGTTCGCTATAGTAAACTAACACGTGGTTAACTTTTTGGAAAGGGTCCACATTCAGATTTCGAAAAAGTTTCCTATACGAAACAAAGGCGCCGCAAAGACTGTCTCTTTGCGGCGCCTTGCCATACCAATTGATGCAACAGAGGGGACTGCCCCTTTGTCACATTGTTGAGGTTAGAGTGAGAGATTTCTGATCGACGTAACGCAGGAAGCCTCGTCTACGCCCGAAACGCGGAAGATGATGTCCTCGCCGCACTCGCCGTAGAGAGCCATGAGTCCCATGACATCGCGGCCATTCGTGTGGCGATCGCCGATACTGACTGACACGTCGCAACGATGCTTGGCAATGATGTCATAGAGCAGCGCAACCGGGCGGGCATGTAATCCCAACGGATCTTTAATCGTCTTTGTAAACTCGACCATGTCCCCTCCCACGACATCGTACATTCGGCTGGCAAACCCAGCCATGTGGTAGTTATTGTAGCGTTAGATGCTTGTCGAGGACCCTTTCGGACACCCCGTGGACAAAAAGTGGCAAATATGAGTACTGTCACAAATTTAGTAGCAGCAGAATTGAGAGCAAATTGGCCGATTTGGCCGATTTTAATGTTTTGGAAGCCATCGAATCGCGTCTATAGGGGGTTAGATAAATTGATTTTGAGCCCATTTTCGCTCAGAACAGGCCGAAAAATATGACACCTCTTTTGCAACAGTACTCATATTTGGCATTTTTTGCCCACAGGGTCCAAAACCATGCTCCAAAACACAAAAGGAGGGGCCTCGTAAGGCCCCTCCTTAGGAAAGGGAATCGATTTATTCCACAGCCGTAGATTAATCCTAGCCGCTACTCCATCATGTCGAGGACGGAGGGGCGAAGCTCGTTCTCAGCAGCCTCGGGATCGGTTTCGCGCAGGCGGTTGATGTAGCGGTTGTACCACATCACGGCAAGGCCCAGGAAGACAACCACGCCGCCGACGTTGTAGACCAGCGTCAGCCACAGCGGCTGATCGAGCGGAATGGTGCCGCAGATAAGCACGAAGCAGAAGACCACAAGCAGGAATGCAGCAATGACCAGGCCAAAGGTGCGCGAACCCATGCGGAAGCCACGGGGAGCAGCGTCGAAGTTCTTGCGCAACATAAAGTAGGCAAGCAGGATCAGCAGCGGCGGGAGCAGAGCGGTGGCAGCCGTCATGTTGGTGACGATCATGAGCAGGTCGTCGAGGTTACCGGAGCCCAGGGCCGGGATGATCAGGATGGGGACGACGATGGCGAACTGCAGCCAGGCAGCGCGGGCGGGAATGCCGTGCTCGTTGAGCTCGACGATCTTGCTACCAAAGACACCCTTGGGGATCTCGGTGAAGAAAACCTTGATGGGAGCAGAGGTCCACATCATGAGGGAGCCCAGCGTGGCGGCGAGAAGGATCAAGCCGATGGCGCGCGTAGACACTTCCATGGGAATGCCAAAGTGGGCAAGGACAGCGCCGAATACGTCGAAGATACCGGTGGAGATGGCAACGCCGCCCTCGGGGATGAACAGGTTAACCAGCAGCGAAGCGCCTGCATACAGAAGGCCGATGGTCAGACCGGCGATAACGACGGTGCGCACGAAGGCCTTGACGCCACCCTTAAGGTCGTTAAGGAACACGCCGACAGACTCAGCGCCGCCAACGCCCTGGATGATCCAGGCAAGCGTACCGAAGAAGCCCCACGCAGTTGCGAAGTTGCTCATGTCGGGAGCCATGTTAGCGGGAGTAGGAGCCGTAGCGAACTCAACGCCGCCAAAGGCAGCAGCCAGGGACAGCAGGATGAACACGGCGGTCAGGCCGAGAGCCGCGGTCGAACCGAAGGAGGAAATGGAGCCGATCCACTTAGCGCCCTTGGTCGAAACCCACGTGGCGATAGCAAAGACAACGATCTCGATAATGGTGATCCACAGCTGCGAAAGCTCGGCGTTGGCACCAAAGAACACGTAGCTCGCGTAGATGATGACGTTGGGCAGGACGGACGCAAAGAAGAACAGGTTAACGAACCAGTAGCTAAATTCCGTCAGGAACGCCCAGCGACCACCCATCGAGGTCTTAACCCATGCGTACACGCCCGACTCGGAGTCCTTGTTAAGGCCGACGAACTCGGCGGTAACCAGGGTATAGGGGACAAAGTACAAAAGCGTGGCGAAGAAGAACGACGGCGCGGCTGCTAAGCCGATGGCCGCGTTGTTGTTGATGATGTTCTTGATACCGAACACGGCGGCGACCGTCATGCCCAGCAGAGCGAACGAACCAATCGTTCCTCGTTTTTCAGAGCTCATAAGCCCTCCCAATCATCTATTAAATGTCATCTAAACCCGTCCGAGCTGCAAGTGCAAACACGGACGGCGCACCTGCTAAGGGGAATGGGGAAAAGGGAGTCAACAAAGCCATCCCCCTTAACGGCGCGAAGCAAACGTCCAGGCGGACGAATACTACTTGTTGGGGAAGGAATAACCTTCGACCGTCACGTGCAGTACCACGACGCGGGGATCCGCGGCATCGGCCACGACACGGTAGGCCTCGTCAATTTCGACGACGGCAACGCCGCCGGCGGGAATCGTCACGGTCTCCCCCGCCCCCTCAAAGCGCTCGCGATCATCGATATCGCTGTAAGCGCGGGTGCAGGTGAGGCCTGCCTTGGGGGCAACCTCGACGGTCAGGTCGCCGTCGAGCGGAGCGAGCACGGCATGGTAGCGACGGTGACCGACCAGGTCGGCGGTTGCGGCCTCGCGGGCATAGACCCACCAGTACACCAGCGAGTCGCCGATGGAGTACGCCACATCGTGCTGCAGTTCAGAAACGCCGTCGAGCGCCTGGCCGGTACGCATCCACTTCTTGACGGACTTCATCTGAGCGTCGAAATCGGCGCGCGAGTTAAAGACATGCATGGCTTATGCCTCCTTAATGGGTGCCAGCGCCTGAGCCAAATCGGCAGACGTCAGCGGTCGCAGGGACACCTCAAAGCTGAAGCTCTCAAAACGGGTGCGATAGGAATCGAGCACCTCGGAACCCCAAGAGTTCGAGCCAAGGCCGAGCAGCTGGTCGTTGATGTTAACCGTGACCGTGTCGCCCGGAACAAGGTCGTAGACGTGCTTGGCATTATCAATAGCCTCGCAGCTATAGGGCCATGCCGAGAACGAGAACGGGTTGGAAGCGGCGTCGGCCGGACGAGTCACCAGCACGCCATCACCGTGGCTAGAGCGCAGGGCAACCCAGCGGGTACCCTCGCGGTTGGCACAGTCCTGAGGCATAACGTAGGGCGTGAACATGTCGTCGACCGTAGTGCGGTAATGACCGACCGGGTTGGCACGCAGCGAGTCCGGATAGTTCTCGCCCGGGCCGTGGCCATACCACTCGACGGCACGATCGCAACCGGGAACCTCAAAGGAGATGCCGATGCGCGGGATAATGTCCGAATAGTCGCCGTAGGGCTCGCCGGAAACCTTGAGGTCGACGCGACCGCTCGGAAGCACGGTGTAGACAAGCTCGACGCGCATGCCGAACGCGCGGACGGGAGGAGCAATACATTGGCTCACGGTAACGACGACCGCATTGCCGTCCTGCTTCCAAAAAACCTTGCGGGTGGACGTCTGCATTACATCAATGAAGTTGTCCTTCCACAGGGAGTCGTACTCCTGGGCGTGGTTGTCGACGAGCGGATGCCAAAAACCAACCTGGGGACCAGAGGCCATGACGTCACGGCCGGATGCCTTCCACTTGCTCACGGTGCCGTTTACCTTGCTGAAGGTCAGCTCGCCGTTGAGGGAGTGAATGCGAATCTCCTGCTCGGTCTCCTCGACCGTAAGCTCAGGACGAGCTGGGGCGGCGATGGCCGGCGCCGGATGGTTTGCGATGGCAAACTGGCTTGCACCCAGCTGGAACATCGGCTCGCACCAGACGTGAGCGGCCATGGTGTAGGCGCGCACGGTCAGCAGGGTCTCGCCTACCGCGGCCTCGCGAATCGCCAGCGGAAGCTGGACGGACTCGCCGGGGGCAACCGCACCGGGCATGAGCGTCTTGCGGCAAACCACGTCGCCGTCCACCAGGGTCTCCGCCGACAGGCAAACATCCTCGAGGGTGGTAAACCAACGCTTGTTGGTGACGGTCAGCTCGCCCGCCTCGGCATCGTAGGCCATGCGAACCGGGCAGATGACCTGACCATACTCAGTGAGGCCCGGGCTCGGCTGCTGCCAAGGGAACACCATGCCGTCGATGCAGAAGTTGCTGTTATTGGGGTAATCGCCGTTGTCGCCACCATACATATCGTAGGCAACGCCGTCCTCGGTCACAGCAGCCAAACCGTGGTCGCACCATTCCCAGATAAACTGGCCTTGGATGCAATCCCAGCGATCGAAGACCTCCTGGTACTCGGACAGACCTCCGGGGCCATTACCCATGGAGTGGCCATACTCGCAGTTGATGCGCGGCTTGGGGAACGGATGCTCACCAAAGTCGTTCATCTGCGACACACGGGAGTACATCGTGGAAATGACGTCGACGGTATCGGCGTTGCGGTCCTCCTCGTAGTGGACCGGACGACCATCGAGCTCGTGAGCCTTGGCGTACATCGCGCGGATGTTGCAGCCATAGCCGCTCTCGTTGCCCAGCGACCACATGATGATGCACGCGTGGTTGCGCTCCTGCATCACCAGGCGCTCAATACGGTCGACGTAGGCCGGCTCCCATGCCGGGTCGTCGGTAACCAGGGCGATGTTGCCGATATTCTCGAAGCCGTGGCTCTCCATATCGGTCTCGGCGACCAGCATGATGCCATACTCATCACACAGCTCGTAGAAGCGCGGGTCATTGGCATAGTGAGAGGTGCGCACTGCGTTGATGTTGTGCTGCTTCATGAGCTCCAGGTCGCGGCGCATGCGATCGAGGCCCACGGCGCGGCCCTTGTGATCGTCGTGATCGTGGCGGTTGACGCCATGCATTTTAAAGTAAGTGCCGTTGAGGTAGATATGATTGCCCTCGACCGTCACCTCGGCAAGACCCTGGCGATGCGGGACGTACTCGCTCACCTTGTCGCCGTCGTAGACCTCAAACGTAAGATCGTAGAGGAAGGGGTCCTCGGGATTCCAGAAGTGGGCATCGGTCACGCTGCACTCGGCATGGCTGTCGACGCACTCACCCGTAGCCACCACGTTCTCGCCATCGCTGAGCGTAAACACAACGCGGGAAGCGCCCTCGGCAACCGTATCGAGCGTGATCAGAGCGGCATCGCCCTCGCGGTGCGTGCGGAACCTAAAGTCGACCAGGTGCGCGGCGGGACGCTGCATAAGGTACACATCGCGGAAGATGCCCGAGGCCCACCACATGTCCTGATCCTCGATGTAGCTGCCATCGCTGTACTGCAGGACCTTGACCGCAAACAGGTTGTCGCCCTCGACGAGCGCGTCGGTCACGTCGAACTCGGCAGACAGGCGCGAACCCTTGGTCATGCCGATATACTGACCGTTGACGTACAGCTCGCCATAGCTCTCGATGCCGTCGAAGCGAATGATCTCGCGAGCGCCGGCAGGAACGGCGGGAAGGTTGACGATGCGCTGGTAGACGCCCGTGGGGTCGTCGGAGGGAACGAACGGCTGATCAACCGGGAACGGGAAACCCTCGTCGGTGTAGGCAAGGTTGCCATAGCCGTCCACCTGCCACAGGTGCGGAACCTCCACGTGATCCCACTCGGGCTTGTACGTGGAGAGTTCCTCGTTGGAGACGGCAGCGGGGCCCTCAAAGAGGCGGAACTGCCACGAGCCGGACAGCTGGACAAACCCGCGCGACAGCTCGCGGCTGTACGTTGCAGCGAGATCGGCGGTCTCGTAACCCATAAAGTACGCATGGGGTGCCAGGCGGTTCCTGTGGGTGAGCGCTTGGTTTTCCCAATCGTTAATGGCGTCCATGGTGATGCTCCTTCATCATCGTAGTGATTCTTGTGCAACCGGTTGTCCTTATCTTACGGGCGATGTAAAAAACTGTGCAACCGGTTGTCCGCTGAACGGTCGATTTGGCAGGGTTAACGGTGCAACCGGTTGTACAATCGCAACACTTATGTCACCCTGAGTATCGAAACTCAGCACAAGACATCGTTCTTAAGCTCGTAGGCAACCTCCACGCCCGCTGATATCTCACCCACACGAGACGTATTCGATTTCGGCTTGGTTGCAAAACGACACCGGTCACCGGATATCATGAACGCTGTTCAGGCGCACTATAGTAAGCTGTATCCGCACTAGCCCGTATCAGTGACAACATCGACCGCATTTTCCAGGAGACGCCATGACACAACCAGTTCGCACCGCACCTACGCTTGCCGAGGTTGCCGCAGCTGCCGGCGTGTCGCGCTCCACGGCATCGCGCGCCCTCAACGATTCGCCCCGCATTAGCGAGGAAACCAAAAAGCGCGTCCGCGCGGCGGCCAAGGAAGTCAATTTTGTCCCCAACGCTCGTGGCCGAGCGCTCGCTGTCGGGCGCACGGAAATCATCGCCGTGCTCGTGACCGAGCCTCTGAGTGAACTCTTCAGCGACCCCACCTATAGCGAGTTTTTGAGCGGCATTACCGAGGAACTGTCGGAGTCGTCCTATCTGCCCGTTATCTTGCAGGCGTCTTCTACGCATGAGCGCAACCGCGCACGCGAGCACTTTGAGCGCCGCTCGTTCGACGCCGTGATCGACGTCTCTCCCTACAAAGGCAGCGAGCTGCTCGAGGTGCTGCGCGAGCTGGGCGTACCCACCGTGTTGTGTGGCCAGCTCGAGGGCCACCCCTATCGCGATGTGTTCTCGACGGTCTACTCTGACGACGAAGAGGGCGGACATTTTGCGGCACTCGCCATGAAGGATCGCGGGCGCAAAGATATCGTCGCCGTGTTGGGACCGCAAGACAACCCCGCTGTTGTCGACCGCCTGCGCGGCTACCGTGCCGTCTTGGGCGAAGACCTCCCAGACGCAAACGTTATCTATACCGGCTGGAACAGCGGAGACGGCTATCAGGCCATGCACCAGATCCTCGCGCGCGAGATTGCTTTCGATGGCGTGCTCTGCGGATCGGACCGTATCGCAGCTGGCGTCATCACCGCACTCAACGAGGCAGGCCTATCCGTTCCTGCGGACGTTTCTGTCGTCGGCTTCGACGATCACGAGATTGCGGCGCGCTGCGTCCCCGCGCTCACGACCGTCCGCCAGCCCCTGCGCGAAGAAGGACACATGGCCGCCAACATTGCGCTCGACATGATCAAGGGTGCCGAGCCCACCACCTCCGTGATGCACATGCAGCTGATCCAGAGAGACTCGCTATAAGAAACTGGGGGCAGGCTTTCCGCCAGACAGTTGTTGCGGAAAGCCTGCCCCATTATTTTGCCGAATTCTGGGTCGCGCTTTCCCAGAGGACCCCCTTTGGGAAAGCGCGACCCCTTCTGGACGCAGATTCCGGGTTGTAGTTTCCCGGCGCACGACGGCAAGCCTCCAAACCATGACGTCACGACATAAAAAACGAGGGAAGGCACGCGTCCTTCCCTCGTTACGGGCAATATGTAGCCGCTTGCCTACATCAGGCGCAGGCTGACGTCCTTGAGCTGGGCGCCGCTAACGGCACTCGGGGCGCCCGACATGAGGTCGGAGCCGCTGGCCGTCTTGGGGAACGCCATGACGTCGCGGATGGAGTCGGAACCGGTGAGCAGCATGCACACGCGGTCCAGGCCCAGAGCGAAACCGCCCATCGGGGGCGCACCAAACTTGAGTGCCTCCATGAGGAAGCCGAACTGAGACTCGGCACGCTCCTCGGTAAAGCCCAGGAGCTTGAGCATGGACATCTGCATCTCGGCGTTGTGGATACGCATACCGCCGCCGCCGGCCTCAAAGCCGTCCATGACAAAGTCGTAGGTGCAAGAACCGGCTGCCAACGGATCGGCCTCGATCTTGGCGATGTCGGTCTCGGTCGGCAGGGTGAAGGGCTGGTGCTCGGCAGCGTAAGCCTTGCGGTCCTCATCCCAGTGGAACAGCGGGAAGTTGACGACCCACAGGAAGTCGTGGCCCTCGCGCTTGATCTCGAGCGCGCTGGCCATGTGAGAACGCATGCCGCCCAGGATCTCGTCAGAGAGCAGACGCGGGCCGGCGGCAAACATCACAAGGTCGCCGGGCTCGACGTCCATGCGCTCGCGCAGGGCTGCCATCTCCTCGTCCGAGAAGAACTTGACGATGGGGCTGTTGATAGAGCCGTCCTCGCGGAAGGCGATCCAAGCCAGGCCCTTGGCGCCAAACGTGGAAGCCACGCCGGCGAGCTTATCGATCTTGGCACGTGCCCAGGCACCGGCGCCCTTGGCGTTAATGGCCTTGACGGCAGAGCCCTCCTCGTTTGCGGCAGTCGCAAAGACCTTGAACTTGGAGTTGGCAAAGATGTCGGTCAGGTCGACCAGGTGCATGCCATAGCGGGTATCGGGCTTGTCGGAGCCATAGGTGTCCATGGCCTCCCAGTAGTCCATGCGACGCAGCGGCGTGGGCATCTCGACGCCCATGCGGCCGAAGGCGTCGGCCAGGACCTCCTCGAGCGCGCTCATGACGTCATTCTGGTCCACGAAGGACATCTCGATATCGACCTGGGTGAACTCGGGCTGACGGTCGGCACGCAGGTCCTCGTCGCGGAAGCACTTGGCAACCTGGTAGTAGCGCTCGACGCCACCGACCATGAGCAGCTGCTTCAGGAGCTGCGGGGACTGCGGCAGGGCGTAGAAGTTGCCCGGCTGAATACGGCTGGGGACGATGAAGTCACGGGCGCCCTCGGGCGTGGACTTAAACAGGGAGGGCGTCTCGACCTCCATGAACTCACGGTTGTGCAGCGCCTCGCGAATGGCAAAGGTGAAGTCGGAGCGCAGCTTGAGGTTGGCCATCATCTCGGGACGGCGGAGATCCAGATAGCGATAGCGCAGACGGGTGTCCTCGCTGGTCTCGATGCCGTCCTCGATCTGGAACGGCGGGGTGACGGACGTGTTGAGCACCTCGGCGTGGTCGGTCAGGACCTCGATCTCGCCGGTCGCGAGCTTGGTGTTGGTGGTCTCCTCGCCACGGGAGCGCACGACGCCGTGGATCTTGATGGGCCACTCGGGACGCATGGTCTCGGCGATCTTAAAGGCGTCGCCGTCGGAGTGCTCGGGGTCGAAGGTGAGCTGCGTGATGCCCTCGCGGTCGCGAAGGTCGCAGAAAATAAGGCCGCCGTGGTCACGGCGACGGCTCACCCAACCGGTGAGGGTGACCTCTTCGCCCACGTTCTCGCGGCGAAGCTCGCCGCAGGTACGGGTGTGCATGGAATGCTCGTCGATGGGACGGGTCTGGCTCATACCAGTGATCCTCCTTTATGGATCTGTGCCGCCCCGTGTCGTTCCGGGCGGCGTCGTACAGATTTGCCCAGCCTGCGTAAACCGCGCAGCCAGACATGGCGTTCTATCTTATCGCACCTGTGTCGATGTGCCGCGGAAAAGTAACTCTTGCCCAAAGACTTGACGGAGACGAAACAATTGACGCACCGTGGCCGTCGCCAAGGCGCGCCACGTGCGACAATGTGCCCCAATACAACTGCACTCGGAAAGGCCCGCCATGACTGCACGCCTCATCGTTATGGATATCGACTCCACGCTCATCAACCAGGAGGTCATCGACCTGTTGGGCGAGGAGGCCGGCGTAGGCGAGCAAGTGGCGAAGATCACCGAGCGCGCCATGCGCGGCGAGCTCGACTTTAAGCAGGCGCTCGAGGAACGCGTGGGGCTGCTTGCCGGCTTGGACGAGAGTGTGTTCGAGCGCACCTTTGAGCGCGTGACGTTTACCCCCGGCGCGTTAGAGCTTGTGCGCTCGGCACACAGCAAGGGCTGGAAGGTCGGCGTGGTAAGCGGCGGCTTCCACGAGGTCGCTGACAAGATCGTAACCGCCGCGGGCATCGATTTTTGCCTGGCCAACCGCCTGGAAGTCATGGACGGCAAGCTCACCGGTAAGTTGGCTGCCAACATTGTGACCAAGGAGTCCAAGCTCATCCAGCTGCTGGACTGGGCAGTTGAGTGCGGTGTCGACATGGCCCATACCGTGGCAATCGGCGACGGCGCCAACGACATCCCCATGATTCAGGCTGCGGGCACGGGCATCGCGTTTTGCGCCAAGCCCAAGACGCGCGAAGCCGCCCCGTTTGCCATCGACGAGCGCAACCTGATGCTCGCCATGGACATCATCCTGCGTGACTAGTCGATCCGCCTAACAATTGAATTAGTCTGTCCTATAGTTTCCGAACAATTTTGTCTTAGTGTTCGGAAACATACCCTATGAGTGCTAGACTTTGCGCCGTCGAAGGGAACATATATGGATAAGCGAGATCTTGAGCAATTGCTGAGCGATGTTGCCGGCGGAGCAGTCACTCCGGCAGTCGCCCTCACGCGCATCCAGACGGCGCCGACCGCCGATCTGGGTTTTGCGCAGCTCGATCTTTCGCGCGGAGTGCGCCAGGGAGCCGGCGAGGTTGTCTACGGTGCCGGTAAAACCGCCGAGCAGATTGCCGCCATTATCGAAGCGCTGCGCGATGCCGGCCAGGAACGTATCCTGGTCACGCGCCTGGATGCCGAAAAAGCCGCGCGCACCGCTGAGCTTCTCGGCAACGGCATTGACCTGGGATATGTCCCGGACGCGCAGCTCGCCCTCGTGGGCGGCAAGCCCTCCCCTACCGGCAACGGACGCATCGTCGTCGCCTGCGCCGGCACGAGCGACTTACCCGTCGCCGAAGAAGCCGCGTTGACGGCCGAGTTCTATGGCAACGAGGTCGACCGCCTCTACGACGTAGGTGTCGCCGGCCTGCACCGCCTGCTCGCGCATGCCGAGGAACTTGCCCAGGCGCAGGTGGTCATCGCCATCGCCGGCATGGAGGGCGCGCTGGCGAGCGTTATCGGCGGTCTGGTGAGCTGTCCGGTCATCGCCGTTCCCACCAGCGTTGGCTACGGCGCAAGTTTTGGTGGCGTAGCCGCGCTGCTCGCCATGCTCAACTCCTGTGCCAGCGGCGTTTCGGTCGTCAATATCGACAACGGCTTTGGCGCCGCCTACCAGGCAAGTCTTATCAATCATCTGAGCGCCGGCACACCCCGCGCCCGCTAAGGAGCATTCCATGTCCAATCATCAGCACACGCTTATCATCGACGGCACCTCGGGCATCAGCGGCGACATGACCGTCGCGGCCCTGCTCGATCTGGACGCCAGCGAGGAGCACCTGCGCGAACAGCTCGCCACACTGCCGGTTGACGGGTTTGAGGTTGCCGTTACACGCGTAAACAAGCATGGCATCGACGCCTGCGACTTTGACGTTCAGCTGGCAGAGGAGCTCGAGAACCACGATCACGATATGGCCTGGCTCTACGGTAACGAAGCAGCTGCCGAGCACGAGCACCACCATCATGACCATGGTGAGCACGAACACTGCCATGAGCATGATCATGAGACCCACGGCCATGGCCACGAGGGCCATCATCACGCCCACCACCATCACCATCGTTCTTTGGCGGACGTCACCGCCATCATCGACGGCTCGCAGCTAAGCGATGGCGCTAAGCGTCGTGCGCTCGCCATCTTTACCGCGCTCGCCGCCGCCGAGGCCAAGGCCCACGGCAAAACGCCCGAGACCGTCATGTTCCACGAGGTAGGCGCCATCGACTCCATCGTCGACATCTGCTCGGTCGCCATCTGTCTCGATGACCTGGGTATCGAGGACATTGTCGTCGAGTCGCTCTCCGAGGGTCACGGCACCATTCGCTGCGCCCACGGCCTCATGCCCATTCCCGTCCCCGCTGTCGTCAACCTGTGCCAGGCGGGCAATATCGCCCTCACGCCTGCACCGGTCGCCGGCGAGCTCGTGACGCCCACGGGCGCCGCCATCGTCACCGCGCTGCGTACGTCCGACCAAATGCCCTCACGCTACCGCATCGAAGCCGTCGGCTACGGCGCCGGAAAGCGCCCCTACGAGGGTTGCTCCGGTACGCTCCGCTGCCTGCTCGTTCACGTGGATGCATAGCCATGGATGCCCGCAAAGAAAAAAGCCGCGCTGCGATCGTCGCGGCGTTCTCCGAGCTGCTGCGCGAAGAGGACTACGGCAAGATCACCGTCGGCGACATCATCGCGCGCGCCCACGTAGGCCGCGCGACATTCTACGGCCTCTTTAAGAGCAAAGACGACCTACTGTCCGAGCTCGTGAGCGACATCTGCACCCACGCCCTCGACGACGATGGTACGCCGCTCGACGACCCACTCGTGCAAGTCGAGCATATCCTCAACAACCTCTGGGATCGTCGTCAGGGCGTACGCGCCCTCGTAGCCGGCGCTGGCTCACGCGTCTTCGCCGACTGCTTACGCAAGACCATCATGTCGCGCGCAGCCGAAACCATCCCTACCGACCCAAACGGCCCCGCCGCCACCATGGACCGCAGCTTTCTACTGCACCACATAGCCTCAAGCTTCGTAGGAATGGTCCAATGGTGGGCCTGGCACAACTTTCAAGCAGATAAGGCCGAAGTAGCCAAAGACTACCTCTCAGCCACAAAGCCCCTCTTCAACTAAGTAAGAAGCTCATCCCAAAGCATCGTCCCAACCCAAGCCGCCACGCATCCCAAAGTGTCGACAGCAGCCCAACGCCCCTACCAGCAACAAGCCCCTCCCATCCAAATTCAGATATATATGTTGGGTTGCTTGTACGAACGCAACAAAGACCCCGCAGCTGTCCGCATGGGGTAACTTCCCAGCGCACTCCGCAGGACGCAAAAAGGCTCGCCGCACAAAGTGCGCAGCGAGCCTTTTTGCATGTCCGAGGACGCGCTGGGAAGTTACCCCATGCGGACAGCGGACAACCTATGTAGCCTCAGACTAGAACATGCCCAAGAAACCATGCACAAACAGCGCGGCCAGAGCGGCACCGACAAACGGAGCGATGCCAGGAACGAGCAGGCCGTACTTCCAGTTGTTGTCAGCCTTGTTCTTGATCGGCAGCACCTGATAGGCCATGCGAGGACCAAGGTCACGGGCCTGGTTCATGGCGAAGCCAGTGATACCGCCCATGCCCATGCCAACAGCCCAAACGATCAGACCGACGCAGATGGCGAGCATCAGGACGTTCTCGCCAGCACGGTTAGCAGCAGCAAGGATGGCGCTGATGAACACAAAGGTGCAGATAGCCTCGCAGAAGAAATTACGGGCATAGTTCGTACCCTCGGTGGTGGGGTTGGTCGAGAAGATATTGCGCTGGGCAATAGGGTCGACGACGCCTTCGGAAGCCTTGAACTCATCGGCATACATCAACCACGCGATCACGGCACCCGCAAAGCCGCCGAGCATATCGGCAATCATGAAGGGGATGCAGCTGCTCCACGGCACCAGGCCTACGATGCACTGGGCAAGCACCATGGCGGGGTTCATGCACACGGCGCCGCCAAAGACAAACAGGCAAACCGAGATGCCAAAAGACCAGGTGGTGATGGCAAACATGTGGCCGGAGCCCTGATACTTGGTGCCCTTAAGCACGGTATCGCAGTGCACGCCCACGCCAAAGATGATCATGAGGGCCGTTGCGCCGAATTCGCAGAGGAGTTTGGTAAGCATAAAACCTTATCTTTCTTGTCGGTTATAAACGATTCGTTTAGGCCGCGTACTAGTGCTGTGCGACGACAACGCCCAGGCCATCGGGAATGACGGCCACCTTGGCATCGGCACCCTTCATCTCAAAGGCGAGCTTGAGCGCCTCATCGAGGGTGTTAACCGGCGTCATGTGCATATCCTTGATCATCTGGTGATCGCACAGGTCGGTAACCATGATCACAGGGTGATGCGCCAGGATGCGGGCAAAGATCTGGCTCGTCCACTGGTCGGGCAGGGTCTCGTCCTTAGGACGGTCGATGCAGGCGCGCTCAAACTCTGCCGGATCATTGTCGGCGATGTTGTGATAGAAACCCTCGCCACCGTGACCGTCGGCACAACCGGCGACATCGATGATCACGCCGCCCTCGGGAAGCGTAGCCTCGGCAGAGCACATGCCCTTCACGGCCTGATAGATGTTCTGGTCGAGCGGGTAGCCGTCGTTGGTGGTAATGGCAATCTCGCACTCGACGGGCTCAACGCCGGCAAGGCTCTTCACGAACTCGCAGCCAGCCTCGTGCGCCTTGTGGATGTCGCCGGCAAAGGAGCCGATGACCTCGTGCTTGCCGTTGAGCACCACGTTGAGCACAAAGGCAAGGTGAGCCATCTCGGCAGCGGCAAACATGTCCTCGCTCACGTGGTTGTGGCACAGGTTGCCGGCACGCGAGTGGGAATCATTCACAAACTGACCGTTGTGGTTATACATGATGGTCTTGTAGCTGGCGATGCCAGGCAGGACGGACTTACGGCTACCAGAGAAACCGGCAAAGAAGTGCGGCTCAATGAAGCCCTCGGCAAGCAGCAGATCACAATCGGCGGCAATCTTGTTGATGATGCACTCGCCACCAGAAGGCAGGGTGCCAATCTTTTTCATCATGCTGTCGTCAGTCGCGACGTGCATAACGATTTCCTCGTTGGCAACAATCTCCTCGCCATACTTGTTGACGAGTTCCTCGTGCGTCGACGGACGGTGCATACCCGTAGCAACCAAAATACGCACTCGAGCCTCGGGCGCAGCGGAATGGATGTGATGCAGCAGAATAGGCATCGTCACACACGAGGGAACGGGACGCGTATGATCGGAGCTAATGATGACGATATCCTTCTTGCCAGCACAAAGCTCCTCGAGCGAAGGCGAGCCATAAGGGTTGGCAAGTGACTCCTCTACCAGCTCTTCCTGTGATTTTGTAGTCTTAAACTCGTTTTGATGACCTTCCATCACACCCGCAAAGTTCTTATCCTCGAGCTCCAGATGCAACGTCTTGTGGTCAAACGGCAGTTCACATTCAAACAATGACGAGCGCCCTCTTCCTTTTCAACTGACACACTAGATAAACCGTTGGAAGGATACGCCGCTCACCGAAAAACACCACCGTCCACCGACTCATTAACACAACGTTCATATTTGACCCACAACAAAACGGCCACGATCCCAAACGGGACCGCGGCCGCAACAGTCGTAAGTCGAGAAGCGCCACATGCATCTCAATCCCGATCGATAAGACGCGAAGCGCGAAGCGCGCCAGCTTTTCCCAGCCCGTAATCCGCCGAAGACCGGACATCGCAGGGACCACCATCAGCTTACTTTTAGGCACACTCCGCATTGGGCGCGAAGCGCACTTTAATCTCTTCAGCCCAATCCCCGAAGACCGAGGACGAAGGGACCCGATGGGTTTCCCTCTGAATGCATTCCGCAGCACGAAGCCCTTTCCAAACGCGCGAAGCGCACCAATATTCCCCCAGCCAGTAATCCGCCGAAGACCGGACATCGCAGGGCCCGCCATTAGTTTACTTTTAGGCACACTCCGCAGGACGCAAGAAGCCCTCGCCGCACGAAGTGCGCAGCGAGGGCTTCTTGCATGTCCGAGGACGTGCCTAAAAGTAAACTAATGGCGGGCCCGGACGACTACAGGGCTATCGATTACCCCGTGTTCTGCAATCCTGCCGAGACGCCGGTCACAGTCGAAAGAATCAGGCTCATGTACTCGGCCTTCTTCTCCTCGGCCATCTCGTCCTGATTCATGCGCACCTCGCGAAGGGCGCGGACCTGGGCGATGGACAGAGCGTCGACGTAGGGGTTACGCACGCGAACGGCGCAGCCGAGCACGCGACGACGCTGCAGCGGCCACTCATCACCGACGATGGCAAGGACCCACTTACGGGTGAGCTGCATCTCGGTAAAGACCTTCTTGGACAGATCATCGCGGTCGCCCAGATGCAGATACATCTTGGCGATGCGCTGATCGGTCTTAGCAATCGACATCTCGATGTTGTCGATAAAGGTGCGGAAGAACGGCCACTCCTGGTAGGCAGCCTTGAGCTGGTCAAGATCGCCAAGCTGCTCGCAGGCGGTGCCCAGACCGTACCAAGCGGCCAGGTTAATGCGCGCCTGGCTCCAGCTGAAGATCCACGGGATGGTACGCAGGTCATCGAGCGACTTGGCGCCCAGACCGCGCTTGGCGGGACGCGAGCCGATCGGCAGCAGACCGACCTCGGTCAGCGGCGTCACGGTCGAGAACCACGGTGTAAAGTCCTCGGTGTTCAGCAGGTCCAGATAGCGTTCGTGGCTTGCAGTGTTGAGCTTCTCGGCCATATCCCAGAACTTCTGCGTGGTCTCGGTGTTGGTCTTCTCGACACTCGGGGCCGACTGCAAAAGCGTTGCGGCGGCAACGGACTCAACATGGCGCTGAGCCAGCGTGCGGTTGCCGTAACGGGCAAAGATGACTTCGCCCTGCTCGGTAAGCTTAAAGAAGCAGTTGACCGAACCCTTGGGCTGCGCCAGCACGGCCTTGTTGGCCGGGCCGCCGCCACGGCCCACGGCACCGCCGCGACCGTGCATGAGCACCAGGTCGATATCGTTCTTCTCTGCCCACTTGGCGATGCGCTCCTGCGCGGAGTGCAGCGCGAGCATGGCCGTGGTAGGACCGGCATCCTTGGAAGAGTCGGAATAGCCCAGCATGACCTCCATGCGGCGGTTGGTCTGGGCAAGGCGCTTTTGCACCACGGGCAGCGTAAGCATCTGATCGAGCACGTCGACGCAGCCCTCGAGGTCCTCGAGCTGCTCGAACAACGGGATCACGTCGAGCTCGGGGACATCCTCCTCGTGTGCAAAGGACAGGTGCGCCAGCTCAAAGACGTCGGCCACATGCTGAGCGCTCTTGGTAAACGAGATGATGTAGCGGTGCGCCATCTTCTTGCCGTAGCGCTTTTGGATGGAGCCGATAGCGCGGAAGGTATCGATGACCTCGCGCGTCATGGGCTGCAGGTCGCCATGGATACCGTTCTCGTGGATATCCTTAAGGGCGCGGGCATGCACCACGGAGTGCTGACGGAACTCCATCTCGACCATATGGAAGCCGAAGGACTCGACCTGCCAGATGATGGTTTGGACCGGGCCGTAGGCAGCACGGACGGCACCGCAGGCGGCCAGCGAACGCTGGACGACGCGCAGGTCATCCAGGAACTCGTCGGCGCTGTGGTACATGGTGTCGGTGATACGACGGACGGTGGCGTTCAGGCGGTCGGCCATGACGAGCATGACGGCGCGATGCGGCTCGTGCTCGGAGATCAGCTCGGCGCGGGCCGTGTAACGAGGGCTCATCTCGACCTGATGGTTCCACAGGTTAATGAGCTCGGCCGACGGCTTGCTGTAGGTAGCCTCGAGCGTGAGGTTGCGGCCGATGTGGCGGCACTTGTCCTCGAGCTTGAGCACCATGTGCGTAAAGTACTTGGCGGCGACCTCACGGCTCACCTTGGCGGTGACGTTGGGGTTACCGTCGCGGTCGGAACCGATCCAGCTGCCGGGATGGAAGAACGCCGGGCACAGCGGCGGCACAGTACCGGCCTTGTCGCCCAGCACCCAATCGTCAAAACGACGATAGATAACGGGGATAACGTCGAACAGCGTGTTATCGAAGATGTCGATGATGGTATCGGCTTCCTCGACCGGCGTGGGCTTCTTGAGCGCGATGGGACTCGTACGCACCAGGGCGTCGATCTCCTGCAGCATATGGCGCTCGTTCTCCACCAGGTCGGAGCCGCCCAGACGCGGACGCTCCTCCAGCAGGTTGGAGATACGGCGGATCTTGCCCTCGACGGCCTTACGACGGGCCTCGGTGGGATGTGCGGTAAAGACAGGGTGGAACTCGAGCTTGTCGAGCAGCTCGTTGGCACCCTCGACACCCAGCTCATTCACCAGCTGGTGATAGGCAACGGTAAGCTCGTTGGCAGGATCGACCTCGGTATCGGTCGACGCACCGGCCTCGCGCTCGCGCAGCTGCGCCACACGGTAGTTCTCCTCCGACAGGTTTGCCAGATGGAAAAAGCTCGTAAAGGCGCGAACGATGACCTGCTGCTTATCGAGCGGCAGGCTGTCGATCAAATCGACGACCTCACGAAATGCCACGGCAGTGGGCTCGTCGGCGGTGGGCACGCCCTGCTCGTCGACGGCTTCGTCGGCAGCGCAGGTACCGGGGTTGCCGGCATTGACCACAATCTCGGCTGTCAAAATCTTGTCGAACAGGTCCGCGATCTCGGGATCATACTCGCTAAGCACACGGCGCTCCAGGCGCAAGAACAGCGCCAGATTGTCGCGCAGCTCCTCGGGGATCTCGATCTCGGCGAGACGCTCCCTGGACTCGGCATTCGAGCCGATTCGGTTAACGAGGCGGTTGACCACGGCAGCGACGCGCGCCGCGGCTTCGGGTACAGACTGGTTGCTTAGGTTCTCAGCCACGTTTCCTCCCATTCCTCCTTCTATGCACGTAACATGCGGTATTCATTATAGGCGCTTGAGAAATACTTTCGACACTGATTGCGCTTTACCACACAAAAGTATTTTCTGCATTGCAAAGGTTTTTGCCCTAAATGGTCGTATTTCTCGGTGGGCGGCATACGTAAACGGGGGCATTCCGCATAAAAGCGAAACACCCCCGTAACAATCGCTCTCCATGAGCAGGGCACGTTAGCAGGCCCGAAGCTCAAAAAGATGCGCTACAGGCGCTCGCGAACCGCCTCGACGACGTTGTCCAGATCGGCGAGCACCTCGTCATGGCTCTGCATGTCGCGCACTTTGACCTTGCCGGCGGCAAGCTCGTCGCCACCCAGGACCAAGATGAGCTTGGCGCCTACCTTATCGGCTTGCTTAAACTGGGCCTTGAGCGAACGACCCTGATAGTCGGCCTCGGTCACGATACCTGCGGCGCGAAGCTCCTGCGTAATGGCAAAGACGTTCTGACGCAGCTCCTTGCCGGCGTTGGCGACATAGACGCACGGGGCCTCATCGGCACCCAAATCGCTGCCAAAGGCCTGCAGGGCCAGCAGGGCGCGCTCAAAACCGACAGCAAAGCCGACGCCCGCCGTGGGCTTGCCACCCTCGAGCTCGACCAGGCCATCGTAGCGGCCGCCGCCGCCGATGGAGCCGACGCCGGCGCCAGGGGCCTCGACCTCAAAGACAGTACGGGTGTAGTAGTCCAGGCCGCGCACCAAGGTGGGATCCTCGACATACTCGATACCGGCGGCATCCAGATAGCGCTTGACCTGCTCGTAGTGCTCGCGGCACTCATCGCACAGGTTGTCACCCATCAGCGGAGCCTCGGCCATGATCTCGCGGCAGTGGTCGTTCTTGCAGTCGAAGGCACGCAGCGGGTTGAGCTCGGCGCGCTCGCGGCACTCGTCACACATCTCGTCTGCGTGATCGAGGATGAACTGCTTGACCTGCTCGCGGTAAGCCGGACGGCACTGGGCGTCACCCATCGAGTTGATGAGCAGACGAAGCTTGGAAAGATCGAAGCCCAGGCGCTTGTAGAACTCCATGAGCATGATGATGCACTCGGCGTCTGCCGCCGGATCGGGAGCGCCGAGCCACTCGATGCCCACCTGGTGGAACTGGCGCAGGCGGCCCTTCTGGGGACGCTCGCCGCGGAACATGGCCTCGGCGTAGTAAGCCTTAAACGGCGTGGAGCCCTGGGGCACCAGATTGTTCTCGACGACGGCGCGCACCACGCCGGCCGTGCCCTCGGGGCGAAGTGCCAGGCGCTGCTTGGGCTTGAGTTTGGTGTCGGTGCCCTCGGTAAAGACGCGCTCCAGGTTGGCACCGCTGAACACGCGGAACATTTCCTTGCGCACGACGTCGGTCGACTGGCCGATACCGTGGACAAACACGTCAACCTGCTCGATCGCGGGCGTCTCGATGGGTTTAAAACCAAACGGCTCGAACACGCCGGCCGCAATCTGCTGCATCTTTTGCCAGGCGCGCATCTCGGCGCCGATAAGGTCGCGGGTTCCCTCCGCCTTCTGTGCCTGCATGGGCAAACACCTTTCTTTTGTATCGCGTCATAGGTAGTGGACATTATACGGCACAAAGCAGCAACGCGGCGGCGCGCCTGACCGAACGAGGGTATGGGGACTCGTTCGGCCAGACGCGCCGCCGCTGTATGTGATCCCTTTTCCTCCGCCCCCTTCGGATCACGTGATCCCTTGGGGACGGAGGAAAAGAGATCATTTCGTAGACCCGTGGCCGCCTTGGAAACCGAATGATGGTACGAGCATCCATTCGGCTTCCAAGGCGGCCACGGACAGAACGGGACGAACAGAAAAGAGCGACGGACGCCTACTCCCCCGCCACGCTTGCGCGCAGCTTGGCGGCGATGGGCTCCGAGGCCAGCAGGAATACGAGCATGACAACAGAACACACCAGGCACACGATCCAGGCGCTCGCAAAGGAGCCCGAGACGGCAAAGAGCACATAGACCTGCCAAAGCTCACCCACAAAGCTCATGCCCGCGAGCACCGCCGAGGTAGCGATAACGGTAAGCGAGCCCAATACGCGGCCACTCACCTTATCGGCAACATGACCGATAACGAGCGAACCCACGACACTCACCACGGTGGAGATGGCATTGGAGACGTTGTACTGCGCAAGGGAAATACCCAGGTTGCTGACGATCAGCGGCTGGAACAGGCTCATGCAGTTGACGAAAATCGTGTAACACGTGGCCATGATCACGAAGCCGGAGGCCACCACGAGCCAGCCGGGGAAGAACTTACGCTGCTGGGGCATACTGCTCCTTTTAGACAAACGAATAGCCTGCGCCGGGCGCCGGTAGTGCCCAAGATTGCCTTGAAAGACAAGGGCATAGGCCTTACGGCCATGCCCGCAGGCTTGAAAGGCAAGGTTGGGTGCTACCGGTGGTCGGCGATATAGCCCAAAGCGACGGCGGTATAGGCCGCGGCACCGAGCGGCAGCTCGGCATCGTTAAAACGTGCCTTGGGATGGTGCTGGGCAAAGTGTTCGTCCGTGTCGGTTACGGCCGCGCCCACGGTAAAGTACGCACTTGGGATCTTGCTTGAGATAAGCGCGAAGTCCTCACTCGCCATGGCATGGAAAAGCGGCAAGAAAGCCGTCTTGGGCAGCACTGCGCCCACATAGCCAAGCGACGCCTGAGTCATATCGCTGTCGAGTACAAGCGGCGGAACATCCGAAAGCGTCTCGATGGTCGCCGGCGTACGATAGGTCGTAGCAACGCCGTTAACGACCTCCGCGATGCGGGTCTTTAGGTGAGCCATGAGCTCAACATCAAAGCCGCGCAGCGTTCCCTCGAGCACGCAGGTGTCGGGGATGACGTTGGCCGCCAAGCCGCCGGCGAACTTACCAACGGTAAGTGCGACTTCCTTGGCCGCCGGCACCTCGCGGGAGATAAGCTCCTGGAGCGCCAGGTGCACGTGGACGCCGGCCGTGATGGGGTCGATGCAGATCTCGGGGCTGGAACCGTGGCCGCCCTTGCCCTGGAGCGTGATGCGGAAACCGTACACACCCGAGAGCGCCGGGCTGCCGTAGAGCACCAGGCCAAGCGGCGACTGGCTGTTGACATGCATGGCAAAGGCCGCCTGAGGGCGCGGGTTCTCGAGCAAGCCGTCGGCGATGGCAGCGCGGGCGCCCTCGAAGGTCTCCTCGCCCGGCTGGAACAGCAGTTTGACGGTGGCATTGGCGTCGATGAGCTCGGCCTCGCGGGCCTTGAGCAGGCGCGCCGCACCAAGCAGGGCCGTCGCGTGCATATCGTGACCGCAAGCATGCATGCAGCCATTGGTGGATGCAAAGGGCTCGCCGGATTCCTCGACAACGGGCAGGGCATCCATATCGCCTCGGAGCATGACGACCGTTCCGGCCCGCTCGTCCTTGCACGTGCCATTGCCCTGAGCGGCCGCGGCCGCACCGGCACCGATCAGGCCAACGACGCAGGAACCGTCGACGAGCGTGGTATGGGGGATGTCCATCTCGTCCAGACGTGCCTGGATATAGGCAGACGTCTGCGGAAGATTGTTACCGAGCTCGGGCATCTGATGTAAATCGTGTCGCCACGCAGCGAGCTCGTCTGCAAAAGCCTGAGCTTCTGCAACAAGACCGTCACCGATAGCGGTCTGCGCCGCCGCGGTGGCCTTGGGCGCTGATTGCGGTTGAAGATCGGACAGTGCTGGTGCCATAGATGCCCTCCAGTAACGTTTTTGCAGCAAGCACTTTGATAGCGTAAAGTGCAAGGTACTACTTTAAGGGCGACGCATAAAAAATGCCGCCCTGGGAGGGCGGCGCAACAAGTTGTTTACAATTGCGGGTGTGATTTTCGGCGCAAGAAATCGAAATGCGTCTCGCTCAAGATAATCGAAAGAAAGATGAGCGCGAAGCCGGCGAGCAGGCGCGAGGTGAGCGCCTCCCCCATCAGCAGCACCGAGAACAGCACGCCCGAAGGCGACTCCATCGAAAGGAGCAGTGAGCCCGTCGAGGCCGAGACATGCGCCAGGCCGACGTTTTGGATGAGCAGAGCCGCGCATGTGCAACCAACCGAGAGAAACGCCATCGCGCTGATAAAGCTCGGCGTCCACACGGACAGAGGCGCTTGGGTCTCGAATAGCAGCGACGTTGCCAGGCTCAGCACGCCGTTGCCCACAAACATCCAAAACGTGATGACGTTGATGTCCATTTTGCGACCGTACTTGGCAGTCACCGCCATCTGGATGGCGAAAAAGACCGCACCCGCCAGCGTAATGACATCACCGATGTTGAATTCAACGCTATCGAGCGCCACCAAGCCAATGCCCGCCAAGCACAGCAGCGCCGCGCCCAGGTTATAGCGGGTGAGTTTTTCGCCGCTCAGAAAATAGCTCGCGAACGGCACAACGATGCAATACGTGCCCGTCAAAAAAGCATTCTTGCCCGCCGTGGTGTGCGCCAGACCGACTGTCTGCAGGGCGTAGGCGGCCCACATAAGTGCGCCCATGCCAAGTCCGACGATAAGGTTGCGGGCGTTGAGGTGCGCGATGATGCGCTTGTGGAAGATGAAAAACATGACCAACGCCGCAGGCAGAAAGCGCACGTAGAGCAGTTCGAACACCGGAATGGTGTCGAGCGCGTCCTTCATGGTCGTAAAGGAGTAGCCCCAGACGACTGCCACCGAAAGCAGCAGGACTTTCCAGAACAGCGGCGAGCGAGCGCCGGCGCCGCGGGAGGTGCCGCCCGCGCCCAGGTCCTCGCGAGCAACAGGGCTATCGGGCATCATTTCGATATTGTCAGTGGCATGCTGGGCCATAGGGCATCCTCGCGCTCAATCTGGGCGTGGTGTCCGCACGCGCATGGCTGCGTGCCGCCTCATGGTCAAATAAAAGCAGGGCGCACCGGACCCCCGGCACGCCCCGCTACTGTAGCAACAACCAAGCAGCCCGTGCAATTCACTACGCTAAAGCATCGGGTTGGAAGATCTCGATGTTCCGACGGCGTTTACGTTGCTGAACTAAATCAATTTGGTTGACTCCAGTTTTTCGATGATCCAGTCGTTGGCTTTGATGACCGGGCGGCGGAAGACGACGCCCAGTGCCAGCGACGGAATCAGATAGCTCGCCAGAATGCCTAGCTCAATCCAGTACTCCATGTGGTACGCACCGGCCATGGCGGCATGCATGGCGTTGATGCCGTGGGTGAACGGCAGGAACGGATAGATCGCCTGGAACACGGGGCCGGTCATCTCGATGGGGAACGTGCCGCCCGAACCGCCGACCTGCATGACCAGCAGCACGACGGCGAGCGCCTTGCCGATATCGCCAAACGAAACCGTAAGCGTGTAGACGATATTGGAGAACACGAGACTCGCGACCCAGCCCGCCAGCACAAACTGCAGCGGGTCGTCGCACTGGATGCCAAAGAACAGGATGTCGCCCGCACACACGAGCGTTGCCTGCAGCAGGGCCAGACCGCCAAAGAACAGGTAGCGGCCCAGGTAGATCTCGTGCAGGCGCACGGGGATGAGCTCGTTGATAAGCTCATCGTCAACCGAGACCTTCATCATGGCCGCCAGCACAATCGAGCCCACCCAGAGCGACAGAATCGTGTAGAACGGTGCCATGGCCGAACCGTAGTTGCGGATCGGATAGACCGGCTTGCGATCGAGCGCGACGGGGCCGGAAAGCGACACGGCCAGACCCTCGGGATCATTGCCGATCATCGTCTTGATCGTAGCGAGGTCATCCGACATCAAGGCGCCGTCGAGCTCGTCCTTAAACGCACTGATCTTGTCCGACGCCTCGCCCAGCTGATCAGAAGCCTTGTTGACCAGCTTTGCAGCTTTGGAGAGGCCCTTTGCCAGCGAACCGGATGCGTCGGTCAGGCCAGCAACAGCACTATCCAGATCGTTCGAAATACCGTTCAGCGAATCCAAAACGCCCGAGATGGTCTTCTTGAGCTCCTTTGCCTTGGCCGAAAACGTAGAGTCGTAGTCAGTCTTGGCGCCCGAGATACCAGCCTTGGCATCCGCGATTGCCTGATCGACCTCGGCACGCGACTTATTTACCTCTGCCATGCTGTCAGAGAGAGACTTCGCGGTGGCCGTCAAGTCCTTGGCGTTGTTGCGATACTCCACAGCAATCCTGCTCAGCGATGTTGCCACAGACTTGAGGCTGTCCTGGAGTTTTTCGTCAGTCACCTGATCGGCAAAGCTGCGGAGCTGGTCGGCCGTGGCGTCGATATCGTCGGCACGCGTGTTGAGCGCCGCCGCGGCATCGTTGAGCTGGGACACTGTAAGGTCGACATGTTGATTCGCGGCATCAAATGCCTTCGCAAGCTCGGCGGACACGTTGTCAAACGAGCCCGCGCTTCCGTCAATCGCGGCATTGATGGCGTCGTTGGCGTCCTTCAGCGCTTCCTTGGAATCGCTAATACCGCTTTTGACATGCTCCATCAGCTGCTTCGTTGACTCATCGACCGTGCCCGTCTGCTTGAGCATGCCGCTCGCCGACGTCAGCGAATCGGACGTGGAGCTCAAAATGCCCGCCAGCGACGAAGCATTTGCCCGAACGTCTCGCAGGTCCTCAATCGAATCGCCGAGCGTCGAGGACAGGTTGGCGATAAAGTTACCCACCTGGTCGGTGCTCATGTAATCGAGCAGGCTGGACACCGTCTTAAGACCGATCGTCGTAATGGTCTCGGTAAAAGTTTTGTTAACCTGGCTCTGGACGGCGCTCGAACCCTTCTCGGTCACGATCTGCGCAATGGCGTTGGCCTTCTGATTCTCGTAGAACTCGATATCGGCATGCTTCACGTCGGTCGAGAAAAGCGTCATCATGTCAGCGCTAAACGTTTTGGGGATAACGACGGCAGCATAGTACGCGCCCGACTTAACGCCCTCGATAGCCTTTTCGCGATTGTTGAGCACAACCCAATCGAAGCTCTCGTTGCCGCGTAGGGTGGCGGTCACGTTTTCGCCCACGTTAACCTCGACGGGGATCAAATCGCTCTCGTAACCCTCATCGGTGTTGACCACGGCGATCTTAAGATTGCCGGTGTTGCCGTACGGATCCCAGCTGCCGGCGATGTTAAACCACGCGTACAGACACGGTACGATAATGAGGCCCATCACGACAACCAAGCCGATCACGGAGCGAGACACGTTTTGGACATCGCGCTTAAACAGATGCAGGATGTTCTTCATTTATGCCTCACCTCCTTTGGAGTGCTTGCCAAGCGCGGTGGTATCTCCATCATTTGTGGCTGTGCTGTCGCTGCCCTGAGATTTATGGTGCGAGCCGATATGCGGCAAGCGGCCCGTGGACTGATCGCCGCCCTTGGCACCACGCTCGCTGGCGTTGAGGCCAAACATGTGGCGGGCGGCAGGAATGGCGGCCGTGTGTTCGCGCATCTCGCGACGCAGGTCCTCATCCGAAAGCGCCGAGATGCGCATCTGGGTATTGAGGCTCGCTCGGATATATTCGATATTGATAAGCCAGCCGCAGATGGCAATAACCGAGATGATCCAAATGACAAGCAGGATGATCTTGCCGTTATTGTCGATATCGAGAACCGTCGACAGGACAAAGAGCAGGACCTGAACGCCCACCACGGCGGCAAAACCGCCCTTGATGTAGTACGGGTAGCGATGTTCAAAGGCGACCGCATGATCGAGCAGTTCGCGACGGTACGAATCGGAATCGAGCATGACGCGCATGGCCGTGCGCAGCGAGTAGCGCTGGCGCGGCAGGTCGTTGGACTCGCAAATCATCATACCGGTCGTGGAGAGCTGTTTATCAAAGAGCAGGTTAAGGTTGAGCAGCAGCGGACGCAGCTGCAGGCCGATAAAGAGCGCCACGATCAAGAACACGCCCAGAATGCACAGGTCAAACAGGTAGTTGAACGAATACATGCCGCCGACCGTCTCGCGCAGCAGATTGATGCCGTAGGTAAAGGGCAGCAGCGGGTGCAGCCACTGGAAGAAGCCGGGCATCATCTCGATGGGGTACATGCCCGACGAACCCGGGATCTGCACGATGACGAGAATGACGCCGATAGCCTTGCCGATATGCTTAAACGTGGTGGACAGCGCATAGATGATATTGACGTAGGTGAACGAAATGGCGATGCCGCCCAGCACGAACAGCAGCGGGCTGACGCACTGCACGCCAATCACCAGATCGCCTACCGTAACGATGATGGCCTGCAACGCGCCCAGGATCACCATGAGCAACCAGCGGCCAAAGTAGCCTTGGCGCGCCGTAAAGCTGCCAACACCTTCACGGTCGACCTCGAGCTTGTAAATGGCGATGAGCACATAGCCGCCCACCCAAAGCGCCAGATTGGTGTAGAAGGGAGCGATGCCCGAGCCAAAGCTCTTGACCGGATAGATTGGCTTGGACGTCAACTCAACCGGAGACGCCATGAAATCTGCCACGTCATTGACATCGACGCCCATCAGATCGGCCAGCTCGCCCATGGACTCGGAGGTCTGCAGCGCCGCGATGTCATTGGCGGCGGTTGCAAGCTTGTCCTGGACCTTGGCAAGCGAGGAATCGGTCTGGGACAGCGTGGTCTTGGCCTGGCCGAGCGTAGCGCTAAGCTGCGCCAACGTGCCGCGCGCATTTGCAAGTGTAGGTGTCATACCCGAGACGATACCGGTCAGGTCACCCGAAACGGCAGCAAAAGAGTCGAGCGCGCTCGAGGCCTTCGGCAGCGCGTTTTGGCCCAAGTCCGTCTGGGCTTGGCCAAGGTTGGTCGCACCGGTATGAATTGCGTTATTGATAGCGTCACTGGCACCCGAAACAGCCGCTGCGTCATTCGCCATGGCGCTCGACTGCGCGGACAGACCGTCCTTGATGCTCTGAAGCTTTTCATTCTGCTCTCGAAGCAAATCGATGGTCGATACAATGCGCGCGTCAATTTCCTCGGAACCTGTCGACGTGTCATTGGCGAGAATCTCCAAGTGCCCGATAACGGCCTTATTGTGGTCGATCGTCGCTTGAAGAGACTCGAGCGAGTTGTCGATACGGGTGGTCGTAGATGTGACCGCGCCCGTCAGCTTGCCGATGGCAGCGTTCGCAGAGGCCGACGTCTTGGTGAGCGCAAGGCTGCCTTCCGAGAGCGCCTTGGAGAGCGAGGTGATGGAGTTGCCCGCCGTGGTGCGAGCTTCGCTCAGCAGGTCGTTGCCCTGGGAGATCGCCTGTGTCAGCGACGGTGCCTGGTCTTGCAAGCCGGCAAGTGCCGCATCAGCCGAGGCGATAGCGCCACTCGTCTTATCGATGGCGGCATTCATATCGCCAATCGAATCGCGCACCTCGCCCAAGGTGTCGGACGCCTCGGACACCGAACTTGCCAGCGAGTCCTGAGTCTGGGTTGCCTTGTCCTTTAAATCGACACCGGCATCCTTGGCGATACCGGCAACAGTCTTGCCTACCGTAGAGACAAATTCCGAGTTGATCTGCTCCTCGATGGTGTTTGCACCGGTATCGGTAACCTTGGGCGCAATGGCGCTCTTCTTCTCATTGACGTAGTACGTGAGCTTGGGCTGATGGTAGTTGCCGTCGAGCATCGAAACCAGGTTATCCGAGAAGTTCTTGGGAATCACGATAGCGGCATAGTACTCGCCGCTCTCGACGCCCTCCTTGGCATCGGCCGTCGAGTCGACGAACGTCCAGCCCAACTGATGATTCTCCTTGAGCTGGTCGACCACTTTGTCGCCAGCGTTGAGCTCACCCACCAAGTCGTTTTGGGTGCCTCGATCGTTGTTGGCGATAGCAATCTTGATGCCTTGGGTGTTTCCATACGGATCCCAGTTTGCCACGATGTTATACCAGGCATACAGCGAGGGAATAACGCACACGCCTAGGGTAACCACCAGGGCGACGGGGTTCACAAGCAGTCGCTTAATGTCGCGCTTAAATATCGCAAAGGACACCTTTGCATTGGATAGTTTGCTGCCGAGACTCACGCTTGGACCATCCATCCTGTCGTTAAATCGAATCGTACTATCGACAACCATTGTAGTAGGCGCTTTAACGTCTCAAAGCACAATGGTGTTGAGTTTTGCGGGTAGCAATATACTACGAAGATGAGTTAACGTACAGATGTACAGTATCCTAAATTTCAGCAGGTCACAAAACCACAACCCGCACAAATTAGCAATTCAAATAGTCATCGGGGACGTTCTTAAATGACTAGTCAAACAAGAACGTCCCCAATGACTACTTAGGACCACGGCAACGTCGATGTTTTGGCAATGCCAGCGAGCGGGCGCCAGAGCGAACAAATTGGCATGAAAAGAGGACGGCATAGACCTTCTGGTCATGCCGTCCTCTTTGAATGACAAGTTGTCGCTCTGGCGCCCGCGCAGCGTCGGCCGGTCCGCCGTTCGTTAGAACGGCGGAACCAATTACATCAGCTCACAAACAGCCGCCGCGAAGGCTACGGGATCCTCGGGGAGGATGCCCTCGACCAGCAAAGCCTGGTCATAGAGCAAACCGGAGTACTGCTTGATCTTGTCGGCGTCGCCCGCCTTCTGAGCGGCGACGAGCTTGGAAAAGACCGGGTGCTTGGCGTTGAGCTCGAGCACGCGCTGGCTCTTGGGCATACCGTCGGGCGCGCCCTCGGGACCCTTCTGGAGCACCTTCTCCATCTCGAGCGAAAGCGGGCCCTCGGTGGTGATGCACGCGGGAGCATCGGTCAGGCGCGCAGAGACGGCAACCTTCTCGACCTTGTCGCCGAGTGCCTCCTTCATGGCGTTAAAGAGGTCCTCGTTCTCCTTGGTGGCGTCCTCGGCCTCCTGTTTCTCGTCCTCGGTCGCCAGGTCAAGATCACCGGTCGCGACGTTCTTGAGCTCCAGATGACGATCCTCGACCTCGGGCTCGGCACCGTCGGCCACAGCCTTTTCGGCAGCCTCGCGAGCTGCGTCGTCCTCATAGATCTTGGGCATATCGGCGGCAACGTACTCACGCATAGCTTGGAACGTGAACTCATCCACATCCTGCGTCAGCAGCAGCACGTCATAGCCGCGGTCGAGCACGCCCTTTACCACGGGCATCTTGGCCAAGCGCTCGCGCGAGTCACCGGCGGCGTAGTAGATGGCCTTCTGATCCTCGGGCATGCCCTTGGCATATTCGGCCAGGGTAATCATCTTCTGTTCCTTGGCAGACCAGAACAGCAACAGGTCGGCGAGCTCATCGGCCTTCATGCCATAGCTCGAGTAGATGCCGTACTTAAGGCCGCGGCCAAAGTTCTCAAAGAACTTCTCGTAGGCCTCGCGGTCGTTGTCACGCATATCCTCAAGGTCAGCGGTGATCTTCTTTTCCACACGCTTGGCGATGGCCTTGAGCTGACGGTTCTGCTGCAGCGTCTCACGCGAGATGTTGAGCGACACGTCGGCGGAATCCACGACACCGCGCACAAAGTTGTAGTAGTCGGGCAGCAGGTCGTCGCACTTCTCCATAATCAGCACGTTGGAGCTGTAGAGCGCCAGACCCTTCTCGTAGTCCTTGCTGTACAGATCGAACGGGGCGCGACCCGGCACAAACAGCAGGGCGTCGTACTCGAGCGTGCCCTCGGCGTGGAAGCTGATGGTGCGCGCAGGATTATCAAAGTCGTGGAACGTAGACTTGTAGAACTCGTCGTAGTCCTTCTGCTCAACATCGGAGCTGCGCTTTTTCCAAATCGGTGTCATGGAGTTGACGGTCTCGAGCTCCTGGTAGTCCTCATACTCGGGCTTGTAATCGTCGCCGGCGTCCTCGGGCTTGGGTTTCTGGCGGCTCTTGGACACCATCATCTGAATCGGGTAGCGCACATAGTTGCTGTACTGCTGAATCAGGCTCTTGAGGCCCCACTCGGTCAGGAAGCGATCGTAGGTCTCGGCCTCGCCATCGGCGTCGAGCTTCTCGTTCTCACGCAGCGTCAGAATGACATCGGTACCGTGCTCGGCGCGCTCGCCATCCTCGATGGTGTAGCCCTCAAGACCGTCCGACTCCCACACATGGGCGACATCCTCGCCATAAGCGCGGCTGACGACCTTCACATGGCTGGCGACCATAAAAGCCGAGTAGAAGCCCACGCCAAACTGACCGATGATGTCGACATCGGAGCCCTGCTGCTCGGCGTTCTCGGTCTTAAACTCCTCGGAGCCGGAATGGGCGATGGTGCCCAGATTGCGCTCGAGCTCCTCGGCGGTCATGCCAATGCCGTTATCCGAGATGGTAATGGTGCGGGCGTCTTTATCAAAGGAGACGCGAATGGCCAGGTCGCCCTGGTCGATCT
Organism: uncultured Collinsella sp.; assembly: GCA_937942395.1. Lineage (GTDB taxonomy): Bacteria > Actinomycetota > Coriobacteriia > Coriobacteriales > Coriobacteriaceae > Collinsella. The sequence continues at coordinate 9,365 of CALDEU010000036.1, read as the reverse complement.
TGACGCTCGGGTCCTGCAGGCTCTTAAAGTTGAGCTTGTCGACGGCGTCGCTCGCGTTAGAGATAAGCTCGCGCAGGAAGATTTCCTTATTGGTGTAGATGGAGTTGATCATGAGGTCGAGCAGTTTTTTGCTCTCGGTCTTAAATTGACGCATGTGCAGTCCTTTCGCGCTACCCCTGTCCGCAAAAACGGCCCGGTCGCCCGAGCCGCATCGCAGACCTGCTATGTTCAGACTTAGATTTTATAACCCATTAACGCGCATATATACATACGGAATCGAAAAACTGTATGTCCGAGCGCTCCAATGCGTCAATTGCCAAGGAGTGTCCCCAACTGCCGGCAGAAAAGGAACGTCCCTATCTGCCATCTACGCGCTTGGCCATCCAGGCGTGGGGCTGGCCTTCGTCTTCGTAATCTACCGGGGCAATTTGCGTGTAGCCCGCCTTTACATAGAGCGGCAGCACGTATTCCTGCGCATGCAGCTTAATAAGCTTGGCGCCGGCATCACGCGCGGCGGCATCACTGGCCTCGACAATCTTGCTCGCCAAACCGCGACGGCGCATGCTCGGCAGCACAGCCACGCGCCCCATAATGTAGGTCTCCCCCGCCGCAACGCCTTCGTCCATGTCGCATGCCGGCAACACCGGGGCCTCTGCGTCAGCCACGCGCTCAAGCTCTTCGGGAAACACGCGCGAGCAACCGGCAAGCTCGCCGTCTACATAGAGCGTCACATGAATGCAGTTCGGATCCTCGTCGATAGCGTCGAACTCATTCTCGTAGCCCTGCTCGTCCATAAAAACGACGCGGCGCACCAACGCCGCGTCATCAAAGCATCCCGTCTTAAGTTGAATATCCATGGCTGCCCCTTCATTCAATGCGAACGTTAGGGACAGATTTTAGCGAAAATGAGCTCCGCGTACGCTAAACTTCGCGCGAGCCTTCGCCAGGCAGTCGTAATGACCCACGTTATGGGCATCGCTCGCGATGAAGCTGTACAGGTTCTGATCGAACAGGCGCTGTGCCGGCTTTTTCTCGCGACCAAAGCGACCGCCGGCAATAAAGTCCGCCGAAGCCTGCAGCTTGCAGCCCATATCGACCAGGCGCTCCGCCACGCTTACATCCTTTTGAACCGCACGATAGCGCTCAGGATGAGCGATGATCACCTGGTAGCCACGGCACTGCAAATCGTAAATCGTGTTCTCGTACTCTCTAAACGCATACGCATCGGCATGTGTCGAAAGCTCGAGCAGAAACTCGTTGGTTCCATCGAAATGCAAGTGCTCCGCGGCATCGATACCAAGTTCAACGAGCTTTCGATGGTTGACCTCGAAGCCCATCTGGAGCGGAAAACCGTCAGCGTTATCACGCAGCAGCTCAAAGGCATCCCACATCTTGTCGTAATCAAAATAGGGATCACGGCAGTGAGGAGTGCAAACGATTCTGGTTACACCGGCCCGCTTGGCAGCCTCGAGCATCGCCAAGCTCTCATCGAGATCGGCGGCGCCGTCGTCTACACCCGGCAAGATATGGCAATGAATGTCACGCATAGGTCAGCCTTAATCAACTAAACGTTTGCTCGGTTGGTGAAGATGCCCTTTTTGGAAGTCCCCTGATCGTCGGAGCCCTTCTTAACCTTCTTACCGTCCTTGGTGTAGTAGGAGTAGTAGTACTCGCTGGTCTCGGTCTCGCAGTAGTTCATGACGGTACCGATGAGCTTGACCTTCTCGGACTTCTTAAGCTGGCCGATAGCGTTGAGTGCCTCCTCGCGCTTGGTGAAGTCCTCGCGCACCACGAACAGCGTACCGTCGGTCAGGCTGGCAATCTCGGCAGCATCGATGAAGGTGCCGACCGGGGGAGCATCAAAGATGACGTACTGGAACTTGGCGGACAGTGCCTTTACCAACTTGGCAAAGCGGTGAGAGACGATGATGTCGGCAGGATTGGGAATATGCGGCTCGGCATCGAGGAAGTAGAAGTTCTTCTGACCCGTCTCGACAATTGCCTGGTCAATGGAGATCTGCTCGGAAAGGACCGCATAGAGTCCGCCGCGCGAACGAACGCCGAGCATATCGGAAAGGGACCTGCGGCGCATATCGGCCTCGACCAGGAGCACGGACTTGCCGCTCGTGGCGATAGCCTGGGCAAGGTTGATGGAAACCGTAGACTTGCCCTCGTTGGGAATCGAGGACGTGACGGTAATGGTGCGAATGGGGTCGTCCACGCTCGCAAAGCGGATGTTGGCCAGAAGGGTCTTGGCGGCATTCTGTACAACGAGCTTATCGGTGTTCTTTGCCTTAGCCATGCCTATTTACCACCTTTCATAGCCGGAATTCGGCCAACAACGGGAATGCCCAGGAGCTCTTCTGCCTCTTCGGCACCGCGGATGCGGGTATTGAGCATGTCTGCCAAAACGACATAGGCAACTGCGATAAAGATACCGGCGAGGAACGCGACAGCAACGTACAGCATACGCTTGGGACCGCTGGGGGCTTCGGGGGTCTTAGCCTCGTCGATAACGTTGATGCTCTGGGCAGCGCCGACGTTCTGAGCGACCGTACTCACCGAGCTGGCCATGGCCTTTGCGACCTTAGCCGTCTCCTTGGCATCGGTGCCGGTAACCGAAAGCGTAATGACACGCGTGGTGGTCTCGGAGGAAACAGACACCTTGTAGTCATCCAGATCGGTGAGGCCCAGTTCATTGGCTGCGCCGCTCTTAACGCTATCGCTATCCAGCAGCGTGGCGATATCGTTGGAAAGCATCTGACTCGCCGAGAGATCGTTGTAGCTCATCTGACCGCTATCGTCGGTCTTGGCGAGAATGTACATGCTCGTCGTCGCGGTATAGGTGTTGTCCATCGCAACGAAGGACACGATGCCCATGGCGATCGCGCAGACCACCGGAAGGGTGATGACCAGCTGAAGGTGCTTCTTCAGCAGCTGGAACAGTTCGAGAAGGGTCATGCAGCTTGCCTTTCATTTCCCCAGTTCGGATTGACAAAACTGTCCGTATGTTATCGCATCTTTTTACCGAGACCAAACTCTATACATAAGAAACAGGCTCTCCTGTAAAAATGTCGGAAGCAATCGTAAAATTGCACAACAACGCCGCACCCGAAAGTCAAATGCGGCGTCTGCATCAATATCTATGTTATATCGCTATGCGAATGGCTCGTCCTGCTGTATGGGAAACGTCACCGTAATGGTGGTTCCCACGCCCAACTCGCTCGACAGATCGAGCGTGGCGTGATGATACAGGGCCGCATGCTTGACAATGGCAAGCCCCAGACCGGTTCCGCCGCGTGCCTTGGACCTACTCTTGTCCACGCGATAGAACCGCTCAAATACCTTGCCCTGTTCTTCAGGCGCGATACCGATTCCCGTGTCGGCGACCGCAAGGAACGGATGGCCTTCGTCGTTGGTGCCGCACTGCAGCGTAACCGTACCGCCGGGTCGATTGTAGCGGATGGCGTTGCTTGCCAGATTATAGATGAGCTCGTCAATCAAGCGCGACACGCCCTCGATGACCACAGGCTTGGTCTCATGACTTATCGTCACATTCGCCTGACGGGCGACCTGTTCAAGACGCTGCTCGACCGCGTAGATGGCACGCGAGAGCTCAATAGGCTCCGTGGACCCAATGGGCACCGCCTCGCCCTCAGCCGCACGCTCGGCCTCGTCCAAGTTAGACAGCGTAAGGATATCGTTGACAAGCGCTGCCAAGCGGCCCGCCTCACGATAGATGCGACCGCCAAAGTTGCGCAGGTCGCCCTCGCCCTCGACCATGCCGTTTGCGATGAGCTCGGCATAGCCCGAAATCGCCGTAAGCGGCGTCTTGAGCTCATGGGTGATATTCGCCGTGAACTCGCGGCGCATACGGTCGTTGTCCGCCAGCACCGCCATTTGGCGCTTGAGCTCCTGGCGCTGCGACTCAATACGCTCAAGCATGGGGACCATCTCGGCATAGGCGTGCTCATAGCTACGGCGTGGGTGGTCCAAATCCACCTCTTGCAAAGGCGCGATGATGGCACGGGACTCGCGGCGCGCCATAAAAAACGAGAGTACCGCACCCGCTGCTGCGATAAGCAGCATCGGCGCCACCATCGACAGCAAAATCGCCGCAACGCCAGGCTGGGCCTGCGCCAAGCGGACAACCTGGCCGTTATCAAGGGCGACGGCGCGATACAGCATAATCTCGTCGAGCGTAGAGCTTGCGCGCTCCGCGGAACCCGAACCACTCTCAAAGGCCTCGATGACCTCGGGGCGATCGCCATGGTTGGGCAGTGTGGAAGGCGACGCCTCGTTGTCGTAGGCAACCGATCCATCCTTGTTAATCAGCGTGATGCGCAAGTCCTCTCGATCGAGGCTACGCAAGAACGGGATGGGCTCCTGCTGCTCGTCGAGGGCGGCAGCAATGAGCTCGGTTTCTTGCGCCAGGTTGGCACTCGTGGCATCCGCCAAGGTGTTTTGCACAAAGAACGCACCCAGCACCGTAAACGCCACGATAACCGCCATGGCGCAGACAAAGATCGTCACAAAAACGCGGTGCGACAGCGTATGTTTTCCCTGGGGGGCGAAGACCACGGGTTACTCCTCCGATGCGGTGGCCGCGGTGTCGTCACCTTCGGCACCATCACCGGCAGAAGGCTCGGCCAAGCGGTAGCCCACGCCGCGCACGGTCTCGATGGCGCTGGCATGCTCGCCCAGTTTTTGGCGAAGCGTCTGCACGTGCACGTCAACGGTGCGCGAACCGCCGTCGAAGTCCCAGCCCCACACGCTCTGCAGCAACGACTCGCGGGTAAAGACCACGCCGGGCTTGCGCATGAGGTACTCGAGCAGGTCGAACTCGCGCAGGGTGAGCTTAAGCGACTCGCCGGCAACAGTCACCTCACGATGGCTGGGCGAAAGCACGATGTCGCCCACGCTGAGCACATCGCTTGCCTGTTTGACCATGCCGCCGCGACGCAGCAGTGCGCGGCAGCGGCTGGCGAGCTCCATGAGCGAAAACGGCTTAGTCAGGTAATCGTCGGCACCGCCATCGAGCGCCATCACCTTGTCGAGCTCGGTATCCTTGGCGGTAAGCATCATGATGGGCACCGTCGCCGTCAGGCGATCGGCACGCAGTCGACGCATAATCGCCAAGCCATCGGTATCGGGCAGCATGATGTCGAGCAGGACGGCATCGGGTACCCGTCGCGCCACGGCAGCCTTAAACTCACCGTCGCACGAAAAGCCTTCGGCCTCAATCCCCTGCTTGCGCAGCGCATAGACCGTCAAATCCCTGATGTTGTCATCGTCCTCGACGTAATAGATCATGTTGAACCCCTTTGCGGCCGGCATGACCGCATCTTAACCCTAAAGGTACCTTTACTAGATGGTATCAGCCAAAACGCCCCGTCAAATAATCCGCCGTGCGCGGATCGGTCGGATTCTTGAAGAGTTGCGCGGTGGGCGCGTGCTCCACCAGCTCACCCAGCAAAAAGAATGCGACCGAATCGGAGATACGCGCCGCCTGCTGCATATTGTGCGTAACGACCACGAGCGTGCAGGTCTCTTTGAGCTCGCAGGCCAGCTGCTCCACCACCAGCGTCGACACAGGATCAAGTGCCGAGGTCGGCTCGTCCATCAGCAGAATGTCGGGCTGCACGGCAAGTGCGCGGGCGATGCACAGACGCTGCTGCTGGCCGCCCGAAAGACCCAGACCCGACTCTTTGAGCTTGTCCTTGGCCTCGTCCCACAGGGCGGCGCGTCGCAGGGAGTCTTCGACCAGCTCGTCGAGCACGACGCGATCGCGCACTCCCATTCCGCGAGGACCGTAGGCGACGTTGTCGTAGATGCTCATGGGAAACGGGTTGGGGCGCTGGAACACCATGCCCACGCGCTGGCGAAGGCGGCAGATGTCGTAGTCGCCCAGGATATCTTGACCATCGAGCGCAATCTTGCCCTCGATTCGGCAGTCCTTGATGCCGTCGTTCATGCGGTTAAAGCAGCGCAGCAACGTGGACTTTCCGCAGCCCGAAGGCCCGATGAACGAGGTAATCTGCTTGTCGCGGATCTTGATATTCACGTCCTTGAGCGCATGGTGGTCGCCATAGAACAGGTCGAGGCCCTCAACATCGATTCGCGTCGGCGAGGCGGCAAGATCCTCTGCCGTGGGGCGAGTCGCATCCCCAACCTCGCGCTCGTGCGCGGCCTCGGCCTGCGCTTTCATGAGTTCTTCAAGCTCCGTGGGCTCCACAGCCGCAGCAGCCGTCATACCGCATACCTCCACATCGATATCAATTCAGCAGTATCGATAGTAGGAATCGCGGCTCATATGCACGTGAGCGCATTGTCAAGTGTTTGTAAGGGCACACTGGCTATGCGGCGGGCAGCTCGATGGTGAATATCGTGTGTTCGGGCGTCGATTCACATGCAACGGTACCGCCGTGCGCGCATACGATCTCCTTGGCGATGGCAAGCCCCAGTCCAGCGCCGCCGCGATTGGTCGCACGCGCCGCATCCAGGCGATAGAACTTCTCAAAGATCACCTTGAGCTTTGCCTCAGGGATGGGATCGCCCTGATTGATAAAGCGCACGCGCACGCCACCGCCGTCCCGGCGTCTGGCCTCGATCGTGATGGTCGAGCCCTCATAGCTATAGGCAATAGCGTTTTTCATGATGTTGTTGAACACGCGAGCCATTTTGTCGCCATCCACGAGCACCGTCAGGTCCTCGCGAATATCAACTTGGACTTCCTTATGCTGCTCGTTGAGGATGGGATAGAACTCGTCAGTCACCTGAGCCAGCAGCAACCCCAGATCAACATAGCCGCGCGTGAGCACGATATCGTGGAAGTCAAAGCGCGTGATATCGAAGAACTCTTCGATGAGCGTATCGAGCCGGTGCGCCTTGTCGAGCGCCACGCCCGTAAAGTGCGCACGTTGCTCAACCGGCAGCTCGGGAGCCTCTTGCAGCAGCGAAAGATAGCCCACCACACTGGCAAGCGGGGTGCGTAGGTCATGTGCCAAGTACGTGACCAAATCGTCCTTGCGATGCGACTCGTCACGCAGAGCTTGCTGCACCTTGCGCTCACGGTCACGCACGCGGTTAAGGGCGCCCTCGACCTCCAAGAAGTCGCCGTCGATGTTATCCCAGGTGTCGGGGTGATCGATCAGGCGATCTTGAATACGAGCGGCCAGCACACAATCGGCATGCTGCTCGCCCTGCTCGTAGCCCTGGTAGTACAGGGCGCGGCCACACAAGAACAGCACGCACGCGGCAAGCGCCAGCACAAAGCCAAGCATGTTGAATACAAAGCCGGCATCGAACAGCACCGGCCCTTCGATGCCGCCGAGCGCCATGGCGCCAATCGCCAACGTCATGGCCCACGCGGCGCCGCCAATCACCACGCAGCGGCACACGATCTCAAATCGATCGATCAGCAAAAAGCCGACAAGCAGCACCGCCAAGATTCCGACGATGTTGTCGATGCCAATCAGCAGCAGGCTCAGCAAAAAGAGCAGCACCGTTGCAAGCGCGCGGTTGTCGACGACCGACCTCACGTATTCAAAGAGCCGATCGGGCACCTCGAACGCTTGCCTATCGTCTTTTGTCATATCAAGATCCTCACAAGCGAAAAGCGTTATTCGATGATGTAGCCGACGCCCCAGACGTTTTTGATAAAGCGTGGCTTTTGTGCGTCGTCGCCGATCTTTTCGCGCAAGTGGCGAATATGCACCATCACCGTATTGTTGGAGCCGGGCATAAAATCCTCGCTCCACACCGCGCGGAACAGGTCCTCCACGGCCACCACGCTGCCGCGATGCTCGACCAGATACAGCAAGATTGAATACTCGGTGGGTGTGAGGCGTACCGGTGCACCGTCCACCGTCACGGAACGAGCGTCGCGATTGATCTCCAAGCCGTCGAGCTGAATGGTCGGCGACTCGGCCGCCTGTGCACGGCTACCGTAGCTGGTGTAGCGGCGAAGCTGAGCGTGCACGCGCGCGATGAGCTCCAGCGGACGGAACGGCTTAACCACGTAATCGTCCGCGCCAAGCGAAAGGCCCCCGATCTTGTCTTGCTGGGCATCGCGCGCCGTCAGCATGATCACGGGATAGGTATGGCTGGAACGGATCGTACGCAGCAGCTCAAACCCATCGATATCGGGCAGCATGACATCAAGCAGCGCCAGATCGAACTCCTGCTCCAAAATCGCCTTGGCAGCATCGGCCCCGCTATAGGCAATCTGGACATCAAAGCCCTCTTTTGTAAGGTAGATGCCAACCAAGTCGGCGATGGCCTTCTCGTCATCAACTACCAAAATGCGCTCGTTCATGCGTGCTCCTCTCGCGCTCCATTATGCCTGAGGCGACGCACGCCACACACAACAAGCGTGGGTGATTAAGTCGGCCTTAAGCACCCTTGTGCCCGTTCGGGTGCGGATGTGGGCCAAGCGCGCACGCGATGATCGCCGACGCCGGCAAACGATATACTCTAGTTTCAGAAGAGACCATCCCGTCGAAAGCGAAATCTGTGAAGTCCCTCACCTCTTTTGCAAAGCGCTCAGCCCAGCTTGCCGCCGGCTTTGTCTGCGCTATCGCCCTTGCCGCCGGCGTGCCCACCGTCGCCGGCGCCCAAGTGCTCACGACCGACAATGTTTGCGGCAAAACCGCCGATGTGCGCGGTATCACGGCCGAAAACCTGCCCGATATCGATGCGACCAATGCCCTCGTCATGGGCAAAGACGGCACCGTCTACTATGCCCGCGGCGCCGATGAGCAGGTCAAGATTGCCTCGATCACCAAGGTCATGACCGCAATCCTAACCGTCGAGAATTGCAAGATGGACGAGAAGGTCACGGTGAGCAACGCCGCAGCCACCGTGGGTAATTCGACCGCCGGCTTGCTCGAAGGCGACGAGCTTACCGTGGAGCAGGCACTACGCGGTCTGATGATTCCCTCGGGCAACGACGCCGCCATCGTGCTCGCCGAATATGTGGGCAAGAAGATCGACCCCAAGACCAAAGACGCCGAGGCCACATTTGTGAAGGCCATGAACGAGCGCGCTAAGAAGCTCGGCTGCACCGGTACGCTTTTTGAAAACCCGCATGGTCTGGACTTTGATGAGTGGGCTGGCAATATGCACTCAACCGCACACGACGTAGCGCTGATGATGCAGGAGGCCATGAAAAACGACACGATCCGCGAGGTCGTAGCGAGCGAGGATTCCTGGATCGAGGTCACGGGCGCCGACGGCACCGACCATTCGCATTCCATGGACACGCATAACTATTTGCTGGGCCAAGATGGCAACATCGGCGGCAAGACCGGCACCACCGACGACGCGGGCTATTGCTTTACGAGTGCCTACAACCGCGATGGCGA